>JAQSDX010000004.1 GCA_029946125.1 Candidatus Methylobacter titanis
ATTTGTCGCGGGCATGGCCCGCTCCTACGTAGTGATATTTTATTTTTAACAAGGCATGCTTATGACGACTCACACCCGGCAACCCAACCGCCAGACACTTTATGTCGCTATAGCGCTGGTGCTCGGCATCATCGTTGGTGAGCTGCTTAACCTGACGCTGGGCGAAACTGGAGCCCTGAAACCGGTAATCGGGATTTTCGCCGCACTGACGGATATTTTCCTGCGACTGGTCAAGATGATCATCGCGCCGCTGGTTTTCTCCACGCTGGTGGTGGGCATGGCCAAAATGGGCGACATTCAGACCGTCGGGCGGGTCGGCATCAAAGCGATGCTGTGGTTTTTCTCGGCTTCGATTTTCAGCTTGTTGCTGGGCATGCTGCTGGTGAATGTGTTTGAACCGGGCAGTTCTTTGCATATGGCGCTGCCTGAGGTGGGAGCCAAGACCGGATTGCCGGAGACTGCGCCGACACTGAGCAATTTTGTCTCGCATATGTTTCCGAAAAGCATCATCGAAGCCATGGCGGCCAACGAAATTTTGCAGATCGTGGTGTTTTCGATGTTCTTTGGCGTGGCCTGCGCCTCGCTGGGCGAATTGGCTCACCCGACCGTCAAGTTGCTCGATTCGTTAACGCACATCATGTTGAAAGTCACCGGTTACGTGATGCACACCGCGCCGGTTGCGGTATTTTCGGCGGTGGCCTCGGTCATCGCGCAAAACGGCATCGGTGTGTTGTTGTCTTACGGCCAATTTATCGGCGAGTTTTATTTAGGCTTGTTGCTGCTGTGCGCTGCGCTGGGCTGCGTCGGCTTCCTATTTTTGGGACACAGAATCCTGTCCCTGATTCGTCATATCCGCGAACCGATGCTGCTGGCTTTCGGCACCGCCAGCAGCGAGAGCGCTTACCCGAAACTGTTACAGCAACTCGAACGCTTCGGTTGCGACGAGAAAGTCTGCGGCTTGGTGCTGCCCTTGGGTTATTCGTTCAATCTCGACGGCAGCATGATGTACATGACCTTTGCGGTGCTGTTTATCGCCCAGGCCTACGGCATCGACATGGCGCTGGGCGATCAGCTGATCATGCTGCTGACGCTGCTGTTCACCAGCAAGGGCGTGGCTGGCGTCCCCAGAGCTTCGCTAATCGTCATTGCGGCCACGCTGTCGATGTTCCATATCCCCGAGGCCGGTTTACTGTTGCTGCTGGCCGTCGATCAGGTTCTGGATATGGGCCGTAGCGCAACCAACGTGTTCGGCAACAGCATAGCCGCCGCACTGGTAAGCCGCTGGGAAAAAGCCCTGCGATAGCGTTTTTAGTGTTTGGCACAAAGTAAGGGGACAACAGACAAAAGAATATCTTTGGCTAAATAACAAAAATAGTTATTATCAACCTAATGTTAACTTTGTAGTGGAAAAAATATGCCGTATAGATGCTTTAAAACCAGTAAACCAAAATCCACAATTACCATACTTCCTGATTTGGGCATGTCTGAGCAAGACTTTGTTACCGATTTCAAACGTTATTATAGTCACCGTCTGGGACGTGATGAAAACTGTAGATCGCCGCATTATGCTTATGAAGCGTTGTCGATGGCTATCAGCGATCGGCTCATAGAGCGCTGGAAAAGAACTTATAATACTTACAAAGATACGGATTGCAAGCGGGCCTATTACCTGTCGATGGAATTTTTAATGGGCCGTACTTTAAGTAATGCGATGCTGAATCTGGGCATTACCGAGGCAGTGGAACAGGCCATGTATGATTTGGGCCTAGAGATTGAAGAGTTGGCTGAAAGCGAACCGGATGCCGGTTTAGGCAATGGCGGTTTGGGTCGTTTGGCCGCCTGTTTTATCGATAGTTGCGCAACCTTGAAGTTGCCGGTGACTGGCTACGGTTTGCGTTATGAATACGGGATGTTTTCGCAGGATATAGTGAATGGCGAGCAGATTGAAAAACCGGATCATTGGCTGCGTAACGGTAATGTCTGGGAAATTGAACGTCCCGAATACACTTTCAGGATTAAATTTGGCGGGCGTACCGAGACCCATATTGATGAGTTCGGCAATAAGCGAACCAGTTGGGTCGATACGCAAGATATCCATGCGGTTCCTTACGATACGCCGATTCCCGGCTACCAGAACGGCACGGTAAACACCTTGCGTTTATGGAAAGCCACGGCGACTGAAGAGTTCAATCTGCAGGAGTTTAATGCCGGTGATTACGCAGAATCGGTCGCGGCAAAAAATACCGCCGAAAATATAACGATGGTGCTGTACCCGAATGACGCCAACGAAAACGGTAAGGCATTACGCTTGCGCCAGCAATATCTGCTGGCTTCTGCCAGTTTGCAGGATGTGATCGCTACCTGGGTGGGTCGTCACGGCAGTCATTTTTCGGAGTTTGCGGCAAAAAATACTTTTCAATTAAACGACACTCATCCGAGCATAGCGGTTGCCGAATTAATGCGCCTGCTGTTGGATGTCCATGGTTTAACCTGGAATGATGCCTGGGCTATTACCCGTAAAACCATGGCCTATACCAATCACACCTTGTTGCCTGAGGCGCTTGAAAGGTGGTCGGTTAACCTGTTCAAGCAGATGTTGCCGAGGCTAATGGAGATCATCTTCGATATTAACGCCCATTTTATGGCCGAAGTCTCTGCACATTGGCCCGGCGATATCGAGCGTTTAGCGCGTATGTCTATTATTGAAGAAGGCGGCGAGCAACACGTCAGAATGGCCTATCTGGCTATCGTCGGCAGCTATTCGGTTAATGGCGTTGCCGCGTTGCATTCGAAATTATTGCAGCAAGGTTTGTTCCGGGATTTTTATGAATTTTGGCCGGAAAAATTCAATAATAAAACCAATGGTGTTACTCCACGTCGTTGGCTGGCAGCGTGCAATCCCGAACTGGCCGAGCTGATTACGGCGACCATAGGCGATGGCTGGCTGACCGAGTTATCTTTATTAAAGAAGCTTGAACCTTTTGCCGAAGACAAGGAATTTCGCAAGCGCTGGCGTGAAATCAAGCAAAGCGCAAAGCAAAAATTGATTGATTTCAAGAAGCTTGAGCATGATGTCGATTTTAATGTGGACGCTATTTTTGATGTGCAGGTTAAGCGCGTTCATGAATATAAACGGCAATTGTTGAATGTGTTGCATGTGATTCATCTGTATGACCGTATTAAGCGCGGCGATACGTCGAACTGGACGGACCGTTGCGTATTGATAGGCGGCAAAGCTGCGCCGGGCTATTATATGGCGAAAAAGATCATCAAGCTGATCAATAATGTTTCGACTGTCGTTAATGCCGATCCTGATGTGGGCAAAAGATTAAAGTTGGTTTTCCTGCCTAATTACCGGGTTTCCGCGATGGAAAAAATCTGTCCGGGTGCGGATCTTTCCGAGCAAATTTCAACGGCCGGCAAGGAAGCGTCGGGCACCGGCAATATGAAGTTTATGATGAACGGCGCATTGACTATTGGCACCCTGGATGGTGCCAATATTGAAATTCTCGAAGAAGTCGGGGACGATAATTTCTTTCTGTTCGGCTTGACCGAAGAGCAGGTTGAAGCCATGAGTCAGCACTATGATCCTGTTGCGATCATCAATCAGGATGAGGATTTGCAAAGAGTCATTAAACTGCTTGAATGCGGGCATTTTAATCAATTCGAACCGGGGCTTTTCGACGATATATTGGCGTCGATAAAAAGCCCGCATGATCCCTGGATGACGGCAGCGGATTTCCGCAGTTTCATCGATGCACAAAAACGGGTAGAAGCGGCTTATCAGGATCAGGAAAACTGGACCAAAATGAGCATTGTAAACTGCGCCAATAGCGGTAAATTTTCTACCGACAGAACCATCACCGAATACAACGATGAGATCTGGAAGCTGAAGCCGGTCAATATTGATAACCCGTTTTAAGCGTGTTTCATATCGTTTTGTTTGAGCCGGAAATTCCCGCTAACACTGGCAATATTATCCGGCTTTGCGCAAATACCGGCGTGCAGTTGCATTTGATCAAGCCCTTGGGTTTTGACTTGGACGACAAAAAATTGCGCAGGGCAGGCCTGGATTACCATGAATGGGTGGCGGTTAAAGAGCACGATTCATTGGCTGAATTTGTCGATAGGGTTAAGCCGGGGCGGATTTTTGCACTGACGACCAAAGGTACGAAAATATACAGTGAGGTCAGTTTTCAAGCGGAGGATGCTTTGTTGTTCGGTCCCGAAACGCGCGGCTTGCCTGCTGATGTGTTGGCGGATTTGGGTGTCGAGCGCTGTTTATATTTGCCGATGCAGGCGGAAAGCCGGAGTTTGAATTTGTCCAATACCGTTTCTATTGTGCTGTACGAGGCTTGGCGGCAGTTGGGTTTTGCGGGGGCGGCGATAAAATAATGGCTGATGTGGTGGCGACTTTAGTCGCCACCACAATCAATCATGCCTTAATGGCGTGGTGACCCTTCGCCTGTATACAGTTGTGTCATCGGCGTTGCTACGACTCGGCTTTTTGTTCGCGGGCCAATAAATTTTGCACAGCCGCCAGCGGGGCTAAACCTTCATATAAAACCTTGTAGGTTTGTTCGGTAATAGGCATGTCTACGCCGTATTTTTTAGCGAGTAAATAGGTTTCTTTTGCGGCTGAAATGCCTTCTATTTCCTGGCCGATTTCCTGTGCAGCGGCTAGGGTGTTTTTGCCTTGTCCCAAAGCCAAACCAAAACGTCGGTTTCTGGATTGGTTGTCGGTACAGGTTAGAATCAGATCGCCCAGGCCTGCCAAACCCATAAAGGTTTCCTGTTTACCCCCCAGTTTAACGCCCAGACGAATGATTTCGTTTAGCCCACGGGTAATTAACGCCGCTCGGGTGTTGGCACCAAAGCCGAGACCGTCGGCAATACCGGCGGCTATCGCCATGACGTTTTTTACTGCGCCGCCGACTTCTACGCCAATCAAATCTGAGTTGGTATAGGTTCGAAAGCGCTCACTATGAAGGATGTCGGCTAAATGGTTGGCAAAATCCGGTTGGGACGATGCAATAGTGATGGCGGTTGGTAGATCTGCCGCTACTTCTTTTGCAAAACTGGGGCCTGAAAGCAAGGCCGCCGGGGTTTGTGCAGAAAAAATGTCGGCGACGACTTCGTGTAGCAGACAGCCATCATCAGGATTAAAGCCTTTGGTTGCCCAGGCTATTTGTACGTCATTAGTTAAATGCGCCTTGAGTTTAAGCAAGGTATCTTTAAAGGCGTGACTGGGTACGGAAACCAGTATTAGGCTGGAAAAAGCGGCAGCCTCAGCCAAGTCTGACGTGACGCTGAGGTTTTCAGGGAAAACCAAGCCGGGTAAGTAACGTTGGTTTTGGCGATCTTGTGCAAGCAAGACTATGTGTTCCGGATTATGACCCCATAACAGCGTCCGGCAATCATTTCTAGCTGCCAGAATTGCCAGAGCAGTTCCCCATGAACCTGAACCCAGAACGGCTATTTTTTTATTCATCAAGCGAATTTTTCGACATGCTCAGGACAGTTTAATTGATAGCGTCAGAGCCGGGCGCTTGTTGCAATTGTTGTGAGTATAAGGCATCAAAGTTTACTGGGGCTAAAAGCATTTGCGGAAAGCCGCCTTTGGTGACGAGGTCGGAAATAGTTTCTCTTGCGTAGGGAAACAAAATATTGGGACAAAAACTGCCAATCATCGGCCCCATTTCTGCATCGGTAAAACCGCTTAAAGAAAAAATACCTGCCTGATTGACTTCAACAAGATAGGCTGTTGCGTCGCCATTTTTTACGGTGATGGTCACTGTGAGGGCAACTTCGTACATTGAATTTTCTAAGGGCAAAACATGGGTGCCCAGATTAAAGTCGACCGCAGGTTCCCATTTTTCGGTAAAGACTTTGGGCGAGTTGGGGGTTTCAAAAGACATGTCTTTAGTATAAATTTTCTGGATAGAAAATTGTTTTTCTACTTCGTTGTTTTTTTCGCTCATGATGAACTTCTAAGGTTAGGGATTAATGAATGTGAGGGCTACTCGGAACACTGATTTAGCTTTTGTGCTTGCCCGTTGATTTGATGGGTAATTTGTAGTCCTTTTCCCAGGCTTGCATGCCGCCGGTAATAACGAAAACCTGCTCGAATCCTGCTTTAGTCAATATTTTTCCGGCTGAGGCAGAGCGCGTTCCGGTTTGGCAGGCAATAAGGACGGGTTTATTTTTGTGAATGTCCAATTTTGGCAGATGGGTGGATAAGTTACCCAGTGGGGTGTTGATCGAGTTTTCAATATGACCTTTAAGAAACTCTTCCGGTTCGCGTACGTCGATAACAAGGGTATCGGTGTCGTTCATTTTGGCAACAGCTAGTAATGGCGATACGGCACCAAATTTTTTGAATGCGGTATCGAATAATTCCTGGATGAGTAGATAAGTAACGACTGCCAAAGCGAGAGATAATATGTAGTGATTTAAAATGAATTCTAGATAACGGTCCATGGATAGATTTGTTAAGTTAAGTTAAGTGAATGGAGAAAAATAAATTAGTTGTTGGAGCAAAAAACATCCTGCATCATTTTAATCAGCAGCAGCATCCGGGCATCGTCAATAAAGTAATAAACACGGTTGGCCTTTTTTTTAGAGCCGAGAATGTTTTTTTTTCTGAGTATGGCCAGATGCTGGGAAATGTTGCTCTGGCTGGTACCAACCTGTTCGACAATTTGTTGTACACAGATGGCATCATTGCCCAGAATGCACAATATTTTTAAGCGCAATGGGTGTGACATTGCTTTTAAGCAGTGAGCCGCTATAGCTATATTGGCATCATCTGTGCTTGTGTACGGGTGTTTAATTTTCATTGGTCTGCTTAATGCTTCTAGTTTGTTGAATTTGATTAAAAACAACCCGTGAAGAATTATTTATACACAACTATACACAACGTGTATTAATATAATGCCTACTTGATTGGGCAGCTGGCATGTTGCCAAAATACAAAAAACCAGTGAATCTGGCAAAATAATACATCACTACGACCATTTTGGGTAATGAAGAATCAAATGGTGTACAAAGTGATTTATTTTGTATGTGAAGTGGTGATGCAGATTTTTTTTAGTATCGGGAGATAAAGATAAACATGTTTAAGCGGCCAAAACCGGTGGTATTACTGATCCTTGACGGGTTCGGTTACTCGTTGGACAAAGAAAATAATGCCATTGCAATGGCTAACACACCTTGTTGGGATCAGTTGCAGAAAGACTGCCCGATGACTCTACTCAGTTGTTCCGGTACCGTCGTAGGATTGCCTAGCGGACAAATGGGTAATTCAGAAGTGGGACATGTTCATATAGGCACGGGTCGTTACGTTCCTCAGGACTTTTCTAAGGTCAATGACGCAATAATTGACGGTAGTTTTTATTCTAATCCGGTTCTTTGTCGAGCCGTGGATATTGCCAAAGAAAAAAATAAAGCCCTGCATATCATGGGATTGTTATCGCCTGGCGGTGTACATAGTCATGAAGAACAGATTGCAGCGATGGTCGAGTTAGCCGCCAAACGGGGCCTCGATAAAATTTATTTGCATGCTTTTCTGGACGGACGGGATGTTCCGCCCAAAAGCGCAATGGCATCTCTTGAATTACTGCAGGCAAAATTTGCGGCGCTCGGTGTTGGTCGTATCGCCTCAATTGTTGGGCGTTTCTACGCAATGGACAGGGATAATCGTTGGGACCGGGTAAAGCTGGCTTATGACTTGATTGCAAAAGGTGAGGCTGAGTTTAGTGCGGATTCTGCGCTACAGGGTTTGGCAGCAGCTTATGACCGAGGTGAAACGGATGAATTCGTTTTGCCGACGGCTATTTTGGATGCCGAGCATCAGTCGATCGCCCTTGACCCTGAAGACTCGGTAGTGTTCATGAATTTTCGCGCTGACCGTGCCCGCGAGATTTCTCTGGCATTAACAGCAACAACATTCGACGCATTCGATAGAAACCGTGCGCCTCACACAGGTTATTATTGTACGTTAACGGAATATCAGCAGGATTTTGATTATGACGTAGCTTATCCGCCCACTGATATAAAAAATGGTCTTGGCGAATATCTCTCCAAATTGGGTATGACTCAATTGCGATTGGCGGAAACTGAAAAATATGCCCATGTGACGTTTTTTCTTAATGGCGGTATAGACGCTGCTTTTCCAGGAGAAGACCGGATATTGGTGCCGTCACCCCAAGTCAGAACTTATGATTTGCAACCGGAAATGAATGCGGCAGAGGTTACGGATAATTTGGTCAATGCCATAACTGGCGGTAAATATGATGTCATTATCTGTAACTATGCTAATTGCGACATGGTCGGGCATACCGGCATAATTGATGCAGCAATTTTAGCTGTGGAAGCGGTCGACGCTTCATTACAACGCGTAGTTGATGCTTTAAAATCGGTGGACGGGCAAATGTTGATAACTGCCGATCATGGTAATATCGAACAAATGGTGGATAAAAATAGCGGGCAGCCGTACACGGCTCATACTATAAATCCAGTACCTTTGGTTTATGTCGGTGGTGATCAGTCATTAGACTCGGGCGGTAGTTTGTCGGATTTAGCGCCAACAATTCTGGCAATGTTAGGGCTTGAGCAACCTGTTGAAATGACGGGTCGATCACTTATCAAGATTGCTTAATCTGTGGATGAGAAAGAGATTAATTTGTTGTTTTTTATTGAGTGCATTTGTCCGTGAGGGCAATACAGAAGTCTCGAGAACAAACGAGGAACTAAATCAAGTTCAGTCGGGTATTGAAGCGGCGAGCGAAAATAGGCAGCGTATTCAATTGCAAAAGAATACGTTAAACACGCAGTTGGGTGAAGTTGAAACGCTTTATGGAAGGACAGCCGCTTTATTAAGGACATTGCAACAACAGGTTGAACAAAAGCGCCAGAATTTGAATAAAATTCAGCAAGAAATGCATGATTCTAAGACTGAAGTCGTTAGGCAAAATAAAGAATTGGCGGGGCAAATAAAAGCGGCTTATGCAATGGGGAAAAAGGAAAAGTTGAAGTTGTTGCTTAATCAGCAAGATCCTGCATTATCCAGTCGAATGTTGGTGTATTACGATTATCTTAATAAGGCTCGTCTGACGAAACTGGCTGTCATTTCGGAGTCTATGCAGCATCTGGAAAGGTTGAATAAGCAACAACAGCTTGAAACTGAATTTTTAGAGAAAGATCTCGAGCGTAAAAAAACAGAGCAGATAGCCATAGACCGTGTTAGGCAACGAAGGTCTGGGTTATTAATGCAATTAAAAAAAGATTTTTCTTCAAATGAGCAACAAATCATTCACTTGAAAGAAAGTGAGAATAAGCTGAAAAATCTGGTATCTTCATTACAGAGATCGACCAGCGATCTTGCTGTTGAGATTGAGCAAACAAAAAACGCGTATCAAGCTGTTGAGGTTTCGTCCGAACCCGCCAAAATTTTGCCGAATTCCGGGGATAACTTTTCTAAACTTAAGGGCGATTTTTCTACGCTTAAAGGACAACTGCCTTGGCCTGTCAAGGGGCGATTGACTAATAAGTTCGGTAGTATTCGAGCAGAGAGCACTCAGACAATTTGGGATGGAGTATTAATTGATGCCCGTGAGGGAACCGAGATTCGGGCCATTACCAGAGGGAAAGTGGTGTTTTCTGATTGGCTGCGCGGTTATGGTTTGTTGATTATTATGGATCACGGTAACGGCTTCATGACTCTTTATGCGTTTAATCAGAGTTTATATCGACAGGTTGGTGAATGGGTGGATGTTGGCGAGGTCATTGCTTCTGTTGGACAAAGTGGTGGTCGTAGCCATTCTGGGTTATATTTTGGAATACGCAGCAAAGGTAAGCCCGTTGATCCGCTTGAGTGGTGCCGAAAGTAATCGGGGATCAAGTTAGTTAGCAGTGTATGAGCCTATTTTTGGAAATCAAGCGTTTGGAGTTATAAGGTACATGTTAAAAAAGAAAAATATTTTCATTTTGTCCTTAGGGATTATGTTGGGTGTTTTTATGGGCATCTGCGCTAGCGTCTTTGCGGAGCAGGAGCCTGTTGGGCCTGTACCGGATACAGAGGTCCTGCCTTATGAGGAATTGCGCGCCTTTACGGAAATTTTTGGCCGAATTAAACGGGATTATGTCGAGCCCATTTCGGATAAAAAATTATTGGAAGATGCTATTCGCGGTATGTTAAGCGGACTCGATCCCCATTCTGCTTACTTGGTTGCTGATGAATATGAACAATTAAAAGAAGGCACAACAGGACGATTCGGCGGTTTAGGTATCGAAGTTACCATGGAAAACGGCCTTGTTAAGGTAGTTTCCCCTATTGATGATACCCCGGCGCAGAGAGCAGGCATTAAAACTGGAGATCTGATTGTCAGGCTTGATGATCAGCCGGTAAAAGGCATGGCCTTGGGTGATGCTGTCAAGCTTATGCGTGGCGAGCCAGGTAGTAAGATTTTACTCACGGTGATTCGTGAGGGGGAAGGCGCTCCTTTAAAAATCACTATAACTCGGGACATCATAAAAGTTAAAAGTGTAAAAAGTCGAATGCTCGAAAAAGGTTATGGCTATGTACGTATTAGTAGCTTTCAATCTGGAACGGGTGAAAGCCTTAAGGAAGCTCTAACTTCACTGAAAAAGGAAAATACGGGCAATCTAAAAGGCTTGGTGCTGGATTTAAGAAACAATCCAGGCGGAGTGTTGAATGCGGCAGTTGAGGTTAGTGACGCCTTCATAAAGAGCGGTCTCATTGTTTACACCGAGGGCCGTATTGAAAATTCGGAAATGCGCTTTAATGCCGCTCCGGGTGATCTTATAGATGGTGCGCCGATGGTCGTGTTGATTAATGCCGGATCTGCATCAGCCTCTGAGATTGTAGCCGGAGCTCTGC
Organism: Candidatus Methylobacter titanis; assembly: GCA_029946125.1. Classification (GTDB taxonomy): domain Bacteria; phylum Pseudomonadota; class Gammaproteobacteria; order Methylococcales; family Methylomonadaceae; genus Methylobacter_A; species Methylobacter_A titanis. The sequence goes on from JAQSDX010000004.1 coordinate 10,901, forward strand.
AGGATCAAAAGCGTGCAGTCATCATGGGCGAGAAATCGTTCGGTAAAGGTTCGGTACAGACTATATTACCAACCAGCAATGGTTCGGCAGTTAAATTGACTACGGCCAGATACTATACGCCTTCAGGGCGATCTATCCAGGCCGAAGGTATTGAACCGGATATCACTTTGGCTCGAGTCAAGCTGGAGGCAATGGAAAAATCCGAGTTCAATCCGGTCAAGGAAGCGGATTTGTCGCATCATTTACAAAACGGTAAGGATAAGGAGGCGCTGGATAAAAAGCTGGATAGTGACAAAGACAGCCTAGAAGCGGACTATCCTTTATATCAGGCGCTGACCTTGCTAAAAGGCATCAGTATTATGAGTAAATAAGCTTTAGCTGATAGCGCTAATCAAAACCCGGATTTTGGCAGACAACTTTGTTTGCTGGAGTCCAGGTTTTTTATGCTTTGAATTTATAACAGCTATATCACGATTCAATGTCATAAATACTTTCGCGGCTGTAATTGTTGCAGGAGCAAGTCGTAGCGGTCCTCAAAGTTGGCAAGACAGTACAGGCAGAACTCGTAAGGTAATTGAAGATCAAATACTAAATGAAACAATCAATGAGAGCTAAGCTCGATTAAATTAGTTGATTATCGATGTGTCGGTTTTGGTTTATTTGTCCAAAGCCTAGTTTTGCGCTCAAAGGGACACGCCGAGGACATTGTTAAAACAAGGTATTTGTTTTTGGCTGGAATAGAAAGTAGAACAAGGCGCATGAAAGTGATGTGCCTTGTTCCATTGCTTGCGTATTAACAGATCGATTTCTGATAATTGACGCTAAAGTCATTCAAAGTAGATAGCGCGGCAGGCAAGTCTTCGGTTTTTTCAAGGCTAAACGCATTAACGCCGACCCGCGATAAATAAAATACCTGATCCGGCATGAAGTGGCCGGTTGCCCTGATTTCGTCTTGATAGTGGTAACGGCCTCTGAGCAGCCAGGCATGAGAAAAAATGCGGCCATCGGCAAAGGCGGGAAAATCCAGCTCGATTAACGGGATGTCTTTTAAATCAGCAGCGATGTCTTCAACCGAATCGGCGGGGCCGATTCTGACGCCTACCTTGTTAGTAGACTTAAGCAATTGTTGTTTGTCTTTTTTCCAGCGGGCGAGTGAAACGCTGATGTCGCCGTCTTTTAATTCAGCATCATCGGCAACATAACTCCAGCTGTCGTCAACAATCTGTTTGTCTTTAATTATTTGCATAGACTTGCTCTTTGAATGGGTTGATGCCGACGCGTTTTACCATGTTCAGAAAGGACTCGTCATCCAGGCGATGTTTGATATAGACATCCAGTATGGTGGTGATGGCTTGGGTGACTTGGTCTTTGGCAACGGCAGGTCCAAGGCGTTCGCCGATAGCGGCCTCGTTTTCCGAGGAGCCGCCCAGGGTCAGTTGATACCATTCGGCGCCTTTCTTATCAACGCCCAGTATCCCGATATGTCCTACGCTTTGGTGTGCGCAGCCATTCATGCAGCCAGACATGTTGATTTTTATCTCACCTATATCGTGAATGTAGTCCAGATCGTCAAGCGCTGCATTGATTTCTTTGGCTATGCCGATAGATCCTGCATTGGCAAGCGAGCAAAAATCAAGGCCGGGACAACAAATCATATCGGTTGCGGTGCCGATATTGGCTGTGGCCAGCTTCAGGATGTCGAGCTGTTGCCACAGGACGAATAGATCGGCCTGCTTAACGTCGGCAAAAATCAGGTTTTGTCGGTGTGTACTTCTGATTTCACCAAAGCTGTAAAGGTCTGCCAAGTCTGCAACAGCGTCAAGCTGCATATCCGTGATGTCGCCTGGAGGTGAGTCCGGCGCTTTTAGCGATAGGAATACCGCGCGGTAGCCGGGTACTTTGTGATCGGCGGTATTGTATTTAACCCAGGTGGCAAACGCCTGGTTTTCGAGTTGATGCTGTGCAAAGCGGGTATCTTGTGCAGCATCTGTCTCGTAGGCAGGTGGAGCAAATTGAGCCTTTATGGTCGTTATATAATTGGAGTCTAGTTCCAGGTTATCCCGAATTAGCAGCCATTCTTTTTCAACCAATTCGGAGAATTTCTCCAGGCCGGATTCTTTGACCAGAATTTTAATACGCGCCTTGTATTTGTTATCACGACGTCCGAACAGATTGTAAATCCGCAGTATGGCCTCCAGATAAGACAACAGATGTTTCTTTTCCAGATAGGGCTTGATGACTTGCCCTATGATCGGGGTGCGTCCCAAGCCACCACCAACGAGCACTCTGAAACCGACCTCTCCAGCATCATTGTTAACCAGATGCAGACCGATATCATGAAATTGGGTGGCTGCCCGATCAAGCTTGGCACCGCTGACAGCAATCTTGAATTTACGCGGCAAGTAGGCGAACTCAGGATGCAGGGTAGTCCATTGGCGGATAATTTCGCAATAAGGACGCGGATCTTCAATCTCATCAATACAAACACCGGCCAAATGATCCGATGAGGTATTCCTAAGGCAATTGCCGCTGGTTTGAATGGCGTGCATTTGAACACTGGCCAATTCTTCAAGAATATCGGGAATTTTTTCCAGTTGAGGCCAGTTAAACTGGACGTTTTGCCGGGTTGTAAAATGGCAGTAGTTTTTATCGTAGGTACGGGCAATATGGGCCAGTTTACGGAACTGTCTGGAGTTAAGCAGGCCATAAGGGCCGGCAATTCTCAACATCGGGGCGTGAGTTTGAATATAGACGCCATTCATTAAGCGCAATGCGCGAAATTGGTCGTCTGAGATGTCGCCTTTTAAAAAGCTTTCCGTTTGTCTTCTAAATTGGGCTACCCGTTGATCAACGAGTGTCTGGTCGGTGTCGTTATACTGATACATAAATGAGCGCTTAAAGTCTGTCCAGGCGAGTAATTACGGCTAATAATCATATACCGTAGGTCATAAAATGACAAAGGTTATTGTATGGTGCTAATATTGGCGGCTGAATTTTTGGTGTCTGGGTTATTTTTTTTGAATAAAAGCAAGGGGGTTATTTTGGTTCGGTCATTGTTTGTCTTGTTGTCTCTATTGTTGTTGCCTGAAATGGCGATGGCAGGCGGTTTTGAAAGTCTCGGTTTGACGGGAACGGAGCGGGGTATTTATACGGTTCTGATATTTATTATTGCCTATGGCTTCGTTATGGCAGAAGAATTTACTCATCTGAGTAAATCTAAGCCGGTTATTTTGGCTGCCGGTATTATTTGGGCAAATGCTGCAGTATTAGCAACTCAGGCAGGTGTTTCCGTCGAAGATATGCATGAGGCTTTCGAATACAATTTGAAAGAATATGCGGAGTTAATGTTATTCCTGCTGGTTGCGATGACTTATATTAATTCAATGGCTGAACGTAACGTGTTTGAAGCTTTGCGTTCGTGGTTAGTAAGGAAGCAGCTGGGCTATAGAAAGCTGTTTTTGATTACTGGTGTGATTACCTTCTTCTTGTCTGCGGTGGCGGATAACTTGACGGCGGCTTTATTAGTCGGCGCAGTAGTCATGGCCGTGGGCGCGGAGAATCCAAAGTTTATCAGTATCGGTTTGGTTAATTTGGTGGTTGCAGCTAATGCGGGTGGTGCATTCTGTCCATTTGGCGATATTACAACTCTAATGGTGTGGCAAGCTGAGTATGCCGAGTTCTTTGATTTCTTTAAGCTGTTTATTCCATCAGTTGTGAATTACGCGATACCTGCAGGGATAATGTATTTTGCAGTGCCCGATGAGCAGCCTAAAGTCTCTAATGAAGTTGCGGTGCAGTTAAAGCCGGGCGCAATTCAAATTTGTGTGCTGTTCTTGTTGACTATCGTTACAGCGGTAAGTTTTAAACAAGCCCTGCATCTGCCACCATTTATGGGCATGATGGTCGGTCTTTCTGTGCTGATGCTTTACGGCTATCGTTTAAAGACAGTTTTTCGCGTTGAAGGCGATGACCATTTCGATATTTTCGACAAAGTACGTCATGCCGAATGGGACACCTTGTTGTTTTTCTTTGGTGTGGTATTTGCGGTCGGTGGTTTAGGTTATATCGGCTATCTTGAGCTGCTGTCCGGTGCGATGTATGACGGTTTAGGTGCGACAACAGCGAATATCTTAGTGGGTGTAATCTCGGCAGTTGTTGATAACATTCCGGTTATGTTTGCCGTGCTGAATATGAATCTGGACATGGATTTATATCAGTGGTTATTAGTGACGTTAACAGCGGGTGTTGGTGGTTCAATGCTGTCGGTGGGTTCGGCTGCAGGTGTGGCATTAATGGGGCAGTCTGACCATAAATATACATTTTTCAGCCATTTAAAATGGACGCCTGCAATTGCCGCTGGTTATGCCGCCAGTATTCTTACTCATTATCTGGTTAATGGTTGATAATTTGAGTATGCACCGCACTTTCTGTGCGGTGTTCGCAGTTACATCGCTGTTTCAGTTACGACTGAGTCTTTCATGTTCTTGGGATTGTGCCTTCGGCATAATCCACAGGGATGTAGTGGGCTCGCATACAGTAGCATCAAAAGCAGGCGCTTTAGGTGAGATATTTGTGCGTTTTTCAGGGAAGGCCAATGGCTAGCGATAAAAGATGGCGGTCAACCTTTTCAATATATGCTCAGCCGCGAGTGCGGAGCATGATCTTTCTTGGTTTTTCCGCGGGTCTTCCTTTGTTATTGGTTTTTTCGACATTATCAGCCTGGTTAAGGGATGAGGGTGTGGAGCGATCAGTTATAGGCTTTTTTAGCTGGGTCGGGGTTACTTATTCAATAAAGGTTTTCTGGGCTCCGGTTATTGACAGGCTGCCGTTGCCATTGCTAACTAAATGGATGGGGAAAAGACGTAGCTGGATGTTGCTCGCGCAGTTGGGGATTGTTGTCGGTCTGATGGGTATGGGAAGTTCGGATTCACATACTCAATTGCAACAGATTGCCCTGTTATCTGTCTGGGTGGCATTCTGTTCGGCTACCCAGGACGTTGTCATCGATGCTTATCGAATTGAATCTGTAAGCCCTGAATATCAGGGCGCTATGGCAGCGACCTACGTGCTGGGGTACCGGATTGCTTTATTGATGGCGGGAGCAGGTGCTTTTTATATCGCGGATTATGCCAGTTGGAAAGTGGCTTATTTTGTGATGGCGTCGTTTATGGTTGTAGGGCTGATAGCGACCCTTTGTCTTAAAGAGCCGGAGCATAAGCCTGTTGATGTGATGAAGTTGCGCGAGAATGCAACTGTTAAGGGTCAAAATATTTGGCAACGATTTTTCACGGGCTTTATGGTCGCAGTGTTGAGTCCGTTTGTGGAGTTTTTTAATCGCAATGGTAAAGTTGGTTTATTGATTTTGATGCTTATTGCCGTTTATAAAATGAGCGACATCACCATGGGAGTTATGGCGAATCCATTTTATCTTGATTTGGGATTTAGTAAAAAAGATATTGCCGATATTAGCAAGATCTTTGGCTTTTTTATGACTATTGTTGGTGCAGTAGTCGGTGGGGTGCTGGTTGTTAGGTACGGAATTATGCGTCCTCTACTGCTTGGGGCGGTAATGGTGGCGGGTACCAATCTGCTATTTGCCGTTTTGGCAGTCAGTGAACCCAGTCTTGTATTGCTGTCCGGCGTTATAAGCGCAGATAATTTAAGTGGTGGTATTGCGACATCAGTATTCATTGCCTATCTGTCCAGTTTAACCAGTACTGCGTACACTGCAACGCAATATGCGCTATTCAGTTCGTTGATGACTTTACCTGCTCAGTTATTGGGGGGGTTTTCCGGGGTGGTTGTAGATAGTTACGGCTACACTGTTTTTTTTATTTATGCGTCAACAGTTGGATTGCCGGCAATAGTGCTGGTGCTTTTATTGATGCGCTATCAAGGTCGGATTAAAACAAATAGTTATAATCCAGAATAAGCGGAGCGTGATCGGGAAAACGCTCATCTTTGTAGATTGGATACTGCTGTTATTTGTCTTGCTGATTATCTGGTAAGCAATGCGCCAACTGACGTTTTTTGCCCAAGGCGGATTCAACATATTGTCAGCCTATGCCGCTAATGTTTTTGCAATATAACGCTACTTCGCTATAGTCTTTTTTCTGCGTCATGGTAAAAAACAGTAATAGTTCGTAAGACTAAAGGGATCAAAACTAAGTTGATGCAGTTGAACTTTTGTGTCTTGTATGCAAATAATGCCGGCATTTTGTTGCTGCATCCAAGTGAAGAAATCTTTGCGTTCTACGGAGCGGATGGCCTTTGTATTTAAAGTAATAATGCGCACAAATATAAATTGAGTTGCGAACTTTTAATGAAATACGTATTATACGGGGTTCTTTAATAAAGTATGTAGCCCGTTTCGGGTAATGTGAAAGTGATATGAAACCAGAAATTCATCCAGAATATAAGCAAATTACTGTGACCTGCGGTTGCGGTAATAAATTTGAGACAGGTTCTGTATTGGGTAAGGATTTGCAGGTTGAGGTTTGTTCTGCATGCCATCCTTTTTATACAGGAAAACAGCGTGTTGTTGATACGGCGGGTCGTGTTGATAAATTTCGTAAAAGATACGGAAAATAAATTTTTGTGGTTTTTTGCTTGGATAGTTGATCCCGGCATAACCACAAGAACGTTAGTTAAGCGTAAAAAATATAGCGAATAAAATGGGGGTTGCGTGAGTAAGTAAAAAAATGCGTTAGGCGTTTTTATTTTGCACAGCACTCATAAAACAAAAAGCCAGTACAACATGTTGTACTGGCTTTTTGTTTTATGAGTGCTTGCTTTTGGACGATGCAGCCTAAATTGTTAGGCAGTTAAGGTCGCTTCGCTATGTTTTCCTAAATAGAATCCAGGCCAGACAATCCTTCAATGGACCAGTTGGCAAAATCAAGAGAGCCTTCGTCGTTGTCGCCGTTTTTATAGTTAATGCGGCAGGCATATTTTTTAGTGATTGTGCTTGCAGTGGTGCTAGTGATATCAATCTCGGCGTTAATAACATATTGGTAGTTTCCTAGACTCCATGCATTAAGAGGCTTATCGGCAAAACTTACCGATACATCGGATCCAAGCTTAGACTTGATATAATTATTACAATGCATAAAAGCGATCTCTGATAGCGGAGTGGATATGGGTAATTGGCTTCCTTGATCTTTACTGTCAACAAGGAATAAATCGGATTGAATTACCTTGTAAACGAAAGGCATGATGACTTTATGTTGAAATAAAATTAGAGCTACCAAGCTGACGATAAAAATTAAGATGGAGTATTTCTTCATGGGATTAAGTTAGCTAAGTTGGATTAATTAATATTAATTTTAACAGGAATCAGTGTCTTAAGTGTATAGGAATTTAGCAGGTAAGGCTTAGGTTCAAGGAAATGTATTGAGTGCTAGTTTTTGACTTGACAAGGCTAATCGAACTGGTAGACTGACAGCTCACTAAATTGACTTGGTGTTGCTTGATACTTAAGTTTTTTAAGTACGGGTGAGAAAATGGAGTTGTAACTATAGCCCTTGGCCATAACCAGCTGGGGATTTTATAATTTTAGGAGGTAGAAATGGCAGCTACAACTGAATCAGTGAGAGCTGATGCTGCGGAAGCACCGCTTTTAAATAAAAGAAATATGTTCCTTGGAGCAACGCTGTATGTAGTGTTCTATGGTTGGGTTCGTTGGTATGAAGGAGTCTATGGCTGGTCAGCTGGTCTAGATTCATTTGCACCTGAATTCGAAACATATTGGATGAACTTTCTTTATATCGAGTTTGTTTTGGAAGTAATAACCGCAGGTCTTTTGTGGGGTTACTTGTGGAAAAGCCGTGATCGTAAAGTAATGTCAATCACACCAAGAGAAGAGTTAAGAAGACACATGACTCATTGGACTTGGTTGGTAATGTATGGCATCGCTATTTATTACGGCGCTAGCTACTTTACAGAGCAAGATGGAACATGGCATCAAACTATCGTTCGTGATACTGACTTTACACCAAGTCACATCATCGAATTCTACTTGAGCTATCCTATATACATCATTACTGGTGGTGCTTGTTTCTTATATGCAAAAACAAGACTTCCTACTTATCAGCAAGGTCTGCATCTTCAATATATGGTTGCAGTACTTGGTCCTTTCATGATTCTGCCAAATGTTGGTCTGAATGAATGGGGTCATACTTTCTGGTTTATGGAAGAGTTGTTTGTTGCTCCTTTACATTATGGCTTCGTATTCTTCGGATGGGCAGCTTTAGGTGTAATGGGTGTTGTGAACACAGAAGTTGCAGCGATTGCTAAACTTCTGAAAAAAGACTTAGCTTAATATAAGTCTTTGGCTGTAATTACTATCTCCCTCCGGCTGTTTCGTTTTTTTTCAGGGCGAAACAGCTAAGGCTGAAGATAGTCATTAATAAAAATAATTTAAATCCTTTAGGAGGTAAGCTAATGAGCGCATCTCAATCAGCTGTACGTTCACGCGCTGAAGCCGTAAAAGTTTCACGTACGTTCGACTGGCTAATTCTGTTTACATTGTTCTTCGTTGTACTTGGTGGTTATCACATTCACTACATGTTAACCGGTGGTGACTGGGATTTCTGGACTGACTGGAAAGATAGACGTCTATGGGTAACCGTAGCGCCAATCGTTTCAATCACTTTCCCTGCGGCTGTTCAAGCTGTGTTGTGGTGGCGTTACCGTTTGCCTTTCGGTGCGGTACTTTGTATCTTAGGTCTGCTCTTAGGTGAGTGGGTTAACAGATATTTGAATTTCTGGGGTTGGACTTATTTCCCAGTAAACTTCTGCTTCCCTTCAAACCTGATGCCAGGTGCTATTGTACTTGACGCTGTGTTGATGCTGTCAGGCAGTATGACAGTAACAGCAGTACTGGGTGGTATGGCTTGGGGTCTTTTATTCTACCCTGGCAACTGGCCAATCATTGCTCCATTACATGTTCCTGTTGAATATAATGGCATGATGATGACACTAGCTGATTTACAAGGTTACCACTACGTAAGAACTGGTACACCTGAGTACATCAGAATGGTTGAAAAAGGTACATTAAGAACTTTCGGTAAAGACGTTGCTCCAGTATCAGCGTTCTTCTCAGCTTTCGTGAGTATTTTGATTTACTTCTTGTGGCATTTCTTTGGTAAATGGTTCGGTGGTACTTCATTCACCCAGAGCGCGTAAGCACTCGGTTGTAGGAAAACACACAAAAAGACTGATGTTACCAATGCAATTTATGCTGTTGACATCAGATACTCTGAAAACTATAGATTCTCTATTATAGAGGAGGATATATGAAATTAATTAAAGACAAGGTTGCTAAATTATCCTTTGTCGCACTGCTGGTAACTGTTACAGCAGCGATGTTTTACACACCAACTGCATCTGCTCATGGTGAAAAGTCGCAAGCTGCATTTATGCGTATGCGTACAATTCACTGGTTTGACCTGAACTGGTCAAAAGATACTGTGCCTGTAAATGATACTATGACAATTTCTGGTAAATTCCACGTTTTCGCGGGATGGCCTGAAACTGTTGATAAACCAGAAGTGTCTTTCTTGAACATTGGTATTCCAGGACCTGTTTTTATTCGTCAAGGTTCATGGATCGGTGGTCAATTAGTTCCTCGTTCTGTTTCTCTTGAACTGGGTGAAACTTATGAGTTTAAAGTATTGTTGAAAGCACGTCGTCCAGGCGATTGGCACATTCACACTATGATGAACGTTCAAGGTGGTGGTCCAATCATCGGTCCAGGTAAATGGGTAACCGTTACTGGTTCTATGGGATCATTCGTTAATCCAGTTACTACGTTGTTAGGCGATACTATCGACCTAGAAACATATAACTTGGGTAACGTTTACTTCTGGCATGCTTTCTGGTACGCATTAGGTTTGGCTTGGTTGGCATACTGGATTCGTAAACCTGTATTCGTTCCTCGTTTCCTTGCAATTGAAGCTGGTAAAGCAGACTCTTTGATCAGTGCTACTGATAGAAAAGTTGCTATGGGTTTTGCTGTTGCTACTATTGGTGTTATTGCTTTTGGTATGAGCAGCACAAATGCAGCCTATCCAGTAACAACTCCATTGCAAGCTGGTTTGATTCGTGGCATGAAGACTCTTGAAATGCCTGCAAGAACTGTTAACGTTAAAGTTGAAGATGCAACTTATCGTGTGCCAGGTCGTGCTATGCAAATGACACTGACTATCACTAACAATGGTGATTCAGCAGTGCGTTTGGGTGAGTTTAATACTGCTGGTGTTCGTTTCTTAGATCCTGCTGTACATGAAGATGAAACAGGCTATCCAGATGACTTGTTGGCTGAAGAAGGTTTGACTGTTAGTGATAACAGCCCAATCGCTCCAGGTACTACAAGAACTGTGCAAGTTACTGCTTCTGACGCTGCTTGGGAAGTTTACCGTTTAGCTGACTTGATCTATGATCCAGACAGCCGTTTTGCTGGTTTGTTATTCTTCTTTGATGAAGCTGGCGACCGTCAAATGGTTACTGTAGACGCTCCATTAATTCCATCTTTCATTTAATGAAATAATTAGCTAATAATTTCGATTATCAGCTAAGGAATTGAAAAGACCCCCGCTACCAATAGGTAGCGGGGGTTTTTTTTTGATGAATTTGAAGCATCAGGTGTGATTTCGTTATATGAGGCTATGGGCAACTAACTGTCAGTACGGTATCTATATCGGCGAAGCCCCTGAATATGGTAAAGCCACTTTCACCGAATGACTGTAGCGGGAAACCATCCCAATTAAAAAACAATATCCTTCAGTGCTTTATTTAACCTGAGTTCGGGATAAGGAATCATAATAATGGTAACAAATCCTCTCTTCGTAAATTGAGTGCAGGCTTTTTATCTTGGTAAGAATAAGCGACTAAACAGGCGACAATATTGATCATATAATTTGTCAGGGAACGATGCCTGGAGTGCTCAAGCTGAAAAATGTTTTTGAGTTGATCATTGATAGTTTCAATAATACTGCGTTTTCTCAGTAAAAGTGCATCAAAAGCGGCGATAACTTTAGGTTTCATATTCTTTTTGAGTGTTGTAATTAACTCAACGTCATCAGTTGCCAATAGTTCAGTGAGTTTTTTAGAAATATAGCCCCTATCGCCAAAAAGCTTACCAATCAAATTTTTAGCCAGTTTTGGTACCGGTTTCCGATCATCAACGTTGCCTTTAGTAATCGAAAAGGACAAGATTTCGCCGCAATCATCAGCAATGATATGTAATTTAAAGCCATAGAACCAACCGGTAGAAGATTTGCCGCGTTGGGCTTCCTGTTTGAAGGTTTTATGGCGTGGAATCCGAATGTTTTTACAAACACACAGTGGTGTTGAATCGACAAAGGCAATGCCCTTACTTTGACCGCATCGCGATTGCATAAAGGCAGTTAAGGGAACCAGAATATCCCGTATCAATTCGATAAAACGGTTATAACTCGGTAACTTAGGAAAATATTTTATTAAATGTTTAAGCAAATAGCGTTGATAAAACCATTTAAATGTTTGGTAACCTGTCTGATGATAGTAAACAATAAGCGTGATGATTTCGCTACAGCTAATACAGCGTTGTTGTTTTTTTCTTTTTCTTTCACCCGTTTCTATTAACGTTTTTTCCCATTCTGGAATAAACGTCTGACAAAAATCGTCCACATCACAAAATAATCGCGTTAAAATCATCACTCGGCAGCCTTTTGAAAAATATAGTCTTGGTCGTTTATATTTTTTCAGTTTTTTATAAAGGCTGCCAACTTTTCTTATCCCGAACTCAGGTTAAGAATAGAAAAACCGCAGGCTTGATCATGCCAAAAGCGAATACTGGAGCTATGCAGCCTGATGCCACTGTCCCCATTATTTGCCAGAACTCAATCCAGTCGAACAAATTTGGCAGCAATTACGGCGTACAGACTTCTCGAATCGGTGTTTTGAAAACTATAATGAAATTGTAGCGGTATGCTGCCAAGCATGAAATATTTTTGCTAAATATCCCGAGACTATTCATTCTCTATGCTTCCGCCAGCAGGCATCATTGGAGTAAATATGTATTTGGATGGGTATAGGGTAAATTTAAGGAGATGCCAATTGGGGTTTATTTATGGCGAGTTGCCTAAAGGTGGTGGCATTACTTTTAAGTTAAGCCGAAAATAGTTATGGTTGGGTTCCTATAGCGCGAATAAATTATATTCCTAAGCCGGACGGGGCAAAATACCCCGTCAGAATGTTCCTGTTTTCTGCCTCGAAGACTGACTAAACAGCGGCTAAATAATACAAGCCGCTGCTTAAGCAGGCTAATGAAAACAGGTAGTTCATACGCTTGCCTGTGCTTAGACCTAATAAGCCGCCGCTCAGGCAAATAACCAGACTCATCAGCATTAACGAAGAAAAATACATCAAGGCGCTGGAATCGGTTGGAATTTCTGCGGCATGGGCATAGCCGTGGAAAACGGCAAAAAACGATACGCCCAAAAAGAGTATCTTAGCGCGTTGTTTTTGGTTGATAGTAACCAACAAGCCAAAGGCCACCAACGATAAAGCGATGAATGCTTCAACAAACGGTATTTGTACCGCATAAACATTAAACAATGCTCCAGACGCCATCAATGCCAGAAAAATAGCCGGAAAGGTAAGCACCGCTTTGCCGCCCTGTTTAGCCGCAATCCAGCCCACCGCCATTAAGACCAACAAGTGGTCGATACCGGTTAAAGGATGCAGTAAACCGCTGATTAAGCTGTGGTCGATATGGCCGCCGGTATGCGCATAAAGCGACGGAGATACAAGGCATAAGGTGGCAATTAGCCCGTTTTTTATACGCATAAATGAAATCCTCTTTAAAGTTGTTAAATCGATGAACAATGGTCTGCAAGCTTGCTGGCTATCATTGCTGTAAAAAAAGCCCAGTCTATTAACTGACCTGGTGTCTGTCAACGCTTTATCAGGTAATTGCCTTAATTGCGTCGGCTAGCAATCTGTCTAAGCTGATGCAGGAACTCGGATGGTCGATGCTGTCGGTGCTCCAGATGGTTTTGACGCCGGATTTAAGGATATGGGCGTAGGCATCGTCGCAAAACAGCGCATGAGTGACAACAGCGTAAATATCTTTACAACCTGCGGCTTGCAGCAGTTCGGCTGCTTTGGCGAGCGTCCTGCCGGTGCTGGCCATGTCGTCGATGATGACCACGGCTTGCTTGCTGTAATCGCTATCCGGCAAGGTCATTTCAATCTGTTTATCGCCGAGCCGATTTTTATTGGCAATCGCGTAATCGAAACCGATGTTGTCTGCGATAGCCCCGACCCATTGTTTCGATTCGCTGTCTGGTCCTAACAGTACGGCATGGTCGAATTGTTCCTTTAAAAAAGTTCCGATTTCATCGGCGGCGGTAAGACTGATCGCGTTTTTTATCGGAATCGCCTGAGTTAATGAAGAGATACGGTGCAAATGCGGATCGACAGTCAGCACATCGTCAAACAGCTCTGCAAGCAGTTTGCCGATGATGCGCTGGCTAACCGCTTCGCCGGGCTGATTGGCGATGTCCTGGCGCATATAACTTAAATACGGGGCAACCAACGTCAGGCGTTTAGCGCCTAATTCCCGTGCGGTGGTAGCGCACAGTAACAACTCGATCAGCTTGTCGTTGGGCTGATTAAGGCTGCGGCAGACAATCAGGTGTTCAGGTAATGACGGCGGCAGGCGGATCAAGCTTTCGCCGTCTGGAAAATGATGCAGGGCGACTTTGGTTAGCGGCACATTAAGATAGTCGGCCAGACGTTGTGCCTGGCTTAAATAGTCTGGGAAGGCGAGTATCATCATAGGATTGTTCCTGATTAAAAGGCAATCAGCGACTTAATGATTTGTTCTTCGCTGCCTATCGTGTAGCCATTATTGTGAGCGGTTAAATCCTGGGCGAATTTAAAGTCGGCCGGAAACTCCGCATAAATACGATATAAGGATTCACCCTCCTTTACCGGACTGCCCAACTTCTTTAGCAAATCGACGCCTGCTTTTTTCATCATCGGTGCACCGGCAAGTCGGGCGATTTTTGCCATTTGAAAGTTGTCGATACTGGTGACTACACCGTCGCAGCAGGCAACAACCTCATGACAAAGGCTACCGGGGTGCAGGTCTATCGTTTTTGCACCCTGTGCCTGAATCAGGGCATTCATTTTGGCACCGGCCCGGCCTGATTCGAGTATGTCTCTGGCAATCGCGTAGCCTTGGCCGCCGCGCACATCGGGATCGAATTCAATGATCCTGCCGGCCAGCTGCAAGGACTTCTGGCGTAAATCGAACGGCGCATCAGGATCATTTTGCAACACCTGCATAATGTCCCGAGCTTCCAATATCGGGCCTATGCCCCGACCTATTGGTTGGCGTCCATCGGTAATCATCACTTCCAGATGAATATTGAGTCGGTCGCCGACAAATTCAAACAGCTTGCGCAAGGCCAGAGCCTGATTCATGTGCCGTACCTTGGCGGTGGGGCCGACCGGAATATCGATAAGCAAATGCGTGGAACCGGCGGCCAGTTTTTTGGACAGAATCGACGCCACCATTTGCCCCTGTGAATCGATGCCCAACGGACGTTCAACAGAAATCAGCATATCATCGACCGGCGCGAGTCTGGCCGTGCCACCCCAGGCCAGACAGCCGCGCTCCTGGCGCACGATGTCGTGCAGCTGGTCCGGCGTCAGGTTGACCTCTGCCAGGACTTCCATGGTATCGGCCGTACCTGCCGGTGAGGTGATCGCGCGGCTGGAGGTTTTCGGTATCAACATGCCGTGCGCGGCAACAATAGGCACGACCAGCATCGAGGTGCGATTGCCGGGGATGCCGCCGATGCAATGCTTATCGGCAACCAGCGATTCATGCCAGTTCATGGTGTCGCCGGATTGCAACATCGCGCGGGTAAGGAAAAACAGTTCATCGCGATCCAGATTGTTTTGCCCGGTCGCGACCAGGAATGCCGCCATTTCCATTTTTGAATAACGGGCTTCAACAATATCGTTGGTTATATTGTTGAAGTCATCCTGATCGAGGCGTTCGCCGTTGATTTTGCGGCGCACCGCATCCATGGACTTGGGCGCTTCCGCATGATTGACGGTGACCAGAGAGCCTTCAGCAACATTAAGCTGCGCGAAGGCCTGCTCTGACAGCCCCAATTCACCCGGCTGCACGATGGAACTATCATCGACTACGTTAAGGACGGCGAGTACCTTGGAGCCGTTATTGCTCACCTGTATTTTAGACAGCGCCTGAAAACCTTCAGCCCGGTAAATGCCGCATTCGCGATGCAGATAAGCGACGTTTTCATGATAAGTATCGATGGCGATACGGCGAATTTGCAGGTTGTCATTGCTCATGGTTTAAAATAGTCGGTAGATAACATTAATTGATGATGCGGTTTGAGGTGAATATTGTCAACCCGCAAGCATCAGAGGCCTATATCTGACAAAACCTGTAGAAAATGCACTACGTTAGTACATTCAAATCGTATCAATGCATATCTTTGGTGCAAGTATTCACTATAAAAGCAACTAAAAAACACCAAGTCATTGAAAAATAAGAATATTAATTGTTGGCACTGTTAATGCTTTATATTTTATAGGTATATCATTTTATTGTTGCTCTCCTGAGCTGGTCCTTTTGGCGTCCTATTTTCTCGACTAGGGCGCTTTTTTTTGCCTGGCGATCTCGCCAACCTAAGAAAACACGAGGCACTTAAGATTATGACAAATGATCTTGCCTGTTAATCCAGGCTGCCCCAACTTCACCGATCTTTGTCCAGACAAAGCGCCGTTATTTCCGATGACCTGATGGCAAGGAATAGCCACGGCAAAAGTATAAGCATCCAGCTAAAATCCGCGCCGACTTAGGCGCACCAATCCGATTAGCGAAATCAGGGCGACTGGAAAAAATTGAATAGTTAACTGTTTTTATATATGATTATCCATATGTTTATAACCGAGTTAACAATAATGTCTCCGGCTCAATTTTTTAAATGTTTGTCCGATGAAACGCGCCTGCGTTGCGTTGCGTTACTGCAGAAGCAGGGTAAGCTTTGTGTCTGCGAATTAACGGCGGCGCTGGATTTGTCTCAGCCTAAAATTTCCAGACATTTAGCGCTGCTACGTCAATGCGGTTTATTGCTGGACAGTCGTGAGGGTCAATGGGTTTTCTATCAGATCAACCCGAAACTGCCTGACTGGGCCTTTCCGATACTGGTAAACGCCTTAACGGCTATTGAAATAACCGGCCAGTTTCAAAACGATTTGGAACGTTTGCATCACATGGAAAACCGGCCTGAAATGGCCGCTTGTGGCTAATTTTTTATAGCCAATATATTCACTTATTCGTATATCACTTTATAGGTATTAACATGAAAAGACTTCACATTCACCTTGCGGTAGAAAACCTCGAACAGAACATTCATTTTTACAGTACGCTGTTCGGCTGCGAACCTACCGTACAGCATGACGATTATGCAAAATGGATGCTGGACGATCCACGAGTGAATTTTGCGATTTCCAATCGTAGCGCCAAGCTGGGCCTTGATCACCTGGGCATTCAAGCGGAGAACGATCAGGAATTGCAGACGATCAAACAGCGACTGGACGCCACGCAACAGCCTATCGAAACTCAGGAACAGGCGGCTTGCTGCTATATGCGTTCCGATAAATACTGGATTACCGATCCGCAAGGCATTGCCTGGGAGTCGTTTCATTCGTTGACCGAAGTGCCCACATTTAACGATAAAAAAGCCCCGTCCGACGGCGAAAATCCGTTTGCCTGCCGTCCTGCCGAGGAGACAACAACGGCCTGCTGTCCTACAGCCGAGAAGACAACTTCATCGTGCTGCGGCGGGTAAATAGACGCTGCAGCCTTTAAGGTAATCACATGAATACATTCTGGAAAACCGAGTGGAAATCGCTTGCCCTGATAACGGCGGTGTTTATCGTCTGTTTTTATCTGCCGGTGGAATATTTACAGCAGTCGCAACGGCTGATTGATTCATTCTGGGAAGCCTTATATCTGGTGCGCTGGTATGCGCAGGAACATGTTTTACTCTGTCTGATACCGGCCTTCATTATTGCGGGCGCCATTTCGGTGTTTATCAGTCAGGCAGCGGTGATGAAGTACCTGGGCGTCAACGCCAATAAGCTGCTGGCTTATGGTGTGGCATCGGTTTCCGGCACCATCTTGGCAGTCTGTTCGTGTACCGTATTGCCGCTATTTGCCGGTATCTATAAACGCGGCGCGGGACTTGGACCTGCGATTGCTTTTCTTTACTCGGGGCCTGCGATTAACGTGCTGGCCATCGTGCTGACTGCCAAAGTGCTGGGGCCGGAGCTGGGTATCGCCCGTGCTATCGGCGCGGTTTTATTCAGCGTGGTGATTGGGCTATTAATGAGTTTGATTTTTCGCAAGGAAGAACAGGCTAAAGCGGTTGCTGCGGCTCAATTTATCTTGCCCGAGGAAAAAGTGAACCGTCCTCTGTGGCAAAATAGCCTGTTTTTCTTCGTGATGGTCGCCATTTTGGTGTTCGTCAACTGGGGTAAACCGCTCGAAACCAGCGGAATCTGGTATGCGCTTTATGCAGGCAAATGGTGGATAACCGGGTTGTTTGGCTTAATCTTTGCCGTTCTGCTGGTTCTCTGGTTCAACTTAAAAGCACTCTCAGTTGCAGCGGTCGCTATTGCTGTTGCGCTGTTGGCATTTTTATTTCCTGAGCAACCACTAGCCGCCTTTGCCGCCGCCGTGATCGGTTTTGCAGTGCTGACTTCTTCAGCGCCTGATGAAGCGAGTGACTGGTTTTCCGCTAGCTGGGAGTTTGCCAAACTGATTCTGCCGTTATTGTTGATCGGTGTTTTAATTGCAGGGTTCCTGCTGGGTCGTCCCGGTCACGAAGCTTTGATACCGTCAGAGTGGATCACGCAAATGGTGGGCGGCAATTCCTTTTCCGCTAATTTCTTCGCATCGATCTCCGGCGCTTTCATGTATTTTGCCACACTCACCGAAGTGCCTATTTTGCAGGGCTTGCTCGGTAGCGGCATGGGTCAGGGTCCCGCTTTGGCTTTACTGCTGGCGGGTCCCGCTCTGTCCTTACCCAGTATGTTGGTGCTGAGGACAATTATGGGCAATACCAAAACTTTTGTTTATGTACTGCTGGTGGTCATAATGGCCACGATCACCGGTATGATTTATGGCTCTATGATGGGGGTTTAAGATGAAAAAATTACAGATATTAGGTATGGGTTGTAAAAAATGTGTATTGCTCTCCGCACATGCCGAAGCCGCTGCCAAGGAGCTGGGCATAGACTA
Source organism: Candidatus Methylobacter titanis (assembly GCA_029946125.1). Lineage (GTDB taxonomy): Bacteria > Pseudomonadota > Gammaproteobacteria > Methylococcales > Methylomonadaceae > Methylobacter_A > Methylobacter_A titanis. Next base: position 29,235 of record JAQSDX010000004.1, read on the forward strand.
CGAAATCGAGAAAATTACCGATATCGGCAAAATAACCGACATGGGCGTGATGATGACGCCTGCGCTTGCCATTAACGATACCGTGGTGCTGTCCGGCAAAACCTCGTCGCCTGAAGAAATCAAGATGATCCTAAAAAACCTCCAATGACCAAGGAATCCATGATGTTAAATGTGTTTGTGATTTGTACCGGCAACTCCTGCCGCAGTGTGATAGGGGAAGCCTTATTCAACCATCTGGGCCAAGGCCGTATCCAAGCCTTTTCGGCCGGCAGCCATCCGATCGGCAGAATCAACCAAGGCGCATTAGCCACCTTGAAACGCCATGGTTTGCCGACGGACGGTTATCAAAGCCAGTCCTGGGAGGCATTTGCAGACCAGCCGATGGATATCGTCATTACTGTCTGCGACAATGCCGCCGGTGAAACCTGCCCGGTTTATTTGACCAAAGCCGTTCGGGCGCATTGGGGCGTATCGGATCCGGGGCATGTGGAAGGCAGCGAGGAAGAAAAAATGGCCGCGTTTGAACAGACCTACCGGACATTGGAACTACGCATTAACGCAATGCTGGCCCTGCCACTGGAAACGATACCACACGAAGAGTTGACCGCCGAACTCAACGCCATCGGCACATTGACGGCTTAAGCCAGCGAGGACAGCATGACTGCAACAAAACGTGATATGGGCTATTTTGAGCGTTATCTGACGCTGTGGGTGGGCTTGTGTATCGTCATTGGCATTCTGCTCGGGGCTTATGCGCCGCAATTTGCCAGGACGCTCGACGGCATGAGTATCGATGTCAACGGCGCTCCGGTGGTATCGATCCCGATCGCCGTCTGCCTGTTCTTCATGATGTACCCGATCATGGTAAAGATTGATTTCGCCGAGGTCGTCAAGGCCGGTAAAAGCATTAAACCGGTGACGCTGACCTTGATTGTCAATTGGGCCATCAAGCCCTTTACGATGTACGGCATCGCTTATCTTTTTTTAGGTGTGCTGTTCCAGCAATTGATCGGCATCGATGCGGTCGATCTGGTCAAAATGCCGTTCGGTCTGGATTTGCCGCTCGGTAGCGGCTATGGCTCCGGCACGGTAGTCATGCACGAAGGCGTCAAAATGCTGGAGGTGCCTTTATGGCGCAGTTATCTGGCCGGTTGTATCCTGTTGGGCGTGGCGCCTTGTACCGCGATGGTGCTGGTCTGGGGCTATATGGCTGGAGGCAATGCCGGCCATACCCTGGTCATGGTCGCGATCAATTCGTTGGCGATGCTGTTTTTGTACGGCTTGATCGGCGGCTTTTTGCTTGGCGTTGGGCAATTGCCGGTACCTTGGGAAGCCTTGTTATTGTCCATTGGCATCTATGTCGCGTTGCCGTTATTTGCTGGCTATTATTCACGGAAATGGATCGTCGCCCATAAAGGACTGATTTGGTTCGAACAGAAATTTTTGCATCTGCTGACCCCGCTTACGATTATCGCGTTATTGCTGACGCTGATATTGCTGTTTTCATTTAAGGGCGACGTGATCACCGCCAATCCTCTCACTATTCTTTGGATTGCGATACCGCTGGCGATACAGACCGTATTGATCTTTACGATGACCTATGTAGCCGCCAAATTCTGGGGATTTTCCTATGAAAATGCCGCGCCTTCGGCGCTGATCGGCGCGTCCAATCATTTTGAAGTCGCGATTGCGACGGCCGTGATGCTGTTCGGTTTGTCGTCGGGCGCTGCGCTGGCAACGGTTGTTGGCGTATTGATCGAAGTGCCTTTAATGCTGGCTTTGGTGGGTTTTTGCAAGCGGACAAAACATTGGTTTCCCAGTGCAGCGATTTCAACAGATAAAGATCGGTCTGCTGATATTCCCGATCAATAAAAGTCATGTAGATATAACGGTGGGCAACGTTTTTCTGCCCACGGGCACAACGCATAACCTGTCAAATCGCGCCCACATAAACCATCCAATCTTTCATCGGGTTGGGTGGTTTTTTTAGGGGTGTCATTCCGGTTTTTTGGCGGTTTGCTGACGCGAAACCCTGCGCTGCTAGCGTCACTCTGCACTGCTCTAGTGCGGCGTGACAGTCGAAAATACTATTTTGGTTCAATTTTTCAGAATATCCAGGCTTGCGATTGTTGAGTCATTGTTACAAGAGCATGGCCGCCATGGGCTAGCAATAACCGAGTTTCACACTCAACTATTGGCATAAATAATGCTGATTCTTTATTGTCGCGGTAAATGAATCGACTGGGCTGGGCTGCCTCAATCCAGCAGGAAAGCCTGATGCTTATCAATCGAATTGACGAGGTGACTGATGCTCGATAAAACCATAACTATCATTCTTGCCGGCGGTGTAGGTTCGCGGCTGCATCCACTGACGGCCGACCGGGCCAAGCCGGCGGTGCCATTCGGCGGTAATTACCGAATCATCGACTTTACGCTGACCAACTGTCTCCACTCCGGATTGCGACGTGTGCTGGTGCTGACTCAATATAAGTCGCACTCATTGCAAAAGCATCTGCGCGATGGCTGGTCCATCTTCAACCCGGAAATCTCCGAATACATCACACCGGTGCCGCCACAGATGCGAACCGGCGAATCCTGGTATTCCGGCACAGCCGATGCCATCCGCCAAAATCTGTACCTGCTTGAGCGCAGCAATGCCAACACCGTGCTGATTTTGTCGGGAGACCATATCTATCGGATGGATTATGCCGCCATGCTCCAGTTTCACCGTGACCAGGGAGCGGAGCTGACGATTGCCTGCATGCCGGTGCCGCTCGCCAGTGCCAGCTCTTTTGGTATCATGTCAGTGGATGATGCCTATCGAATTCGCGAGTTCCACGAAAAGCCGAAAAATCCAAAGCCCATGCCGGACGAACCACTCCATGCACTGGCATCAATGGGTATTTACATTTTCAACATGGATCTGATCAGTCGTGAATTGCAAGCTGACTCCGATTTCGCCGCATCAAGCCATGATTTCGGCAAGGACATCATTCCACGTCTGATCGAAACACATTGTGTATGCGCGTACCGGTTCGGCGGAAAAACGGGACGCGTCACCCCGGATCAATACTGGCGCGATGTCGGTACGATAGATTCGTATTACGCCGCCAACATGGATCTACTCGCTCAGGTTCCGCCGCTGAACCTGTATCAGTCCGACTGGCCCATCCGTACCTACCATGGACAAAACCCGCCGGCTCGGATGGCCCCCGGAGCTCTCGGACACGAAGGGCAACTGCTCAATTCTCTACTCGGCAGCGGGACGGTTGTCTCCGGCGGTACGGTCAGGCATTCGATCCTGTTCTCCCAAGTCCAGGTCGATGAAACTGCCGTAGTCGAAGATTCGATCTTATTTGACGGGGTACATGTCGGAACGGGTGCGCAGTTGAAACGCTGCATCGTCGACAAAAACGTGCAGATACCGCCTGGCGAGCGGATTGGCTTTGACGCCACCGCCGATGCAGTCCGCTTCACTGTCTCGGAATCCGGCATCACCGTCATTCCGAAGGACTACCATTTTCCGACTGTAGCGCAAAACCCGGCGAGGATGTAAGGAGCTTTTTGATCTATAGGTGCAAGGCAAAAGACGAAAGCTATTTTTTCACTCTTTGCCCAGATCAGCCAGGATTTTATCCCGCACTAACTGCCCGGATAAGGTCACCATCGGCATGCCGCCGCCTGGATTGACACTGCCGCCGACAAAATACAGGTTTTTTAATACCTTGCTGCGCTGGGCATTTTTAAAGCCTAGATTCTTAAACCGGTCGGCAACAACGCCGTAAATAGAACCTTGATTGGAATAATAGCGCTGTTGTATATCAACCGGCGTCCAGGTTTCTTCACAGACGATATGTTTGCGTAAATCGGTCAAACCCATCCGTTCCAGTTTAAGCAACACCCGCTCGCGCATCGCCGCGTAATCTTCCGGCTGTAGCGGATGCTCAGGATCAAGATGCGGAATATGCGGCAAAATTTTAATAATTTCGCAACCGGCAGGCGCTTGCTCAGGGTCGGATTTGCACGGAGCGACCAGATAAATAGTCGGGTCTTCGGATAAGCGATGGTCATGGAATATCGCCTTGAAATGTTCGCGCGGATGAGCGGAATAAAAGAAATTATGATGCGCCAGTTGCGGGTAAATTTTATCGACACCCAGATGCAACACCAGTCCCGAACAACTCGGCGCAAATTTTTCTAGCCGCCGGATTTCTTTATCCTGATCGGTAAAAAGCTTTTGATACGCGGGTATCAGTTCCATATTAGAGACGATAATATCGGCAGCAATCACGCTATCATCGGCCAAGCGTACCGCAGTCGCGCGTCCGGCATGATGCTGGATTTCCGCGACTTCGGCATTAACCCGGATAGTCACCCCCAACTCAAGCGCCAGCTTTTGCAAACCTTGCGCCATGCCGTACATGCCGCCTTTGACGTACCACAGGCCATAACCGAACTGGATATACGGCAGTAAATTCATTAATGCCGGCGCATCATACGGCGAAGAACCCACGTATTTAATAAAGTAATTCAGCACCTCGACCAGCTTCGGGTCTTTGATAAAACGCCTGACACCCTGATCCATAGAGCGGAATACATCAAATTCCTGCAAACTTTTTACCGGGCCATAATGCCGGAGCAATTCCCAGAATGAATCCAGGCCTTGGGCAAAATAACCTTCCTCGGTCACTTCGCACAGTCTTTTTGAATAGGCCAAAAACTGCTCGAACTCCTTGGCGGTATTCGGGCCAAGCCGGTCCAGCTGCTGCTTCATACGCGCCGGGTCTGAACTTAAATCCAGGGTGCTGCCATCTTCAAAGAAGTTGCGCCAATGCGGTTCGACGCTTTCTATGCTGACGTAATCGTCCATATTTTTACCGGCACGTTCAAACAGCTTGCGGAAAATATGCGGCATAGTCAGGATCGACGGGCCTAAATCAAAGCTAAAACCGTCTTTTTCCAGCACATTCAGCTTGCCGCCGACTTTGTCGTTTTTCTCCAGCAAATCGACGCTAAAGCCTTCGGTTGCCAGTGAAATAGCGGCAGACAGGCCGCCCAGTCCGGCACCGATAACGACGACATGGGGTTTATTGTTGTTGTTCATTCAATCATCTCATTGTAGAAAGCGTAAGCCTGAGTTTATCCAGCTCAGCCGATAGATTTTTTAAAGATCAAAATCAGTAAATTATGCCAGTGTTGGCGCAAGTTCAACGATGCATAGTCTCGAAACGCCTGCAATGCCCGCCAATTTCTGGTAATTCTTTGATATAACAAACCGCTGCCGAACATGAAATCAATAAAGCCGCGTATTTCAAGGTAGCGGCTGTCCGAATACGGAAACCAGTTGGGTTCGTCGTTTAGATTGCTGCGGCTGGTCAATCCGGCGACGCTATAGGTAAATTGACGCAAGCCTTCGGCGCCGTGATAGCGGCCAAAACCGCTGTTTTTAACGCCGCCGAACGGCAAGCCGGCATGACCGATATTTTTGATCACATCATTGACCGCCCAGTTGCCGACTTGTAATTGTCTGGCGACGCGTTCGGCTTTGTTGATGTCCCGGCTCCAAACACTGGCGTTCAGGCCGTAATCGCTGTCGTTAGCCAGGTCTACGGCGTGTTGTTCCGAGTCGAACGCCATCACCGGCAACAGCGGCCCGAACGTTTCTTCACGCATAATGCGCATGTCATGGGTCACATTCCATAACACTACCGGATGCAGATAACGACCTTGCAAACGCAACGGCGATGAGGCTTGCGCGCCTTTGGCCAGCGCATCCTGGTAGTGGGCTTCGATGACGGCGAATTGCTTCAATGTGGTCAGTCCGCCTAAATCGCCGATGGCGTCATGACCGACGGTGACATTAGCCGCCGCGTCTTTTAGCATGCCGACAAATTCCAGGTAACAACCGGCTTCAACATAACAGCGTTCGACCGATACACAGACTTGCCCGCTATTGCTGAACGCGCCATACATGGCCGCTTTCGCCGCCCGTTCCAGATTGGCCTCGGCGAACACCAGCATCGCATCCTTGCCGCCCAGTTCCAGAATCACCGGTATCGGATGTTGCGCGGCCCTTGCCATCACCGCCCGACCTGCGCTTGCCCCGCCGGTAAAAAAAACCAAATCGGGTCGCGCATCGATTAAGTGTTCACCGGCTGCCGCCAAGCCGATGACCTGCTGCACTAGTCCCTCGGGTAAAGCCAGACGAGCCAGTAAGTGCATGATCAGTTCGCCGACCGGCAGGCTCAGTTCGGACATTTTAACAATACCGGCATTACCGCTAATCAACGCGGTCAATAACGGGCTTAAGGTCAGTTGAAACGGAAAATTCCACGGTGAAATAATCGCCGCCACGCCATAAGCGCGGCGTTCAATCTCGGCGCTGGCTTGTGGAAATAGCAGCGGCGGGGTCTGCACCGGACACGGAGCAAGAATGCGTGCGGCATTTTTTTGGTAATAGCGCAACAGGGCCAGCACCGGATAGATTTCACCGAGCAGGACTTCGGTTTTTACCTTGCCGGTCGCGGCCATAATCACGTCGGTGATGTGGTCAATCTCAGCCAGAATGACGCTTTCTAATGGCGCCAATTGTTTAACGCGATGTTTGACATCGGTTTGCGCCCAGATAGCACCTACGCGCCTGGCGCTGGCGATTGCCGCGCTGATCTCTGCGCGGCTGCTGATCGGATAGGTTTTTAATCGCTGTTCATTGAGCGCCGAGATAGCGCTTAGCTGACCGGTCATGAAGCCAAGCCAAAACTGACCCCATGCTTACGGCAAATCAATTTCGCAGAAATATGCGCCGATTCATAAATCGTCGGCAAGCCGCTGCCCGGATGCGTGCCGCCGCCAACCAGATAACACTGGTCAAGTTCCTGAAACTGGTTGTGCGGCCGCCAGTACAACAGTTGGCTGAATTTATGCGATAAACTGAAGGTCGCGCCTTTGAATACATGCTCGTCAGTTTCCCAGGTCTGCGGGGTGATGATTTTTTCGCATTCGATATGCTCGCGAATACCGGTTAAATTCAGCCGCGTTTCCAGCGTATCCAGCACTTGCTCGCGCATGTCAGCACAGACGGTTTGCCAGTCAATATGGCTGTCGTTATTGGGCATAGGCACCAACACATACAGTGCTGATTTTCCGGCAGGCGCCAGAGTTTCATCACTGACACAGGCGTTTTGCACATAAAACGAGAAATCTTTGCTCAGGATTTTGTTATGGAAAATATTGCTGATGTTGGTGCTGTAGTCATCGGCAAAAGCGATGCTGTGATGCGGCAAATCGTAGCAGGTGTCCAAACCCAGATACAGCATAAACGTCGAGCAGGAATACTCCAGCTTTTTGACTTTCTCCGGGCTGTACTGCTTTAATTCAGTCGGCTTGACCAGATGGGTCATCGCGTAGGCAAAGTCGGCATTGACGATGACTTCATCGGCGATAATCTCGCTGCCGTCGTGCAAACGCACGCCCGTTACTACCTTGTTTTTAATCAGCAGCGATTCAACCGCGGTGTCGGTATGAATAAGCCCACCTTGCTCGGTGATGACTTTCGCCATCGCGGCGGCAATTTTATTCAGGCCGCCTTTGACATGGTAAATGCCGTATTCATGCTCCAGATAAGACAGCATGGTAAATAGCGCCGGACAATCCCAGGGCGACATGCCTAAGTATTTGGATTGGAAAGAAAATACCAGGCGCATTTTCTCTTCGTTAAAGTACTTGCCCAAATTGGAAAAGACGCTGTGATTAAGCGCAAGACCGGGCAAAGCGCGCAGCAAGTCCAGAGAAAAAAAGGCTTTCAGGCTGCTGTAATCGCGCTTAATGCAAGGATAAAGTTTTTCGAAGCGTTTACCTTCCTGCTGCAAATAAAAATCATAGCCTGCGCTGCCTTCAGCAAAGGCCCCGGTCAATTCGGCGCGCATTTTATCGCGGTCGGAAAAGACATTGACGGCGCGGTCGGAAAACAACAAGCGATACATCGGATCGAGTTTGATGAAGTCCAGATAATCGGCGCTGTTTTTGCCGCATAACTCGAACATTTCATCGAGTACATGTTTCATCAACAAAAAGGTAGGGCCGGTATCGAAGACGAATTTGCCCAGACGAATGGGACGATTGCGTCCGCCGACTTCGGCATTTTTATCGAAAATAGTGACGTTAAAGCCGCGTCGGCTCAATAGCATTCCTGCGCACAGGCCGCCGGGCCCGGCACCGATGATGACAATATGTTTTTTTTCAGACATGGGTAGGATTTCTTAAAGATTGATAGGTGGAGTTGGCTTTATTAAGACGACTTTAGTCTTAATAAAGCCAGGGAATAAGTTTCTTGGTGCGATAACAGTAATCACCATAGGCCTGGCCGAAATGCTCGATGAGTCCCTGTTCTTCAACGAGAATGCGCTGATTTAACACATAAGTCAGCGGGCCCAGCAGCAACACTATTGCCAATAGATCGCCCATTGCCAGTCCCGCCGCAAAAAAACTGATGAACAACCCGGTATAAGCCGGATGACGAATGAGATGATAAGGGCCTCGATCGATCAAAACATGCCGAGACTGCGTTATTGCCGTGGTACTGAAAAAACGTCCCAGACTGGCAACTGCATAAAACCGTAAGCCCAGTCCGATAGTCAATAAGCCCAGCGCAATACCCTGACGCGGGAGATAAGCCATCGGCAACACCAACAAATGCAGTTGTTTAACCCCCAAGGCCAAGATCAGCGAGGCAATAACAACGAGCCAAATCAACTGTTCCGAACGGTATTTTTGCCGGTCTGGGCGGTTGCAAGGCAAACGGGTTTTATAAACGATAGCCATTTCCAGCATCGCCCAACTGCTACCGAGCAGCAGCCAAAGTTGTTGTATAGGAGTCATTTGTGTGTGTCAGCGGTTAAAATCAGTGCGTGGTAGAATCTACCCTCTTTTTTGGATAACGCCAATTATAAACGCTTCTTGCCATGCCCAATATCATCCAACTCACCCACGTTCATAAAGCCTATACCCTGGGGCAATTAAAGCAGCCGGTGTTACATGACATTTCTCTAACCATTAGCTCGGGGGAATTTGTCGCTATCGTCGGCCCTTCCGGCAATGGCAAATCGACTTTATTGAATCTGTTGACCGGCATCGATCGTCCTTGCCGGGGAGAAGTCCTGGTCAACGGCAGCGCCTTGCACCGCTTGCGCGAAGAACAATTGTCGATTTGGCGCGGCGCCCATGTCGGCATTGTGTTCCAGTTTTTTCAATTATTGCCTTCGCTGAACCTGTTGCAAAATATCCTGCTGCCGATGGATTTTGTCGGCAAACTGCCCAAACGGGAACGTCTGGAACGGGCGCGTTATTTGCTTAACTTGGTAGGCTTGGACGAACAAGCCAAACAGTTGCCGGGGCAAGTATCGGGCGGACAACAGCAACGCGCCGCCATTGCCCGAGCCCTGGCCAATGATCCGGCGTTGATTGTCGCCGACGAACCGACCGGCAACCTCGATTCTGCGACTGCGGATGCGGTGTTCGCGCTGTTTTCAGCCTTGCAGCAGCAAGGCAAAACGCTGGTGATCGTGACGCATAATGAAGACCTCGCGCAATCCGCCTCGCGCCGCATCGCCATTCATGCCGGACGCATTCATGACGATCAGTACCTGTCCAACACGAAGTAAACAGTATGTTGTTTAATTTAAATCTCTGGCAAAAGGTCAGCGCCGATTTATTTAGCCATAAATCCCGCAGCGCGTTGGCAATCTCGAGCATTGCGATAGGCTTGTTTGTGATCGGTACCTTGCTGGGCATGATGGACTTGCAATTGGGCAGCATGGATAACGCACACCGGCAATCGCAACCCTCGCACATTAATTTGATACTGAGACAGGACGCTGATGTTGCCGTTGCCAAAACCATCAAAAATATCGATGGCGTTGCCGATATTGACACCTTGACGCAGTTTACTGCGCAATTTAAAACGTCTCCATCGGCGCAATGGCAAACCGGAACGGTGTTGTTCCGGGCCGATTATCAGGATCAAGCCTACGACCGGATGACCTTGGTGTCCGGCAGCTTTCCACGCGACAACCGCATTGCTGTCGAACGCCTGTCGGCACGATTTTCCGGGCTTAACTCTGGTGACAGCATTGAATTCAGTACTGCGAACGGCAGCGAGAAACTGGCTATCGACGGCATTATCCGGCATCCGTTCGTTAAACCGCCTGCGTTTGGCGGGCAATTGCATTTTTTTATCGCAGAGGAATTGGCACCCATTTTCGGCATACCCGCGCACACTTTCAGACAGTTGTTAGTGCAAATAAAACCGCCGTACAGCGAGGAAAAAGCCCGATCTATCGCCGGTAAAATTCGCGCACAACTGGCCGTATCGGGCATAGCCGTCAACGCCACCTTATTGCAACATCCCGACCGGCATTGGGGGCGGGCGATTTTTTCCGGTATTCACCTGGTATTGACGGTGATGGCATGGGCGTCGCTGGCCTTGAGTTCGGTACTGATTCTCAACACCGTGGCCGCGTTAATTACCCAGCAAACCGACCAGATCGGCATTATGAAATCACTGGGCGCGCGCCGCCGAACCATAGCCGGCATCTATTTATCCGAAGTGTTTATCCTGTCGCTAATCGCGTTGCTGATCGCCATACCGTTGAGCTGGGCGGGCGCTTTTTACAGCAGTCGCTGGTTATTGGATGTGTTCAATATCGAGCTGAACGGCTTTGTCTATTCAGCGCAAGCGTTGTCTTTGATGATTGCAGGCGGATTAGTCGCACCGTTGCTGGCGGCATTGTGGCCTATTTGGAAAGGCGCGTCGATGTCGGTGCGCCAGGCCATTGCCAGTTACGGCTTAGGCGCGGATTTTGTTAGCCACGGCTTTGACCGCTGGCTTGAACGCACCGTAGCCGCTTGGTTGCCGACACTTTACGCGGTCGCGCTGGGCAATTTGTTACGCCGTAAAGCGCGATTGCTCTGGACGCAAAGCGTGCTGATTATTGCCGGCGTGTTGTTCATCGTTATCATGAGCCTGATTGCCTCAGTTAACCTGACCTTGAATAACGAACTGGCGCGCAGCCGCTATGCGGTCCGTATCGGCTTTGCCCAAGACCAGTCTGCCGATCTCGTCAACGACATAGTGCGCACTATCCCGCCCACCGTCGCTGTGGAATTTTGGCAGCGCCTGCCCGCCGAACTGTTACAGGGCGACAAGTTGATTCGGCAATCCGGCAGTCTGGGCCTGCAAATGATCGGACTGCCCGCCGACACCACGATGTACCGCCCGCTGATCGTTGCCGGACGCTGGTTCGACCCAAGCGACGACCGACAAAAGCAGCTGGTTATCAATGCCGAAACCGCCGAACTCAACGGCATACAGGTTGGCGACACCGTTAACGCCAAATTGATGCAACAACCGGCCCGCGCATGGCAGGTGATCGGTTTATATCGCGGTTTTGCCGGTTCCGGCTATGCGGTGGAAGCGGTTTATGCTCCCTTAAGCGCGATGCAGCCGGATAGCCTGAACGCACACAAGCATGCGTTTGCGCTGCTGTCCGCTGACATTCATTCCCTGGCGGAAGAAAAAACCTATGTCGATGCGTTAAAAACCGCCTTCGAACAGCAACAGATCAAACTGGATTTTTACACCACGCTGGCCAAACTGGAACAACGCCGGTTTGCCGAAAATCAATTCCGCCCGATGACCCGCATGTTGCTGGGACTGGCGGTCATGATTGCCGCTGTCGGCGGGATTGGCCTGTCAGGAACCTTGGCTATCGGCGTATTACAACGCACCCGGGAGATAGGCGTACTCCGCGCCATCGGCGCAAGCTCGTCCGCGATTTTTAAATTATTCATGCTCGAAGGTTTATTTCATGGTTGTTTGGCGTGGCTCATCAGCATTCCGCTCGCCTTTCTGCTTGCCGAACCGTTGGCCAAACAACTGGGAACTACGATGCTGGGCATAGAGCTGGATTTTGTTTTTTCCCTGGTATCGGTAGGATTCTGGTTAGGCTTTGTACTGATTCTGGCACTGCTGGCGGCTTATTTGCCTGCTCGACAGGCGTCCAGAATAGTCGTTAGAGCAGGGTTAAGTTATTAACGCCGGATGTCTGGAAGCGGAAGCAGCATGTAACCGGGTAGGCCGGAATAAGGCTATCGAAGCGTGTGGCGTGAGGTAGCGTTTCCCGCCTACGGGGGCTTTATGTCTTTGAGCAATATCGCTCGAGAAATAGCTGAGATTATTGCCAACCTATCAGCCAACAAGATGAATCTTTAAGCGCTTGCCACTCTATTTCGTAGATATTGTTGTTGATGACGGCTTCCAACTCGCAAGCAATAATATCTGCATTTTCTGCGCGAATCAGTTTGGTCACCATAAAATGACGTTCTTTTTGCTGGGGTTTTACTGCCGTCCATTTTGACAGCAGTAGTTTATGCGGATTTATTCGATTCATGATGGCTATTCCTTTATCGGCGGTTTACCGGTAAGCGGCAAACGATAGCGGGCGAAAATACGATAGCAAAACTCCATGATCGGCACCGCCAAGGGCAGGTTTTCTATCATTGGCGCAACGCGCCGGTAATAAGGGAGCTGTTTCCACACCTGTAAAAACCCGAGCACTCCAGATTGCAGCTGCTGATTCTCGTCGATGACATACATGCGCTCCATTGCCTGTTTGTACGTTAAGCCCGCTTGCGCCAATGCAGTTTTGTCCCGGGTAATATCTACCCAATTAACATTGCCGTGTTTATCGAGTCTTTTCATCGCCTTGATTTCAATAGTGCAGATAGGACATTCGCCATCATGAAAGCAGGTGACTTTGGGTTTAGAGGCTGCCATTTAACTGTTATCACCCCATTTGTTTTGCAAATAGTCGCGCCGCGTATCAAATATGCATTCAAGTTTACTGGCGATAAGGACTGAGTTTATCCATTGCCCCAGCCAGCCGAAAGGCATGGCGTAGAACATGATGTCTTCCAGCATGATGCCATTTTGCATTTCAGTCAAACACACTTCATGACTCCAAAATTTGAATGGGCCAATGCGCTGTTCATAGACAAAGCGTTTGGCTTCGTCGCAGTGACTGATCTCGGATAGCCAGGTCATATTAATGCCCGATACGGCTTTCATTTGATAACTGAGCAGTAAACCGGCATAAATTTTTTTCGGCACTTTAGAGGTGATGGTCACATGAAAAAATGCCGGAGTGATGTCATTCAGGTTATAGGGCGAGGAAAAAAATTCCCAGGCTTCCTGGACCGTCAGATTGAGCTGTTGTCGGCGATAGAGTTGATAAATTTTCATGAGGAGGTTTGATTACCTGAGCGGTCTAATAGCATCCACTGCTGAGCCTTGTTGTGAAAATGGGTAATGTCGGTGATCAGTTCGCAGCGTGGCAAGGTCGGTAGCAACTGTGGGTGGCAGTATGTGGCTCCACTACCGCCTATCCAGATAGCCGAAGTCGCCGTTTGTTGCGCCGTGGCGATAATGCGCAATTGTTCAAGCGTTGTCGGTTCCGGTGGTGTTTTAACCAAACCGATCACGATGATGTCGGGCTGTAAATGCTGGGCCGCTTCGACAATATCCTTGCCGGGCAAGTTCGCGCCCAGGAAATAGCAGCGGTATTGCTGCGAGGCCGCCAGCAGACAGCTTAACAGGATGCCGCATTCATGGGGTTCATCGCTCGGGGTGGCGAACAGTATCGCCGGACTATTCGCTGAGGCGTTGTGCAGGTTGTTGACCATGCTGAACACGATACGATTTACGCAGCAGGTAAACATATGCTCCTGGGCGATGCTCAATTTTTCTTCATGCCAAAGTTCACCGACTTTTTTTAGCGCGGGCAATAAGATGTCACGGGCGTATTCCAAGGGTTCGCTAGCCACCAGAGCCCGCTTCAACAGCAACTCGCAACGGTCAATGCGATAGTCCATGACGGCGTCAATAATCTGCTTCAGCAGCGGATGCTGGCTGTCTTTGGCTGAAACTTGTACTTGTTGTTGCAGGTCGCGCAATGCATCGCCATTCAAATTGGCGATCTTGCTGATGGTGTGGCCGCTGCTGGTCAGTTGTGAGAGTAGCGTCAGTTTTTCCAGATCCAGCTGCGAATAGTGACGGCGGTTATTGTCGCTACGCAGCGGGGCGACGCAAGCGTAGCGGCGTTCCCAAGCCCGCAGGGTTTCTGCCGGCAGTCCGGTTAATAAGGTAATGGCTTTAATTGAATACATTGTTTATGTTTTGTACAGAAAATATATTGACAACAATTATACATCAGCGTAATTTTATCGCCAGGTTAAAAAAATTAACAGGACCAGTCATGATAGAAACAGCACCCAATCGAGCTCTTCCAACCGCTGCGCTAAGCGCAGCCGAACCGCTTGTGCTGGCCATGAACCTGGAACAGGCCAGGCTGAATCTACATCTGTTATTGCTGGAAGAAGATCAAGCGACGCTGTTATTGCTGAAGCATTGCCTGTCTCAGTTAGATAATGGCCTGGATATTTGGGAAATGGTCAGCGATAAAACCTCCCCTCAGATTATTGTACAAGGTGTAGATTTTGTACAGTCTAATCTTGTTCAGACTATGCAATCTTTGCTGAACAATCCTGTTGCCAGATCCTCGTTACTCAGTCTGCGTTTTTTATCTAATTTTTTAATTGAAGTCTCCGACTTGTGTCAGTCGATTCTTTATCATGACTCCGCCTTTACTAGCTATCTACACAAGCTTGACCAAGCCGCTCAAACCTTGAAAGTTGCCAGGCAAAAAATGATTGCCGGTAATACCGGTTTGGTTGCCTTTGTCGCTTATAAACAAAAAACTACGGTGCTGAGTTTTGACGATTTAGTGCAGGAAGGCGTGATCGGCCTGATCAAAGCCGTAGACCGTTTCGACCCTTATCGCGGCTTTCAGTTTTCCACCTATGCGATTCCCTGGATCAAACAGGCGATCTCACGCTTGATTGTCAAACAGGAAAAAATCGTGCGCTTGCCGGTGGCTTTGGCCGAAAGAGCCTGTGCGGTGTTTGAAGCGATGCGCAACGCCTATCAGCAAACCGAGCGCTGGCCCAGTGTTGAGCAATTGAAGCTACTCTGCGATTTAAGCGAAGACGAGATCAAAACCATCAGAAATTACTATCAGGCGACCCATTCCCTGGATGAGGTTCGGGATAACGCGGAAGAGGAAGGCCAGGCGTTAATGGCGCGCATGAAACAACAACAATTTGCACTACCGATGGATGACTTGATTGAGCGCAATTTGCGCCAATATCTTGATCGGGTCGTTGCGACCTTGCCGGAAAAAGAAGCGGCCATTCTGAATATGCGTTTTGGACTGAAAAATCACACCGAAACTACCTTGCAAGTCATTGCCGATCAACTGCAGGTCAGTCGTGAGCGCGTCCGACAAATACAAAATGAAGCGTTAAAAAAACTTAAAAACCAGTTTGGTTGCGACCTCGCGCTGTTCCTTGAGCCCAATGACAGCTACGAAAACGAATAATAACAAGGTTGCACCAGCCCATCGCCAACAGGAGTGATTATGTCATCAGAAAAACACAACACCAGCGAACAAAGCCCACAGCCAGACTGGAAGTTTGACTTTGACCAACAATGGAAAGCGGCTTACCAGAAATCGCTAGACTATTTTCACCAGCATAAACAGCAGTTCTCGCTGTCAAATATTAGCGGTATTGTCGGTGGCGGCTCTTTGCTGCTATGGCTGGCAAGCGGCGTTTACATTATCGACCAGGGTAATCGCGGCGTGGTTACCCGCTTTGGCGCCTACAGCGAGACCACCACGCCTGGGCTGAATTGGCACATCCCCATGCCGATCGAGAAAGTGGCCGTCATTAATGTCGAGCAGCAACGTTTTATTGAGCTGGGTTATCGTGGTAATAGCCGAGGCAGCAAGCCGGAATTGATTCCCCAAGAGTCATTAATGCTGACGACGGATGAAAATATCGTCAACGTGCGTCTCGCGGTGCAATATCAGATTCATAATGCCGGCGATTATCTTTTTAACGTCAGGGACAATGAAGCAACGCTGAAGCAGCTGACCGAAAGCGTTCAGCGCGCGGTCATTGGTCGTAACAATATGGACTATGTATTGACCGAAGGGCGCAGCGATATTGTCGCCCAGATCAAACAGGACATTCAGTCCGGGATGGACGACTACAAAGCCGGAATTACCATTGCCAGCGTCAATCTGCAGGATGCGCAACCACCCGAAGAAGTGCAGGGCGCTTTTGAAGATGCGATACGCGCAAGGGAAGACAAGCAACGTTTAATTAATGAAGCCGAAGCCTACAGTAATGAGATTATCCCGAAAGCGCGAGGTGCCGCGTCTCGATTGTTGCTGGAAGCGGAAGCCTACGAAGCGGAAAAAGTCGCTAAAGCCACCGGCGAAACCCAGCGCTTTGAGCAATTGCTGACCGAATATGAAAAAGCCCCGGCCATTACCCGTAAACGCTTGTATCTGGAAGCTAAGGAAAAACTGTTTAGCAGCACCAATAAGGTCATCGTGGAAGCCGGTCAAAGCGCACCGCAATTGTATATGCCTTTGCAAAATGTCGTTTCGCATCAGCCTCCGGAGAGCAAACCGCCGGTAGCAGAAACCACGACCGAAGCGGCCGAAATCAAAAAAAACAACGATCAACATATCAACAGTAACGCTTTACGTCCCAGTCGGAGCAAATCATGAGCAGAACCCAAATAGTGTTGCCCGCCAGTTTCGGCCTGTTAATGCTGGCTTATATGTCAATTTTTTATGTCAATCAACATGAAAAAGCGATTGTATTTCGTCTGGGTGAAATGGTCGAATCAGACTTTCAGCCCGGACTCCATTTTAAGACCCCCATCATCAATAAAGTCAGTACATTTGATGCGCGTGTGCTGACCTTGGATGCTAAGTCCGAGCGTTTTCTTACCTCCGAAAAGAAGAATGTAATCGTTGATTCGTTTGCCAAGTGGCAAATCGGTGATGTGGGTCTTTTTTACACCACGGTCGGTGGCGATGAATATCAAGCCAATTTACGCCTCGATCAAATCATGAAGGACGCGCTGCGCAGTGAATTTGGCGTGCGCACCATCAAACAGCTGATCTCGGAAGATCGAAGCGAACTGCGTCGTACCTTGCTGGACAAGCTGTCGCCGATGGCCAGTAAGTTTGGCATTAAGCTGATCGACATTCGTATCAAACGCATCGACTTGCCTCAGGAAGTCAGCAGTTCGGTTTATCAGCGTATGCGCGCCGAGCGTGAACGGGTGGCCAGAGAATTTCGCTCGCAAGGTTCAGAAAGCGCCGAGCAAATCAGTGCCGAGGCTGACAAACAAAAACAGGTGATGCTGGCCAATGCCCATCGCGACGGCGAAAATATCCGGGGTCGGGGCGATGCCCAATCTGCCGATATTTATGCAAAAAGTTTCGGTAAAAATCCTGAGTTCTACGCCTTCTACCGTAGCTTGCAGGCTTATCAGGTCGCATTCGAAAAAACTCAGGATACCTTGGTGCTGAAGCCGGATTCCGATTTTTTTAAATATTTTAACCATGAAAATTGACCATTAAGCGGAGCAGCAAAAACCATGAAAATATATATTTTTCGTATCGTGGCGCTTAGCATAATCGCCGCCATATTGTTTAGCGTTTTCAACCGAACCTCGTCCGATTACGAAGAAAACTATGCGGTGCCGTATTCCGATTTTATCGAGAGCATACGCAGTCGCAGTATTGCCGAGGTGGTGATCAGTGGCACCAATATAGAAGGCCGTCGCAGCAACGGCGAGCGCTTTACCACTTACAACCCCAACGATCCTCGCCTGATCGACGAGTTGTTGGAGTATGGCGTCAAGATCAAGGTGGAAAAACCGCCAGTGTCTTCGACCTTTATGCAGATCCTGATTTCCTGGGTGCCGATGGTGTTATTAATTGTCGTGGTGGCGTACTTCATGCGCAAACAGCAAGCCGGTGGACCGGGCGGGCAAATGGGCTTTGGTAAAAGCCGTGCCAAGTTGATGGCCGAGGATCAGATCAAGGTGCGTTTTTCCGATGTCGCCGGGGTCGAAGAAGCCAAACAGGACGTTGTGGAAATGGTGGATTTTCTTAAAAATCCCGGAAAATATGAGGTGCTGGGCGGCAAGATACCGCGCGGAGTATTGATGGTAGGGCCGCCGGGAACCGGTAAAACCTTGCTGGCGCGGGCCATTGCCGGTGAAGCCGGCGTGCCGTTCTTCTCGATCTCCGGTTCCGATTTCGTGGAAATGTTTGTCGGCGTCGGCGCCTCCAGGGTGCGGGATATGTTCAATCAAGCCAAACAGCGGGCGCCGTGCATTATCTTTATCGACGAAATCGATGCGGTAGGCCGACATCGAGGCAATGGCGGCGCGGGCGGCGGTAACGATGAGCGCGAACAAACCCTGAATCAGCTACTGGTCGAAATGGACGGCTTCAACGGCAACGAAGGCATTATTGTGATCGCCGCGACTAACCGGGCTGATGTGCTCGACAAAGCCTTATTACGACCCGGCCGCTTCGATCGGCAGGTCCAGATTGGCTTGCCCGACATCAAGGGCCGCGAACAAATCCTCACCGTCCATGCGGGCAAGGTTCCGCTGGCCGATGATGTCAATATCAACGATCTGGCGCGTGGAACGCCGGGGTTTTCCGGTGCCGAACTCGCTAATCTGATCAACGAGGGCGCCTTGTTTGCCGCACGCTACAATCAGACCGAGGTTACCATGAACGACCTGGACAAGGCCCGTGACAAAATGCTGATGGGCGCAGAAAAACATACCATGGTCATGAGCAAAGACGACCTGTTGATGACCGCATATCACGAGGCCGGGCATGTGATTGTGGGTCGGATGGTACCCGACCATGATCCTGTGTATAAAGTCAGTATCATGCCGCGCGGCGGCGCACTGGGCATCACTATGTTTCTGCCGGAACGCGATCAATACAGTGCCAGCAAGGATAAGCTCGAGAGCCAAATTTCCAGCCTGTTTGGCGGCAGGGTGGCGGAAGCGTTGATTTACGGTAAAAACAAAGTCACCACCGGCGCTTCCAACGATATTGAGCGTGCTACGCAGCTGGCGCGCAACATGGTGACCAAGTGGGGCTTGTCGGATCGTCTCGGCCCTATGGATTACGGCGATAACGAAGGCAGTTACATGGGACCCCAAGCCAAGCCGATGTCAGAAAAAATGGCGCAAATAATTGATGAGGAAATCCGTCATGTTGTCGACACCAATTATCAGCGTGCCGAACAACTCTTGAAAGACCATATCGATATTCTACATAACATGGCACATGCCCTGCTAGCTTGGGAGACCTTGGATAAGTATCAGATCGATGAGTTGATGCAAGGCCGAATAATTGCCTTGCCCGAGCCGATCGTCGATGCAGATATAGCCTTTGTCAGCGAGATTGCGTTGGATGATGGCAGCAGTAAAAATCAAGAAACGTCAAAACTCAGCGTTAATTGAGGCTAACTTATTAGGTCGATGGTTGAGCCACGACTATTTCCTACTCCTCTATACTCCCTTCAAAATCGGTATTATTGAAGGGAATTTTTTGAGAGATCTTATGAATACTACAATCTTTAATCAAAAGATACTGTCCTCATTAACGATGTTATCGGCAATCAATTTTAATGCCGCTGTTATTTTTCTGTTGGTTATCAGCGTTATTTCAGCAACCGGTAGCACCCTGATTTTTGACAATAACAGCGATCTTTATGGCCCCTTGGCCAGCAACTTGCGGTTGATGCTGATTTATTTGACGCTCAGCGAGTTTGCGGTGTATTGTTTTTGCAGCTACCGTGAAAACTACCGCCTATTAATCCTGGTAGGCTTATTCTGGTTGATGCTGATGGGGTCTATCGAATATTACGGCATGATTAACCAGATATCGATAGATGAAAATTATCGCTGGTTTTTTCTGTATATGGGGATATCTAATTTAGCCTATGGTTATCTCTATGGTTTCAATAAGTCTTGGTATCAAGATAATAAAATTGACCTGAAATAAAGGCTCATTTATAAAAAACCTATAGTAATAATATTATCGCCGCTGATAGCTTCAGAAAACAACAACATTTAAGTTGAATAATTATTTCAACGGGGAGTGGTATTGCAGTGCAAATTAAATTTTCGTTTGATTCATCCAAGCCAATTGCTGGTGAAGCGAGCATTGAGATCAACAAATCGATTCAAGATGTTTTTTCTTATATTGGTGAGCATTTTTATGATAACTATCCTAAATGGGCGGTAGAAGTTGTTGAATTTGAACCCTTGGACGGTAAAGAGGTTTTTGTCGGTTCGAAAGCCAAGCAAATTCGTGAAGACAACGGCTCAAAAGTCGAATCTATTTTTGAGATTACTGATTATCAACCCTCGATGAAACTTATTTTTAAAGGACTGACTGAGCCGTATATACACAGTTATCTATTAGAAAGTAGCGAACAAAAACAAGCCACGCGCTTGACTTTCCGTTTTGAACTATCTGAAATTGACGTCTTTATGCGTCCATTTCAGAAACTGATACGTTCTGCGATTGAAGAGGGCGCAGAAAACACCGTTGAAAACATTAAAAATTTAGTCGACGTTGATACCCTATAACATATAGTTGATTTGTAATTATCAAAAACATTGGAGTTTAATTATGCCTTTTATTGTTGAAAAAGATAGTGGCCTTATTCCGCAAGTGCTTTCCGCTATTTTAGATGAGTGTGTTAATGGTGTAACTTTAGCTGATCCTGATTTAGACGATTCTCCAATTGTTTATGCCAATAAAGCCTTTGAACGTTTAACAGGTTATAACCAAGAAGAAATCATCGGTCACAATTGCCGATTTCTTCAAGGCGAAGATAGAGAACAAGCCGGACGTTATCAAATTGCCGAAGCCATGAAAAATCATGAGTCCGTTGAAGTCACGTTACATAATTATAAAAAAGACGGTACGTTATTTTTCAATCGCTTGAAAATAACGCCTTTGTTCGATAGAAAACACAGGGTTATTTATTATCTGGGCGTACAGTACGATATAACCGAGCAGGTTAATGCTAACAATGAAATTAAAGAATTAAACGATTTATTAAATGCCATGCCGAAAAAATAACCCCGCTTGAATACCATGATGCAATAGATAAAGGTACGTTTATGAGCTCGACTGAAAATGTGAATACCAGTGGTGGCCTGTTTTTTAATGAAGCCTTATTCGGTCTTGCGATACTGGCTTTTATTTTATTGTTAGTCATTGAGAAGCGTCATCCTTACCGTCAATTTCCTCAGAAGGTTTATAAAGAATCGTTGGTGACCAATACCACGGCTTTTTTGGTTAATAATGTGATTCTGACGGTATTAAGAGCATCATCATTGTTTCTTGTCGCCCAACAATTTGCCTCTTACGGCTTATTAAGCGGTTTAGATAATGGCCCGGTCAAATGGTTGCTGGCGTTCGCTTTTTTTGATCTGGCCATTTATATTTGGCACGTTGCCAGTCACAAATACGAGTGCTTATGGCGATTTCATAAAGTGCATCATAGTGATAAAGGCTTTAATGTTTCTACCGGCTTTCGCTTCCACGTTTTCGATTTATTGCTGGAAGTTATTTACAAGTGCGTATTTGTTGTCGTTATTGGCGTGAATGCGTATCTGATACTTTCTATTGAGATTGTTGAGCTGTTTTTCATATTTTTTCATCATGCCAATATTCGCGTTCCGAACGAAGAGACTATTTCGCAAGTATTTATTACTCCCTCATTACACCGAACCCATCATTCGACCTTACGCCAAGAACACGATAGTAATTACGGCGTTGTTTTTTCATTCTGGGATCGTGTGTTCGGAACTCGAAAAGAACGGGTTCCTGAGCATATTGGACTCGATTTAATTGAAGCTGAAAATTTTATCCAGCTGTTTTCACTGGCCTTTATTACTGAACTTAAAATCAGAAAATTATTCAGCTGGATTCCTAAGGGAAAAAGATAATAGATAGGTGTCGGTTTGCTGGCATGGATTAACATTAAATAACGTTAGCGATGATTATTAAAACAACAAAAGATATTCCTGCCAGTGAGATTACCGACCCTTTGGTTTTTAACAAGCGGCGTCAGATAATTAAAGCTATGTTGGCGGCTACGCTTACCGGTGCGGGTATTTCGCCTGTATTGGCTAATAATAATGAAGCGATTTGGGCGGATGTACCAAAAAGCGATTTTTCTGTCGACGCTTTAACGCCTACGCCTGCTGAGCTCATTAAAAATTACACCAACTATTATGAGTTCTCATTTAATAAAAAAGATGCAACGGTGCTGGCGCAAAATATAACGACCGATCCCTGGTCTATAGAGATAAGCGGTGAAGTCGAAAAACCGGGTAGCTATTATTTGGAAGACATTCTGCGTCAGCAGACGCTACAAGAGTCTATCTATCGTTTTCGTTGTGTGGAAGCCTGGTCTATGGTTGTACCCTGGGTTGGTTTTTCTCTGGGCAGTTTATTAAAAACGGTCAAACCTTTATCAACGGCACGCTTTGTCAAATTTACGGCGACGTATCAACCCGAAATAATGCCCAAGCAACATAATCATGCGATGCTGGAATGGCCTTATGTAGAAAGTTTGCGTATTGATGAAGCCATGCATCCTTTGACAATATTGGCTGTTGGCATGTATGGCGATATTCTGCCAAAACAAAACGGCGCCCCCTTGCGTTTGGTGGTGCCCTGGAAATACGGTTTTAAAAGCATTAAGGCGATTGTAAAAATTGAGTTGTTAAAAAGACCGCCCATCACCACCTGGAATAAATTTGCACCCCATGAATATGGCTTTTACTCTAACGTAAATCCTGCTGTTGCCCATCCACGCTGGAGCCAAAACAGTGAACGCCAATTAGGCAGCGGTTTTTTTACTCCGCGTCGACAAACTGAATTATTTAACGGCTATGGCGAGCAAGTAGCGTCATTGTATAGCGGCATGGACTTACGGCATTTTTTCTGATGGTTCTACGATTTAACCGTTTGCGGTCCTTAACTATTGTCGCTTGCTTAATCCCCTTGCTATGGATATTGATCGACATTGCTTTTAATAATCTCGGATCAAATCCCATTCAAGCGCTGCATATTCGCCTGGGGGATTGGTCATTACGTTTTTTATGGCTGACACTGGCTGTTACGCCGATTCAAACGATGACAAAATGGCGGGGCATGGCAAATTATCGGCAACTGTTGGGGTTGTATGCTTTCTTTTATGCAACCTTGCATGTACTCACTTATTTGCTGGTAGATCATGCCCTAATCTGGCGTATTATTGGTATTGATATTATTGAAAGTACTTATATCTGGTTTGGGGTACTGGCTTACATCATTGTTTTTTTATTAGCACTTAGCTCGCCAAAATGGGCTAAAAAGCGCATGGGTAAAACCTGGAAAAAACTCCATCGCTTTATTTATATTGCAGCGGTTGCAGCCATTATTCATTATTACTGGCAACTCAAAGGTAATCTGGCGGAACCTTTATTTTATTTAATCATAGTCGTTTTATTATTGGGTTTTCGTCTTGCAGTTTGGTTTAAAAACTATCAGTTTAATAAAATGATGATTCCAACAGGCCAAAGGGTGTTGAGCGTGCAGGCAAAGCAAGTTGTCATGCCTGAATCAATCCGCGCACGGCAAGCAATACTGCAAAAAAGCAGGCTGAAGCGCAAACCGTAAAATGGCTCTGTTCTATGCATCTACTCAACTTTGGGAAAAAACATGACTGAAAAATATATCTATTCATTCCAAAAAGGCGCCGGAAAAAATAAAGTACTGCTGGGAGGCAAGGGAGCCAATCTGTGCGAAATGACCCAGATTGGGCTTAATGTACCGCCGGGGTTTGTGATCACTACCAAAGCTTGTCTGGATTATCTCGAAAACCATCAATTGCCCGACGGATTGCTGGAAGACGTTAAAGCCCATATTGCCGAAATTGAAACACTCTCGGGTAAACAGTTTGGTGACCGCCGTAATCCATTGCTGGTATCGGTACGTTCCGGTTCTGCTATTTCAATGCCCGGCATGATGGATACTATTCTGAATCTGGGGCTTAATGCCCAAACCCTGACCGGCCTGATCGAGCAGACCGGCGATGCGCGCTTTGCCTATGATGCCTACCGCCGTTTTATTCAGTTATTCGGCAAGGTAGCCTTGGGCATTGATGATCAAAAATTTGATCTGCATTTTGCTGCGGTCAAAAAACAGGCAGGGATAAAATCCGATGTGGGTCTGGATGCCGAACATCTGCGCCAAATCAGCGAGCTGTTTTTGCAGGTCGTTCTGGAGGAAACCGGCAAGCCTTTTCCTGAAAATGTTTATGAACAATTGGAATTGTCTATTAAAGCGGTATTCAATTCCTGGATGGGCAAACGCGCAGTCGATTACCGGCGCGAATTCCATATCACACCGAAAATGGCCAACGGCACCGCCGTTAATGTGGTCGCCATGGTGTTTGGCAATATGGGCAACGATTGCGCAACCGGTGTCGGCTTTACCCGCAATCCGGGCACCGGCGTTAATGAAATGTATGGCGAATACCTGGTTAATGCGCAAGGCGAGGACGTGGTCGCCGGTATTCGCACGCCAAAACCGGTGCATGAATTGGCTCAGGAAATGCCGGATCTGTACAAGCAGTTGGTCGATTTGCGTAACAAACTCGAAGCACATTACCAGGAAGTTCAGGATTA
This sequence comes from Candidatus Methylobacter titanis, assembly GCA_029946125.1. Lineage (GTDB taxonomy): Bacteria > Pseudomonadota > Gammaproteobacteria > Methylococcales > Methylomonadaceae > Methylobacter_A > Methylobacter_A titanis. The sequence continues at coordinate 53,941 of JAQSDX010000004.1, forward strand.
CGAATACACCATCGAACGCGGCATCTTGTTCTGTCTGCAAACCCGTAACGGTAAAATGAACGCGACGGCGATGGTGCGCACTTCCGTGGAGATGATGGCCGAAGGCCTGATCAGCAAGGAACAGGCGTTGTTGCGCATCAACCCCGAGTTGCTGGAACAGCTGTTGCATCCGCAACTTGATCCTGAAAATAAAGCCCAGCCTGTGGCTCAAGGCTTGCCGGCTTCGCCGGGCGCTGCTTTCGGTAAATGCGTGTTTGATGCCGATACCGCTGAATTAATGGGGCGTGCCGGAGAGCGGATCATTTTACTCAGAGAAGAAACCAAACCCGAAGACATTCATGGCTTTTTTGCCGCCCAGGGTATTTTGACCAGTCGCGGCGGTAAAACCTCGCATGCGGCCGTGGTTGCCCGAGGCATGGGTAAAGCCTGCATCGCCGGTGCCGAAGACCTGCAAATAGATGTGCGCGCCCACCAGGCAATTATCGGCGATCTGCATATTCGCGAAGGCGATACCATTACTATTGACGGCAGTACCGGACTCATTTATTTAGGCGAAATCGCCATGATTGAACCTTCATTTTCCGAAGAATTAAAAACCTTGCTGTCTTGGGCCGATGAATTTGCCGAACTGAAAGTTCATGCCAATGTCGATACGCCGGAACGCGCACGCATGGCGCTCAGCTATGGCGCAACGGGTATTGGTCTGTGCCGTACCGAGCGCATGTTTAATGCGTCCGACCGTCTGCCTTTAGTGATTGACATGATTCTGGCTGACAACAAGGAAGCCCGGCAGCAAGCGTTGACGCGGTTATTTCCGATTCAGCGTGATGACTTTAAACAGCTATTTGAGGCGATGTCGCCTTATCCTGTGACCGTCCGGCTGCTGGATCCGCCGATGCATGAATTCCTGCCCAGTGAGCACCAGCTTGAAGATGAAATTAAAGCCTTGAATCTCTATAAACTGATGATTCAGGGTCAGCAAGTCACCTTGGACACCTTGGGTCTACAGGTGTTATTGCCGACACCGTTCAACCATTTGAATGAGGATGTCATCAATAAAGCGATTGCTAAAAAGGAATTGATGCTGAAGAAAGTCAAGGAATTGTATGAAGTCAATCCGATGCTGGGTCACCGTGGTGTGCGCCTTGGCATGTCGTATCCGGAAATTTACCAGATGCAAATTCGATCCATTCTTGAGGCTGTGGCGCTGTGTACCCAACAAGGAACACCGATTCTGCCTGAAATCATGGTGCCTCAGGTGATTACCTTGCAGGAGCTGATCAAAGTAAAATCTTTCGTCGATCAAATTCAACAGGAAGTCGAAAGTCAGTACGGTATTGCGCTGGAATTTAAATTCGGCACCATGGTGGAAACCGTCAGGGCCTGTACCCGTGCCGGGGAATTAGCCCAAGTGGCGGAATTTTTCTCGTTCGGTACCAATGATTTAACCCAAGCGACCTTCTCCTTTTCACGCGAAGATGCAGAAAACAAATTTCTACCGCTTTACAATGAAACCGGGTTACTTGAAGACAACCCGTTTGAAGTGCTTGATGCCAAAGGTGTCGGTCAGTTAATGAAAATGACCGCTGATTCAGGACGTAAAACCCGGCCCGATATCAAAATAGGCATCTGCGGCGAACAAGGCGGCCATCCGCAATCGATTCGCTTCTGCCATCATATCAAACTGGATTATGTGTCCTGTTCGGCGCCCCGTATACCCATCGCCAGGCTGGCTGCGGCCCATGCGAAATTGCTGGAGGATGACTACAGGATGGGTTGATGCTGCAGTCATGTTATTCAGCAGGCAACGTGCAATTAAAGCTATCGACTTTTCAAGGGCTAACACGTTGAGCTTCGCGGTGCTCTGCCCAACTGCGACTCAGCCCCTGCGCCATGCGTGAAAATGGCCAACACAACGCAACAAGCCTTCCGGCGCATGGTTGCGTTTCCAGACACCGGCGACATATTTATTCGCCTCGGCCATCGTTGGATAGATATGAATGGTACCGAGCAATTTGTTCAGGCCGATATGGTGTTTCATCGCCAGTACGAATTCAGCCAGCAACTCTCCGGCATGTTCGCCAACGATGGTCACGCCGAGAATCCGGTCTTTGCCCGGCTGGGTCAGCACTTTGACAAAGCCCTGCGCGACACCGTCGGTAATGGCTCGATCCAGATCGTCAAGGTGATAGGTGCTGACTTCATAGGCAATGCCTTGTTCGGCGGCATCCTGCTCATTTAGACCGACTCTGGCGACTTCAGGATCGATAAACGTAGCCCAGGGAATCACCGAGTAATCGGTACGGAATTTTTTAAAGCCGCCGAACAAGGCATTCACCGCAGCATACCAGGCCTGATGGGCGGCGGTATGGGTGAACTGGAACGGGCCGGATACGTCACCGACGGCAAAAATGTTCGGGTAATTAGTCTGCTGGAACGCATTAATGGCAATAGTGCGCTTGGGCGACAGTTCGACGCCCAGTTCTTCAAGGCCGTAACCTTGGGTATTGGCAACCCGGCCAAGCGCCAATAGCACTTGGTCGAACGCAATGCGCACTTGTTGACCCTGATGCTCGGCCAGCAGAATTTTTTCACCGTTGTCGATGATGAACTGTTTGGCGGTATGTTCAACCAGCACCTCGATATCTTCCTGACGGAACTTGGCGATGACGATGTCCGCAACATCGCTGTCTTCGCGGATTAACAGACGCGGCAACATTTCCACCAGCACCACCTTGCTGCCGAACCGGGCAAAACTTTGCGCCAGTTCGCAGCCTATAGGCCCGCCACCCAGAACAACCAGACGCTTGGGCAGTTCGCGCAACGCCCAGAGGTTATCGGAGGTCAGATAAGCGATGTCTTCGATACCCGGAATCGGCGGGATTAATGGACGCGCACCGGCGGCGATCACGATGGAACGGGTAGTAATGGTGCGGGTTTCACCGGCTGTGGTGACCTGGACTTCCCAGGGAGAAATGATTTTAGCCTCGCCTTCGATGACCTCCACGCCTAGGTCTGAATAACGTTGTACGGAATCGTGCGGCTCGACAGTAAGGATAATCGTCTGTACCCGATTCATGACATCAGCAAAATCAAATTCAGCGTCGGCTTTTTTGATGCCGAAATCCGACGCGTTACGGATTTGAGCCAGCAGTTTGGCGGAGCGGATCAGGGCTTTAGACGGCACACAGCCGGTGTTCAGGCAATCGCCGCCCATATGATGTTTTTCGATTAAGGTGACTTTGGCTTTGACGGCGGCGGCGATGTAAGAGGTAACCAGACCGCCGGAGCCTGCACCTATGACCACGATGTTGCTGTCAAACCGGGCAGGCTTAGGCCATTGGGCATAGATCTTATTGGCCTGAATGGCTTCGACGATTTTATTGGCGATCAGCGGAAAAATGCCCAGTAAAACGAAAGAGCCGATCAGTCCGGGTGACAAAATACCCGACAAGGATTCCAGTTGACTCAGCTGAGTCCCTGTGTTCACATAAACCAGGGTGCCTGCCAGCATACCCAGCTGACTGACCCAATAAAAAGTCTGGGTTTTTAGCTTGGTCAAACCCATCGCCAGATTAATCACAAAGAACGGAAAAGCCGGCACCAACCTCAGGGTAAACAGGTACAGAGCGCCATCTTTAGCCACACCGGCGTCAATGGCTTGCAGACGCTCGCCAAAGCGCGCTTTAACCACATCGCGAAACAGAAAGCGGGCGGCCAGAAAGGCCAATGTTGCGCCAATCGACGAGGCGAAAGACACAATCAAGGTTCCCCACAGTAAACCGAATACAGCGCCGCCGGCCAGGGTCAGTAGGGTTGCGCCCGGCAAAGACAGGCCGGTTACGGCGATATAAATCGACGCATAAATGGCAACGGCCATAACGGGATGAGTGCTGCGATAACTGCCGATAGCGTCTTGCTGAGCCTTCAGTGCTTCCAGAGTCAGGTAGTTGTGCAAGCCGAAGGCAAAAAAGGCGACAATCAGGCCTGTGATAAAGGCCAGTAGTGCTACGCGTGAAAAATTCATGGTGTTCTCCTTGATGATGGGTGTACACAAAACAGTTTCAGGCAGGATTAAAGCATAACGTTATTCATAACAGCCCTTAATATAAGGCATGATTGTCCGCGTGACCATGTTGTTGATGAATACATCATGCCTACTCAAAATACTGCAGGTGCAAAGCCAGTGAAAAATTAAAAATATACCCATTGGTCGTATTTCAAAAGAAAACCTTACTTTACACGGCAAATTGAGTTCAACGACTAACAGCCACCCCAACATTGAAATAATCAAACTTACACTATATGATGAAATTCGGTTTTAAAAGAGAGAGTGAGTAATGCTGGGATTGGCAAAGACGAGTCAAACAAGGAGATTGAATGTTAAAAAACGCTTTTATTAAACAACTGTTCAGCAGTTTTTTAGACTTAGTGCCTATTCTCGCGGTTGTTTTGGTGTTCCAGGTTTTAGTGATCCGGCAACCTATTCCCGATGTCGGCAACTTAATCGTCGGCACTCTTTTCGTGGTTCTCGGTCTTACCCTGTTTATTCAGGGGCTTGAGCAAAGTCTGTTCCCGATTGGCGAGTCGATGGCTTATGCGTTTGCCCGGAAAGGCAGTTTATTCTGGTTGCTGGCGTTTGCCTTTTGTTTGGGCTTTGGTACCACGGTGGCAGAACCCGCGTTGATCGCCGTCGCTCAGGAAGCGGCCAATATTGCCGGTAAGGCCAACATTATCGAACCCGGCAAGGAGGCGATTAAAGATTATGCCTTGGGACTGCGCCTTACTGTGGCGTTGTCGGTCGGCTTTGCTATTTTGATCGGCGTATTAAGAATTATTCGGGGCTGGCCGTTGTATTACCTGATTATCGGCGGTTATTGCGGAGTCATTGTGATAACGCCGTTTGCGCCGCCTGAAATTATCGGCATCGCTTACGATTCCGGCGGCGTCACCACCTCGACCATTACCGTTCCGCTGGTGACTGCGCTGGGCGTGGGTTTGGCCACTGCCATTAAGGGGCGTAATCCGATGACTGACGGCTTTGGGTTGATTGCCTTTGCCTCATTAATGCCTATTATTTTTGTGATGGTATATGGGATGATCATATGATGAATTGGATGAATCAATTTGGGCAGGTATTACTGGAAACCTGCCGGGACATTTTGCCGATTGCCGCGATTATTATCGGCTTTCAGCTGCTGGTTATCCGTAAACCGGTGGCGCACCCGAAAAAAATGCTGATCGGCTTTATTTATGTGTTGCTCGGTATTGCATTCTTTCTGGAAGGTCTGCAAATGGCACTGTTTCCGTTGGGGACGCTGATGGCCAATCAGCTGACGACGCCGGAGTTTTTGGGTATATCCCCGACTGAGCAAAACGTAGCCTGGCAGACGTATTACTGGGTGTATATCTTTGCTGCCAGCATCGGCTTTGCGACCACCTTGGCCGAACCCTCGTTGCTTGCGGTGGCGATGAAAGCCGAACAGATTTCCGGCGGTACTGTCCGTGCTTGGGGCTTGCGCATTACCGTTGCTATCGGCGTCGCCTTAGGTTTGGCCTTGGGTGCCTATAGAATCGTTGCCGGTATTGAACTTTATTATTTTATAATTGCAGGTTATATCATTGTCATTGTGCAAACCCTATTCTCGCCTAAACTGATGATTGGTCTGGCTTATGACATTGGCGGGGTTACCACGTCAACGGTCACGGTGCCGCTGGTGACTGCATTGGGCTTGGGGCTGGCCGCTGCCGTTCCCGGCCGCAACCCGTTGCTGGATGGCTTCGGCTTGATTGCCTTTGCCTGTTTATCGCCCATTATTGCTGTCTTAGCTTATGCGCAAATTGCGCAATGGCTTAACAAACGCAGTCTTTCATCCAAACCTTAAAGGAAAACCATGCATTTCAAATTAATTATCGCCTTTGTCGAAGATGACAAAACTGACCTGGTGCTTGAGACCGCCCGTAAAAATGGCGCTAAAGGCGCAACCGTGGTCAATAATGCTCGCGGCGAAGGCATGAAACAATCGAAAACTTTTTTTGGCTTGAGCCTGGAGACCCAGCGCGATGTGCTGCTGTTTCTGGTTGAAGAACATCTGAGTCGGCAAATTCTGGAAACCATTGCCAAGGTCGCGCAGTTCGACAGCAAACCCGGTACCGGCATTGCCATCCAGATTGATGTTGAAGATGCCGTCGGCGTTATGCATCAGGTTGAACAATTAACCCAAGAACTTGAGGATAAAAAATATGATTGAGCCACGTATTATCGTTCGCGTTAGGGATGTGATGAAAACCGACTTTGGCAGCATCGACGGTATTGCCACCATAGAAGATGCGTTGAAAAAAATGAAAAAGCTTAAAACCGCCGTACTTATCGTTAATAAGCGTCATGACGACGACGAATACGGCATGATTAATTCCGGCGACATTGCTCGTCATGTGTTGGCCAAAGATCGGGCGCCGGATCGGGTTAACGTTTACGAAGTGATGAGCAAGCCGGTGATCTCGGTACGCCCTGACATGGACATCCGTTATTGTTCGCGTTTATTTGCCCAGTATAATCTGGTCAGAGCGCCGGTCATTGAACATGGCAAGATTATCGGTATGATTAGCCCGAATTCGCTGGTGCTGGATGGAATGTACAAGGCTTGTAAAATAAATTAAAGGCAAAAGGTGTCGGGGGAAAGACTGAATTTGGGCATTCGCAATAATGTGTAACTATTCAGCACAGATGCCAAAAGTAGGCGTTTTACGACTGCATGGACAGGAAATGATCCCGTCATTTCTCTGTATTCCCCACATCCCTGTGGGTTATGCAGGAGGTACGACCCCACGGATGGGGGAGGAGAATCGCGTCTGGAACAGCGATCGAGAGCAACGCAAGGAGCCGTTGCCGAGGAGCGGAAGCGGCATCTGCGTCCAATTATATTGATAGCTGAGTAGTTACGATAATTTTTTAATAGGCAAGCGATTATGTTGGAATGGTTAAAATTTAATTCGAGAATCTGGTTTTTTCTGGGTTTTATTGGTTGTGTTTTTTTGCTGGCTATGGGCGCTTATTTCCAGTTTGTCGGCGGCCTCGATCCCTGTCCGTTGTGTATTTCCCAGCGCATTGCCATTTTGCTGACCGGCTTGGTTTTTTTAAGCGCCGCCATTCATAATCCGGGACAAACTGGGGTAACCGCTTATGCCGTTTCAGGCGCGGTAACGGCTTTGTGCGGAGCGGCGATTTCAACCCGCCATGTCTGGATACAGCATTTGCCGCCTGATAAGGTCCCGGAATGCGGCCCCGGCCTGGACTATGTGCTGCAAAATTTTCCGTTGTTTGAAACGGTCAAGTTAATGCTTAGCGGCACCGGCGATTGCGCTAAAGTGGATTGGACGCTGTTGGGTTTTAGTATGCCTGCCTGGACATTGCTGGCCTTTTTAATGCTGGCAAGCTTAAGTCTGCTGCAAATCTGGAATGACAGTCACGCAGAGTAGCTCTGATGACTCACGGATAACAATTTATTGAAACTATTGACTAGCCCCGGTTTTCGTCTGGCATTGCCTTGGCTGATATTGCTGACAGGCCTGCTTGGTACCGGGGTTGCGAGTTATTCAGTAAAATCGGGCATAGAATGGAATGAATATCGCCGGTTTGCATTTTATTGCGACGAAATCCGTTTGAAAATAGCGGCGCGGCTTGATGCGCACAAGCAGATATTGTTGAGCGGTGCCGCCATGTTTGATGCGTCAGCGCAGGTGACACGGCAGGAGTGGAGCGTTTTTGTGCGGCGCTTAAGCGGCGATGAGCACTTTAACGGCATTCAAGGCTTAGGTTTTTCAGTCTGGGTCCCACCCGAACAACTGGCCGTACATCAGGCGCAAATACGCGCCGAAGGTTTTCCTGCGTACCGGCTGAGTCCGCAAGGTAAACGCGATGCCTATACCTCAATCATTTATCTGGAGCCGTTTAACCAGCGTAATTTACGCGCTTTCGGTTATGACATGTACTCGGAAGCGGTGCGTCGTGCGGCCATGCAACAGGCTCGAGATCAAAACAACGTCAGCCTGTCGGGCAAAGTGATGCTGGTGCAGGAGAGCGATAATGATCTGCAGGCAGGTACCTTGATGTATGTGCCGGTTTATCAAAAAAATCAGCCTGTCGATACCGTTGAACAGCGACGCAACGCCTTATTCGGCTGGGTTTACAGCCCTTTTCGGATGGGTGACTTGCTGAATAAGGTCATGTCGAATTTTGATGACGAGGCCATGATGCATGTGCATTTACGCGTTTATGACGGTGTTGTGCAGCCGGAAAATCTGCTGTACAGCAGCGCCGAACCGGCTCATGCCGAGAGCGTTCAGCCTCTCTGGCAGATAGACATGGCGAGCGATTTTAACGGCACGCTGTGGACATTGCAGTTTGAGCAGATTACCGGTACGCGCAGCGGTATCGATTACAGCAAAATGTGGATTACGCTGGGCGCGGGGCTATCGAGCACTTTTTTGTTGTTCTTGCTGTTGCGCTCAAATCTCAATATGCGCGTCAACGCTGCCAGCATGGCGGATCGACTGACGAAGCAGCTGCGGGAAAGCGAGCAGCGTTTTCGCTTACTGGCGGATTCTGCGCCGGTGCTGATCTGGTTGTCGGATACCGACAAGCAGTGTTACTACTTCAATAAAATCTGGCTGGCGTTTACCGGTCGGACGCTGGAACAGTCGCTGGGCGATCGGTGGGCGGGCGATTTGCATCCCGACGATTATCAATATTGCCTCGATACCTACAGTGCGGCATTCGACCGGCGGGAAAGCTTTTTGATGGAATACCGTTTGCGCCGACATGACGGCGTCTATCGTTGGCTGCTGGACACCGGCATACCGCGATTTGCCGATGACCGGACGTTCCTGGGCTATATCGGTTCCTGTATTGACATTACCGAATGGAAACAAATGAGCGCCAAGTTGAACCGCGCCCATGCCGAATTGCGTCAGTTTACCCATATTGCCGCCCACCATTTGCAGGAGCCGACGCGGCGTCTGGTCAGTTTTGTGCAACGCCTGCGCAGCTTTTTGCCTTTGGACGAACTCAATGAAGAGGCGCTGATGTCATTGTATTTTATTGAGCAAAGCGCAACGCGGCAAAGCGCGCTGGTCAGCGATATTCAAGTGTATCTTGCCGCCGACCAGCCGCGCAGTCCGGTGCGCGAGATTTCGATGGTCGATGTTGTTGCCGACTTGCTGGAGCAGCGGGCGGCGCTGATTAGCGACATCGGCGCACAGATCTATTTTGAGGGCATTCACCCTGTTTATATCGACCGTCCCCGACTGAAAGATATTTTCAGCATTTTGTTGGATAACGCCCTGCAATACCGTCACGCTGAACATCCGTTGCAGATACGGATCAGTTCCGAATTGAAAGCGGAGCGAGCGGTTTATCGGTTTGCCGATAACGGTATCGGCATTCCGGAAGAATACCGGGAGCGCGTTTTTGGCGTATTCGAGCGCTTGCAGGTGCAGAGCGATCAAAACTCTACCGGCATCGGTCTGGCCATTGTCCGGCGCATTGTCGAAAGTTGCGACGGTTCGGTGATATTGCAGGAAACGCCGGGCGGCGGAGTGACTGCTGTCTTCGACTTGCCGGGATAGTGCTGCATTGCCGTGGGAGCGACGCCTACGTCGCGATAAGCACTTCGTCGGCTAATGCATCGTTCCCACGCTGGAGCGTGGGAACGATTTTATGCACAGCGCACCCAGATGACTCTTTTACACTATTGATATGACTACATCACTCCAAAACCTATTCGTCTGTTTGCTGCTGTTATCAGCCTTAACGCTTACGTCGGCTTACGGCGCTGAACCGGTTAGAATCGGCGTACTTGCGTTTCGTCCCAAACCGCAAACACTGGCGCAATGGCAACCGTTGGCGGCTATTTTGAAACAGGCCATGCCCGAGCGCGACTTTGTGGTGCAGGCGCTCAGTTTTCCCGAATTAAATGAGGCGGTCGCCCGCCGTCAAGTGGATTTCGTGCTGACCAATCCCGGCCATTATGTGCTGTTGACAAGGCGCGGCGGCGTTTCAGCGCCTTTGGCCACCTTGGTGGTTAATGAGCATGGTCGACCTGTCACCGAGTTTGGCGGCGTCATGTTTAGCCGTGCCGAGCAAGTCTCTATCAATACGCTGGCCGACATCAAAGGCAAAACTATCGCAGTAACCAGCCTCGACTCGCTTGGCGGCTATCAAATGCAGGCTTACGAGTTGCTGCAGGCCGGAATCAAGCTGCCGCAACACGCTAAACTACTGCTTCTTGGTATGCCTCATGACAATGCGGTCGATGCAGTCTTGATCGGTCGCGCCGAGGTCGGTTTCGTGCGCAGCGGCGTCCTGGAAGATTTGGTGCGGGAAGGTCGACTGGACATGGCGCAAATCAAAATTCTGAACCGCCAGCATCTGCCTGATTTTCCCGTGCAGGTATCTACCCGGCTTTACCCCGAATGGCCGTTTGCAGCGCTTCCGCAGACTGACGAAAAACTGGCCCGGCATGTCGCCGCCGCACTCTTTATGCTGGAAAAAGATACCGCCGCGATGCGTGCGATGCGCATATTCGGCTTTGCCGTGCCTGCCGATTACATACCGATGGCCGATTTGCTTAAAGAACTGCGCTTGCCGCCTTTCGATACGGCACAAACTTTCGGTTTGGCCGATTTGTGGGATAAGTACAGCGCCTGGATCGAGGCTATTTTTATATTGGGGCTGTTGCTGCTAGGCGCTGGCGCGAATCTGGTCATGCAGAACCGCCGGATTCGACAAGGCGAGCAACGCTTCGCCACGCTGTTCGAGCATTCGCCGGAACCCATGTGGATTATGCTCAACCGGCGCTTCATCGATTGCAATCCGGCAGTGCTGCGGGTGTTTGGTTTCCCTGATCGTGCAGCCATGCAGGGTATCAGTCCACTGGATATTTCACCCGAGTACCAGTCCGACGGCGAAGCGTCGAAAACCAAGGCCGAGCGATTGTTGCAGGCGGTCGAAAAGGGAGCCCCGCAGTCCTTCGAATGGGTGCATCTGAAGGCTGATGGCGCTCATATTACCTGTTTTGTCAAACTGGTTCCGACGCGGCTCAATGGCAAACCGGCAATACTGTGCAGCCTGCAGGACATCACCGCGCGCAAGCAGCTGGAAAATGCGCTGCGGGATAGCGAATACCGTTGGAAATTTGCTGTCGAAGGCTCAGGCGACGGGCTTTGGGATTGGGATGTTGTCAACAACACGACGTTTTTTTCCAGGCGCTGGAAAGAAATGATAGGTTTTAGCGACAACGAACTTGCCAATCATTTCGAGTCATGGGAGCAACGTATGCATCCTGACGACAAGGCAAACATATTCACGGTTTTGCAGGCCTATTTTGACGGCAAAATCCCCGTTTACAGCATCGAACACCGGCTTCGCTGTAAGGACGGTAGCTACAAATGGATACTAGGGCGCGGCATCGTGGTCAGTCGTGATGCTGAGGGTAAACCGTTGCGTATGATCGGTACGCATACCGACATCAGCGAACGCAAACAGCTGGAAGATATACGGGAAGAATTGCTGAATCGTTTGCAAAAAATCGCCGACCGGGTTCCCGGAATGGTCTATCAATATCGTTTGCGAGTCGATGGCAGCGCCTGCTTTCCTTTTGCCAGCGAGGCGATTCGTGATATTTACCGAGTTAGCCCGGAGGACGTTTGTGAGGATGCTGCCAAAATCGTTGCCATGCTTCATCCCGACGATGTCGATGACGTTGCCGCCTCTATCCTGAATTCGGCCCGCGATTTAACCCCGTGGCATTGCGAATATCGGGTGAAATTTGCTGATGGCGCTGTGCACTGGCTGCTGGGTAATGCCTTACCTGAACGCGAAGCGGATGGTTCGACGCTGTGGCATGGCTTTATCACTGACATTGGCAAGCGCAAGCAGCTGGAGACGGCGCTGCATGACAGCAATGCATTCAATATCAGCGTGCTCGATTCGCTGAGTGCACAGATTGCGGTGCTGGATGCAGAGGGCGTTATTGTCGCCGTGAACGAAGCCTGGCGGCAGTTCGCCAAAGAAAATGGACTGCCGGCATCCGGCCAGGCTATGAGCGGCGGTAATTATCTGGAAGCTTGCGGCGATGAGGCGAGCAGCGCCCGAAGCGGTATTTTGTCGGTGTTAAGCGGCGAAAAAAAGGCGTTCCATTTGGAGTATCCGTGCCATTCAAACGATCAGCAGTGCTGGTTCCAGATGAATGTGTCGCCTTTGCAAGGCTCACGTCATGGGGTTGTGGTCAGCCATGAAAACATCACCGAACGCCTGGAGCATGAACATAAACTGGGGCTATTCCACACCCTGTTTGCGTTGGCATCGGATTGTATGTTCCTGATCAGCGCAAAGCAGGATTCCAGGTTTATGTTTGTCAATGACGCGACCTGCCAACACTTTGGCATGACGCGTGAACAGTTGCTGCAATGGCGCATACCCGACTGGGACCCCAACTTTAAAACTGAGGCCGATCTTGACGCCGTGTGGCAAAAAATAAAGACCGATAAAGGTTGGGTGCTTGAGACAATTCACCGCATCGCCTCGGGGCGGGAAGTTCCGGTCGAACTCTCGGTGAATTATTTGTCGTACAACGACGACGAATATATGGCCGGTTATTTCCATGACATCACTGAACGCAAGCGGGTGGAAAACGAGCTAAAAGCCAGCGAGGCAAAATTCCGTTCGATTATTGAAGTGTCGCCGGTGCCGATGGCGTTGAATGATAATGCGCTGAACATTACCTTCCTGAATCCGGCCTTTGTGCAAACGTTTGGCTATACTTTGGCCGATATTCCCACTTTGGCAGCGTGGTGGCAAAAAGCCTACCCCGATCCGGATTATCGGCAATGGATGGAAACCGCCTGGCAAACGTCAATGGAAACGGCCAGACGGGAACAGACCGAGTTCGTGCCGTTGGAGCTGGCCATTTGCTGCAAGGATAACAGCGTTAAAACCGTCATGGCCACTGCGGCTGCGATTAATCATGATTTTAGCGGTGTGCATTTGGTCATACTGTACGACATCAGCGAGCGTAAAAATGCGGAAAACAAGGCCCAAACCGCTTCGCAGTATGCCCGCAGCCTGATTGAGGCGAGCTTGGACCCGTTGGTGACGATCAGCGCCGAAGGCAAGATTACCGATGTCAATGTCGCCACCGAACAGGTGACCGGCGTCGTGCGGGGCGAGCTTATCGGCAGTGACTTTGTGAACTATTTTACCGATCCCAAAAAAGCCTATGAGGGCTATCAGCAGGTGTTTTCCCAGGGTTTTGTCACCGATTATCCGCTGGCTATCCACCATGTGTCCGGCAAGGTGACCGACGTGCTGTATAACGCCAGCCTTTACCGTGACAGCAGCGGCAATATACTGGGCGTGTTCGCCGCAGCCCGCGACATTACTGAGTTCAAACAAATCGAAGCCGAGCTGATCCGTTCCAATGCCGAGCTGGAGCAATTCGCCTACGCGGTATCGCATGACATGCGCCAGCCGTTACGCATGGTGAGTAGTTATTTAACGCTGATTGAACAGGCTCTGGCCGGAAAGCTGGACGAAGAAACCCAGCAGTGTTTTGATTTTGCGTTGAACGGCGCCAAACGCATGGATGCGATGATTTTGTCATTGCTGGACTATTCGCGCATAGGCCGGGTTTCTGCAGATAAAACCCGGATCAGCAGTAAAACGGCTTTAGATGAGGCGCTGGCTTTTTTAGGCCCTGAAATCAGCGCCTGCGGCGGCGCAGTCAAGGTCAGCGGCGAATGGCCGGAATTGCTTGCCAGTCCTGACGAGTTGACCCGGTTATTGCAAAATCTGATCGGCAATGGGCTTAAATACCACCGGGACGGCCAGCCGTCGGCGGTTGACGTTCATGGCGAGGTGCGCAGTGCAGTGTTACGGGTGGAGGTGCGCGATCAGGGCATCGGTATCGCCCCGGATCAGATGGATCGGTTGTTCAAGGTCTTTTCGCGGTTGCAGGCGCGCAGCCGCTTTGAAGGCACCGGCGTCGGCCTGGCCTTGTGCCGTAAGATTGTCGAACATCACGGTGGCAGCATTGGCGTTGAATCCGAGGGCGAGGGGCACGGTTGTGTGTTCTGGTTTGAATTGCCGCTGTAAATAGTCGCGACGTAGGCACAGCTCCCACGTGGGAGTGATGCAGTGCTGGAGCGTGGGAACGAGAAAAATACAAACGCCATTGCCGCGCCGGTTTGCTTGTCCGCGCATTATTTCCAGGAAATATTTGCCATATTACTAGATAATGCGTTGCGTTATCGCCGAACAGACCGGCCTCTTGGTCTGGATATAGCGGCAAAAGTCATGGATCAGCGTATTTGTTTCCGCTGTGCCGATAACGGCGCGGCATTGCGCCGGAGGCGGTGTCCATATCGAAAACCGCTTGGATGGCGGCGTTTGTTTTGTAGTTGATCTATCTTCAAAAAATAGTTTATGAGACCTAAAAATTCAATATTTACCGTTTTGCTAGTGGAAGACGAGCCCGCCGACGCCTTTTTAGTGCGCATGGGGTTTAAGGAAAACAAAATTCTGGTCGATTTAAAGCATGTCGAGGACGGTGTTGAGGCTTTCGCCTTTTTACAGCAGGAGGGCGCCTATCACGATGCACCTTGTCCTGACTTGATTCTGCTGGACATCAATATGCCGCGTATGGACGGCCTGACGTTTTTAAAAAAAATAAAAACGATGGAGCCGTTGCGGCGCATTCCTGTTGTCGTCTTAACCACCTCTGCGGCCGAAAGCGATGTGTTTTCCTCTTACGATTACGGTGCCGCCGGTTATGTGGTTAAGCCTCTGGATGTGCTGCAGTTTATGGAAGTCATTAGGTCGCTTGAAAATTATTGGATTACGCTGGTGCAGCGTCCCAATTTTTAAATGGCAACGCGACTGAAATTTCCCGACATTGATCAACCGGACAAGAGGCAACCTACAATGGATAATCAAACCGGTCAGCTTAGCGGCATTGACATTTTATTGCTTGAAGATGAGCCTTCCGATGCTTATTTGGTGAAAATAGCGCTCAAGGAGGCCAGGCTGCTGGCACATTTGCATCATGTGGTTGACGGGCGCGAAGGTCTGGATTTTTTAAACCGGACGGAAAAATATGCCGACGCACCGCGCCCTGATTTGATTTTTCTCGACTTGAACATGCCGCGCATGAACGGCTGCGAGTTTTTGGCGATTATTAAGGCGGACGAGCGCTTTAAAAGCATTCCAACGGTGGTGCTGACCACCTCTAGTGTTGAAAGCGATATCGTACATTCCTACCAGCTGGGCGCGACCGGCTACATCACCAAACCGGGAGATATGCCGCAATTTGTTAAGGCGATTCAGCAGATTGGCGAGTATTGGTTTAGTTTGGTGAAGTTACCGAAGGGTTTTAGCTGATGAAATTAGATAAAGTGGTCAGGGTGTTGCTGATAGAAGACGAAGACGGCGATGCTCATTTGGTGAAGATGAAATTGCGGCAAACTAAAGGGGAGGGTTTTGCGGTCACCTGGGCTCAATCGCTTAACGAGGCGCAACAGTGTCTGGCGCACTCATCATTCGATGTGATGTTGCTGGATTTGTCGTTACCCGACTCGGAAGGTTTGGCGACCGTCCACAGCGCACGCAGCATGGCGCCCAATACACCCATTGTAGTGCTTAGCGGACGCGGCGACACCGATTTTGCGCTGACTGCTCTGGAGGCGGGGGCGGTGGATTATATGGTCAAAGGCGATTTCGGTTATAACGGTCTGGCGCGGACGATTCGTTATGCGCTGTTGCGGACGGAAATGGAGATGCATCACAACTTGCTGATAGCGGCATTGGAAGCGGCGGCAAACGGTATTATCATTACCGACACCGATGCCGTGGTGATCTGGGCCAATTCTGCTTTTGGCAAGTTAACCGGTTATAAGCCGGAAGAAGCGGTGGGGCGCAAGCCGAGTGAGCTGATCAGTTCCGGCTTGCAGGATAAGGCTTTTTACCAGGACATGTGGAGTTCCATTCAGGCCGGGCGGCACTGGCGCGGTGAACTGATTAACAAGCACAAAAACGGCCATTTGTATCATGAAGAACTGAGCATAGCGCCGGTAAAAAATAGCGCCGGCGAAATCACTCACTTTATCGGCATTAAGGAAGATATTAGCCAGCGCAAGGAGCTGGAGGCGCAATTACAAACACTGGCCAGCACCGATCCTTTGACCGGGCTGTTCAACCGCCGCGTATTTTTGGAACGGCTGGAACAGGAACGGGCGAAAGTGGCGCGTTTGCCTCATTACTCGGCGGTGCTGTTAATGCTGGATCTGGATTTTTTTAAACGGGTTAATGACACTTACGGCCACGCCGCCGGCGATGACGTATTAAAGACGTTTGCAGACATTACCCGCAGCACCTCGCGTACTATCGATGTGCCTGCACGGCTGGGCGGCGAAGAATTTGCCATTTTGCTGTCCGGAGCCGACCAAAACGATGCCCTGATAATGGCGGAACGCTTGCGTGCGCAAGTGGCCGCCATGGTTGTCGATCATGAAGCAGGCCCGGTGCAGATTACCGTTAGTATTGGCGCCGCTCATGTTTTGCCCAATGATAAAAATGGTGAAGCGGCGCTGCATCGCGCCGATGCGGCTTTGTATGAGGCTAAAGACAGCGGACGTAACCAAGTCAGATGGTTTGAATTATCGGATGTAGATACGCTATAAAAAAGATGATGATGTTGCTGTTGTATTGTATTTGATGGCCTAAGCTACCCGGTAAACCGGGACAGCTTAGGCCATTGTGGGAGTGCTATCAAATTTTAAATGGCTGTTTCGGCTTCAATAGAAAGCTCTAAGAACCTACTTAATCGCTACTTTATGAATTTTCAACTCCTAAAATACTTAGCCGGTTTATGTCGCCCGCGCTTTGCGCCTTGTCTGCTTTCAGGCCTCATATTGCTGGTTGGTTTGGGCATTACCGCCGATGTATGTCGGCGTTTTCAGCAACAAGATAAAGAGCACCTGCATACTGCATTCGGATTTGCCGCCGATCAAGCCATCAGTAATATCCGCAGCCGTTTCAATGCTTATGTGACGATCATGCGCGGCGTTAAAGGTTTTGTCGATAGTTCAAAACATATTTCAGCCGATGAATTCCGGACTTACATTCAGGCTTTACATCTTGATCATAAGGCAGGTGTACAAGGTATCGGCTTGGCTAAGATAATCGCTCATGTCGATAAAGACCACCATATTGCCGACATGCGTCAGCAGGAAAAACTACCGGGTTATCGCATCAAACCGGAAGGCGAGCGTGCTTATTACTCACCGGTCATCTACATGGAGCCTTTAAATGCGGAGAACCTCAAGGCACTGGGCATGGATATCCTGGCCTTTCCTGAACCCCTCGCTGCGGCCGCGCGGGCTCGAGATTCCGGCGATGTTGCGATCACCGCACGCATTACTTTGGCGCAAGATGCCGGTAAACCGGATGTTAACGGCTTTGTCATGTACCTGCCTATTTACCAAGGCGGCAGCAAACCCGACAGCTTGGCCCAGCGCCGTGCTGCCATTGCCGCTTGGGTGGATGTGCCTTTTCGTATCAATGACTTGATGGTGGGTCTAGGCGATCAAGTCAACTCTGATATCGTTCTCGAAATTTATGACGCCGAGCCGCAGTTAGGCCAGCCCCCTTTGTACCGGTCGCACGACAGCAGCAGTGCCGAGGGTCTGTTGCAAATCAGCCGCGAGCTGGCTATTGGCGGTCGTCGCTGGATCTTGTCGATGCACACGACTCCGGCTTTTGAAGCCCGGGTATCATCTCATCAGCGCCTTATTCTGGTTGGTGTCGTCGGTGTTGTGTTGACGCTGGTCTTAAGCGTAATGACCTGGTTTTTGTTGACACGGGGAGCGCGTGCGCAGAGTCGGTTCCGGCAATTGTTCGCGCTGGCTGAAGACGGGGTATTGGTGGTCAACCAGGATTGTCGCTTTGTCGAGGCCAATCCCGCCAGCTTGCGTATGCTCGGTTATAGCCGTGAACAGTTGTTCGAGCTGAGTTTGTCCGATATTCTGGCAGTACACGAGCATCCTAGATTGGGCGCGGTTATTTGCCAGTTGAAGGCGGGCGTCACGCATCAGGCCGAATGGATGCATGTGCGCAAAGACAAAACCGAATTGCCGGTAGAAGTGAGCGCGCATTTAATTGAGGGCGGACTTATGCTCGGAATTTTACGCGACCGGAGCGAATACAAAAAAGCTGAAGCCGCACTGCGAGAGAGCGAACAGCGTTTTGATCAGCTGGCAGGACAGAGTCGAACCTTTACTTGGGATGTCGATATAGAGGGGCGGTACACTTATGTCAGTGTTGTCTCCGAGGCGGTTTTAGGTTTTTGTCCTGACGAACTGGTAGGTAAGAAATATTTCTATGATCTGCACCCTGAACAGGAGCGCGAGCAGATAAAAGACAGGCGACTTGCAATAACCCAACGCAAGGAAATGTCGGTTAATCTGGAAAATCAAATACTAACCAAGGACGGCCGCTTGATTTGGGTTTCGAGTAGCGGCATGCCCCTGTTAAATGCCGATGGTACCGTGCGCGGCTACCGTGGCTGTGATATTGACATCACTGCGCGTAAACAAGACGAGGAGAAACTACGTTTTGCCGCCAGCGTTTTCACTCATGCTCGCGAAGGTATTATGATAACCGAACCGGACGGTACGATTGTCGATGTCAACGCTATGTTCAGCGAAATTACCGGTTATAGTCACGAGGAAGTTCTGGGAGAAAATCCGCGGTTGTTGACTTCCGGTCGTCATAGTAAAGAGTTCTATGACGCCTTTTGGGCTTCATTGATCAAGCAAGGCTACTGGTACGGTGAAATCTGGAACCGACGCAAGAACGGCGAAGTCTATGCCTCAATGCAAACCATCAGTGCGGTGCGTGATGCGCAAGGCAATACTCAGCATTACATGGCTCTGTTCTCCGACATTACTGCGCTCAAGGAGCGCCAGGAATATCTCGAATACATCGCTAACTATGATGTGCTGACTAATCTGCCCAACCGTGTGCTGTTAGCTGACCGCTTGCGCCAAGCGATGGTTCAGGCGCAACGGCATAAGCAACTGCTGGCGGTGGCCTTTCTTGACTTTGACGGCTTCAAGGATATTAATGACCACCATGGGCATGAAGTCGGTGACCAGTTGCTGATTGCCCTGTCCGGGCGTATGAAGCAGGCCTTGCGCGAAGGCGACACGCTGGCCCGCATTGGCGGCGACGAATTTGTTGCGGTACTGGTTGATCTGGTCGACATTGATGCCTGTGTGCCGATGCTCACCCGGCTGCTTGCCTCTGCCGCCGAAACGGTGCAGTTAGGCGACATTACCCTACGGATTTCGGCCAGTCTGGGCGTTACTTTTTACCCGCAGGCGGAAGACCTTGATGCGGATCAACTGCAACGCCAGGCGGATCAGGCGATGTATAAAGCCAAGCAGGCTGGCAAGAACCGCTATTACATCTTCGATGCCGAGGCGGATCGCAGCATTCGTGGGCATCATGAAAGTCTGGAACATATCCGCCAAGGTCTGATCAATCGCGAATTTATGCTGTATTATCAGCCCAAGGTCAATATGCGTACCGGAGAGATTATCGGTGCCGAGGCCTTGATTCGCTGGCAGCATCCTGAGCGAGGCTTATTACCGCCGATGCTGTTCTTACCGGCGATTGAAGATCATCCGCTGGCTATCGAAATCGGTGAATGGGTTATCGACACCGCATTGACACAGATGGCACTCTGGCATGAAGTTGGCGTCGACATCCCGGTCAGCGTTAATATTGGCGCGCATCAATTACAGAAAACCGACTTTGTCGAGCGACTACGCGGGATTCTGGCGGCGCATCCGGATATGAATCCCGCTTGTCTCGAACTGGAAGTGCTGGAAACCAGTGCACTGGAAGATTTGGCGCATGTGTCCGGGGTTATCAAGGCCTGCCGTGAAATCGGCGTGAAGTTTGCGCTGGATGACTTTGGTACCGGTTATTCGTCGCTGACCTATCTGAAGCAATTGCCGGTGACCCTGCTTAAAATCGACCAGAGCTTTGTCCGCGACATGCTCGACGATCCCGATGATTTGGCTATTTTGCAAGGTGTGATTGGGTTGGCTAATGCCTTTCAGCGGCAAGTCATCGCCGAGGGTGTAGAGACCATTGAGCACGGCGAAATGCTACTGCAACTCGGCTGCGAGCTGGCTCAGGGCTATGGCATAGCCCGTCCCATGCTGGCGGATAACATGCCTGGTTGGTTGACCGATTGGCATCCTGATCCGCGCTGGGCGAACCTGTCTTTGTTAAGTCGCGATGATTTGCCGCTGCTTTTCGTCGGCGTGGAGCATCGTGCCTGGATTATCGCCATAGAGGCTTTTCTCGAAGGCAGGCGCAACTTTCCACCGTCGCTGGATCTTCAGCAGTGTCATTTCGGCCAGTGGCTGGATGCAGCGGGATTGCCCCGATATGCCGGGCGACCTGCTTTTCAGAGTATCGAAGCGCTACACTGCCAGCTGCATGTACTGGCGACAGAGTTATATGAACTTCGTGGATGCAATCGGGCAGCCGAAGCGCTGGCGCGGTTAGGCGAACTCTACAGTTTGCGCGATGCTTTTCTTGAACGGTTGAAGGTACTGATTCAGGAGTGTTAAGTCGAGGTTCAGGGATCATGGTTCAGAGTTCAGGGTTTTTTCGCATTTCCACGCGTAGCGCCTGGAAATCAGCTTATCGTCTTTTCATAAAAAAAATCACTCATTAGGAAAATAGCATGAAACATATTTTATGGGCACTGTTGCTGGTCAGCAGTTTTTCATCGTCTTACGCGGTAGAAAAATCGACATCCCTACCGCAAGTCATTGCCGCAAAGCAGCGCTCTGTCGAGCATAAGAATCGGGATAAATATCGGCATCCACAGCAAACCTTGGAATTCTTCGACGTGAAGAACGATATGACGGTGGTTGAGGTTTGGCCGGGCGAGGGCTGGTATACAGAAATCCTTGCTCCGTATGTAAAAGATCACGGCAAGTTGTATGCCGCACATTTTTCAGCCGAAGCCGAGCAGCCTCATTTCAAAAAGAATCTGCATGACTTTGTTAAAAAGATAAAAAGTCAGCCGAAAGTTTACGGTAAAGTTGAGCTAAGCGTATTACAGCCGCCTACGTTTTTGCAAATAGCCCCTGAGGCTTCAGCTGACCGGATTTTAACCTTTCGTAGTGTGCATAATTGGATGAAAAACGATCAGGCCGCCGCCGTATTTAAGGCGATGTACAAGGCATTAAAGCCCGGTGGGATTTTAGGCGTCGTGGAGCATAGAAATTCAACGTTAAGGCAGCAAGATACCAAGGCTGTATCAGGCTACGTCACCGAGGACTATGTGATTGCGCTGGCAAGAAATGCGGGCTTTGAGTTTCTGGATAAATCCGAAATCAATGCCAATAGCAAAGACACCAAGGATTATCCCGACGGTGTCTGGACTTTGCCGCCTGCTTTAAGGCTCAAGGATAAGGATAGAAAGAAATATTTGGCTATCGGCGAAAGCGATAGAATGACGATTAAGTTTATCAAACCGCAATAAAATGGGCGCTACTGAACAGTAGCTTGGGGCGTCAAGGTGTTGGATTGCAAAAGATGGCGTTCAACTTGGCGTGGCTAATCCACAATGTGGATTTTCTGTAAGTCAAGTTAAAATATAATCGATAGGATGGTCATTATTTTCCATGCGAAAATAATAAGCAATTGAAAGTAAAAGAAAATTAATTAATGTATAAAAATGATTCAATGTAACAAAACTGTAATAAAAACCGCTAGTAAGGATTGTTAAGAATCACTTGTCCACAAAGTTATCCACAGCTTCTGTGGCTAACTCAAATTGTTTAATACGTATAACCACTTAGTCTTAAAACATCAAAAATAATTCAAATATTATGGCTAAGTTGCAAAGTGGGAGCGAGTTGATTTTCAGGGTGGCTATTGCACTGCCTGTTTATCGATTATTCGATTATCTGGCGCCAGATAATATCGAGATGACGGCTATCAAACCGGGTATTCGTCTGGAAGTGCCTTTTGGCAACGCTAAAAAAATCGCCTTTCTGGTTGAGTGCGTTCAGCATAGCAATATAGACATCGGTAAATTAAAACGCGTCGAACGAATTCTGGACGAAAAGCCGCTGTTATCAACAAAAGACTTGGCTTTGCTGCATTGGGCCAGTCGTTATTACCATCATCCGTTGGGCGAAGTTTTCAGTGCTGCATTTCCTGTGGCGTTACGCCAGGGCAAATCGGCTGTTATTCAAACAGAAAAACGCTATGCCTTGACCGAGCTGGGTAAGGCGCTTGCTAGCGAGCAATTGAAGCGATCGCCCAAACAAAAAAGCGTACTGGAAAAGTTTCAAGCCCACCCCCACAGCTTGTCCGAAGCGGAGCTTTCCGCATGGAATCAAAACTGGCGCAGCGCTGTAAAGCAACTGATGGACAAGCAGTTACTACAGCTTGTTGCAGCAGCGCCCGGGATTAATAGCCGGGAGCCGATTATCAGAAATAGTGCTCTGCATTGTAATCCGCAACAGCAAGCGGCGATAGATGTCGTATCCGACAGTCTGGGACAATTTGGTGTGTTCTTACTGGAGGGCGTCACCGGCAGCGGCAAAACCGAAGTGTATATGCAGATTATCCGTACCGTGTTGGAACGGGGGCAGCAGGTTTTGGTGTTGTTGCCGGAAATCACCCTGACGCCCCAGCTTGAAGAGCGGTTCCGGCAACGCTTTACCGTCAGCATTGCGATTTCCCATTCCAAATTGACCGACCGGCAGCGGACCCGTGCCTGGCTTAACCTGCAGAGCGGTGAATGTTCGATTTTGCTGGGCACGCGGTCGGCGCTGTTTACGCCGCTAAAAAAGCCTGGCCTGATTATTCTCGATGAAGAGCATGATGCCTCGTTCAAGCAACAGGAAGGCTTTCGTTTTTCGGCCCGCGATGTAGCGGTGGTGCGGGCCAAGCTGTTAAATATTCCGGTATTGCTGGGTTCGGCAACGCCGGCGCTGGAAAGCCTGCATAACGTCGACAACAAACGCTACCGCTTGCTGCATCTGCCGGAAAGGGCGGGGAATGCCACCGCGCCGGTGTTGCAGCTATTGGACATCAGAAACAAGAGGATGCAGGAAGGTCTGTCCGAAGCGCTGGTTGCCGAGATGCATAAAACCCTGGCAAAAAAGGAACAGGTCTTGTTATTCTTGAACCGGCGAGGGTTTGCGCCCACGCTGATCTGTCATGGCTGCGGCTGGGTTGCACGTTGCCGACGCTGCGATGCCAATCTGGTGATTCATCAGGATGAAGGGATATTGCGTTGTCATCATTGCGGACAAGAGCAACGTTTGATCAGGCAATGTCCTGCCTGTAGGACAGGGGAGCTGACGCCGTTGGGATTGGGTACCGAGCGGGTGGAAAAAGTGCTGGCGGAATTATTTGCCGATAAAACGATTGTTCGCCTGGATCGCGATTCCACTCAGCGCAAAGGCGCATTGGAAAATTATTTGCAGCGAATCAATCAGGGTGAAGTCGATATTATTCTGGGTACGCAAATGCTGGCGAAGGGCCATCATTTTCCCAATGTGACTTTGGTGGCGATACTGGATGTGGACAGCGGCCTGTTCAGCATTGATTTTCATGCGCCCGAGAAACTGGCGCAAATGATCGTGCAGGTCTCAGGTCGCGCCGGTCGTGCGGAAAAGCCCGGCAGAGTCATCATGCAAACCCGGCAGCCGGAGCATCCTCTATTAACAACGCTGATCTCCCAGGGTTACAGCTGTTTTGCCAGAACCGCGTTGGCGGAGCGCAAGGATGCGTCATTGCCGCCGTTCAGTTATCAGGCCTTATTAAGAGTGCAGGCCGCAGATGCCGAGATGCCGAAGCTGTTTCTGGATGCGGTTGTCAAGTTGGCGCAGGAGCACAGCAAGGGACATACCCATATTTTGGGGCCGGTTGCGGCGCCTATGGCCAGACGTGCGGGGTTTTATCGCTATCAGTTGCTGTTTCAGAGCAGCAAGCGGCCGGAGTTACATGCGTTGCTTGATGTGCTGATGCCGAAAATTGAAAAACTTAAGCAGACAAACAAAGTACGCTGGTCGCTGGATGTTGATCCGGTGGATTTGTATTGAAATTTAAGGGCGAAGGGTGTGCTATCTCGTTCCCACGCGCCGGACTCATCTCTATACATAAGTCGCTGCCTGAATATTTGGAACAAACGGTAGACTGTGGGGGGGACTTCAGTCGCCCATTGAGCAGTAACTGGGCGACTGAAGTCGCCCCCACAATCAGGATTATGCCTTAATGCCGCTTCATTGCGTTGGATACTGGCATCAATGCCGGTATGACGACTTTTGGACAGCGTTGTGTATAACGTTGAACACGCTGCGTGGGAACGAGGAATTTTTTGTCTTTAGCCTTCCATTTATCGTCTATTTTTCCAAGCCGATAAAATCCCAAACCTTATGCGAAAGGGTTGCGTCTTTATGTTCGGGCACCGGCGGGCCATTCGGATAGTTTAGCTCATAGACCCGGGCAGTATCTTTGGCAAGATCCGGCAGTTCAAGTTTAGTGTACGCCTCCTGCATGATTTGCAAGGCATAAGGCACTGCCGGCGTGCGCTGGTATTTGTCAACGACGGTAGACGCCCTGTTGATGGCGGCAATATACGCCTTGCGCTTCATGTAAAAACGGGCGACGTGGACTTCATACATAGCCAGGTTGTTTTTAAGCGCAACCATGCGTAGCTGGGCATCGGCTACATATTTGCTGTTTGGGAATCTGCGCTGCAGTTCGGAAAAATTGTCATAAGCATCACGCGCTGTCCCTGGGTCGCGTTGCGAAGTATCGGTGGGCAGGAAGCGATCGATAAAGCCAATGCCGCGATTGTAATTAGCCAGGCCTTTTAAATAGTAAGCATAATCGACGCTGGAGCTGCGTGGATTGATTTTGATAAAACGGTCTGCGGCGGCGATTGCGGCCTCAGGATCACTATTTTTATAATAAGCGTAAGCAATATCCAGCTGAGTTTGAGCGGATTCATCGCCGAATGGATAGCGCGATTCAAGCGCTTCGTAGAGCTTGATGGCTTTGTCGTAATTGCCGCTATCCAGCGCCGTCTTGGCCTGGTTGCGAAACTTTTCGGCATTCCAGTCGGCGTATTCGTCTTCGGTTTCGGAATCACTGCTGCCGAGACCGAGGCTTTTAAGCGTCTCACAACCTTGAAGAGACAGGCCTAAACAACAGATAAATAAAAATTTAATTAAAATTAATCGCATAGTATTAACGACACGTTGTAATATTGTGAGTTTTCTCGCTGGAAATAACTGCGATACTTGAAATGGCTGGAAGTATCCCGCGAGTATAACTTAACAATGGGTTAATCAGAAGAACTTGATGACAAGATTGAAAGAAGAAGTGCCATTTGAAATGGCTGGTATGCGCTTAGATCAGGTGCTGGCTGAACTATTTACCGATTATTCACGCAGCAAACT
This sequence comes from Candidatus Methylobacter titanis, assembly GCA_029946125.1. GTDB lineage: Bacteria > Pseudomonadota > Gammaproteobacteria > Methylococcales > Methylomonadaceae > Methylobacter_A > Methylobacter_A titanis. The sequence continues at coordinate 79,504 of JAQSDX010000004.1, forward strand.
GCAAACTTGGGTTAAAGCCGGTCGGGTGCGGGTCAATGGACTGACACTCAAGGCAAAAGACAAGTTGGTCGGGGGCGAAACGATAGAACTGGATGCCGAGGCGGAAATAGTGATAACCGCCGCACCGGAGCCAATTCCATTGGAAATTGTGTTTGAAGATGACAGTTTACTCATTGTCAATAAACCGGCAGGCTTGGTGGTACATCCTGCGGTAGGAAACTGGAACGGTACGCTGTTAAATGCCTTGCTGAATCATGATGCGCATCTGGAAACTTTGCCCAGAGGCGGTATCGTGCACAGAATTGATAAGGACACCACCGGACTGTTGATGATTGCAAAAACCTTGCAAGCTCATAACAGTCTGACGCAGCAGTTACAGGACAGGACAATTACGCGAGAATATCAGGCGATTACCCGAGGCCGTATGACCGCCGGAGGTACAGTGGATGAGCCGATTGGCAGAGATCCTACGGATCGCAAACGCTATACGGTCAGGGAGAATGGCAAGCATGCCGTGACCCATTACCGGGTTGGGCAGCGTTTTACTCGTCATACGCTGGTTCAGGTTAAGCTGGAAACCGGTCGTACCCATCAGATCCGGGTTCATATGGCGTATATCCGTTTTCCGCTGCTGGGTGATCAGGTTTATGGCGGTCGCTTTCAAATGCCGCCGGATTGCGGTGAACAGCTGGAAAAAGAATTACGCAGCTTCAAGCGTCAGGCCTTGCATGCGGCAAAATTGGGTTTACAGCATCCCGTTACCGATGAATATGTCGAGTGGGAGCAACCTCTGCCCGATGATATGACCCGACTGCTGGACGCCTTAGCGAAAAATGAGCGGGATTAAGCACTGGCTGACCCCTGATTGGCCTGCACCGGCAAATATTCATGCGGCGACTACCTTGCGTGTCGGCGGGGTGAGTGGCGGCACATACAGTAGCCTTAATCCGGCCATGCATGTGGGCGATGATGCTGATCTTGTCACGCAAAACCGGCAGATTATTAAGGGCTTGTTGGGATTGCCTGGCGATCCGGTTTGGTTGGATCAAATCCATAGTCATCGGGCAGTGCAGGCGGTAACATCCGAACCCTTGCAACAAGCCGATGCCAGTTATACCTCCGAGTCCGGAATTGTTTGTGCGGTGATGACGGCCGACTGTTTGCCGTTGTTGATGTGTTCGACTGACGGAAGCCAGGTAGCAGCCGTTCATGCAGGGTGGCGCGGTTTGCTGACAGGAGTGATTAGCAATACTGTCAGTGCAATGCAACAGAGCAATTTACTGGTTTGGCTGGGCCCTGCAATCGGCCCGGACTGTTTTGAAGTTGGCGCTGAAGTCAGGGATGCTTTTTTGGCAAAATCGGCAGTATTCATTCCGGCTTTTAAACCGCAAAGCAACGGCAAGTGGCTGGCAGATATTTATCAACTGGCCCGAATTGATCTGGGTCTGTTGGGTATCGATAAAGTTTACGGCGGCGGTTTTTGTACGGTCACCGAACAGGAACGTTTTTATTCCTATCGTAGGGATAAACAAACAGGGCGTATGGCTACGCTAATTTGGAGAGCATAAGCTAGTGGATTTATTGCTATTAATTATCATCTTTACAGCGGTTGGCGGCGTATTAAGCGTTATGGCAGCTGCAGTTTTCTTGTTGTTGCCTGATCATCTCAGGAACGCGGTGTTGCCGCACGGAATCAGCTTTGCGATTGGCGCCTTATTGGCAGTCGCTTTTTGGGGGTTAATTCCCGAGGCATTTGAGCAAGTTAAACCTGAGCAGTTTCAAGCCTTATCCGGGACAATTTTGGCGGGTATACTCGGGTTTTTTGTGTTGGAAAAATTACTGATTTGGCGGCATTGCCATTCCGGCAGTTGTGAGGCGCATGGCGATGAAGACAATCACGATCACGAGCATAGTCACAGTCACGGCACGGCTAAGTCGGCAGGCGCATTGATTATTTTGGGTGACGGTATCCATAATTTTGTCGATGGGGTTTTAATCGCGGCAGCATTTTTGACCGATGTACAATTGGGCATAGTCACCAGTCTGGCCGTTGCCGCGCACGAAATTCCGCAGGAAGTAGGCGATTTTGCGATTTTACTGCACAGCGGTTATTCCAAAAAGAAAGCACTTTTTTACAATATGCTCGCCAGTTTAACCACGGTTTTGGGAGGCGTGTTGGCGTATTTCGGGTTGGAGGATTTGCACGATAGTTTGCCGTATTTCCTGACGTTGGCGGCCTCAAGTTTTATTTATATCGCGGTAGCCGACTTGATCCCGTCATTACATAAAAAGACCGATATGAAGACATCGTTGCAACAGATCAGCTTGATTGCTATGGGTGTATTGCTGATCTGCACCTTGCACGGCATTGCTCATAATATGGAAATTTAAGATAAATTGTAGGTCGACCGCCCGGTCGACCTGCGTAAAGGCATGGGTTATTGGCAGCGGTTTCAATGTTGGCAGCAATCAACAAAATATTGCCGCTGGTGTGCAGGCTTCGCCTGCTCTGACAAGCAAAGCTTGCACTCCCAGCGCCTATATTTAGTAATCAACTGCATTTGAAAACGCTGTAATTTCATTCCTTAACGTTTTTATGATGCCTGAACTACGAGGCTACACTCGACATTTCGGATGGGGCAACATGCCCCATCCGGCAGAAGTAATTATTATTTTCTGTCTTTGAGTAAATCTCGAATTTCGGTCAATAACAGCTCTTCCTTGGAAGGTTCTGGAACTGCTGTGGGAGCCGCAGCTTCTTTTTTCTTAAGGCTGTTGAGGAACTTTATGGCCATGAAAATAACGAAGGCAATAATCGTAAAATCAACCATGCTTTGAATAAAATTGCCGTAATTAAGAGTCACGGCAGGCGCGTTTTCAGCGCCTTCTTTTAGGGTATATGCCAGCTTGCTAAAGTCTACGCCGCCGATTAATACGCCAATCGGCGGCATAATTACATCGGCAACCAGGGATGAAATGATTTTGCCGAATGCGGCACCAACAATAATGCCCACGGCCATATCTATAGCATTGCCCTTGATGGCGAATTCTTTAAATTCTTGTAACATACCCATAATTCATCTCCTTTATTTTCTGACGGTACCGGCGAGGCGACTTTTGGCCTGAGTTCCCCAGATAGAAAGCCTGGAAATCAGTAGCTGGACACATCAGATTTTCCTTGGCTTGAAGGTTATAACGTAAGTACTACTGCCTCCACTCCGGTTATTTTTTCAGTTCTTGTTTCTTTTGTTGATGCTGTTCCATCTTTTGTTGGTGGTGCTCCATCATTTGAGTATGGTGCCCTTTCATGAGCTCCAATTGCTGATTTTTTAACGCTTCTTTTTTGGTGGCGTCTTTCTCTGACAAGATCTGATTTGAGAGGTCATGCATCAGCAGCATATGTTCCTGCATGGAGCGCATCTTTTCAGTTTTTTGTTCTTCGGTCATGCCGCCCATCATGCCCATGCCTTGATGCATGCCCATTTCTTGCGTTGGCTTATCGGCTTTTTTCGGATCTGCGGCGGAACTCATCATGCTTATGGGCAGCAATAGTAATAGCACAGCAGTTGATTTATAGAGATGTTTCATCGGGATCACCTTGGTTAGATTGATGGGGGGTTAAGGGTCAATTGTATGTGCAATTAACGGTCTAAAGAAGCAAAAGTATTGTTATTGACGAACGGAAAAATAACATCTGTCATTCTAGGTGTATTTAATGGTATTTCAATAAGTTAAAATACCTAGTGATGCTTTAACAAAAGTTGACTGCGACAGTTTTTTGACTCACAACCAGTGTATCAAGCTGAAAAAAAGCAAGGTGTCGTCGCGGTCGAAATCATGTTGCAGCCTAAAACTCGATTCAATATTATCAATGCGCTTGTGGTAACCCAACAGGCCGCTGATGCCGTTTTGTCCCGGATTCGGACTGGTAACGCCGAGGCCGATAAATAGGGCGTTGATCAGGCTGTCGGCTCCCAGAAATTGGCCGGGATAAACGGCGGTTTCCAGCGTTTGTTCGTGAGCGCCATTCGGCAGGATTCGGCGAATAAAACGGAAATTGACAAAATCGCCAACTTCCCATACGGTCAGACGACGGTTGAAGTTGGGATTCAGGTAGCCTATCGGATTGGCGAATTCCACACCGGTCGGTCCCATGCCTCGTCCCAGTCGGGATTCATGACCTAAAAAACCTTTGCGAAAGCCCAGGCTACCGGTTATCCACAGATCTTTGGAGCCGTTGATTTTGCCTAGGGTATTATCCATATAAAACACTTCAAGAGCCGGTCTCAGTTCGCTTGCTCCTTGATCGGGTGCGACATAGCCCAGAGTGCCGCGCCATTGTTCGCCATCGTTGCCCCAGGTCGCCATCAATTGTTTGTTGTACAAGGCGAGGTAGCCGCCGGGGTAATCCCGTTCCTGAAAGCGCTGCCATTGCGTGGACACGATGTATTTAATGGACTGCCATTGGTTCCGGTAGGAAATTTTGGCGAATGTAATATCCTGGTCGCTGAGGTTTCTGTCGACAAAGCCGCCGCCAAAGCCTAAGCCTGACGGCAAGCGGTATTCGCCTTGCACTTCGGTTTGTTTGGCATTGCCGCGAAGAATCTCCTGAGCGCCCAGAATTAAATCGCCAAGTTCGGGTCGGGTCAGTAAGGGCCGGACAAAACCGCCTAAATAGTGGGTATCCTGGCCGCCTGTTTCAGAGACTTGCACGCCGTAGCCGCCTTTAAAACTCGGACTCCATAAAATGCTGTTGACCTGAAAATCGCCGTTATCTTTACGGTCATAGAAAGCATCGACTTTGCCGCCTTTGAAGTAAGGGGAGTCGGTGTTGGTAGCGTAAGCATAGGACTGAATGACCAGCAGCAGGGCAGAAAGCAGAATCTTGGCTGACACGGTAGAGTTTTCCTTGGGCTTGGGATGACATCTGTGGTTCGAATGACTAAAGTCACTCTTACAGAATTATTTTTCGATCTGCCTCGCCCAATAGACTCTGCTTGAATTGTTCCGCAGGAACCGGTTTGCCAAACAGATACCCTTGAAATGCCAGGCATCCGTCATTTGTCAGATGTTCGCGTTGAATCTCCGTTTCTACGCCTTCGGCAATAACATTAAGGTCAAGATTTTTTCCCAGTGCCAGAATGGTTCGGATGATAGCGGAATCATGGTTGTTAACGGTCATATTCTTGACAAATGACTGGTCTATTTTCAGCTGCGCCAAGGGTAATTTTTGCAGATAAGACAGCGAGGAGTAACCGGTACCGAAATCATCCATCGAAAAACTGACTCCCATGTCCCTGACAGCATGCATTTTAGCAATGGTGTCTTCGACATTATCCAGAATGACGGACTCGGTAATTTCCAATTTGAGCAGGGCAGGGTTAGCGCCGCTTTCTAGTAGTATTGTACGCACTTGCTCTACAAAATCAGGCTGATTGAGCTGTCGACTGCTGATATTGACTGCCAACTTCAGTTCGCAGGTTTCCGGGTAGTGAGTCCAGTCAACTAAGGTTTTGCAGCCTTGTCTCAATATCCACTGACCGATAGGCAGAATCAGGCCGGTTTCTTCGGCAAGCGGAATGAATTCGGCAGGAGAAATCATGCCGCGCTCGGCCTGATTCCAGCGTAGCAAGGCTTCCGCACCAACCGGCTGTCCAGATGCGTCGACCTGTACCTGATAATGTAAGCTCAATTCATTGCGGTCTAGCGCATTGCGTAAATCGGTTTCCAAAGCTGCCCGTAAATTTAAAGCCTCTTGCATTTCAGGGGCAAAAGCACGTATCACATTCCGCCCCGCTCGTTTGGCCTGATACATGGCTAGGTCGGCACGTTTAAGCAGTTCTTCGCTGCTGGTTTCGTGGCCCATAAACAGCACAAAACCGATACTGCCCGTGGAATAGTGTTCGATAGAAGGCTGGTGCTTATTGTCGACTGCCAGGGATGGCGGAAGTGTCGCAGTCGGTAGGGAACCGACGCGATCGACTGCCAGGGATGGCGGCTGCGACTGCTCCCGGCAGTCTTCGGTATTTCCTCCATCCGTGGAGGTCAGAAGCGTCGCAGTCGGTACGACTGCAGGGATGCAGGAGGTAGAGCAACGCATGGAGCGGTTGCCGAGGGAACCGACGCGATCGAGATTGTTTTTCAGTAGATAGAATTCAGCTAAATTACTGCGAATTTTTTCGGCAACTGCGTGGGCCTGGATGGCCGCCTCAATCTCCTGTTCATCGAGAAACTCCAGCATGATCACAAACTCATCACCGCCAAGGCGGGCTACGGTGTCGACGTCCCTGACGCAGTTTTGCAAGCGTTGCCCTACTTCAATCAGCAATTGATCGCCCCGGTCATGTCCGAGCGTATCGTTAAGCGTTTTAAAATTATCAAGGTCAAGAAACATTAACGCGCCGTGAGTCTTGTTACGATGGCTGGCGTTGAGCGCCAGATCGAGCCGTTCAAAGAGTAACGTCCGGTTAGGGAGTTTAGTCAGGGAATCGTAGTAAGCCAGGTCTCTGATGCGTTGTTCATCAGCCTTGCGTTGGCTGATGTCGGTGAAGGTGCCGACATAATTGGTAATCAGGCCTTCAGGGTTAGAAATAGCGGTTATACACAGCCATTCAGGATAGATCTCACCATTTTTTCTTTTATTCCAGATTTCGCCTTGCCAGTATTTATTATGATTGATACTTGCCCACATGGCTGTATAGAATTCACTATCGTGCCGACCGGATTTAAGTATGCCGGTGGGTTTACCGATAACTTCATTAGCACTGTAACCGGTTAGTGCGGTAAACGACTTGTTGACGCGTAAGATATTATTGTTGGCATCGGTGACCAGTATGCTTTCCTGGGATTCAAACGCTGCCGCGGCAATGCGCAGTTCGTGCTCGGCTTTGAGTCGCCGCTTTTCGCGGTCGAAATTATCCAGCGCATAGGAAAGATCGTCAGTCAGTCCGCGCATCAGGGCAATCAGGTCGGGAGTAAAGTAGTTCTGTTCATCCGAGTAGACTGCAATAGCTCCAATACAGCGGCCGTCACGCATCAACGGGAATGCGGCGGCCGCATTAATGTTTTCTGCAGCGGCTGCGGGTTGCCAGGGCAGGGTATTGGATTCATCAAGAAAGTTGTTGAAAATTTTCGGCACACCTTCCCGGATGGTCATTCCCATCGGTCCGCGCCCTTCAGGTAATGTTTCATCCGCCGAAACTTTGATATTCCGAAGGTAGGTCGAATCGGAATGACTGCTGGCTACTTTACGCACCCAGCCATCCGGATCGGTCATGCCTACCCAGACCAGCTTAAAGGCGACATGATTGGCTATAATCCGGCATACCTGGTTCAGTAGCTTTATCTCGTCCGATTCGCGCACAATAATGTCGGCGCTCTCGGTCCACGCCGCGTACAGCTGGTTGATTCGCTCTCGTTGCCGTTCGGAATTGGACAGTGCATCCAGCATTTGATTAAATTCCTGCGCCAGTATGCCAACCTCATCATCGCCGGAAAGATGCGCACGTACCTCAAGGTTTCCTCCTTCGACCTCGGCGGCTACCCGCATCAGGTGATGCAATCGTCTTGTGAGTCTTCTCGCTAATAATATTGCGGCAATCCATACGGTCAGCGCCGCAAACACGATAAAATTGATGCCCATGACCACAACGGAACGAAGATTGGCATTGACCCCGTTCATGGTCATTTCTATCCGCGCCCATCCCACATGGCGTTGCCCTGCCATCACCGGTGTTGCAACATCAATTTGATGGGTATTGGCAAGCAGCACTTGAGTTGTTGGCGGGGAACTTAACAGCTTTTGACTTTGCGCGTCGGTAACGAACAGCCCGGCTTCGCCAGGCCGTGTGGAACTCAGTACTTCGCCGCTCAACGATAGGACATAGGCCCGTTCGATATCGGGCAAGCCGACAAAGCCCTGTAACACTTCCTTTAGTCCGGCAATATCATTGGCTAATACCCATGATGTGCTGCTGCTGGCCAGCGACATAGTGAGCGATTTACTTTGCTGCAATGCGGCGCTATAAAGAAAATTGCGTTGTCGGTCATATAAAAGGCCGGCAAGTCCTACCATTATGATCAGCGCAACACTGCCAAAAGACCATGCTAATTGACGCCGAATGGAGCCGCTAAAAAAAGCCCGCTTCGCTTTGCTTCGATGATGATTCATTTATTCTAAAGGCCGCACTGTTTTTATAAAGGCCGCAATAAATGCCTGCACAGCTTCGTAACTGGCATCATTAGCCGGTTCAAAACGAGTAACCGGAATCCGGGCTAACATTTCCCGGCCTTGCTGATGTTGGTCGAGATTAAACAGCAGTGTAGCAAACTTGTCTGTCACCTGCGTCGGCAGGTCTGTACGCACCACCCAGCCGTTGTTCTGTAGCGGCTCGGTTTGCCATTTAACCTCAAGCTGGCTAGCTAGTTGGGGATTTTCCTTACTGAATGTTTTCCATGGCACCGGCCAAGTTGCGGCCGCCGCGACATGTCCACGCAACACGTTGATGATCGATGATTCCTGGGAACCGACGTAGCGGTTTTCGATGTCGTGGTTAATATCAATGCCGTGGGTATGCAGATAATACTGGGGCATCATGGTCGCAGCGAGCGCAGTCGGGGCAGGATAGGATACAGCTTTGCCCTTGAGGTCGGTGACGGCGTTAATGCCGCTATCGCGACGTACCAGAATAATGCCGCGAAAATCATCGTCATCGGCCATCTTGCCAAATACGCGATAGCCATGTTTAAGCGCGTTGACGGTTTGATAAGGATTGGGCATTGCAAAATCAAAGTGTCCGCTGTAGAGTTTTTTGTCAAACTCCTCATAATTGCGCGATGCTTCCAGGGTAAAATCTGCTTCGGGTATGTTTACGTTAAGAAAATCGACAATGGGGCCGTAAACTTCAAACAGCCGTTTGGGGTTATGCAAGGGATGGATGCCAATCAGATATTTGGTCGCGTTAGATTTACTGTGTGTGCTGAAGTTGGGTTTATAAATGTCATCGGCCTGTTTGTTCCAGCCCGCAAGAAACGGGAAACTCAACAATAATTGCCACTTTTTTGGGATAGTTGTTTCTTGAGACGCGGAATCGATTTTAGATACTGGGGCGGTCGTCTTGGCGTTGTCCGCTAAGGCTTCCAAGGGCGGCGCGTCAGCAAAAGTAGAAAAACTGAACATCAGCAACAGCGTTATGCAGCTATATCGGCGTAAAATTGCAATCATGATAGGTCGAAGCTCTGCGACTGAGGTTGGCGGATTAAGCTACGGTTATCAATAAGGTAAGTATTATTACGTAGATATAAGCGGGTCAAATGATACCCGTAATAGCTGAGTATTGGAATTTATTTTAACGGTTTTTTTACAGGGAGAGTGTCAACTTCAACATATAATAAGCAAATCCTAATTGTCATAAAAGGGTAACATGTGGTTTGTTAAAATATCCCGTTTATTATTATGCTATTTGATATATGTCTAGTTTAAATATTCTCGTTGTTGAAGATGAAGATGCCATCAGGGAGATGTTGGTGATGGTTCTTGAGCAGGCCGGCTTTAGGTCGATTGCGGCAGCGGATGCGGAAGACGCGCAAAAAGTTCTGGATGATGCCTTGCCTGACTTGATTTTATTGGACTGGATGTTGCCGGGAGTCAGCGGTGTCGAATGGGCCCGACGCTTAAAAAAAGATCCCATGTATCGGGGACTGCCTATTATTTTACTGACCGCGCGAGGTGAGGAAGAAGATAAGGTTAAAGGCTTGGAAATCGGCGCCGACGATTATATGACCAAACCCTTTTCACCTAAAGAGTTAGTGGCCCGTATCCGCGCAGTTTTACGCCGTAGCGGAAAAATAAACGATTTGGCGCAAATCACCGTAGGCGATCTGGTTCTTGATACCGAACAGCACCGGCTCAGTATCGGCGATAAACAACTGGATGTCAGTCCGACCGAATTCCGTTTAATGCAGTTTTTTATGACCCATCCCGATAAAGTCTTCAATCGCACCCAATTACTGGATCAGGTCTGGGGACGTAGCGTCTACATTGAAGAACGAACCGTTGATGTACATATACGGAGGTTACGAAAAATTCTGGCGGAATACGGGCGGGAAGAGCTAGTACAAACTGTGCGCGGCTTTGGCTACCGGTTTTCCATAGCGGATTCGGCAACCGTTTCTACATGATCTGTATGGATGCGGTGAAAGCAGAGATTGCAGAAACACCCAAAGTAGGCGTTTTAGGCGATATATCTGCCCATGGGTTGTAATCGATAATGGACGTTTGGCAAAAAGAACTCATTATAGGACTGCTGCTGTTTTTAGCGGTATCGGTAGTGGGTGGCATGACCGGGCTGTTTATGCCCTTGGCGCTGGTGTTGACGCTGGGCATGTTAATGCACCAACTGTACCAGATTAATCGCTTTGAAAGATGGATACGAACAGGGGGCAGGGCCAAATATCCCAAGACATCCGGCGTTTGGGAAGAGATTTATTACCATGTCTACCGCATTAAAAAGAACGAAAAAAAACGCAAAAAGAAACTGGGTAAAATGGTTGACCAGTTTCGCCAGTCCACTGAAGCGTTACCGGATGCGGCAGTCGTTTTGGGCGCCAACGACGAGATTGAATGGGCGAATAAAGCGGCCAGAGAAGTTTTTGGCTTGCAGCAATCGGATAAAGGCCAACGCATTCCCAATCTTATTCGATTCCCTGAATTTATCCGCTACCTTAAATCCGGAAATTATAGCGAGCCGGTCATATTGCCCTCCCCGGTAAACAATCGGATCACACTGGCGGTGCGGATTATCGCTTATGGCGCAGGCTTGCGTCTGTTATTGGCCCAGGACGTTACCCAGCTGAAAAAAATGGAAAGGATGCGCAAGGATTTTGTCGCTAATGTGTCGCATGAACTCAGAACGCCTTTAACCGTATTGAAAGGCTATCTGGAAACCTTGCAGGACATGGATGATGGCGAGTCACCGTTATTGACCACCTCGTTTCAGCAAATGCAGGGACAGACCGAGCGCATGCAGCATCTGGTCGATGATTTGCTGTTGCTGACCCGACTGGAAACTCAGCAAAAGAAAACCGAATGCATTAATGTCCCGGCTTTATTAAGTCAGATTTGCAAGGAAGCGGAGACGATACATGGCAAAGCTTCCGCTTCCTCGGCAACTGCTCCTGCGTTGCTCTACCTCCCGCATCCATGCAGTCGTGCTCACGCCCCTTACCTGCATCCTGTAGGCAATTTCCCTAACCGGATTGAATTAAGCTTGGAAAGTGACGTGAATATAATGGGTGATGAGCAGGAATTGCGTAGTGCCTTTACCAATCTGTTGGGCAATGCGCTTAAATATTCGCCGGAGGATTCCGTGGTAAAAGTGCGCTGGTATCGGTCCAACGATAGCATCGTGCTGGATGTCGAGGATCAGGGCGAAGGCATTGCGGCTGCCGATATTCCCCGTGTTACCGAACGCTTTTACCGGTCTGAAGTCAAGCGTATCAAGAAAGTGGGTGGTACCGGGCTAGGCTTGGCTATCGTCAAACATGTGTTGATGCGGCACGATGCCAAGCTAAACATTACCAGTGAATTGGGCAAGGGCAGTCGATTCAGTTGTCATTTTCCGGCTAAGCGCGTTTGTCATTAGCATGATAAGCCGGTGCTACGCTTAGTTTGAGGCAATAGCAGGAAGATATAAAAACCACATAACTTGAACAAACCCGATAAATCTTAGAGTCGATCAGCAGGTCGAAATGTATGGGTTATTAAGTTTCCTCTCCTAAGTGTGTATTGCATCCAAACTATGCAACACCAGCACATAGCCCGCCTGCAACCAATATTCCTGAACAATGCCCGCCTGATGTTTTTTCATCATGTCCCAAAGCTGTCTAATCAATGCATGAGGACTGGTTGCCAAGGTATTTTGGCAACTGACCAGCTGCTTGCCATATAGCTTTGGATTGGCTTTTTGCTTATCTTTAAGCAACGCTTCCAAATCGGCTAAACAAGGCGCTATTAAACCGATAATATGCGGAAAGGATTGGGCAATACTCAAGCCTTTGGGGTCAAGATCAGCCATAGCCAGTACCGGTAAGTTGAGGCGCGCTAAAAGTTGCCGCGCTGTCTTTTCACTGTAGTAGTTATCGCCTCGATATAACACCAATGGATCGGCATATTGATCCGGTAAATTCAGCCGCATGTTTTCCAGGCTATCAAAACAGCGATAGTTTTCAATCAGCAGGATGCAATTATGCGCAGTGCCGGTTATATCCGCCAACGCCATATCCATATAACCGCGGACAGGCAACGAGTAAGACAGCCCGTTGATTTTCAATGCCATGCCGGTTAACGATCTAATTGCCAACCGGTTTTTTTTAACGGACTGTCCGGCTATTTTCTCATCCAAGGCAAAATATAAAGCGGCTTCGCGATGCATTGCCGAAAAATCAGTAACCGAGATTTGCCCAAGATCAACGCCCGTCTCATGCTTAACCACCGCAATCAAGTCATCCTTATCCTGCTGTGTGACCTTCAGCTTGTTGCCTTGTGTTTGACCGATATTGTATTGCCGATGCAGATATGTCCAACTCTGGTTAAGCGAAAAAAGCTGATCGTCAGACCGGATCGCCCGCTCTATAACGTTTAACAATTGCTTGTTCAATTTTCAGCGCTCCGAAACTGAAGAACAATATCCCTCACCTTTTTGTTACCGGAAAAATGCTGACCGGCATCGGCCTGAATCAATTTCATCTGCAAGCGTTTATTGCGTTGCTGCCGCCTTAACCATTCATTCAGCACACAACTCAACCAGATTGAAGGTTCGATGTCATCCACGAAAGCCTGTTGAAAAGCTACGGCTGAAATGGATTGCCCCTCATTTTTCAGCACACGGTCAAAATACACGCGTAACTGTTTCCGATAAGGCGCCAAGTCCAAGGTCTTTTTGTCTTGCGGGCTTAACGACACCGTGTTTAATCCACGCTGTTTTTGTTTTGCCAACATGCTTTCCGTATTGATACGGATTTTTTGCGCAATCTCGATTAAGTCTTCTTCCAAGGCATGATCGAGCGGATCGGCATAGGCCAACAATGCCAAAGGCTTAATCTGATTCCAGTGCTCGGGAATACTGTCGCGCTCGCTCCAGTCCTGCGGCTGATAATTTTGGTTTTGTTGTAGAAAAAAGGCAAAGCCTTGCACCAACTGCGCTCTAACCTCTATTTGCCTGAGTTCAAACAAGAAGACTTTTAACTTATCGAGAATATCCTGTAGGCGCTGCTGATAAATAGGCAGCAAACGAATCAGTTGATGATCCAGCAAGTCGTAAATCAAGGGCTGATCTTCAACAAGTTCCAACAAAAACTCCGGTTGCAGCGCGGTGATAGCATTTACCAGTTTTTCCAGCCGGGAAATATAAAAGGTGTTTTGTTTTTGTTTTTCAGCCAAAGTACGCACATTGGCAAAGCGGCTGTTAACCAGCATCAACAAATAGCGGGTATTCTCTTCCAGGATATCGGATAAATCGAAAACCAAGCGTTCGATTTCGGCAAAATAACTGTCGCAATCGTCTAAACGACTTTCATCAAACGCATCTTGATGCAGGCTGATCTGTTGCTCCAGGGTTTCGATCCAGCCGGCCAGATCGGTATCCAGTCGCCGAACCCGGTCGCTGCTCAAGGCGCTGTCGATAAACTGAGTCAAACGCCCGGCGATGCGGTAACCATCGGCGTCATGATTGACCAACACCTTCAATTGCTTGAGTTGATTGAGCGCGCGCTGGTTTTGGTTGTCCTTGTAGACCACCCCGGTAAAATAAGCCTCGGCAATCAAATCGCTATGGTTAGCCAAGGCTTTAAATAAGCGCTCCAAGCCCTGTTGCGACTGACTCAAAACAGGCTCTCCTGAATTGCATCGGTTTCGCCCTGCTCAACGGGAATTTGTTCGTGCTCCTGAATAAACTGCAAAGCCTGATAAAAATAATCCAGCTTGCCGGTGACTTGATAAATCAGCGTATCGCGATTGGCCAAACTCAGGTAATTCCACTTTTGCAGGGTAGTTAACAGCTTCTCCAGCCGCCCTTTTACCGAATCGTCGCCGCTGGTGAAATCCTTGAATTTTGCAAATGTCTGCAAGCGGTCAGCCAAGGCCTGATTTTGTTCGATGACTTGCAACAAACTGGAAAAACTCAGCGTGTCGCCGGGCGATAAGGCCGTATCCTGATTTAAGCAGGACATCATCATATCGAGCCACTCAACCACCGGCTGCAATTCTATGCGAAACTGCTGAAAAACTTTACGGATGTCGCTGCGCGCACTATTGTCTATGGTTCGGTAAGCCGCGTAAAATGCCAGCTGGTTTTGGGTGCTGGACAAGCGGTAATCCAGTCGCGTTAAAAATTCATCCACCTGCGTTGCATTTTCAGGCGCTTGCAAATAACGAAAACCGGCTTCATCACTGACTTCGCAAATAAATTCGCCCTGCAACAAACGTTTTAGCAATTGATCAAACATGTTCAGCCGCCGTCAAAGATTCAAGCGTTGACAAATAATCCTCATCCACGTCCATTTCGATCAGCTCCCGGTAGCCGAACACCTGATAACGGTTTTTGAACAGCCTTAACACTTCGGGATCAGGATCGGGAAAAGCCGAAAATAAGGTAATCCGGTTTTTAGTCAGCATTTCCACCAACACTTCAATATTCATCTGGTGCAATTCTTTGAGCTCATCCATCGGCCAGATAATATTTAAAGGCTGATCTTTACGGATCATATTCACCAGCGCAATAAAAAATACGCATAAAATCAGGTACGACAAGCCGTGACTGGAGATCTGCCGCAAATCCTCGGCATGGGTGGCCCGTTTACTGCGGCCATTTTCGGTAACAATAATTTCCAGCTCCAGCAAATTAACCAGCTTCATTTCTACCCGGCCTTTACCTTTCAATTGTTCAGACACCAGTCTGACGATGTCGGCAAATTCCCGGCTCGGCAACTGTCCGTCATTAGTTCGGCTCCAGTCATCATAATTTTTGGTAAAACTGACGATTTGTTCCCAATAACCCAGCGTTGTAACCTTGGACGTTAACCGCCCTTCGATGCGCTCGATTTTTTCAAAACGGATATTGCCGTCGATATTCGCCGCCAAGCGACGCGACAAGGAATCAATGCCACGGTCAAAACACTCCAATGCCTGCTGATAATTTTTGATGGCGTAGCCAAAAAGTTTCGCCTGACTCATTAACCAGCTTCTGGCCGTATCGGCTTCTGTCGCATACCAAGCCTGAATCCGGCTCAACCAAGCCAGTTCATCGCTATCAAAGCCTAATTCATCTTCGACACGGGCATAATAGCGGCCCGGATGGGTGCCGGGAAAGCGCGCCAATACCTGTTTCAAATGCCGGATCAGACCGGCCAACTCTTTGCGCAGAGCCTTGTGTTGCTCGGTTAATTTACGGCAATCGGTCTGCAACAGCGCCAAGGTATGGGCATTGTCAAAACTGGCCTGTTCAGGTGCGCGCTTTACATAAGCGGCTAATTCAGCCAGCAGGTTATTAATAGCTTTGATTTCCTTATCAAGCTTTTGGTACTTGATCGTTATTTGCTCCAGTTCCTTTTTTAAGGCATCACGCCGTAGTTGCATATCGGCTTTTTCAGCCTCATATTGGTTTTGCTGCTGCTTTAGTTTGGCCTCAGTCTCCCGGACTTTAACCGTCAAGCCGTCGTATAAAGACCAGTCTTTATCCAGCCAGCGTTGATACTCCTTAACCAATTGTTCCGCCTGTTCTGCGGATTTCAGTTCATCTGCTAATTGGCTGATTTTGGCTTCAAGGTCTTTTAAGGTGGCGGTATCGACTTTTCTGTCCTGCAAGCTCTGAATCCGTTGCAGCTCCAATTGCGTTAACTCGCTGCCTTTTTGTTGATTGACCTTATTGATCAGCTGCTGCCTTTGCTCGACTTGTAACAGCATGTCGGCGGAAATCTGCTGGATTTTGGCCGCCAGCCCCAGATTCAATTGCTGTATTTCGCTTTCCAGCTGTTGTTTGAGCGTTTGCAGTCGGGTATTGCTCAAGCCGATTTGCCCTTTCACCGTGGCTTTTTCCTGCTCCAGCTTGGCCTTGCGTTCTTTCTTGCTGCGCTCAATTTGTTGCTTTAACGAGTTTAATTCTTCATCCAACCCATTTAATTGTGTTTGCAATTGCCCGGCGCTAAAAGCCGCCGCTTTGACTTGCTTTTCCAAAGCGTCGGCCACCTTTTTTAATTCCTGCAACTGTTCGTCGCTTTTTGCCTCCGCAACGTTCAGCCGGCCCAATTGGTTCCGGGCATCGGCCAACAGTCCGCGGATTTTTTCTTCATCGGCGGTAGGGTCGGCCTGCAAATTATCCAGGTTCAAGCTCAAGCCATAAAAAGTCTGGCCCAAGGTTTGCGCGACAGGCTCCAGATCGTCCCTTAACAACAAATCCGGGTTAATCATCTTGGCGATATTATTGATCCAGTCCGGCTGATGTTCTCGCAAAAAGCCCAGCAAGGTATCCGGGTTGGCGTCCAGTTGCTTTTGCAGTTGGTCAAGTGCCTCCTGGATGCGCTGTTTTTGTTCGGCTTGTTGACGTTTTTCGCTAAACACGCCATCGATCAGCGCCTGATTTTTCTTGGTTTCCGCTTCAATTGCCTTAACGGTTTTTCCGGCTTCATCCTTTTGCTGCCGGATAGACTGAAGCAGTTCCATCTTGGCTTCCCGGTTTTCAATCAAGGCGGGATCCGGTTGGATTTGGCCAATCTGGCTGTTCAACGCACCCCAATCGCCCCGCAACTTCAATTGTTCGTCATGCAAAATAGCTTGCTGCTTCTGGTGTGCCTGCCTGAGCGACTCTCTGCCTTGCTCCGCATCTTGATTGGCGGCGGACTTGACTTCGGCGGCCTGTTGTTGCAAGTCTCTTATGCCGATTTCATAGCCGTGTTGCTGTTCGGCAAAATGCTTTTCCTTTTCCGCTTTCAGTCGCTTAAACTCGGCTTCGATGTCCTGCACATCGGACATCAATTGCTTATGGTTGTCCCGCTCCCTAGCCAAGCTGTCCGTTATTTGACCAAGACCGGCAACCAACTGTTTTTTGCCCTGCACATCCTGTTTTTCCCAGTTGGCCTTTTCATCTTCCAGGGATTTCTTTTGCCGTTGCTCCTGCTCCAATTCGGCCTTAACGGTCGCCAGTGCGGATTTAAGTGTCTCTTCTTGTGCTTCCCAGTTTTTTTTAAGCTGTTCCAATTGCTCATTGCAGGCATTCCCCGCTTCCTGCTGGTGCTGCAAACTTTGTTGGTTTTGGTCGCGCAGACATTGCAGGCGATAGTGGAGTTCAGCCAGACTTTGCTCAACTTGAAGCAACTCATTTTCCAGCTGATTGAGCCGTTCAATTTTGTCGCGCTCCGATTCAGCTTCCTGATAAGCACGGTATTCCTTATGCCAATCATCCAGGGTTTCCATTTTCAATTCCAAAGCCAGGGAATCCCGGTTTTCTTCAATGCAGTTCACCAGCATTTCGCGCAAGTCGGCAAAATCGGTGGATCGCATAAACATGCCGGTAACGATCTTTTCTATATCTTTCAATCTGTGTCCGGAACTGCCGTTACAAAAGCTGTAACGCGCAACCAAATTACGCAATTCCTGGCCTTTCTTGTGCGGCAAATTCTGGATCACCGTGCGGTAATCGCTACAGGCGGTAAGCTGGTCGCTACAATTAATATGCCGTTTGAGAAAGTGCGTACGCAGGTCGCGGCAAGACACCGGATAGTGCGTACCATCTCGATGAGTATCAATAAAGTCACTCTTGTCAAAACCCTTATCGACAAAGCGATAACACAGCCCTTCTTCATTCGGCGAGGCATACATCAGCGCCATACAGGTTTGTTCGTGACGCTGATACTCAAAAATAATATAAGAAGACTCGTTTGGCAGATAATGCTTGGCAAAACTGTCGGTAACCCGGCTTTTCGGCACTAACCGCCCTGGGCGTTCGCCAAAAAACAGCGGTACTAAGCGCAACAAGGTGGTTTTACCGGCACCATTAACACCGTTAAGATTGGTATGTCCGTCCAGACGAACCTCTACCAATTCACCGGGTTTGTATGAATCAATAAGGATCAAGCGGTTTAATGAATACATGTTAATTCTCTATCGATTAATTGTAGATCAGTTGCAGAAATCTCGGCACCAGCGGTGTATGCGGCGTAATTTTTGTTACCTCTTGTCCATAATATAATAAAAGTCTGTTAACCCGTCAGCCGATCGGTTTCATGGTAATGCGTTCCTTGTTAACAATGCCAGCGGGTATGTTTATTTAATTAGTGCCTGACCGATAATAACATTAAACACTTACAATCAATAAGTTATAATACAAAACAGCAATGAGTTAGTCAGCGCCAAAGCAA
>JAQSDX010000050.1 GCA_029946125.1 Candidatus Methylobacter titanis
ACAAGTCCAGCCTGAGTGCGCTCAACAATCAATTCCCGTTCAAATTCAGCCAGCACTGCAAAAATCCCAAAGAACAATCGACCGTTTGAGGTGGTTGTATCGATTTGGGCACCGGCACCTGCCAATACTTTCAATCCAACGTTACAAGAACGTAGATCGTCTAGCGTTTTTACCAAGTGTTTCAAATCGCGGCCTAGCCTATCCAATTTCCATACGACTAGTGTGTTACCAGGCTGAAGCGCTTTGAGACAGGCATTAAGTCCAGGTCTATCATCTTTGCGACCTGATGCTAAATCTTCATATATCCGGCTAGGCTCAACACCTGCTGCCAGCATAGCGTCAAGCTGTGGAGATAAAGTCTGAGTGCCATCGTTTTTGGATACACGGACATAACCAACAAGCATGATAAATTTCAATGTACAAGAAAAGATAGAAGTAAGAGTACAATATTGTGTAGATTTTCTCAATGAGTTTTCTTGTAGATTTTTCGCCTGGTTTGGTCGATTTTTAGCGTACAAGATAAACGGACGTTTTTCTTGTACTAAATCACTTTTTGGTTTTTAAAATTGCAACCCAGCGATACCGCCTATCCCCGACTCAAAAGCCGGCTTGTGCAATCAGAATTGGAACGTTTCTACACGGTAACTGATGTCGAACTGGCCTGTTGCGATAGCGCCACTCGATCAAGCACCACGCGCTTGGGATTTGCCCTGCTATTAAAAACCTATCAACGGCTGGGCTATTTTGTAACCTCCGAGCAAGTACCGAATGCCATTGCCGAACATGTTGCTACCAGCATGGGCGAACCCTATGATTTGGATATTTTGCGGCAGTACGATGTCTCCCAGGCCAGACGTAAACACTTGTCGGCGGTGCGGGAGTTTTTGGCGGTCAAATTCTTCGGCGACGATGGCAAGGCGCTGATGCGACAAACTTTTGCCGAAGCGGCGCTAACCAAGGAAGATGTCATTGATATTATCAATATCGGTATCGAAACGTTGGTGCGTCATCGTTACGAGTTGCCGGCATTCGATACCTTGCTGCGGGATGCGCGCGTCGAGCGGATTGCAACGAATCAGGCGCTGCACACGCAAATTCACGATGCACTTGGAGATGCAGGCCGGATTTTTCTCGACAAGCTCTTCGTCGTTGGTGATGATCCGCGCCGCGTGAGTCCTTGGAACGATATCAAGCAAGATGCCGCCAAACCTACGATAGACGGTATGCGCGATTTGGTCGAATGCTATGACCGATTGGCCGAGTTGGCTTGTCACGCAGACCTGTTAAAAACCATACCGGTCATCAAAATCAAACAATGGGCGCTGGAAGGCAATAGCCTCGATGCCGCCAGTATGGTGGATATGGTTGCCGCTAAACGTTACGCCGTTGCCTTGGCCTTGATTCGGCAACGTCTGGCGATTGTGACCGATGATCTCTGCACTATCTTTTGCAGACAGATGAGGCGAGCGCTGCACAGCGCCGAAGAAGCCCTGGAAAAGTATCTGGCTGACAATCAAGAAAAGACCGATGAGATTTTGCGCCGGTTTGCGATGCTGGAAACGCTATTGAACTCAACCCAGTCGCCAGACGAACAATTGAAAGGCGTTCGCCAAGCGGTAACGGCTCGCCCGGATTTGTGCGAATTCTCGCGCTTGCATGCGGAATACGGCGGCAAGAACGAGTTCCGTTTTGTCTGGAAGTTCTTTAAGCCACGGCGGGCGGAGATGCTACGGATATTGAACAAGTTAACGCTAGAGTCCACCAGTCAGGATGCCAGTTTTGAACGCTCGTTGGCTTTTATGTTGGAGAACAGCAATCGGCAAAGCGAGTGGTTAGCGCTCAAGGGCAAAGGTAAGATAATATTAACTGAGGACGATCTGGACTGGATTCCCGAGAAATGGTGGAAGTTGATGACTGGCGAGGTCAAGCGCGACTCAGTTCCGACCCGAATCAACCGCCGCCAGCTTGAGGCCTGCGTCTGTTTGCAAATGGTTAGGGAACTGAAATCTGGCGACCTTTGCGTGATCGGCAGCGATGCGTATTCAGATCACCGGAACGAACTGGTACCGATGGAGGAATGCGAACGTACACGCGCGGATTACGGCGAGAAAGTAGATTTACCAGTCGAGAGTACGGCATTTATCAAGCATATTCGCACCCTGCTGACAGAGGCAGCACAGCAGGCCGACAAGACTTATCAGGACAATCCTTATTTCAAGATTGTTGATGGCAGGCCGAAGCTGGGTCGGCAAGAGAAAAAAGAGACGCCACCCGGATTCAAGCAGTTGGATGACGCATTAAGGCGCAAACTCGATGGTATGGGCCTTTCGTTGCTGGACGTGCTTGCCGATACCCTGCAATGGATTGGGTGGGGCAAGCATTTTGGCCCGTTGAGTGGTCACCAAGGTAAGTTGCAGGAGGAAGACCGGCGCAAGATTCTGACGGTGTTCGCCTATGGCACCGGATTGGGGCCGACACAAATTGCCAAGAACATTGCCGATGTCAGTGCGCGTCAAGTGTCATTCGTCAATCACCGCCAAGTCACGACGGAAAAACTAGAGGCCGCTATTTGCACGACAATTAATGCGTACAATCAATTTCAACTGCCACGCTATTGGGGTGACACAAAACGCGCTGCGGCAGACGGTACGCAATGGAATCTGTATGAAAATAATTTACTGTCGGAACGGCATATCCGTTACGGCGGTTATGGTGGCATTGCTTATTACCATGTCAGCGATACATATATTGCGCTGTTTTCGCATTTCATTCCCTGCGGTGTCTGGGAAGCCGTGTATATCCTGGATGGGCTGACAAAAAACAAGTCGGATATTCAGCCCGACACGCTGCATGGCGATACCCAAGCGCAAAGCGCACCGGTTTATGGCTTGGCGTTTTTGCTGGGTATCAAACTGATGCCACGTATTCGCAACTGGAAAGATTTGAAATGGTTTCGCCCGAGCGCCGACGAAGTGTATAAACACATTGATGACCTGTTTACCAAGGATGCGATAGATTGGGATTTGATCGCCTGTCATTTGCCGGACATGCTGCAAGTGGCGCAATCGATTCGTGCGGGGCGTATTCAACCATCAACCATCTTGCGCAAGCTCGGTACTGCCAGCCGGAAAAACAAACTGTATTTCGCCTTTCGTGAGTTGGGCCGGGTCGTCCGCACTATATTCCTGCTGGAATATATCAGCGACGATGCGCTACGCCAGGTCATTCAGGCAGCGCAAAACAAGTGCGAAGGTTTCAACAACTTTGCTCAGTGGGCATATTTCGGATCGGACACCATCGAGGAAAATGTACGCGAGGATCAGTTGAAGATAATCAAGTACAACCATCTGATTGCCAATCTGATGATTTTCCACAACTGCCATACGATGACGCAGGCATTCAAGGAACTGGAAGCGGAGGGAATGAAGTTGACGCCAGAATTGGCTGCTGCGTTTAGTCCATATCGGACGCATCACGCCAATCGTTTCGGCACATACGAGCTTCGGGAACGGGATTTGGAGCCGATTGACTACGGCGTAACATTCCTGATGTAACGAAATCAGGGATGTTACTCATTTACGAAGGAATCCTTACGGTCCCCCAACATCAAAAACACAATCAGACATAAAAAAACCCTGCCCGGAAGAATCCGGACAGGGCTTTTTTATGTCTGATTGTAGTGTGACAGCTGATTATCTCACGGTAAATCAGCCCCACAGTTCAACATCGTAGGATTTAGTTACAGAGTAACTTTACGACAGAATACTGCGTTATGCCACAATACCTAAAGCTTTGCGTTATTTATCAAACTATTTAGAAACTATTTAGGAAATCGTTCTATTCTAGTGAGCGAACCTGACGCTGAAGAACCTACGTCATCTGTAACCAAAACATAGGCGTGATACGCATTTCTGGTTGTTGGATTGTTAGCAATTTGATCCAACATAATATTAAATGTTGAAGTTTGTGCGACAGGACCGTCCCAATTCATCGTACCTTCAGCGGTACAATCCGGATTTACAACATAGGTTCCAGTACCGGTCTTGTCTGCAACATGCCCAGCGGCAGATCCAAATCCGATGAAATCAGCATGCCCTTCTCCATCAAATAATACTTGACCGACCACATGAGTACTCCGAGTAACGAGACCCACAGTAGGAAGGGGAAATGAATTGACCCCACTCACTTCATAAGTATATTGCCCTGTCAGGGTACCATTGTCGCACACCTTATCTTTGGCAAAAGCTTTGTCTTTGTCTTTGTCGTTGTCTTTGTCGTCGGCAAAAGCTCCAGTTGAAATCAATAGTGCTGCAAAAATTAAAATTGTTTTATTCATTCAATTAACCTATATATTTTTGTGATAGTTGATTTTATTTACTTAGTTTTAAGTTCCTATTACCTCCAAGCGCATTCGATAATAATTATCCAGTGATAAACTTTGGACTATATTATTCGATTTATTCTTAATGGCCGCTTAACGAATTGAATTATGTGATGGGTGTCGCATTTGTTCTGTTCTTATTGACCGAGTAATACACAGAGATTCAATTTTCCTTTTTTATTGTAGATCGGGCATACTATTTATATACTCGATCTACTTATTAATAGAATCAGCGAGCAACATAAAATATCTATGATTTCATCAAAATTCATACTGACGTTTTTGATAAAGGTTTATGCCAATGAAAAATAGCACTACATGGATCCTGGTTCTGAGCTTATGCTCTTTCAACGCTTTATCTGCGATGCGATGTGGACAAAAGCTAATTAATTTAGGCGATTATAAAGGCTATATACTGGCTCAGTGCGGTGAACCGGAATCCGTTGAAACCCGCACGAAAATAGTGGGCAGTACCCTGCATCACCCGCGCAGAACCCTTGATATTCATGAATATGAAGAGATCCAGATAGAAGAGTGGGTGTACAATTTCGGTTCTTACCGTTTACAGCATTACCTTCGTTTTGAAAATGGCATATTAAAAGAAATCAGAAGTTTAGGGAAAGGACATTAAAACGGTTTCTTGCCGCATATTCACAAACCGCTAAACATACTCATGCTGTTTAGCTCCCCTATCGTGAGAACTTAAAAACATGCTGGCCATCCTGCAACTCCCCGTCTTAAACGATAATTACATTTATCTGCTACACGATCCGGTATCGGGTGAAACCGCTGTTGTAGATCCCGCTGTTGCCCAGCCGGTTTTGGATGTTCTGAAGCAAAAAGGCTGGCAGTTAACCACCATTCTAAATACCCATCATCATGCTGATCATGTGGGCGGCAATCTGGAGCTGAAACAAAAAACCGGTTGCACGGTTATTGCGCCGCTTTCAGATCAAAATCGAATTCCCGGCATTGATCGCGGCGTTGTTGACGACGATGTGATAACGCTAGGCAAGCATTCGGCCAGAGTTATCTCGACTCCCGGCCATACCAGCGGCCATGTTGTCTATCATTTTACTGATGACAACACGCTGTTTTGCGGGGATACGTTATTTGTAATGGGCTGCGGTCGGTTGTTTGAAGGCACTGCCGAACAGATGTGGCATTCGTTGCAAAAATTAAAGGCCTTGCCCGCATCGACCCAAATTTATTGCGCCCATGAATACACCCAAGCCAATGGCCGGTTTGCTTTAACGGTAGAACCTGATAACCGGAAGTTACAGCAAAGAATGGAGGTTATCAATCAACTAAGGGCAAATCATTTGCCGACGGTACCGTCGACAATAAAACAGGAATTGGCAACCAATCCGTTTTTCAGAGAGGATAGTTTGGCGTTGCAGGAAACCATTAAGAGGGTGGGTAAAAATCCGGTGGAGGTTTTTGCGGAAGTCAGACGATTAAAAGACTGTTTTTAATTACCGATTTTTACGACGACTAAAGGATGGAGGAGTCGAGTGAACTCGTCGCCTCAAATAGACATCTAAACGACTCGTCATCCGGCAGGGATTGCCGGATGACGATAATACGATTTGTGTAATACCTATAAACCGCTTAACCCTTGGGTCTCATATGCGGAAACAACAGCACATCGCGTATTGACGGTGCATCGGCAAACAGCATGACCAGACGGTCGATGCCTATGCCTTCACCTGCCGTGGGCGGCATGCCGTGTTCCAGCGCAATGATATAATCAGCGTCAAAATGCATAGCTTCATCATCACCGGCCTCTTTTTCTTCGACCTGTTTCTGGAAGCGCGCGGCCTGATCTTCGGCATCGTTCAACTCGGTAAAACCGTTGGCGATTTCCCGTCCGCCGACAAAGAATTCAAAGCGATCG
The DNA here is from genome assembly GCA_029946125.1 of Candidatus Methylobacter titanis. Classification (GTDB taxonomy): domain Bacteria; phylum Pseudomonadota; class Gammaproteobacteria; order Methylococcales; family Methylomonadaceae; genus Methylobacter_A; species Methylobacter_A titanis. The sequence continues at coordinate 6,279 of JAQSDX010000050.1, forward strand.
GTGACATGCGGATCGTTATCATTACGTCGTGCCAATGGCGATACTTCAACAGGATAAGCGGTGATAAAAGTCGGATTCATCAAGCGGCTTTCGACGGTTTTTTCAAATATCTCAATCTGAATTTTGCCCAGACCGTAACCGTCTTTGAGCGGGATATTCAGCTTGTTGGCGACTTCAACAGCAGCTTCGCGGCTAGCAAGATTTTCCGCCGTCAACTCCGGGTTAAAATGCAGGATTGATTCGACGACGGTCATGCGGTCAAACGGCTTGCCGAAATCGTATTGTTCACCTTGATAGGTAATCTCAGTTTGCCCTAACACCTCAATCGCAACACCGCGCAACATAGCTTCGGTCAAATCCATCAAATCGCCATATTCGGCGTAAGCCTGATAAAACTCCAGCATGGTGAATTCAGGGTTATGCCGCGTCGATAAACCTTCGTTGCGGAAGTTGCGGTTGATTTCAAACACCCGCTCAAAACCACCGACCACTAGACGTTTTAAATACAACTCCGGCGCGATACGTAAGTAAAGCTCCATATCCAGCGCGTTATGGAAGGTGGTAAAAGGCCGCGCCGTCGCCCCGCCCGGGATCATTTGCATCATCGGCGTTTCAACTTCCAGAAAATCGCGCTCGATCAGGAATTGGCGAATATAGGCGACCACCTTGGAACGGATCAAGAAGGTATTGCGCGAACTTTCACTCATGATCAAATCCAGATAGCGCTGGCGGTATTTGATCTCCTGATCGGCAAGGCCATGAAATTTTTCCGGCAACGGGCGCAAGGCTTTGGTCAGTAAACGAATATCATCGATCTTGACGCTGAGTTCGCCGGTCTGGGTTTTAAACAGAATGCCTTCCGCGCCGACAATATCGCCTATATCCCATTTTTTAAACTGCTCGTTGTAAAAGCTTTCCGGCAGTGCATCGCGGGTCACATAAAGCTGTATTTGGCCGGACATATCCTGAATATGCGCAAAACTGGCTTTACCCATCACCCGCCGGGTCATCATGCGACCGGCCAGTTTTACCCGTAAAGGTTCTGCTTCGAGTTCTTCCTTGGTTTTTTCGCCGTATTCGGCCAACAGCTCACCAGCCACCACATTGCGGCGGAAGTCGGTAGGAAAAGCAATGCCGCCGTTTTCGCGCAACTCGTTTAATTTGCTGCGGCGTTGTCTGATTTGTTCTTGTTCGTCTTGTTGAATTTCTGACATGTTATTTGATTACTCTTTTATATTTGCATGAGTTTTATAAGCCGCTCTTCAAGCTGGCCTCGATAAACTGATCCAGATCGCCATCCAGAACCGCCTGGGTGTTGCCTGTTTCCACGTTAGTGCGTAAATCCTTGATCCGCGACTGATCCAGAACATAGGAACGAATCTGGCTGCCCCAGCCTATATCCGACTTGGTATCTTCCAAGGCCTGAGCCGTTTCGCTGCGTTTGCGCATTTCCAGCTCATACAATTTGGCTTTCAATTGCTTCATCGCGGTATCGCGGTTTTTATGCTGCGAGCGATCGCTTTGGCATTGCACGACGATTCCGGTCGGGTTGTGGGTCATACGCACGGCCGATTCGGTTTTGTTGATATGCTGACCACCCGCACCGCTGGCACGGTAGACATCGACCCGTATATCGGCGGGATTGATGTCGATGTCGATGTCGTCGTCGATTTCCGGCGATACGAACACCGAGGCAAACGAGGTATGACGGCGATTGCCTGAGTCGAACGGCGATTTTCTGACCAAGCGATGTACGCCGGTTTCGGTGCGCAACCAGCCGAACGCATATTCGCCTTCAAACTTGATGGTGGCGCTTTTGATACCGGCCACATCGCCCGATGATTCTTCAATCAATTCGGTTTTAAAACCTTTGCGTTCGCCCCAGCGCAAATACATGCGCTCGATAATCGAAGCCCAGTCCTGGGCTTCGGTGCCGCCGGAGCCGGACTGTATGTCCAAAAAGGCATTATTGGCATCCATTTGCCCGGAGAACATACGACGAAATTCCAGATCTGCGACTCTTTTTTCAAAGTACTCCAGATCGTCGACCACGGTTTCAACGGTGTCTTCATCGTCTTCTTCGACCGCCATCAGCAGCAGTTCTTCCGCATCGCCAAGGCCGCGTTCCAAATCATTAATGGTGTTAACAATGACTTCCAGTTGGCCGCGCTCTTTACCTAAAGCCTGCGCTTCTTCCGGGTTATCCCATATTTTCGGGTTTTCCAGCTCCCTTAAAACTTCGACTAAACGCTCATTCTTAATGTCAAAGTCAAAGATACCTCCTAAGGGCATCGCCACGGCTTTTTAAGTCGGCTATTTTGTTCTTGATCGGATTTATTTCTTGCATGAGGTGTATTTAACCAATGTCAGTCAAGACCAAACGCACGGTTGAGCGCAGGCCGATAAAAATTTCAAACAGTGGGTGATTATAAACCATAAGCCGTGGCTGTTCATCCCGAGTTATAGGCTTAATACCCTTGGGACAAAGAGTGAGCACAGTCATCCTCCATTAAATAACTGGAAACTGAGTTGCATACCCAGTTTCAAAGCCAGCTGTTGCTCTGAGCGACCTTTATTAACCGCTATTTCGATTAAACCGCTGGAATTTTTATACCAGAAAGCCCGTTGTTCTGCGACAGCACCGAAAGTATCGGCCTGCTTGAGCGCAAACCCGTTAATATGTAAAATCTTGCCAGATAATCCTTCGTGATACCGCAATCCAGTCATCGCATTGCCGTAAAAATCAAAATAAATCACTGCCGCCAAATCTTGAGGCCAAGTGCTTAAATCATTCCGGTCAAATGGCTGCAATAAATTGTCGGCTGCATTAACGGCCAGCTTTGCAGTAATTGGGGCAAATAGATCCCTGCCGTGAAAACTCATCGAGCACTGTTCCGGCTTCCAGATAATTTCCGACCATTGTGCATCTTGAACCTGAACGGCGACGGTATTCAACAAGCCGTTATCCGGCCCGACAAAGGTTTGTCCATCAGCGTATAAAACAACGGCTCTGCGGTCGCCGCCGCCAACGCCCGGGTCGACCACGGCCAGAAAAATGCTGTCTACAGGAAAACTGTGCCGCAATGCAGCTAATAAGTAGGAACTTAAACGAGGATCGGCTGTCGGGGCATTACTTAGCAGATTAATAACAGGGACATTGGGCGCTGTCAGTCGTAACACCGATTCCATTTGCCCGATATAAGGGCCTGATGGCCCAAAATCGGTAAACAGAACAATACCGGTCACTGAGCCAGCACATCCAAACCGGCATTCGCCGCGCCAGTTCCCGACTGGCTAGCGGCATACACACTATCCCTGGCGATAAAGGTCATAACCTGCTCTTCGGCTTGTTGACTCCGCGCTAACCCGGAAAAATCGAATAACTGCGTATCGGCCAACTGTGAAGGCGCGACATTTTTAAGGCTGGTAAAAATGGTTTCCAGCCGTCCTGGAAACTGTTTATCCCAGGTTTTTAACATGACTTTCATGGCCTGGCGTTGCAAGTTTTCCTGAGAGCCGCACAAGTTGCAGGGAATAATCGGGTAGTTTTTAAATGCGGCCAGACGCTCAATGTCTTTTTCACGAGTGTACGCCAGCGGTCTGATGATAATATTTTTCTTATCGTCGCTTAACAACTTCGGCGGCATCGCTTTTAATTTTCCGCCATAAAAAATATTCAGAAAAAAGGTTTCAAGAATATCGTCACGATGATGCCCCAAGGCTATTTTGGTGACATTATTGGCTTCGGCATAACCGTATAAAGTGCCGCGCCGCAAGCGTGAACACAGTCCACAAGTGGTGTTGCCCTCGGGGATAACCCGCTTGACGATGCTGTAGGTGTCTTTTTCGATAATATGATACGGCACACCCAGCGCCGCCAGATATTCCGGCAATACGTGCTCAGGAAAACCGGGCTGCTTTTGATCCAGGTTAACCGCAATCAGCTCGAATTCGACCGGTGCAGTTTTCTGCAAATGCATCAAAATATCCAGCAGGGTGAACGAATCCTTGCCGCCGGATAAGCACACCATCACCTTGTCGCCATTTTCGATCATGTTGTAGTCGGCAATCGCATCGCCGACCGTATGCCGCAAATGTTTTTGTAATTTGTTAAATTGTATGGTGGATTTTTGCTTTAGATCTGACATGGTCAGAGATATGAAATAGTTGAGAGGAAAAGAGTACGGGGTTCGTGTATCCGAACCCCGAGAAGAATCGCGTTAGCCGTTGTAGCGCTGAAAAATGAGTGTGGCATTGGTGCCGCCAAAACCGAAGCTGTTCGACATAATGGTGTTTAACGTGATGTTGTCTTTACGTTCACGCACGATCGGAATGCCTGCTGCGCCCGGATCAAGCTGGGTGATGTTGGCTGACGCGCTAAGAAAGTTTTCTTCCATCATTAACAAGGAATAAATCGCCTCATTAACACCGGCAGCGCCTAATGCATGACCGGTCAGTGATTTTGTGGAACTGACTAAAGGCACGTTATCCGACCCGAACACGGCGCGCAAGGCTTCAAGTTCCTTGGTATCGCCGACCGGCGTACTGGTCCCGTGGGCATTGATATAATCGATCTTGCAGTCCTTGATAGTCGCCATCGCCTGCTGCATACACCGCACAGCGCCCTCGCCTGAAGGTTGAACCATGTCATAACCGTCAGACGTTGCGCCGTAACCGGTCAGTTCTGCATAGATTTTCGCGCCGCGCGCTTTGGCATGTTCCAGTTCTTCAATCACCAAAACGCCACCGCCGCCGGAGATCACAAAACCATCTCTGGTTTCATCATAAGGTCTCGACGCTGTGCTTGGCGTGTCGTTATATTTGGAAGACAAAGCACCCATCGCATCGAACAGCATCGACATACTCCAATGCACTTCTTCACCGCCACCGGCAAACACCACATCCTGCTTGCCCATCTGGATCAATTCCATCGCATGACCGATACAGTGAGCACTGGTCGCACACGCCGAACTGATCGTGTAATTGACACCTTTAATTTTATAAGGCGTCGCCAGACAGGCGGTATTAGTGCTGGACATGCTTCTAGGCACCATATAAGGCCCGACTTTTTTGATGCCTTTTTCGCGCAAAATATCAGCCGCTTCAACAATATTTGACGTTGAAGGACCGCCGGAACCCATCACCAGACCGGTTCTGAAATTTGATACTTCTGATTCACCCAGACCGGAATCATCAATCGCTTGCTGCATCGCAATATAGTTGAACGCAGCACCATCACCCATAAAGCGTTTTATTTTACGGTCGATGAATGCGTCTAAATCGATGTTGATAGGTCCGTGTACATGGCTACGAAAACCCATTTCCTGATAAACATCAGCAAAAACAATTCCTGAACGACCTTCTTTTAGGGAATCGACGACCTCTTTTCGGTTATTTCCTATACTGGAAACAATCCCTAAACCGGTTACTACGACTCTTTTCATGACTTGTACCTCTAAAAATCTTGCGTGGAAGTAAATAGACCAACTCGTAAATCGTTAGCCTCATAGATCACCTTACCATCAACTTCCATAGTGGCATCAGCAATCCCCATAACCAACTTCCGCATAATCACTCTTTTTAAATTGATTCGATAAATGACTTTTTTAGCGGTAGGCAGGACTTGTCCGGTAAATTTAACTTCACCCACTCCCAAAGCACGTCCTTTACCAGGTCCGCCCATCCAGCACAGATAAAAACCGACCAACTGCCACATCGCGTCCAGACCCAAACAGCCGGGCATTACCGGATCGCCTTGGAAATGACAGTCGAAAAACCATAAGTCAGGCGTTATATCCAGTTCGGCAACGATCTCGCCTTTTCCGTAGGCGCCACCTTCATCGGTAATCAGGGTAATACGATCCATCATTAACATAGGTGGCAGAGGTAATTGCGCATTTTTCGGCCCGTACAGCTCTCCCCTGCCGGACATCAACAACTCTTCGCGAGTAAAACTATGCTGTTTCCCCATATTCTTTATATACCTTGCGTAGTTATTATTATTCTAAACTGTGCATTATCTAACAGGCATCAAAAAAAATCAGCTCAATTTTTAGCCGGGCGACACATCAAGCATCAATTCCTTCATCTTCAAGCCTTCTTTTTTCATGATTTCCTGATAAATAATGGAATGATAAAGCACAGCAGCAACATACTTCCTGGTTTCTTTAAACGGGATCGTTTCTATCCAAATATCTGCCGGCATAGCATTAACACTCGGCAACCATCTTGCCACCCGTGCCGGTCCCGCGTTATAAGCCGCAACAGCCAAGGCAAAATGCCCCTGAAACTGATTGAGCAGCTTCTTATAATAATAAGCGCCGTACTTGATGTTAACATCAGAATCAAACAGACTTTGATCCGACCGCCATTGTTCCTTGAGTTCACCGGCTATTTGCATACCGGTTTTAGGCATGATTTGCATTAAGCCACGCGCGCCGACGGCTGACTCAGCATCTTTATTAAAAATACTCTCCTGCCGAATCAGGCCAAAAACAATGGATGGATCGAGATTGTTACGAGACGCATTATTATGAATTTGATCCGAGTAATTAACCGGAAAACGCAATGCCAGATCATCCCAATAATCCGCTTTAACCAGGGTAATAATGGCAATTTGATCCCAGTGCCAACGCTGCGCTAACTTGGCTGCAACCCTGCACCGCTCTTTGCTTAATTTATTGACCGCATACCACCATTGCCGTTTGGCCTCTGCGTCCCTGTTCAGTAAATTTAGCTCTTGAATCACCTTAAAATCGGTTTCGTTAGCTAAGCTGCTAAGTTCATTTTCTTCCGGAAAAATCGGCTTATTGGCAAATCGATAAGGCTTATGAACATTATCAGCCGCTAAAAAACCGTAAAAACTTCGGTCTTCAGCGGCCTTATTGTATAGCTCCTGAGCCTGCACAGAGTTGCCGATTTTATCCAGCGCCCTGGCTTGCCAATATTGCCACTTGGGATCTTGTCGTTCCTCAGTTGTCAAAGCCTCCAGCGCCTCGGTAACATGCTGCCAGTTTTGTTCCAGCAAAGCCGCTCTGACCTTCCATTCATTGACTTCCGCATCGACAACAGGCAATTGGCTTAAGCGGTAATAGGCGCCCGGATCTCGACTGTACGCCATGCCCAGCGCGAGACGGCGCTCCAAGTGCATGAAAACCGGGTTATCTATCCAAAAATCGTGTTTTCCAGCATCCCAAAGTCTGATGGCCTGACTCAAGTCAGACTTTGCCAAACGATCTACGCCATGGGCAAAAATACGTCCGGACTGTTTATTATGCTTATTTAAAAAATGACTATCTTCTAGTAAAGCAGGCTTTTGATGAACCTGTAACCAAACATCGGCAATATCCTGATCTGTTTTAGTCAACGACCGACGCACGTATTCGGCCACCGAGACATTATCCTTGTTCAAGGCCAGTTCAAATCGCTGCCAAATCAATTCCGGCGTAAAGCTGGGCGAGTTCATTAATATCGCCCAGAGTGGATCACATTCTTGAGGCAGCGAATCTCCGGTTACCCACAAGCGTTTAGCGGCATTTAATGCCTGCTGCTGATTACCTTGATGATAAATCGCTAAACCGTATTGGCATTCAAGAGCACTATTTTGAGTGGGTTTATAATGCTGCAAAAACTCGCTCCAACGCTGATTCTTAGCGAGATAATCCAGCCATTTAAACGTCAACAACCCGGTGAAACGTGTTTCCTTATATGACGAAAAAAAATCAAGAATTTTACCAGTGTCGTGCAAATTATTTTTTAACCACAGGTATTGCAGATAAGGGTACAGAGGATAATCGATCAATGAAGCACTCAGCTCTAAAAATGCACCAGTTTCTCCTTGGGCAATCAGCTTTTCTGCCTGTAAAAAATCATCTCTTTGTTGGCTGAGCGTATTGCCAAACACTGTGCCGGAAAACAAAAACAAACACAACAGCACTTCTCTACGCAGGTACTTCATACTTCACTCACAGTAAATATATTCCTAAAGATGGTTTCAGACAGCTATAATCAAGGACTCACAAATAGCCCCATTAAATCCCGTGCAATCAAAACAGGCGACAAAATCTTACAACTGGAACACTATCTACCAAATTGCTTTAGAACACAAAAAAGAACTGATTGGTTCCCATTTTATCGCTATTCTGGCGACCATTGCCAGCGTTCCAGTGCCTTTACTGATGCCGCTACTGGTCGATGAAGTCCTATTGCACAAACCCGGCATTATCACTAAAACCGTTAACCTGCTGTTTCCTATAGGCTGGCAAAGCCCCATTCTGTATATCGGTGTTGTTTTGCTGATCAGCGTCGTGCTGCGCATTATTGCGATTACTTTCAACATCATTCAATCCCGGCAATTTTCCTGTATTGCCAAGGACATCGTGTTTCGCATCCGTACCGACCTGATCGGGCATTTGCAAAACATTTCCATGTCCGAATACGAAAGCCTGGGCACCGGCACCGTAGCCACCCATCTGGTCAAAGACCTGGATACCCTCGACACCTTTATCGGCACCACCGTCAGTAAACTGCTGGTCGCCGGACTGACCATTATTGGAACAGCCGTCATACTCTTATGGATGCACTGGCAACTGGGTTTATTTATCCTGCTGCTGAATCCGGTAGTGATTTATTTCACCCGCATTATCGGCTCTCGCGTTAAAGACCTTAAATCAAAGGAAAACTCCGCTTTTGAAATTTTTCAGCAATCCTTGACCGAAACCCTGGAAGCCATCCACCAAATACGCGCCAGCAACCGTGAGAAACATTATTGTCAGCAGCTGATCGAATCAGCCCGATCCGTTAAGGATTTTTCCACCGCTTTTGCCTGGAAAAGCGATGCCGCATCGCGCCTGAGTTTCCTGGTATTCCTGTTCGGCTTCGACATCTTCCGCGCCTCTGCGATGCTGATGGTGTTTTATTCCGATCTCAGCATCGGCCAAATGCTGGCGGTGTTCGGTTATCTCTGGTTCATGATGGCGCCGGTGCAGGAAATCCTCAGCATCCAATACGCCTTTTATGCCGCCAAGGCCGCTTTAATCCGCATCAACCGGCTTAACGCGCTGAAACAGGAACCGCATTACCCTCACCTTGAAAACCCGTTCTTAAACAAGAAAACCGTGTCCCTGCGCGTAGAAAACCTGCACTTTAGTTACAGCGATGACCAATTCGCCGGGAGCGAATTGGCATTTACCCACGGGGTGCCGGGCAGGACAGCCCAGCATGAAAAAATCCTCGACGGCATCCAACTGAAAATCAAAGCCGGTGACAAAGTGGCGTTGGTCGGAGCCAGCGGCGGCGGCAAATCAACCTTGATCCAAACCCTGATCGGCCTGTACCCGCCCGACCACGGACAAATTTATTACGACGAAGTCGCCATCGACCGGATCGGCCTGGAAGTGGTCAGAGAAAATGTGGTCACCGTCCTGCAGCACCCTGTACTGTTCAACGACACCATCCGCGCCAACCTGACGATGGGTAAACCCGCGACAGACGCCGCCTTATGGAATGCATTGGCTATCGCGCAATTAAAAGACGTCGTAGACGATCTGCCGCAAGGACTGGACACCATCATCGGACGACTGGGCATGCGGCTTTCCGGCGGCCAACGGCAACGCGTGGCTATTGCCAGAATGATCGTCGCCGACCCCAAAGTGGTGATACTGGATGAAGCCACCTCGGCGCTGGACAGCGAAACAGAACACAAATTACATCAGGCGCTGGCAAAATTTTTAACCGGCCGCACCACCATCATTATTGCCCATCGCCTGAGCGCCGTTAAGCAGGCCGACCATGTTTATGTTTTTGAACAAGGTAAAATCTGCGAACATGGGCGACATGAAACCTTGCTCAGCCAAAATGGCCTTTATGCAAAACTTTATGGCGAGTATCAGTAGAGCAGATGAAAGGCACAAGGCGAAAAAAACCAGCCTTCAACATGACCGCCTTTAGCCTTTAGCCTTTAGCCTTTAGCCTTTTATCTTTAATACCTTTAATATCTTTAATATCTTTAACCTAAAAAAATCTATGCCTGAAAACTACGACCTACATTGCCACTCGACCGCTTCAGACGGCGCATTATCGCCCACCGCATTAGTGCAACGGGCGCATGAACACGGCGTTACTTCGCTGGCTTTAACCGATCACGATACCGTAGCCGGCATCGCGGAGGCTCAGACTGCTGCGATCGAGACAGGCATTCACTTAATACCCGGCATAGAGCTATCAGCCAGTTGGCAGAATAAATGTTTTCACATTGTCGGACTGGGTATTGATCCTGACTATCCGCCGTTGCGCGAGGCCACTCTCAATCTGCAAATCATGCGCACCGAACGCGCCGAAAAAATCGCGGCTAAGTTGGAGAAAAAACGCATACCCGGCGCGCTGGAAGCCGTTAAAAAAGCGGCTGGCGACGGCATGATTACCCGTAGCCATTTCGCCGATTTTCTGCTGTCGCAGTTCCATGTATCTACTCAACAGGAAGCTTTCGACCGCTATCTAGGCGCAGGCAAAGCCGCTTTTGTACCGACGACCTGGTCTGACCTGGAACTGGCAGTAAGCTGGATTACCGGGGCCGGCGGCGTAGCGGTATTGGCGCATCCTTTGCGCTACAAACTGACCGCCAGCTGGATGAAACGCCTGTTAGCCGCATTCAAGGAAGTCGGCGGACTCGGTATTGAAGTCGTTACCGGCAGGTATAATGCTGATGAAATAAAAATAGTGGCCGCTTACGCAACACGCTTTGAGTTGGCCGGTTCCGTTGGTTCCGATTTTCATAATCCGGCCAACCCCTGGGTAGAATTAGGGCGCATTGCGCCGTTACCTGAACATATCAAACCGGTATGGGAACTGCTTAGTTAACCCGCAAGACATACAATGAACTGCACGCATTATTCGGCCGCACAACAGGCGAAGCCTGCACGCCAGCGCACCATTTAAGCCCGGATACCTCCATAAACCGATAATAGGAACCACCCTAATGAACTTTTGGGAAACCAAGAAATTATCCGAAATGACCACCGAAGAATGGGAGTCGTTATGCGATAACTGCGGCAAATGCTGCCTGCACAAACTCGAAGACGAAGACACCGGCGACATCTACTTTACCAGTGTCGTCTGCAATCTGATTGACTTGGATACGTGCCGCTGCACCCGTTATAGCGAACGCACCCAATTAGTTCCCGAATGCCTGGACTTAAAACAACACGACTTTGCCGAATACAACTGGTTACCGGCAACCTGTGCTTACCGCTTATTAAGCGATGGCGAAGAACTTCCCGATTGGCATCCGCTGCTATCAGGAAGCCCGGAAAGCGTTCAGGACGCCGGTGTTTCAATCAGCAGCTATGCGATGAAGGAATCCGAGATCGATGATTTGGAAGACCACATTATTGAATGGCTGGAGTAATATCAACAAGCGGCAGGGAAAGCAGTTACCTATCCCCGAACCCTCAACACCAATTTGCTCAGCGCAGGCAGGATAATAAAGGTACTGACCATGATCCAGAATATACCCATGGTAATGATCAATCCCATGCTGGCGATACCCTGATGCGGCGAAAAGGCCAATCCGGCGAAGCTGGATGCGGTAGTCAGTGCTCCATAAAACATGGCTCTGGCGGTGCTGGATTGATAAATGTTCTGCTCCTCGGATAGAGAATGGTGCAGCTTTTCGACCATGTGGATGCCGTTATCCACGCCCAGTCCAAGTAACAGCGGCAAGGCGATGATGTTGGCAAAATTAATCGGGGTGTTGGTAATAACTGCGCTTGCCATCGTAAACAACCCGGCCAGTATCAGTGGCGTCATAACCAACGCGGTATCGATAATATTGCGTCGCATGGCAAACAACAGCAGCGCGATAGTAATCAGCGCGATCACAATAGCTTGCTGAAAAGCCGCGATGACCTCTTTCATCGATTCCCAATACATAACCGGTAAATCGGTTGTTTCAGGCGCGATGGACTGAACTTCGGTAATAAACTCTTCCAGACTAGCCAAATCGTTCAGGTCTTTTTTAGGCAATATCTGAATGCGGTACCAACCATCCTTGCTCAGCCATTTGTCTTTGATGTCGGCAGGCAGATCAACCAAGGTAATTTCTCTGGCATTGAAGCTGTCCGACAGTTCGTTCATCACACTCGGCAGCGTGCCGAGCAACGTGGTCTGAATTTTTTCGATGAACAGGCGCAGGTCAGGTTGTTGCCGCGCATCAAGCTCGATCAAAATATCCTGCAGTTCTTGTTTAAAATGGGTTAACGCGGCGCGCTGATCAGCGTCGGTTTTTTCAGGCAAGAGGGTGTCGATAGTTTTTATCAGACGGTTAATGCCGGGAATCGGATCGGTATCGGGTTTTAACGCGGGAAATCGCTGCGTCTGTGCGCCAAGCATCAGCCCCATTTCATCAATCAAGGCCAGTTTATCGTCCTGAGCGGTAGGTTGAAGATCGAACAGACTGATGGTTTTATCAACCGAATTTAAGGTCGAAAGTTTTTGTTGCAGGGCTTTAGCACTATGTTCATCCTTGGCCATAACGGTCAAGGTCATCGGCGTAGTTTCCTTGTCTTTCATCAAATTTTTAAACGCGATGACCGATTCGGTATTAGGGTCGCGAAGGTTAATCGGATTAAAGTCGGTCTCCACATTCAATGTCAACGCGATAGAGATAACAGCGACAACAAAAGTTGCGACGGAAATCTGCTTGGCATAATGCAGTGGCAAAGTCGCCAGTTTTTCCGACAGTTTTGCCAGACCATTCTGCTCTTCGGCCTTCTCGAACTTTGCCGGAGCCGGGAGCATTTTCAACAGCGCCGGCAACGCAATCAAGGTAATTAACAAGCAGATAAACAGACTGGTACCTGCCAACAAACCGAGTTCGGATACGCCTTTGTAATCGGTCGGTATAAAAGCATAAAGCCCGATGGATGTGGTACCTGCACATAATAACAGCGAAGGCGCTGTACTCCTTAAAGTGCTGCGTAGCGCCAGCTCCTTGTGTACATGATGGGTCAGGTTATCCCGATAGCGCAAACAAAAATGGATCGCATATTCAACACCTAAGCCGATATTGGATACGGCAAAAGCTACTGAAATCAGATTCAATTCCTGTACCGCAAAGGCCGCGAACGCCCCGCAAAAAAGCATGCCTAAAGCTAGCGTCATCAACGTGGCTATCGTCAGCAAAATGGAACGGTAGGCAATCAATAAAATAAATAACACCAGCACAATGGAAAAAATACTGGCCGTAAATGTGCCTGTGCTCATGCCTGACAATTCATCATCTTCAAGACCGACTTCGCCGGTAACCCAAACGGTAACGCTAGGCAGATTGGGATCCTGAATTTGGGCAATAGCTTGGCGAACAGACTCAATTGCAGTTTCGGCAGGACGGATTTTAGAGTAATCGAACTTGGGCGAGACGACAATAAAGCCGTTGCCGGAATGGACTTTCTTGTCGCTAATCAACGACTCCCAGGACAGTAGCGCGTTTTCGCCATTGACTGCTTTATGTAAAGCCTGAGCAACCTTGTTAATCAGCGAGGTCAGATCGATAGGCACAACCTGGGTCTGGTCTGAGGAGGTCAGTGCATCGTCAAAAATTGAAAAGAAGCCGGTCAGATTAGGTTGCTGGGCAATTCTGCCGATAAAAGGCTGAGCCAGCGACAAGTTAGTGGATAAGGTTTGCAACTCGTCAGTATCAAGATAAAGCAGGCCGTTCTGACGAAAAAAGGCGTTATCGTTGGGAATATAAGCCGAGTCAAAATCATTTTTATTGGCACTGAGCAGGCGCTGCAATCTTTTAGTAGCCGCTTTGGTCAATTCCGGCGTAGCCGATTCAACCACCAACAACAGCGTATGCATATCCTGCGAAAAGGCTTTTTCATAATTGCGTCGGTTTTGCTGAAAAGGCGCATCGGGCGCTATCAGTTCTTCGGTATCGGTATTAATGCTTAAATGACCGACGGTATATTGCAAAGCAAAAATACTGAGTATAACCACTATCGACAACACCGCAATCGGATGACCTAGCGTCAGGTTTGCCAAATGGGAGAAAACAGCATGACTACGAGTTTTTAATGACATAACTTAGGATTCGGAGATTAGTGTATGGCGAGATTGCTCAAAGTATTCAAAGCATCACTTCGGGTTTCGGTCAATTCGTCGCCTTGCAGTTGGATGAAAAGGGCGGGGATTTTTGCTGTATTCGCAGCCAGCATGCCCTCTTTCTGCCCCAAGCACAGCAACATAGTAGACCAGGCATCAGCCTGTATTGGATCATCCAATAAAACAGTAACGGAAACCAGATTATGGTTAACCGGCCTGCCGTTACGGGCATCAAGGACATGACTATAACGCTGCCCATGGTCATCGAAATAATGCCGGTAAGTACCGGATGTCATCACCGCGACTGGCGCGTCCTTAGGCATGGTAATGACTTTATGCATCACCCGTTCTTCGGGCAGCGGTCTTTCCAGAGCGATACGCCAAGGTTGGAGATCCGGTTTGTAGCCATTGGTTTTGAGTTCGCCGCCAATCTCAACCAGATAATGCACTATGCCTTTTTGCTCCAGAACCTGACTAAGCCGTTCCACGCTATAGCCTTGGGAAATGGACGATAAAGCAAGTTTCAGATCGGCCTGTTTTTTACGCAGATGCGTTGCATCGACCACTTCCAGTTTGTCCATGCCGATTTGTTTCAGCGTGGCTGCAATGGCTGAATCTTGTGGAACTGTCGGCGCATCGCCCTGAAAGCCCCATAAATCGAACAACGGTTTGATCGTTAAATCATAGCAACCCTGACCGGCCTGATGCACGGTTTTTGCGACCTTAACCAGCGCCACGATTTCAGCGCCGACTTCCTGGCTATCGGTGTTTTCGGTGTTGTTGAAGATTTCTATGGTCGAATCGGGGCGATAATCGGACAGCAGTTTATCGATGTCCGCTAATTCGTTTTCGATACGGTCCTTAATGTCTTTAGCGTCCACCGCGGCTTCGGACCAGTAGCTGATATGGTAAGTTGTGCCCTGAGTTGGGCCCTCAAGTTTTTCAACAACAGGTTCCGAGCAGGCCGTCAGCACGCCTAAAAACAGGCAGCAAACGGCAACTAAAATCAGGTGTTGCAGGCGATTGCCTTGTCTATAATCCGATAATGTCATTTTAATACCAGCTCCCCACAAACACTGCTCTCACCTACTGCCGTTACCACGCAATTAAGCGTCCTATTTTCAACCGACACGTCGCCATCAATCACACAAGCAACCCGAAGATAATTCGGCGTATAACCGAAAACCCGTTGCTTGCCATCATCCAAAGCTTCGCTGTAGCCTTCCCATAACACCGGAAATTCAAGGCCTACATTATCGGCAAAAAACGTCTGCTTCATGTCGTCAGCCAGTTCATGCAACTGCCTGCTGCGCTGTTTTTTGATGTCATTGCTCAGCTGATCCGGCAAGCCGGCGGCTTTGGTTCCTTCCCGACTGGAATAGGTAAAGATATGGATATGGCCGAAACCGGTCTGTTTGATGAAGTCAAAACTGTCCAGCCATTCCTGTTCGGTTTCGCCGGGGAAGCCGACGATAATATCGGTGGTGACATTAAAATGCGGAATTTGCGCTCGCAGCTGGCTGACAATAGCCGCAAATTCCTCGGTTTTACAGCGTCTTGCCATACGGCGGAGCACGGTGTCGGAGCCGCTTTGCAAAGGCAGATGCAAATGCGGCATCAGGCGCGGATTGCTAAACAGCTCGAAAAAATCGCCCGGCAATTCCCACGGTTCCAGCGAGCCTAATCTCAGTCTTGGGATGCTTGTTTCCGCCAAAATCGCTTTGATCAAATCGGATAGATTATTGCCCAAGTCGCTGCCATAACCGCCCAAATGTACGCCGGTTAAAATAACTTCGGTGATGCCTTGCCGGTGCAGGGCATTGATTTCGTCGATAACCGCCTGCACCGGACGACTGTTTTCTTCGCCACGCGCCACGGTGACGATGCAAAATGTGCAGCGATAGCGGCAACCGTCCTGCACTTTAACGAAAGCACGTTGCCTGCCTCGTGTGAACAGCGATATTTCTCCCGGCTCGGTGGATAAAGCCGGCATGCTGTCCATGTTCAATTCAGTCAGGGTTTTTTCGACCAATTGATCTTTATCCTTGTTGCTGACCACCAGATCAACGCCCAGCAAAGACGCGGCTTCATCTTCATTCAAGGTGGCGTAACAGCCGCTGACTACGAGCTTGGCTTGTGGGTTATCGCGATGAATGCGCCGTATCAGCTGGCGCGATTTTCTGGCAGCATCCTGGGTTACCGCGCAGGAATTAAGCACGATAAGATGGGCTGCTTCGGCTTGTCTGGTGATTTGATGGCCTGATTTTTGAAAAGCCTGAGCCCAAGTTTCCAGCTCCGCTTCATTAAGGCGACAGCCGAGTGTTTTAAGGTGTATTAACATTTATCCAAAGAACCAGTATGCAATAAAAATGGACGCAACAATGCCCGCAAAATCGGCTATTATCCCACAGGCGGCCGCATGGCGGATATGTTTGATGCCGACCGAACCAAAGTAAATCGCCAGGACATAAAAGGTGGTTTCGGTGCTGCCTTGCACGATCGACGACAAGCGCCCGGCAAACGAATCTGCACCCATGGTCTTCATGGTGTCGATCATCATCGCCCTGGCCCCGCTGCCGCTGAACGGTTTGATCAATGCGGTCGGCAGCGCATCGACAAAGCGGTCATCGAGCATGAAGTAATGCACGATAATTCGCGCTAAATCGGCCAGCAAATCCAGCGCGCCGCTGGCTCTGAACACGCCGATCGCAACCAGCATCGCGACCAGGTAAGGGATAATGGTGGTTGCGGTATGAAAACCTTCCTTGGCGCCTTCAATGAACGCGTCATAAGCGTTAATCTCCTTGTTGATCGCGCCGAGAATAAAGGTAATGACCAGAGAAAACAGGATGAAATTGCTGATCATCGCGGATTGCTCCAGCATCTGCTGCTGCGGCAAGCTGGAAAAATACGCCAGTATGCCGCCGACTGCCAGCGTAAAGCCGCCCAGATAGGCCAAGACAACCTTATCCAGCAGGTTGATTTTTTGCACGAAGGCGACCGCAAGCAATCCTGCCAGCGTGGACATATACGTGGCGATCAAAATCGGGATGAAGACGTCGGTAGGGTTGGCCGCCCCCAGCTGGGCGCGGTAGGTGAATATCGTCACCGGAAACAGCGTAACGCCTGAGGTGTTGATCACCAGAAACAGGATTTGCGCGTTGCTGGCGGTTTCAGGATTGGGGTTAAGGGATTGCAATTCCTGCATCGCTTTGATGCCCAACGGCGTTGCGGCATTGTCCAGCCCCAGCGCATTAGCGGAAATATTCATCACAATAGCGCCCAAAGCCGGATGGCCTTTGGGCACATCGGGCATTAACCGGCTGAATAACGGCGTCAGACCTTGGGTTAATAAGTGGATAAAGCCGCTTTTTTCGCCGATGCGCATAATGCCCAGCCATAAGGCCAACACGCCGGTCAGACCTAAGGCTATTTCGAAAGCCGATTTCGACAGCGCAAACATGGCTGCCATGATTTGCGCAAAAACCTGTTGGTCGCCCAAGAAAACCAGTTTGAATAGCGCCGTGCAAAAAGCGGCAAGGAAAAAGCTTATCCAGATGATGTTTAGCACGATAGGAATAATTAGGGTTGAATGCCGTGGGCGCGAATTTATTCGCGCAACAGGTGTTAAAAAGCGCGAATAAATTCGCGCCCACAATAATATTCAATCCTTAATTTAATGGCAGTGAAGCGCCCAGAAGGAACAAAATCTTCACGTGTGCCCTTCCAGAGCACACAACAATCCCCGCAGCACCAAATCCGGATCAATACTACAGGGCAGATGAAGCTGTCCGGCGATAAGTCCGGCATCGCCGCCGGTTAAAATCAATTGCGTATCGTCTGCTTGTGTTGCCAGCACTTGCTTGATCAAGCCCACAGCCGCCATTAAGGTGCCGCTGTATATTGCTGCCTCGGTATAATCGGCCAGACCGACTGCATGATTGATTTCGCTAAAGGGCAGCGCCTCCGTTCCTAGCCCCAGAGACTTTTTCATCAATGTCAAACCGGGGCTAATCAGGCCGCCTCGATGCCTGCCATCGGCATCGATTAAATCCACAGTAATGGCCGTTCCGCAATCGACGATACAGGCCGGACGGTGATATTGTTGCCACGCTGCAACTAACGCTAACCAGCGGTCAACACCCAGCTTTTCCGGCTGTTCATAAGCATTAATCACACCAAACGCCTGGGCTTGAGATTTAACTAAGATAATATCAACATCAAGCCAAAGCTCACGCGCTATCAACTGTACAAGTTCTAGCAGCTGATTTGCGCTCACGCAGGAAATGGCGATTCGCCTGGGGCGATAGCGGCCCTGCCAAAGTTTAATAAGCTCCTCCCGATTAATCCGGCTATTGACCAAAGGTGAGCCGATCATGATGTGACCGGCGGTCGTAACTGCCCACTTTAACCGGGTATTACCCATATCAATCAGCAAATTCATTGCGTTGCAGAACCGTTAAAACTGACTTCGCCGGAAGCAAAGGTCTGCACACTACCATCTGGACGTTCAATCAACAACATGCCGTTATCGTCGATGCCTCGCACGATGCCTTCAAATTGTTGCTGACCGACAAACAAAGTCGCAGATTGGCCGGACAGGCAATCATAATCGCGCCATTCATCGAGATACGCTTGAATACCGACACCTTCATACTCGGCAATGACCGGCAGCAGATGGTTTAACAAAGTGCCTGCCAATATATTTCTGAACAGCTGGTTTTTTCCGGTAATTTTAGTTAAATCGGTCCAGGCTTGAGTAATGCCTTGAGCTTCCGCTTCCGGTAAAAACAAATTGAGTCCCAGACCGATTACTGCACTGCATGGGCCGTCAGTTTCACCCGATACCTCAACCAAAATACCGCCCAGTTTTTTACCTTGGCTGTAAATGTCATTTGGCCATTTAAGGCCGATATCAGTTACTTGATGCTGCTTTAACGCCCTGATGACCGCCACGCCGATAGCGAGACTTAAGCCTGAAATGGCGGCAGGCCCCTGCTGAAAACGCCACAGTATCGACAGGTAAATATTGCAGCCGTAAGGCGAAACCCATTGCCGCCCTCGCCTGCCTTTACCGGCTGTTTGATACTCGGCAAAACAAACAGAACCTGACAGCCCGTTATTTTGAGAGCGTTCGACTAAATAACGGTTGGTCGAGTCGATCTGATCATGAATTTCCAGCGATGAAATTAATGCGCAAGCCTGGTCGCTAATGACTTGATTGATTTTTGCTGCTAACAACAACTCCAACGATTTTTCCAGTCGATAACCTTTACCACTGACTGCCGAATGCTGTAAACCCAATTCAGCCAAGCCGTTCAGCTGTTTCCAGACAGCCGAACGACTGATACCCAAGGCAACAGCCAACTCAGTGCCGGAATGAAACTCGCCGTCAGCCAATAGGGTAAGGATTTGTTTTTGCTTATCTGAAATATTCACAAACCGCTTGAGTTTTATTAGTCATCTATTGCTTATCCCTGATCTGTTTCAATTGCTTTTTGACCACATACTTAATCAGCAGCTCTCTATCGTCCTCTTTCATATTGAAAAAATCAACGCCAACAAAATAAGGAAACTGGCTATCGTTAGTTTGACCCTTTTTGCAAAAAACAACTTTGGCGTAAGTGACAATGACCGCCATACTGGATACCAGCAGCATCTTAATTTCCAGATAATCGCCTTCTTTAAGCATTTCCTCACAATTAAAAGCTATGCCGGATGCACTGATATTAACGTTACGGGTGTCATTCTCCTTAAATTGATGGCCCTGCATCATGATGGCCTGGGCAAGAAGATCAATTTTAGTATCAACTAACCTTAAGTAATCCGCCATATCCGGTAGGATTTTTTCCAACCTGAGCAACAGTATTGCCGAATCTTGCGACACTATTTCAAGAGCGGTAGACAATGAACAGCTATTCAAAATATTATCGGGCACATGGTGCGGCTCGGTCACCTGTTTCTCATCTATTTTTGTGTAAAACAGATTAACTTCATCATCAATGCGAAAAAAACGTCTTCGTTCTTCAGTTTTCGTCATATTACTCTTATCCATAATCTGCAGCCCCTGCATTTTATTATCATGATTTGATATTCTCCATGCACGTCTAAATTCGGCGCCTTTATCTTCTTTCAACACACCGCTACGCTACTCCTGTATTGCTCTACTACGGCCATTTTTTGTTTGGTAAAGTATTGATTTTTGGTTTACCTGCATAACATCAGTTATTAATTCGTGTCTGAATCATCCGTGGTATAGATAGCTCGGAATGAGATACCATTGAGCGTAGGCAGCGTATTGCACTGTTGACAGGATATGTTGAATTAGCACTCTTTACCAGCCATAGGCTGAAAAAATTACGGCGTGTGGCGGCCTGAAACGTCGATTGATATAAATTTACAATCGAAGACCAAACCCGGACTAAATAGGCTTTTCCTAATCGTCAGACATAAAAAAAGCCCTACATTTTCATGTAGAGCTTTAATTTACTTGGCTCCCCCGGACGGGCTCGAACCGCCGACCTAATGATTAACAGTCATCCGCTCTACCGACTGAGCTACAGGGGAATAAACTTTTTCAGTGTGGTGCGCCTGGAGAGATTCGAACTCCCGACCGCTCGGTTCGTAGCCGAGTACTCTATCCAGCTGAGCTACAGGCGCCGTACTGAGACGCTTATTATGCTTTTTACCCGGACTCCTGTCAACTATAAATTTTAGCAATCTTTTAAATTTTAGAAAATGACACTTTAGGGCTATTAGTTTTTCGTTCAGGGCTCATTGACATCCACCCCCCAGCTAAAGCAAGGGAATTCCTTAGTACAGCCCTCCATGCCCGAAGGGGACGACTCTGAAAATCGTCTTAC
>JAQSDX010000051.1 GCA_029946125.1 Candidatus Methylobacter titanis
AGAGTCGTCCCCTTCGGGCATGGAGGGCTGTACTAAGGAATCCCCTTGCTTTAGCGGGGGGTGGATGTCAAAATGACCCTCAGTTAAGTTTGCTCCGCACATTATGAAAATTCATAGCTCATCATTAAATTCAACCGTAGGCCTTAACCGGAAAATTGGCGAACATAATGGTGTGCAGTATAATGACGAAAACAAATTATCTGTCACAAAGGATGCTCCAGACAAAAAAGTTAATCAGCCTTCTACACCTGAAGAGATTAAAAAAACACTGGATAATGTTGGTTTAAGCATTGATTTGACTAGCCAGCATAATTTTATTAAATTAACCGACTTGCGAACCCAAAGAGCACTTTCTGCCTACAATCAGGAATTCAATGCACCGCTGAGAGATCAACGTGCTCAATTGATAACAGGAATAGATGCTTACGCCTGATCACCCTACCCTCAGTTACTCATGAAACAGCTTTTCGAGTTTTTCCCCATACTTTTATTTTTTATCGCGTTTAAACTTTACGATATCTATGTCGCTACCGCCGTTGTCATCATTGCAACCATTGTTCAGGTAGCTTTTGCCTGGTTTAAATACCGTAAGGTCGAGACCATGCAATGGATTACCTTGGGCTTGATTCTGGTGATGGGGGGGGCAACTCTCTACTTACAGGATGAGCAATTTATCAAATGGAAACTATCTATTATAGAATGGTTATTCGGCGCAGCCTTTTTGGGTAGCCAGTTTATCGGCAAAAAATCCTTTATTGAAAAAATGTTGTCCGGCAGCTTAACCTTGCCAGTATTGATCTGGAAAAGATTAAATACTATGTGGGGCTGCTTTTTTATTAGCGTAGGCTTTATCAACCTTTATGTGATGTACAATTACAACACTGATGATTGGGTTACCTTTAAAACATTTGGCGTACCGGCTTTGATGGTCGTTTTTATTTTGTTACAAATGGTGTTTTTATATAAGTACATCCCCGACACAGAGGACTAAAAAAGTGTTATACGCCATTATCAGTGAAGATATAGCGGATAGCCTGGAGAGTAGGCTATCCGTGCGCCCGGCCCATCTGAAGCGACTACAAGAACTGCAGGATGCCGGAAGACTGGTTTTAGCAGGCCCCCATCCTTCAATTGACAGTGACAATCCAGGTTCAGCTGGGTTTACCGGCAGTCTGGTGGTTGCCGAGTTTGAAAACCTTGCAGACGCCCAACAATGGGCGGATGTTGATCCATACAATGATGCCGGGGTTTATGCCAAGGTTATCGTTAAACCATTTAAAAAGGTCTTTCCACAATGACATCCGAGTTAATTAAAAAACTGTTAAATGACGCTTTTAGTCCAGAACTTCTAGAAATTATTGATAACAGTGCGGCTCATGCCGGACATGCCGGAGCGCGTAGCGGCGGCGGTCATTATCATGTCACCATTGTCGCTGACGTTTTTGAAGGCCGATCTTTAGTTCAGCGGCACCAGCTTGTTTATAACGCGCTGGGCGACATGATGAAACAACAAATTCATGCCTTAGGCATTAATGCTCTTTCACCCTCTGAAGAAACCAAAGGAAGACTATAAATGAAAAAAAAATTCATCCCCCTACTTATTGTCGGCACAGCATTACTTGCTGGTTGTAATCAAGAACAATCAACTGACACAACAAGCAGCGTTACTCCTGCTGCAACTGCCATTGATAAAGCTGATGCCATTGCAGTTGTTAACGGCCAGTATATCCCTAGATCAACGCTGGAAGCACTGGAAAAAGAAATCGCAGAGCGCAGTCACGGACAGGTTTTTCCTAAAGAAAAATTGATTGAAGAACTCGTTCAGCGTGAATTGCTGGTTCAGGATGCCGTACAAAAGCAACTGGATAAGTCACCTGAATTGGCAGCGCAGCTAGAGGCTGCTAAAAAGGCATTATTAACCCAAGCTAACCTGCAAAACTTCATTAAAGCCAATCCTGTCACTGATGCTGAAGTTAAAGCTGAATACGACAGTAAAATTGCCGCTGAAAAGGGAACCGAATTTAAAGCACGTCATATCCTGGTTAAAACCGAAGCAGAAGCTAAAAAACTCATTACTGAACTGGGTAAAGGCGCAGATTTTGCCAAATTAGCCAACAAGAATTCATTAGATGCTAAAGAATCGCAAAATGGTGGTGATTTAGGCTGGTTTTCTGCTGCACAAATGGTTGCTCCTTTTTCTGAAGCCGTGGCTGCACTGGAAAAAGGCAAATACACCAAAGAACCTGTTAAGACCCAATTTGGCTTTCATGTCATCTTGAAAGAAGATTCTCGTCCGGTAACGCCTCCTCCATTGGAAGCAGTTAAAGAACAATTGACGCCTTTCCTGCAACGCAAAAAAGTTCAGGACATGATAGAAACATTGCGTAAACAGGCTAAAGTAGAAATATTGGTGCCTCTGACCGAGGAACAACCAAAAGCTGAAGCTGCTCCTGCTGTAGAAGCCCCGACTACCACAGTAGCAGAGCCTGCTAAAGCGGTTGAAGGTGAAGAGGCCGTTCCGGCAGCAGAACCTGCCAAAGCTGATGAGCCAGCTCCCGTAGCAGTGCCAGCAGAAACAAAAAAATAAGCACCACACTGTAATACAAAAAAGGGCGGTTTATCCGCCCTTTTTTTATGTGATTTTTTCCAAGTACTGCACTATAAATTGCACACTGCGGTTTCCTCTGAATTCATTGATATCCAGTTTGTAAGCCGCCTTGATGTGCCTTAAACCCAGCCAGTTTTCCGGCTTATCCACATAAAATGCAATCGCATCAATCAACAAATCGCCTGACGGTTTTCTCAACACTAATTTAAGATGGCGCTGACCGACAATACGCGATTGAATAACATCAAAAACGCCATCAAAAACAGGTTCGGGAAACTCCTGCCCCCAAGTCCCGGCGTTTTGCAATAATTCAGCAAATTCAATAGTCATCTCTTTTTCAGTCAACTCGCCATCGGAATGGATTTTCTGCTCCAAGTCTAAAGTTAGCAGACGCTTACTGACCAAAGCATCAAAAGCCAGGGCAAAAGGCGGATAGTCGTGCATTTTCAAACTCATGCCAGCAGCCATCGCGTGCCCGCCAAATTTACTCAGTAATTTAGGGTGTAGCGCTGCAATATCACTCAATACATCACGAATATGAACGCCTGGAATTGAGCGCGCGGAGCCTTTTATCTCATCTTTTCCGGCAGGCGCAAAAGCAATAACGGGACGATGCAATTGATCTTTAATGCGCGAGGCCAAAATGCCGATAACACCTTGATGCCAGTTGGCATCAAACAAGCAAACGCCCGCAGGCAAATGGTGTTCATCAAGCTTTTTCATCTCGCTTAACAATACCATAGCCTCAGTTTTCATTTGCCCTTCGACCTCACGCCGGTCATTGTTCAGTTCATCGAGTTGCAGCGCTATTTGTTTTGCCAACGCTGGGTCTTCGGTCAACAGGCATTGAATTCCCAGCGACATATCGTCCATACGACCTGCCGCATTAAGCCTAGGTCCCAGCGCAAAACCCAAATCGGTAGCAAAAATGGCTTCGGGTTTTCTGCCCGATACCTCGATAAGCGCATTTATCCCGGGATGCGAGCGTCCCGTGCGTATTCTCAATAAACCTTGATGAACCAGAACCCGGTTGGTTTGATCCAGCGGCACCACATCGGCGACTGTACCCAATGCGACATAATCCAGCAACTGGGCCAGATTAGGCTCCTGAGTTTGGTTAAGCTCAAACCAGTTTTGTTCCCTTAACCGGCTTCTTAACGCCATTAATACATAAAACATAACGCCGACACCGGCAAGTGCGCCTCCGGGAAATTCATCATCGACCAGATTGGGATTTACAATAGCGTCTGCAATAGGCAGCTCATGTCCCGGCAAATGATGATCGGTAATCAGGACTTTTATACCCAGCTCTTTGGCTACCCTAACCCCGTCTATGCTCGATATGCCGTTATCAACGGTAATAATGACATCAGGGTTTTGCAGCTTAACCAGATCGACAATTTCAGGTGTCAAGCCGTAACCGTATTCAAACCGGTTTGGCACGACAAATGAAACCTCCCCTGCCCCCAATAATTGCAAGCCTTTGATAGCTACCGCACAACTGGTTGCGCCATCGGCATCGAAGTCGGCCACAATGCAAATCCGCTGTTGCTCATTGATCGCAGTGATCAAATGCCCCACCAAAGCTTCCATGCCCGATAACAGCCACGGCGACGGAAGTTTTGCCAGCGTCCTGTCAAGTTCAGTTGTAGACGTTAAGCCCCTGGCTAAAAAGATACGTTCCAATACCGGATGCATTTCACCTAAATTAGAACGTTTTTTCGGGACCGGACGGGTAACTATGGTTTTTTTTACGCCTTGATAATACATGGGTTTCCCAATAAAAAAGCCGACAGAAGTCGGCTTTAGATTACTTCGCTAGTTCCCAAACTCCAGCTTGGGAACTAGCACAATTATTTTATTATTGTTTAAGTTGAAGTATTTTTCTTATAAACAATCCAAAATAGCCCGCTTAACCGCATCCAAACTGGCATCAATTGTCACTGGATGTGCAGCGGCACATTGCGAGATAGCCGTATCAGGATCTTTCAAGCCGTTACCGGTTAAGGTACAGACAATTTTGCTGCCTTCGGGGATTTTTCCGGAGGCGATGTCATGCAAGGCTCCGGCTAAAGAAGCTGCTGAAGCAGGTTCGCAAAAAATACCTTCATATTGGGACAACATTTTTTGTGCGGCTAAAATCTGTTCGTCGGTGAATTTGTCAAACCAGCCGCCGGACTCTTTTTGCGCGGCCCAGGCAAAATCCCAGGATTGCGGATGGCCGATGCGTATCGCTGTGGCTATGGTTTCCGGTTCGTCGATCATATGACCGGCTACGAACGGGGCTGCTCCCGCTGCCTGATAACCGCACATGATCGGACGATTACTGCACACACGATCGGCGGCATATTCGCTATAGCCTTTCCAGTAAGCCGTGATATTTCCGGCATTCCCGACAGGAAGACAGTGATAATCAGGCGCGAAACCGAGGTCGTCGACAATTTCAAATGCTGCGGTTTTTTGTCCGTCAATTCTGAACGGATTGATCGAGTTAACAATGGTAACCGGCGCAAGTTCGGCGACTTCTTTAACCAGCGCCATGCCTTTATCGAAGTTGCCGTTAATCTGGATGATTTCAGCGCCGTACATTAAGGTTTGCGCCAATTTGCCCTGGGCAATCTTGCCATCAGGAATCAACACGAAGGCTTTAATGCCGGCGCGTGCCGCGTAGGCTGCGGCAGAAGCCGAGGTATTGCCGGTTGAGGCGCAGATGATAGCCTGACTGCCGGCTTCTACGGCTTTGGTAACCGCCATGGTCATGCCGCGATCCTTGAATGAACCGGTCGGATTCAGGCCTTCAAATTTGACATAAATATCAACCGACTTGCCGATCAATCGCGGGATATTCTGCAATTGAATCAGCGGCGTATTGCCTTCGTTTAGACTGATGATGCGGGTGGTTGCGCTGACGGGCAGACGATCTCTGTAACGTTCTATTAAACCGGTGTAATGTTTGTGCGTAGACATATATTTTATTTATCCTAAAGTTTCCAGGCGGATGCGGTTGACTTTACCGGTAACGGTTTTTAATGCTTCAATCTCAGCGATAGCCGAGTTCATTTCCTTTTCCAGCGTGATCTGAGTCAGTATGATAATGGGTATCGAAGTTTCGTTGTCCAACGGTTTTTCCTGCCTAATGGCTTTAATGCTTATTTGATGATTGGCCAGAATTCGGGTTACTTCGGCCAAAACTCCCGGTTTATCTTCAGCATTAAGCCGCAGGTAATAAGAGGTTCGAAATAGTTCCGATGGCAATACCGGAATATCGGCTAAGGCATTGGCCTGAAAGGCTAAATGCGGCACACGATTTTCAGGGTCGCTAGTTAAGGCTCTGACCACATCAATGACATCGGCGACTACCGAGGATGCAGTCGGTTCGGCTCCGGCTCCGGCTCCATAATAAAGCGTAGCACCGACTGCATCGCCTTTAACCAGCACGGCATTCATCACGCCGTCTACGTTGGCGATAAGGCGACGTTCAGGGATCAGTGTCGGATGTACTCTTAATTCGATTCCTTCCGGCGTTTTGCGGGCAATACCCAAATGTTTAATACGGTAACCCAGTTGCTCTGCGTACTCAACATCAGTTCGGGTAATTTTGGTAATTCCCTCGGTATAAACCTTGTCAAACTGCAACGGGATGCCAAAAGCAATCGAAGCCAGAATGGTTAATTTATGACCGGCATCTATGCCTTCCACATCAAAAGTGGGGTCGGCTTCTGCATAGCCCAGGGCTTGCGCTTCGGCTAATACGTCGGCAAAATCACGGCCTTTATCGCGCATTTCGGTCAGGATAAAATTACCCGTGCCATTGATGATGCCCGCTAACCATTCAATCTGGTTGCCGCTTAAACCTTCACGTATGGCTTTGATAATGGGAATGCCTCCGGCAACAGCGGCTTCAAAGGCAACGATGACGCCTTTTTCGCTGGCTTTGGCAAAAATCTCATTGCCATGCAAAGCAATCAGCGACTTATTGGCGGTAACGACATGCTTGCCGTTTGCTATGGCTGTTAACACCATGTCTTTGACCGGTCCTGCTCCGCCAATGAGTTCAAGAATGATTTCAATTTCGGGGTCATTGATGATTTCATAAGGATCGGTCGTTAACGCGATACCTTGCGTGTCGCAAATACGCTGCTTGTTTAAATCATTTGCCGAGGCACGGGTGATGATGATTTCACGCCCTGCCCTGCGGGCAATTTCTGCCGCATTTCGCTTCAACACATTGACCGTACCGCCACCGACAGTCCCTAATCCTAATACACCTACTTTTACCGGTTTCAAATCAAACTCCAGTTAAAAAAATATTATACAACCTTGTCTTTTTTCATCATATTGCGTATGCCTCGAACCGCCTGACGGGTGCGGTGTTCATTCTCAATCAAACCGAACCGGACATGATCGTCGCCATGCTGGCCGAAACCAATGCCCGGAGAAACCGCCACTTTGGCCTCCGCCAGCAGTTTTTTGGAGAACTCCAGCGAGCCCATATGCTGATATGCGTCGGGAATACGCGCCCAGACAAACATGGTCGCTTTCGGTTTTTCAACCGGCCATCCTGCTGCCACTAATCCGTCGCACAGTACGTCACGTCTTTTGCGGTACATCTCGGCAATTTCAGTAACGCATTCCTGCGGGCCTTCAAGCGCTGCAATCGCGGCAATTTGGATCGGCGTAAAGGTGCCGTAATCGAGGTAAGATTTAATGCGTGCCAAAGCCGCAACCAGTTCTTTGTTGCCGCACATAAAGCCTACACGCCAGCCCGGCATATTGTAACTTTTCGATAACGAGAAAAACTCTACTGCGATATCTTTTGCGCCTTCGACTTGAAGAATTGACGGCGCTTTGTAGCCGTCGAAAACAATGTCCGCATAAGCAATATCCTGTACTACCCAGATGTTATGTTCTTTGGCGATGGCAATAATTTTCTCGAAAAAATCCAGTTCCACGCACTGGCTGGTAGGATTTCCGGGGAAATTAAGAATCAGCATTTTCGGTTTCGGCCATGAATCGATAATGGCTTTTTCCAGTTCATCAAAGAAATCACCGCCCGGAACCATCGGTACATGTCTAAGATCGGCACCGGCAATCACTACGCCATACGGATGTATCGGGTAAGCAGGGTTGGGCACCAGCACCACATCCCCCGGTCCTAAAGTAGCCAGCGCCAGATGCGCCAAACCTTCTTTTGAACCTATGGTCACAATAGCTTCAGTTTCCGGGTCTAAATCGACATCATAGCGATTTTTATACCAAGTACAGATAGCTTTTCTTAATCGGGGTATGCCTTTGGAAACCGAATAACGATGCGTATCGGGACGCTGGACGGCCTCAATCATTTTTTGGACAATATGATCGGGCGTAGGTTGGTCGGGATTGCCCATGCCAAAATCGATAATGTCTTCTCCCTCCGCTCGAGCTTTAGCTTTCAGTTCATTAACAATATTAAAAACATAGGGAGGTAAACGACTTATTCTTTGAAATTGTTCCATTGACAGCTCTTGAAAAACCGGTGTTTAAGTTTAAGTTAAAAAATGTTGCCCAAGGTACTGTTATTAATAGGCTATGTCAAATGGAAACAGTACCCGGGCAGGCTAGTGCTTTAAGAGCAATACTTGCTCCACGCGCAGTAAATCTTCTTGTGTATCGACTCCGGCGGCCGGTGTTCGGTCTACGACTTTTACCCGAACAGCTTCGCCGTGCCACAGTATTCTCAGCTGTTCCAGCGATTCGACTGATTCGAGCATGGATGCATCCCACAGGCAGTAGCGGTTTAAAAAATCAACCGTATAAGCGTACAGGCCTATATGCCTGAGATAGGGCGATTTCCCTGAGGGCTTGCCGCCTGCCAGGGTAAATGCATCCCTTTCCCATGGAATCGGTGCGCGGCTGAAATAAAGCGCGTAACCGGCTTTATTCAAAACCACTTTGACGGCGTTAGGATTGAAAATCTCTTCGGGATCGGTGATTTTGGCGGCCAACGTGGCAATACCTGCCTGTTGTTGACTGGCTAATACCGCAGCAACATCACGGATATAGGTCGGTGGAATAAGCGGTTCATCGCCTTGCAGATTCACGATGATTTCATCACCAGCCCAGCCGCAAAGCCTTGCGACCTCGGCAATTCTTTCGGTGCCGCTTTGATGATCCGCGCGGGTCATGACCGCTTTAAACCCTAAGTCACTGACTGCCTGAAAAATCCGGACATCGTCGGTGGCGACGATAACGTCATCAGCATCGGCTTCCTGTGCGCGTTCACAGACATGCGCAATCATCGGCTTGCCTGCAATGTTCAACAACGGTTTGCCCGGCAATCGTGTCGATCCGTATCTTGCCGGGATGACGACTTTAAAACGCACACTCATTTGGCTAATGCGTCGATTTCATCGTTGGTTAACTCGCGGGCTTCATCTTCAAGCATGACCGGAATATCGTCACGGATAGGGAAAGCAATCCGGTCGGCTTTGCAGATAAGTTCCTGCTTGGACTTGTCATAAATCAACGGGCTCTTGCATAAAGGACAAGCCAGAATATCAAGCAGTTTTTTATCTATCATGGTTTTCTCTTAAATTATAGTAAGGGGCAAAAGTGATTGATTTTTACCTTGTAAGGTATTTTACAGTATTTTACAGTATTTTTAAGCAGCCTGTTTCATGCGCGTGCCGGTTTATCATCAAGCATCTCAGCAGTTCATCTAACCTGAATCGACAGAAATTGTTAACTATGGTCAAATAAGATCAGCTGAAGGCAGAGTTTTTCTGAACAACCGAGGATTTCAACATGACTGCGCTACCGGTGTGTTTATATTGCATGACTCAGGCTGTCGCATTGCTTATTGCTGCGAACGGCGCACCAGTTCTGGTCAATAAAATACTGGGCAAGCGTTGGGCATGGCCGGTAGATAATAAATTAAAACTGCGCGACGGCCATCGCTTGTTTGGCAATACCAAAACCTGGCGCGGCTTGTGTTCAGCCATTTTAACGACAACCCTGATAGCAATTTTAAGCGGAATAGACCCCTTGACGGGGGCATTATTCGGTGCCTCGGCAATGGCTGGAGACATGCTGGCAAGCTTTATCAAACGCCGAATGGGACGCGTCGAAAGCAGCCGGGCGCGAGGTCTCGACACGGTGCCTGAATCACTGTTACCGATATGGCTGTTAAAAGAGCCACTGGCGTTAAATCTGATCGACATCATTTTAATTGTCGCGCTTTTTTTTCTAATTGAGGAATTGATTTCACCGGTACTTTACCGGTTGCATATTCGCAAGCGGCCTTATTAAACTAACTACGCTATGAATAAAAAAGGATTACGAGTATTAACCTACAACATCCATAAAGGCTTTAATGTCGGCAACCGGCGGTTTGTGTTGCACCAGATCCGTGATGCATTGATAGCCGCCGACGCCGATTTAATGTTTCTGCAGGAAATGCAAGGTGAGCACCAGCGCCATCAGCAAAAAATCCCCGACTGGCCGGTTTTATCTCAGCTTGAGTTTCTTGCTGAAAATACCTGGCCTTTCCACGTTTACGGTAAGAATGCGATTTATAATGCCGGTCATCACGGCAATGCGATCCTGAGCAAACATCCGTTCGAGCGCTGGGAAAATATCAATGTATCGCCCTTCCCGTGGGCCAGTCGCAGCCTGTTGCATGGCGTTATTCGACTGCCAGGGATGGCGACCGAGACTGTTCCTGACAGTCCTCGGTATTTCCTTCCTCCCTGGAGGTCAGAAATGTCGCAAGCGGTAGAGAATCGATGCGACCGACTGCCGGAGAGCGGTCGGGATGTGCATATTATGTGCATACATTTCGGTTTGACCGGCAAAGAGCGCCGCCTGCAAATAGGCAAATTATCGGCGCGTATCGACAGCCATGTGCCGCATGATGCGCCGCTGATTATAGCCGGTGATTTTAACGACTGGTTGGGACAGGCTGACCGACTGTTCCATGATCGTCTGGGCTTGCAAGAGATTTTTCAGGTAACTCATGGCCGTTATGCGCGAAGCTTTCCGTCTTGGTTGCCCTTTTTACCGATGGATCGCATTTATTTTCGCGGTTTAACTCCGGTATCGTGTGAACGTCTGACCCATGCGCCGTGGCATACGCTGTCGGATCATGCGCCATTGACGGCTACGTTTAGCTTATGAGCAGCACTCAGTCCAAACTAACCTTACCTAACCTGCTGACCGGGTTTCGCTTTGTGGCAGCGCCGGTGTTGCTGTGGCTGGCATGGTGCAATCACCCAATTGCCTTCATGGGACTGCTGGCGATTACCTTCGCTACCGACTTGCTCGATGGCGTAATCGCTCGCTTGACCGGACAAGTTTCTCAGTTTGGTGCAGTCCTCGACAGCTGGGCGGATGTCATCACTTATCTGACCGTTGCACTAAGTTGTTGGTGGTTATGGCCTGATGTGGTCAGCAGAGAACTGCTTTATGTTGGTCTAATTATTGCCAGTTGCCTGTTACCTGCCCTAGTGGGAATTTTTAAATTCGGGCGATTTACCAGCTATCATACTTGGGGGGTGAAAATCGCCGCAGCCACTATGGGCTTGACTTTGTATATGCTTTTTCTGGGCGGCCCTACATGGCCGTTTCGCGTAGCTGCCGTGATGTGTGTAGTTGCGGCAATAGAAGAGATAATGATTACTTGGCTTTTGCCTGAACCTGAATCGAATCTACGCTCAATCTGGGATGTGTTGAAGCGTCCAGTGTGGAATGATCGCAAAAGATAAATCTGTATTTTATTTGCTTAAAATAAGCAGTATTTAAAGATTGCCAACAAGTTTTTCGTATGGTGGTAAGAACGCTGTATACGCTGTTCCTGGTGTTCTTTTTGAATGTATAAGGGAGACGGTAATGACCCTTGTACGAAATGGAGTTTTTACGGAAATGGTTGGCTTAATTTCACGTATTGGTTTTGGCGATGTAGCCATCTAGATAAGCCTTTCTCGTCTGATGCCTGATCTATAACAACAAAAGCGCCTGATGAGTAATGAAACTTATTAGCTTAAAGGAGTTAAGCTCATCTTATTCCTGTCCTACCTTGTTTATCAACAAAATAGAAACAATCTATTGCTTTTTACCTATATTGTAGGTCTATAGCTATACACGTATAATCTTTAGTCATTCGGAAGCAAGCTATATTATAGTTAGACTAATGTGTTTATCATTGGAATATATAGACTTATTTTTAGCGTGCTTCATTTCAAATATCATTTGCAAGCGTTGCTGTTTTAAGCAACATTGCCATGAGATCAAGATTTAATAGTTGATCTCTAAAAGTTTCATGTACCTCCTCGTAGTGTGAAAGTTCAGAGCTATCCAGTATCTGTACATCTTACCTCCCTTTTCCTCTGGAATCGGGAGGTTTTTTTTGACTACAGGGATTGTGGAAAAGGGGCAATCGCGAGAGCAGCATAGCTGTGTGTTGTGTACCGACAAAAAATATATGTCTATGCAGTCGTAAAGCACTTATTTTTAACAACTATAATCCCGCAAGCCAACTCTGGATTTTTTCACCAGCCTTCCAGGCTAAATCAGTAAAACCACTAATTGCACCAGCCGCATCAGGCGTTTTAGTAGGCTGTTGTAGGTTAAATTCCTGTGTACCAACCTTCTTATTATCAGAATATGCTTCCACAAAAAACCGTAATATTACTCGCGCTCGATCTGGCGTATCGAATTGCTGCTCAAAATTCCGTAGCTTAACTATTAAGGCGTAATTCTGGGTTTTGTCGCTGTAACTCAGCAACTGCTCAAGCAATTCGGGCGGCGATGCAATCCAGCGATCCAATCTGTAAAAATTAACTTGCGATGGCGAGGCAAAAAGCAATCGATAACGAATACGATTATCCCAAAGCCAAGTTGGTGCATTGACAGTAATCAATGCTCTGCCTTGCTGAGGCGCGACTGACACAGGCAAACCAAAATCATGCAATGCGAGTTGCTTGACGGGAACGCTACAACCCACATTAAAAAACACTAACCAGCCGATTAACAAATACCTCATTTCGGTTCCTTATAGCCCGGTTCACCCGGCCCTGAATCTCGTTGACTCGGCCCCAACAATAATTCCTGTGGGTTATTTTCCAGTATCGTGGCGACTCTTTTTACCTGTTGCGCTGTCGATTGCAATTCGGTTAGCAGTTTATTTACTTTCGGTAACGTAGATTGGGTCAAAGCATCACCGGTATTCTTTCCGCTATCGACTAGATTACCTGCTTTTGTGCTAAGGTTTTGCACTTCTCCGGTTAATTTTTGTAAATCGTTAGTTAACCCATTAATATTTGTCAGGGTTTTTCTGGCATCGGTAGTCAATGCAGGGATACCGGTCAGCGCCTTATCAACGCTCTTTTGTAACTCGGAAAGCTTGTCGGTTAATGTTTTCAAGTTACTTAATATATCGCCGATATTCTTTTCATTTTCATCATTTAATAACGAGCTAAGCCGCTGCATTAAATGATCGGCCTTATGTAATAGCTCTTCTCCCGTATCCATTAGCCTGTCTGTCAACGATGGCACCAAATGAATATGAGTCATGGGATTATCCCCCGGCGGCAATACTTCGGAAATAGCACCAGAATCTTCCAGTTGAATCTGAGTCAGGCCGGTCACGCCTTTTAAACGCAAGGTTGCGTATACCCCTTTACTCAACACGATGTTTTTATCGACCTCAACAGGAATAAGAATGATGCCGGAATCTAAAGGATCAAACTTAACTTTAAGCACCTTTCCCACTGCTATACCTCGGTAAAAGACCGTCGATTCAGGATTAAGGCCCGACACTGACTCTCTGGTTGAAATGATGTAGAGATTACGCTCTTGATTCATGGTGCCAATCCAGAAAACAATCGCCGTCGATGCCGTGACCAAAGCAATCAAAAACAACCCGGTAATCAGTGCATGGTTTTCTCTACCCATGAGCAGTCTCCTGATACTGAAATACCCGCTCAGCGCGTCTATTGTGAAAAAATTCTGCTACAAAGGGATGCTTGCAGTTTAAAACATCGGCCAGCGTTCCAAAAGCAACCATTTTATTATCTGCCAGCACGGCAACCTTGGTACACAAATCCCTTAATATATCCAAATCGTGGGTCACCATGACTACCGTAAAATGCAGATCGTTATGCAGCTCGAATAACAGGCTGACAAAATCTTCGCTAGAAATGGGATCGAGACCGGAAGTTGGCTCATCGAGCAGCAGCAATGCTGGTTCCAGCACCATAGTGCGAGCCAGTGCTACCCGCTTGATCATACCTCCCGACAAAGCAGCCGGCTTTAACCAGGCGTCACTATCAGCCAAGCCTACCATTGCCAGTTTCATAAACACGATCCGTGCAATTAATTCTTCATCATGGAAACCCAGTTCCCGCAGCGGGAAGGCAATATTATCAAAAACATTTAGAACGCTAAATAATGCGCCTTTTTGGAACAGTACGCCGCAATTGTTACGCAACCGCTGGCCATGATCTGAATGAGCATGTTTCAACGATTGCCCCATCACGAACACCTCACCCTGAGTGGGTGTTTGTAGGCCTATTATTTCGCGCAGTAAAGTGGTTTTTCCACAACCTGATGCGCCCACTAATCCCAAAATTTCGCCATGCTCCAAACAAAGATTAATATCCTGATGAACAATTTTGTCTGTGCCTTTGTCAGGATCGCCAAAGCTGGTCCAGACATGATCCAGCTGTATTGCGTAGGAATCACTCATGGCATACCCACATCCATAAACAAAATGGCAAATACCGCATCGACCATAATCACTACGGTAATCGCAGCGACCACTGAATTAGTGGTCTCATTACCTAAGCTTTCGGTATTCGGTTTGATCCGAAAACCAAAATGACAGGCAATAAGGGCAATCATCAATCCGAATACCGCACTTTTCAATAGACCGATAAGCACGTTAATCAGCGGTACCACATCAGGTAATTTAAGAAAAAACTGCTGATAACTAATATCCAGGGTATTTTGCGCCGAAACCATCCCGCCTATCAGCGCCATAGAACTGGTCCATACACCAATTAGCGGCAAGACTATGGTCAATGCTATTACCTTAGGCAAAATCAGGCGTAAGGAATGGGATATGCCCATCGCCGATAACGCATCGAGTTCCTCGGTTACTCGCATAATGCCGATTTGCGCGGTCATTGCCGAACCAGATCGACCAGCAACCAAAATGGCTGCCAACAAAGGGCCTAATTCACGAATGACACTCAAGCCCAAAATATCGATGATATAAATTTCTGCCCCAAAAATCTTCAATTGAAGCGCCGATAAGTAACTGAGCACGATGCCGATCAAAAAGCCTACTAGGGCAGTGATTCCTAAAGCCCGAACCCCTGACTCATAAATCGTGATGGAAATTTCCGACCAGGGAATTTCGCCCGGATGCAGCAACAGATAGCTCATATCCAAAACCAGCTGACCTAATAAAGTCACTAAGTGCAGCAATTGTTCCAAAAAGTTGGCAAACAGTTGATAGCCGTATTTAATAATCAGACTTGAACGAGGACCGACCGGTTCAGCTTCTGAAATTGTCTGGGCTTGCCAGCGCTCGAACAAACGTTGATGCTCAGGCAGCATCTTCAAAGCAACCGGCAGCTTTTTACCCCATGCTTTCCAGAGTATCAACGCGCTGGCGCTGTCGAGCACGTCAATTGAGTTCATATCCCATTGAATGTTTTCGTTTGCTGCGTACGAGCTTATTTTTAGATTTAGCTCAGGTGCGGAGACTAGACTGCGCAGATTCCAACAGCCTGACAATTTGACACAATCTTGTCCGTCGTCTTGTGCAACGATCTCCAATGCAGGAGGTCTATCCTGATTTATTAAGGTGTCAGTCATAGGGATGTGCATTGTTTTTAACCTAAAAATTTAGCGATTAACTCTCCAGCCAATCAATCTCAGCATCCGAAAAACCAGCAATTTTGCGTAATTCCCGGTTAAACGGGCCTTTAGGTTTACCGCCAATATAGTATTGATCGATTAACTCGCAATATTTGGCTTCAGCCTCGAAACCGCGTTGCTGACAAACAAATTTAAACCAGTAAGAACCCCGTTCTACATGCCTTACTTCGTCGGTCAAAATGCGCGTTAAAATTGCTACACTTGCATCATCACCCAGTATCCTGAATTTTTCAATAAGCGCGGGTGTTACATCCAGTCCTCGCGCTTCCATACAGCGTGGAACCATCGCCAACCGGCCAAGCAAATCATCGGCAGTATCTTTAGCATGATCCCACAAGCCGCTATGTGCCGGTAAATCTCCATACTCAATCTCTATAGCCCGTAGATGCATCCTGATTAATTCAAAATGCTGAGCTTCTTCATCAGCAACACGCAACCAATCCTGATAAAATTGGTCGGGCATGCCACGAAAACGATATAAAATATCCCAGGCCAGATAGATGGCGACAAATTCAACATGGGCAATGGCATGAAAAAAGGCCGCAACACCTGCGGTTGTGGTTAGTTTTCGCCGGGGCATCTGGCGCGGAGCCAATAACTCCGGTCGTGCGGGAAATATTACCCTATCTATCGGCAATACCGGCCGACCCGAGGTAAACGTTAATTCTTTGGCAATATAAGTTTGCCAAGCCTGATGCGTCAGCGCCAACTTTTCATCGACATTGGCCTGACAAAAAAACGCCTCGGCAAAGTCAAATAAATTTTTCATTACTCATTATTGTAAAGCTATGACCAAGATTCTAGATTTCACGTTGTTATTTCTCTATTGCCTGTTTATTTACTGGCTTTCCGACCAGCCTACTCTGCCGGTTCCGAGTTTGTTTTCCTTTCAGGATAAAATCCTCCACGCCGGGGCCTATTTTATAATGGGTGTGTTGGCATGGCGCAGTTTCAAACACCTGCTTAATCGACCTATTATTCTTGCTTTACTCAGCGTTATCTTTTGCAGTTTATACGGTATATCAGATGAGTGGCATCAGTCTTTTGTTGAAGGTCGTTTTTCGGACATCGCCGATTGGATCGCCGATACCAGTGGTTCGGGGTTGGCGGTATTTTTATTGAATAGGTTGCGTTGGCAGCAAGTATCAGTTTAAACACAAGGTTCGTGTATTTTTTGAAAATGACAAGCAGAAGGTAATCATTAACTTAGCCATCCATGGCTTCTGTATCCCGACATACTCCTTGTCTGGATGACGGCTTAACTTATAAAGCGGACAAATCCCTTTGTCTTTATACAATCAATCCAATTTAATCCAATCTTCCAGTGCGTCGATAATAGCTTTCGCTTGATCTTTACTCGAAATATTAAACTTCGATTTTTGCTTGTACTCGCCATTGAGTTTCTGATAGCGGCGAATGGTGTATTTATCCGGTCCGTATTCTTCTTTGGCACGATTCCAGTCCTGATAACGGTACATAATCGTAGCCCAGGCACCTTTAGTCAGCACTTTCTTATCCAGTTCCTTGACTGTCTCAATGCCGCCGTCTTCGTATGTTACAGTCAATTCGTCTACAGTTTCAGCCATGTTATCTCCAGGTCATTAGTTTCTCTGTAACAGCCGCTCAAGAGAACGGATGTTCCAGGATAATTGTTTCGTCTCTATCGGGGCCGGTTGACAAGATAGTAATCTTGACGCCTATCAGCTGTTCAATTCTCTTGATATAAGCTTTGGCGTTGTCCGGCAGCGCATTGTAATCGGTTACACCGGCTGTCGTTCCGGTCCAGCCCGGCATATGTTCAATAATCGCCTGACATTCTTCATACTGATCTGCACCCAAGGGCGCAGTTTCGGTAATAATGCCGTTAAGTTTATAGGCGGTACAAATACCGACCTTTTCCAACCCGTCAAGCACATCAAGTTTAGTTAAACAAATACCGCTCAGGCTATTCATTTTTGCGGATTTGCGCATAGCGACCGCGTCAAACCAGCCGGTGCGACGTTTGCGCCCGGTAGTGGCACCAAACTCATGGCCGACCGTACCCAAGTGATCGCCGTTCGCATCATGCAATTCGGTCGGAAAAGGGCCGTTACCTACGCGTGTCGAATAGGCTTTGGTAATACCCAGCACATAGTCGAGATCAAGAGGTCCGATGCCGGTGCCGGTAGCCGCACCGCCCGCTGTGGTGCTGGACGAAGTCACGTAAGGAAATGTGCCGTGATCTATATCCAACAAAGCACCTTGTGCGCCTTCAAATAACAGATTTTTGCCTTGATCTTGAAGTTGATACAGTTTCTCGCTCACATCAGTCAACATCGGCTTGATTTGTTCACCAAGACTCAGTGCTTCATCAAGAGACTTTTGATAATCGACAGCTTCAGCATGATAATAATGAGTCAGCATAAAGTTGTGATAATCGACCAGTTCCTTAAACCTCTCGGTAAAAACTGTTGGGTTTAAAAAGTCTCCAGCCCGCAGGCCTCTTCTTGCTGCCTTGTCTTCATACGCAGGCCCAATACCGCGACCCGTAGTACCAATCGCTTTCGTGCCACGGGCTTTTTCACGTGCCTGATCAATGGCTACATGAACCGGCAATATTAGTGTGCAAGCTTCGCTGATCAGCAAACGGTTTCTAACCGGAATACCGGCTTTTTCCAGAAACTCAATTTCTTCCAGCAAGGCATTGGGCGATAAAACTACGCCATTGCCGATCATGCATTGAACACTCTTCCTGAGTATGCCGGACGGAATAAGATGCAAAACCGTCTTTTCCCCCTGTATAACCAGTGTGTGTCCAGCATTATGACCGCCCTGAAAACGGATAACAGCTTCCGCTTGTTCCGTTAACAGATCAACTAGCTTACCTTTACCTTCGTCACCCCATTGAGTACCGATGACAACAACATTTTTTCCCATAATTATTCCAAATTACGACTGCAAGGATGCAGGAGGTAGAGCAACGCATGAAGCCGTTGCCGAGGATAAGGTTCTTACGAACCAGTTTTGATGATCTTGTTCCAAGATAGCTGTGCACCTGAGTTCTTGTGCTGTTCCGGTTTGCCCCGGTAGTTGCTGAACAACGGCTAGTCCCTCGGCGCGTAAATCCCTGATTTTTTCCTTTAGTGCGGCATCGTCTAAATACGGAGCATAAATCAAGGCTCGCTGTTCTTTTTGATAGGCTGTTTTGCCTAATGCCGATAATACTTTCAGGTCCGCACTAAAGCCGGTCGCAGCACGCGCACGTCCAAAAATAGCACCTATATTGTCATAGCGACCGCCTCTGGCTATTTCCCTGCCTACCGACGGCACGAAGGCCGCAAAAACCATGCCGGTATGGTAATGATAACCACGCAATTCAGCCAAATCGAAACTAATCGGTAATGATGGAAAACAGGCTGATAATTTTTCCGCAATAGCTTCTAAATCCGCTAAAGCCTGTTTTACTTCATCATTTGCCGTCAATAAAACGGCTTGGGCTCTAACTATGGTTTCTTTGCCGCCATTCAATTCCGGTAATTTCAGGAACATAGCTTTAAGCTCATCAGCGATGCTGTACCCGGCCATCAACTCCTGAAGCTCCGGTCTGGCCTTACGCTGCAACACGTCAAATAATTCGGCTTCCTGTGTGTCACATAATCCTGCCTGTTTTGACAGTGCCCGATAAATGCCGACATGGCCCAAATCAAGATGCACATTTTGCAATCCGCTGATCGCCAGCATTTCCAGCATCAAGCGGATAACTTCTACATCGCTTTCCTTACCGGCATGGCCATAAAGCTCGGCGCCTATCTGCATCGGACTTCTGGTTTTTTCCAGCGGATCGCCCTTGGTGTGCAAAATAGTGCCTGTATAACAAAGACGGGTCGGCCATTCCGCATTAAGATTATGCGCATCGATTCTGGCAACCTGAGGCGTCATATCCGCCCTCACCCCCAGCATTTCACCACTGATCTGATCGGTCAGTTTGAAGGTTTGCAATTCCAGATCATGTCCTGAACCGGTCAATAACGAATCCAGATAATCAATGAACGGAGGAATAACTAATTCATATCCCCAGCAAGCAAACGTATCCAGTATCTTACGGCGCAAGCATTCAAGATGCTGAGCCTCTTCCGGCAAAATCTCTTCTATGCCATCGGGCAAAAGCCAAGAATCTTTTTGTTGCATGTTTTATATGTCCACTCAAACAAAACGCCCCGCATGCGGAGCGTTGGTTACGGGTTCCCAAGCTAAAAAGAGACTGTGAAAGTTTTATCCAAATCAAGGCAAAAAATCATTTACCACGAAGAACACCAAGGACACGGAGAATATAATCATGATGAATCAATATATTATAAACTCCGTGCTCTCTATGTTCTCCGTGGTTATTCATGTGTTGCTCTAAAAACGAATGGTTTTCACCGTCTCTAAAATCTTGAGAATCTTATTTCTGCTGTTTAAAATATTTAAAGAAGTCTGAATCAGGATCAAGTACCATCATGCTTGAACTTGAAAAAGTCTTTTTATAGGCATTCAAACTACGATAGAACGTAAAGAATTCAGTATCTTCACCATAGGCTTTAGCATAAATCTCGGCAGATTTTGCATCGCCTTCTCCGCGAATTTTTTCTGCATCCCTGAAAGCGTTTGCCATAGTAACAACCCGTTGCCTATCAGCATCGGCACGAATTCTTTCTGCCGCTTCTGCACCTTGCGAGCGAAATTCACGGGCAACCCTCTCACGTTCGGCTTCCATTCTGAGGTAAACAGAGCTACTGACTTCGCTAGGCAAATCAATACGCATGACTTGAACATCAACAATTTCCATGCCTAAATCAGCAGCTAGCGGCTTGGCGTTTTTGATCAATATTTCACGAATAGTCTGACGATCGGTTGAAACCAATTGTTTAATATTCCGCTTACCGAATTCGCCCCGAAAAGCGTCTTTAACGATCTGATCCAGACGCAAATTAGCCTGATCTATATCACCGGCAACAACGGTATAGAAAGCGCCTACATTACCGATACGCCATTTCACAAAAGAATCAACAATAACGTTTTTCTTTTCTGCCGTTAAAAACCGTTCAGGTTTTGCATCCATCGTTTGAATACGTTTATCAAACTTTTTTACGTTATTAATAAACGGCAATTTAAAATGCAATCCGGCTTCGTAATCGCTTTTTATAATCTCACCTAAACGAAATTTAATTGCCCTTTCTGTTTCACTGACAGTAAACACGCACATCATGCCGACAAACAACAATGCAGCCACACCTATCAATATTTTATTCTGTATCATTATCGTCCCCTTGCGTCACGACCGCGAGTTGAAGTTCGCCCAACGGATTGTGTTGGCGGTTCAATCCCTGTTTGATAAGGTTTCTCTGTCGCACTTGGAGGAACATTAGTTTCTTGAATCGAAGACTGATGTTGGAGCATTTTATCCAATGGCAAATAAAGCATATTATTGCTACCTTTAACGTCAATCATCACCGTATTGGTTTCGCCTAATACGGATTCCATAGATTCAATATAAAGACGCTTTCTAGTCACATCTGGCGCTTTAGCATACTCGGCAAGCAATTTGGAAAAACGACTGGACTCACCTTCTGCTCGAGCAATAACCTGTTCTTTATAACCCTCGGCTTCTTGCATCTTTCTGGCGGCAGCACCGCGTGCTTTTGGCACGACATCATTAGAGTAGGCTTCTGCCTCATTAATTAAACGTTGTTCGTCTTCACGGGCTTTAATGGCATCTTCAAATGCGTTTTGTACCTGCTCAGGCGGTTGCGCATCCTGTAGGTTAACGCTGGTAATCAGGATGCCGGACTTATAAGTATCTATAACGTCCTGTATTTCCTTTTTAATCTGAGCTACAACCTCGCTACGGCCTTCGGTCAACACAAAGTCCATGGTGCTACTGCCGACCACGCCACGTTGCGCGCTTTCGGTAACCTGTTTCAAGGTGGCTGCAGGATTGACTACATTGAAAACAAAGTCTTTTGCGTCTTTAACCTGATACTGTACGGCCAAACGCACATCGACAATATTTTCATCTTTAGTCAGCATTAGCGCTTCTTTAGGTACCGAACCAACAACTTGCTCACTGCCGCCGCTACGATAACCTACTTCGATATACCGTTGCTGCTTAACATCAACAACCTCAACCCGTTCGATAGGCGCAGGAAAATGCCAGTTCAAACCCGACTGAGTTGTCGCTACATACTTGCCAAACCGGGTTTCAACGCCATGTGTACCTTCATCAATAATATAAAAACCGCTTAAACCCCATATGACTGCCGCGCCTACTATGAGAAAACCCAAGCTTTTTAAAGGAGGAATACCGGATGAACTTTCACCCCCGTCATTGCCACTGCCGAAAAATCCGCTTAACTTTTCTTGCAATGAACGTATTGCTTCATCTAGATCAGGTGGGCCTTTTTGGCCGCCACGACCGCTCCAAGGGTCTTTTTTATCACCGCCAGGCTCATTCCAGGACATAACTTTTCTCCATAT
Organism: Candidatus Methylobacter titanis; assembly: GCA_029946125.1. Taxonomy (GTDB): domain Bacteria; phylum Pseudomonadota; class Gammaproteobacteria; order Methylococcales; family Methylomonadaceae; genus Methylobacter_A; species Methylobacter_A titanis. The sequence continues at coordinate 22,025 of JAQSDX010000051.1, forward strand.
TGGTTACTTAAACGTTATTACAATTATCCCGTAGGATCATTTCAACTTTCAGCAAGAGGCAACATTCCTTACGGCTTACCTATTTATATTTATCATTCTATCGTAAATATTGGCAAAAGGCGAAGCCAAGCCTCTTCCAATGTAAAATGAACTTATTCACTGAAGTTGAAAGGTATAGAATATTGCCTGTTGATTAGATTCATGTGAGGTATATGTCATGAAAAATTCACTGTTAGAGTTATATAGCGATTATCTGATGAGTTCGTTTGCCCAGATTACTGCTTTAAATTCGTATAAATAGCGATATCTGAACGGCAAGGTTTTATGCTTATCCAGATAAAGGCACTAAAGGGCTAGAGCTGCTTAGCGACGTGCGGAAGCGTAATTTAGACAACTGTAAAGAAAAAACTGTACACCGAAAATAAGATTAGCCATCAACAAGTGAATTGGCTGGGCAACAGGGGGCATACCCAATCTATCGAGGCTAATGCCTGCAATAATAGCTGTGACTACCAGAGCGGCTAGCGATAAACCGATAGTTCGTAACAGGCTTTTTTTATCGACATACCGGACAATTTTCCAAGTCAGCCAAAGGTTGGTGAATAAAATAATCGAGGAGAACGATCGGTGTATATAAAAGATAAGCGGAAAGTCGTCATGCCAATATTGGCGTTCAATATAAGCATGATTATGGGCAATAAAATCTATCGCTTCCCTAACCTGAGTTCCCATAGCTACTTGCAATAGAGTCAGAATCATTGCTGCGATTAACACGGTTTTAAATCTATTTGGCAGTGCTCTAACATCAATTTGGGCGATGGCCTCCCGTTGCGAACGGGCAATGGTATAGATAAGCAAGGCGACTATAAACAAAGCCAGCAGCATGTGTAAGGTGATCATCAAGGGTTTGAGATTGCTTGCCACCACAGTCGAGCCTAACCACCCTTGAAAACCGACCAGCAAAAACACACTGGCCGCCAAATAGAAAATGGTTTTATCGGTTTTAAGATAAATGCGTGATGACCAAGCCGTCAGCAAGATCAAAAATCCTATAGTCACACCAACCAAACGGTTGGCGTACTCGGTCCAGGTTTTTATCGGGTTAAACTGAGTGTTTTCATAGCCACGTTCGGCATAAATTTGATGATAATTGGCGGGCAATTGGGATTCGTCAGTAGGTGGCACCCATTGTCCGAAACAAGTCGGCCAGTCGGGGCAACCCATGCCTGAACCGGAAGCTCTTACGATTCCGCCGACTAAGATGACAAAATAAACGGCGAAAATGGTTAATGTGCCTAAGCGGCGAAAATGTGCAGCGGCTTGTGGATTAATCATAGTTTTAAAGGTTTTTAGGGCAACATCTGAAATTTCTAAGATATTAAATAATAAGCATTAAAATAATATCGTTAATAAAGTAATTTTATTTGGATTATAATTTTTTAGTTTAAGATTATAAGTACTGGTGTCAGACACTTGCAAAACAATTAACATCTTGCAACTATTATGTCTGTTTTGCGCATACAGGACCTTACCAATATTTTGCTCCATTCCTGTACTGTCATCAATGATTATTGAATTAGGTTCAGGAGCCTCTAAGTCATCGTATTCGACCAGAAACATTTCCCTTTTTGCCTTGCCCAGATAATGCGTCCGGGCAACAATTTCTTGACCGGTATAGCAACCCTTGTTAAAACTAATGCCTCCCAGTTTATCCAGATTAAGCATTTGCGGAATAAATTCTTCTGATGTTGCCGTAGTAAGCCAGGGAATTCTTGAAATTATATCGAGATAGCGCCATTGTGCTGAATCTTCAGGCTGAAAACCCTGCTTAAGCTGTTCAGACCAGAACGTCTTAGCATGATCGGTCATAGCAATAATCAGGTTGCGGTTCTGAAGATTGACAATGATGTTTTCTTGTCGGTTTGTTGCAAAATCAGAATTCTCGCTGGGTTGCTGTGCATCATTAGATAAACCGATTAGACACAATTCATCCGAGCTGTCGGTTAAGGTTACAGCTGATCTTAACACGTACATTTGCAATCTTTTTTTGACCAATGCCAGTAATTCATGGGGCAAAATCATTAAAAAAGCATCGGCGTTTTTAACCAGCAAAAAAGTCGTAATTGCCCTGCCCTTTGGATTACATATTGCACTTAAACTGCTTTTTATATTAGTGATGTCGTTAATATTGCAGGTGATTTGTCCCTGTAAAAATTTTGCTGCATCAATTCCTGCAACTGTCAAAATACCTAGGTGTGCAATTGGATAAATATGCTTATTGCCTTCATGTTTGGGCAATGGAAAAATAATATCGGTATCGCAATTGAATATTGCATTTTCAGCAAGCAGGAAATTTTTCCAATTAAGATTCATCAATAAATAAAATAATGGGATGTGAAGTGTATTGATTATACCGCTGTTTTATACAAACACGGTATAGATCCAGCAATTCCCAATTTAAAACCCTGATAAAATAAAGGCAATTTTTAACATGAAC
>JAQSDX010000052.1 GCA_029946125.1 Candidatus Methylobacter titanis
GCGCCAGTAGTCCGAAAGGTAGAACAGGACTTGGAATAAGAGCATGGACTTGTGCTGAGTGTGGCACCACGCATGATAGAGATATGAATGCGGCAAAGAACATTCTCGCGCTTGGGCATAAGCGTCTAGCAGTAGGAATCCCCGTCCTTTAGGTCGGGGAGGATGTCAAGTTGCCCTCAGTATTTTGATAAAGCCGGTTGCAAGCGGGCGCAGTTACCGTTTGCGCACCGACGCAAGAATCAGCTCTTGATTCAATACGATAAGCATTTTTCCGGACGTATTGCTTTCAGGGATGTTAACCAATGATTTTACGTAGCCACCGTCACCGCGCAATAATTCATTAACCGGCTGAACTTGCGATGTCTCAAAGCTCGGAATGGCATCAAGTCCGTCAACCAACAGGCCAATCGGGCCTGCTTGGGTCCGGACAACAATGATTGCTCCGGTGGTTTTTTCCGGTTGATCGAAATCAACAGCCTTATTGGTCAAAATCCTGCCGTCAATCACGATAATCGGGATTTTTTCGTTGATGCCATCGGGGCTGTTATCGCAATACATGACGCTGCCGACGATATAGGATTTTACGCCGGGCAGACTGTTGATCAGGGTAACGTCCATGGCTTCCAACACATCGGCGGCAACAAATGCGTAGACTTCCGAGCCTATATAAAACGTTGCCAGATCGACGACATCGCCGGTTAGCGGCTCTTGCGGATAAGCGATGGCTACACGTTGTTCGGAACCGGTAGTCTCGGCTTTCTCGCCGATCGGAATAAACACGAAAGCGGCCACATCATTATGATAGTCCCCTGTGGTTTTAAACTCGCGGTATCCGCGTGACGAGTAACAGCCGACCGCATAGTACTTTTTGTTATAGAGCACGATCTTGGATTTTCCTGTGCCTTCTTGCAGCTCAAAAAATTCAGGGTCTATCCAAAGAATCTCGCCGTTCTGGTAATTGGAAGCTTCGGTTGCTGCAATGATGCGGCCGCTGGGCCGTTCCACAAACAGGCCGAAAGCGCCGGGTTTGTCGGGCAGGCAATCTTCAAGCATGTGCTTGAATTCGGGCGTGGAATCAAAAACGATGCCGATACCGCCGACTACTTTGTTGATGTCATCAATATGACGGATGGCGGCATTGTAAACGTAGGTTGGATTGCTTCCATACAGCCAGGATTCTTCAAACATCGATACCCGGTATTCCTGCGGCGAGCGCAAGGAAAAGGTCTCCTGCGCATACGAGGCGTGCACCTGTCTGCCTATGGCGTTCATGGGGTCGTTATGCAGATTGGACTCGGCGACGATAGTGCCTTTAATATCGTAGATAAAAAGGCGCGTGTAGACGGTATAAAGCTTATTGATGTAGAGCAGAATATCGGTGATTTTCGCTTTATCGTCGGAGCTTAGGCGGCCTTCGGAGAGAATGCGCCGGATTTCCGAAGTCAGCGCCCACCACCGGCAATCATTGCTGCGCTCGTACAGGTTGCGATCCATAATATCAATCATCAGCCGCGCGATGGATTCGGCATTACGCAGTTCGGAGGTAATCATCGTGGTATGCAGCTTGCTGCTGGAATCGGCAAGCGCCTGCGCAGTTCGAGCTCCCATCGAACGAAGCTGTTTTAGAATCGCCTTCAGCGACAACAGGTTGCCATGCTCGTTAGTCGCCATGACCTGACCATTCCAGATCACGCGGTGCAGGAACAGGTTGATGTTTTCGGCGGCGTCGGCAATGAGGCTCGACAGCTCGGTAGACAGCGAGTCGCCATGGCGCAGGATTTCGGCATTGATCTCCTTGTCGGACGCGGAAAAACCGAATGCCGACTGCAATGGAATCATCGCGTGTCCGTACCATTCCTGTCCGGCATAACCCTGGTAAGGACGGCCTCGGTGCGTTACCGACAGATATTCGCGTCCGGCAAAGTCGAGCATGCCGTAGTGATCTCCTTCAGGAACGGCTTCAATGACGCGGCCTATCGGTACATGGTCGTAGTCGCTGGTGGCAATGACGACCGAGTCGGTATCCAGCAGCAACATGACGGCTTTGTCGCCTTTCTTTTGCAGGCTGCGGAATATGCCTTCCATTTCGTTATCAAAACGAAACGATAAACACAAAACGCCAATCACCGAATCATCGACCGGATCGACGATGCGTTTCGAATAAATCAGGGCCCGGTCTATACCCGGGCGGAGCTTGGTTTTGCCAAAGGTTTCGACGTAGTCCTCTATTGAGTGCAAGGTCTGGCGGATAATCGGGTCGGAAATGCTTTGGGAGGTTGTGGCTGTGTCGCGGTCAAGCCTTGCCAGTATGCGGCTGTCGGTATCCAGAATGATAATGTCGTTGTAGACGGTATATTTTAAGCCGTACTCGTCAAGCAGTTGGTTAAGCGAATTTATATCGGTTCTTTCGCCGTTGACGGAGGCCAGTACAAAATTGCAGATATCGGCGTTGGTCGCCAGAAAGCCGATGTCTGCGGTGCGCTCATACAGGTTGCGCACCAGAATATCTATCGATACTTGCGCTTTGGATTCGAGTTCAAGACAGGTTTTTTTTATTTCTTCGGACACCAGTTGGCTGGTCAGTTTGCTTTCAAGATCGGCAAAACCTTTTTTTGTCGCTTCCATCGCCGGCAGTATGGTGGCGGCTTCAGTGGGACAGCTGATTTCCGCAATGGCGGAAACCAGTCCCCAGGTTCCATTCAAATCGCGGAGAATTTCCTTACATTGGGCAACGCTACGAATATAGGGGGAGAAGGTTTCAAAACGTTCAGCTTCTGACAGCATGTGATTTATCCTTAGGTTGTGCGTTAAAAATGAAACAAGTCATTCATGATAAAAGGCAAGATGTACGATCTTTTAAGCAATATTTACGTTTAAGCAATATTTACGCCATATTCTCTATTGTTATATGCAGATAAGGGTTAAGAGTTTGTTGGTAAAGCCGCTATCTCGATTGGTGCACCAAAATAGGGCGAAAAAGTAGAGGGTAGTTACTCATGTTGTGCGGTGTCAGAGAGCAAACAGGGGGCATGCCTTTATTGGTTGCTAGAATGCGCTAACATGGCTGGAAATTGAAAGATGGGGATAAAGATGGAGGGACGTAAGCTTTTGTTGGGTGCTGTTGCTGTTAATGGTCGTATTTACCAAAAAACACCGTAAAGCCCCGTCGTTTAGGGCATAGGTATCTACCAAGTTTTCCTGAATTATGCGTTCCCGCGCCCCCCGCAACAGCCAACAAAATGCAGCTTTGGTAGAGAGCCAACTGCAGCTGAATCATTGAAAGAACAAGCACACAGCCTGGTGATCATGGTAGGAAGCTTCAAAGTAGATTTCATCCGCAAGAAATCAGCGGCACCAATAAACAAACACGAACCACAGTGAACACCCATAAAAGTCCAACCGCAATGAAGCAGAAACCACACCCAGTTGCTATTGATGGAGATTGGGAGGAGTTTTAACCCAACAGGCCATCAATGGTGAATTTAGCGCCTTGGCGTTTTGCTTATGCTTTGTTCTTGTGCTTTGATTCCATAGCCTTCGGAAGATTGCGGGCTATTGCCTTGACCAGGCCGTGAATATCTTCGGCAGAGAGATGTGTTGTTAACGTGAAGCGAATACCGGATTTCCGTCGGGATACTGCCGGATAAACAGCGTGGTTTGTGTAAAAACCCTGATCAAGCAGGGATTTGGCCATTTCACCGGCAACCTCGGGACGTCCCAATTTGACGAAAAAAATCGGCGACTGCGCACTATTTTCTACAGGTATCTCGTAGGCTCTAAGCAAATGATTGCAGAAAGCAATGCGATCTTTCAGCTCCCGTTGCAGGCGATTAATCTCGGGTGACAGATGGATGCGGGCCGAGGCAATAGACGCGCCCAGCATGGGGGGCTGGATAGGGCCTGAAAAAATCATCGGCCCGCCGCAGTTTTTAACCTGCCGATGCATCTGTGCATTCGGGAAAATAAGCGCTCCGCCTCCGGCCGCGTAAGCCTTGCACAAGGATGTCGCCACCACCATCCGTTCTTGAATGGGCAGGCAATTGAGCACATAACCCCGGCCATGTTTACCGGTCCAGCTCATGCCGTGGGCATCGTCAAAATACAGATGCAGCTGCTCGTAGCGATTTAGTAACTTGCCTAATTCCTTGACCGGAGCCAGATCGCCAAACATGCTGTAAACGCCATCGGTCAGATACCAGACATGGCGATACTGTTTGCTCAGGGCGTCGATTCGTTCCTCAAGCAATTCCAGGTTACCGTGAACCAGCGTTTCGACCGGAACGCCTTCGGCCTGCACCAGTTTGGCCGCTGTTTGGAGGCTGCTGTGGGCCATCTGGTCGATGAGTATCGCATCGTCTTTTTCAATGAGTATCGGCAAGGCGGCGATATGGCCTAATGTCGTGGTTGGGGTTGCCAGTACATGACCTTCGAATAATTCGTCAAGCAGGTGTTCCAGTTCGGTATAAGGCGTTGCCGACATATAGGCTCTCGATATGGCGAACTGGGTGCCGTATCGAGTCACGGCGTCAATGGTTCCTTGCTTGAGCCGGTGATCCAGTTCCAGTCCCAGGTAACTGCACAAAGCAAAATTCAGCGCATGTTTGTTGTTTAAACAGATAGTGCGTCCGTTGAAAGTTTCGTCTTCAGTTGTTCGCTGCACCAATCCATGGCTCAGCCCCATATCGACTATGCTGTCAATAGAGTTTTTCCAGTCTGATTGAGGTTTCATAAATATTCCTGATGGGATTATCGTTTTACCATTAGTTAAAAGTAGAAATAAGGCTGAAAAACTGAATGATGTCGGAGCTAATATAGCTTTTATAGCTTAATCATAACTTAATGACTAAAGCTGGGGTTTTTAAAAACGAGAATAGCTGTTGGGTTCAGCATTTAACGGTCAACCCATTTGGAAAATCAATGTCGACATTTTCTGCTTGTCATATTGATGTAATAAAGCTGTCATATTATTAATACATTCTAATATTCTGATCAGAACATTACATGTCAAACCTGCACAATGAACTCACTAAAATACTCAATGGGAAGCAATTAACGCCTCATTTCCAGCCTATTGTTTCTTTATCGCAAAAGAAAATAATGGGTTACGAAGCCTTAATTCGTGGGCCTTCCAATAGTCCATTACACAGTCCGTTTAACTTGTTTGATACGGCTGAACGTTTTAATTTAAGCACAAAACTCGAATATATCTGCCGGGAATTGACGATAAAACGTTACGCGGAGTTAACTATTAAAGAGAAGCTGTTTATTAATGTAAGCCCTTCTGTATTATTACAACCTGACTTCAAAAAAGGAGAAACACTTAAACTCCTGGATCAATTCGGTGTTGATCCCCGTTCTGTCGTTATTGAGGTAACAGAACACCAACCTATCGACGATTTTCAATTAATGCTTGAGGCGGTCACCCATTACAGAAAAATGGGCTTTGAAATAGCCATTGACGATCTGGGTGCGGGTTATTCGGGATTAAGACTCTGGTCGGAGTTGCAGCCTGAATATGTCAAAATAGACATGCATTTTATTCAGGGTATCCATAACGACCCCATCAAACTTAATTTTGTTCGTTCCATTCAAAAAATTGCTCGGTCACTCAATTGCAACGTTATTGCTGAAGGCATCGAAACGGAAGATGAATACAAGGCCGTAGAACAATTGGGTATTACTCATGCTCAGGGCTATTATTTTTCCCGGCCAACGGCCATTCCTTTAGAAAAAGTCGACAAATCATTATTTATTGTCAGCAGCCAACCTACTCAATTTAACGCTATTAAAGCCATTCATATCGCTAAATTTATCACGCCGGTTTCATCAGAAACCCCGATCAGTGAGGTGATGAATTTGTTTCATAGTGATGGTGATTTAATCATATTGCCTTTGGTCGATAACAACGAGGCTTCAGGGATTATTTTTCGCGACCATTTTTTATTCAAATTATTTTCCAATCGCTATGGCATCGAATTGTATGGAAAAAAACCGATAAAATCGTTCATAGAAAAAATGCCGTTAAGTTTCGATCAAAACACGCCCATTGAATTAGTCAGCAAGCAGCTGACCTCAACCATGCGCAATGATCAGGCTTTTATTATTACCAATGACGACGAATATATCGGCATAGGGACGATCCTGAATCTGCTTGAAGAAATTACCCGCCAGCAAATCCATAATGCCAAACACGCCAACCCTCTTACCCTGTTACCGGGTAGCGTTCCCATCAATGAACAGGTCAACCGATTACTGGCCGCCAACATACCTTTCAGTTTCGGCTACTTTGATCTTGATCACTTCAAACCTTTTAATGACGTGTACAGCTACAGTGCCGGCGACGATATTATCAAAGCCGTTGCCGATATCTTGACGCATTATATTCCCGCAGAAAGCGGTGTGGTCGGCCACATAGGCGGGGATGATTTTATCGTCATTTTCTTGGGTAATGACTGGTTAAAGTGCTGTGAAAATATTCTGAATGCCTTTGAAAAAGCCGTCCCAAATTATTACAAAGATGAAGATACAAAAACAGGCGGTATTTATACTGAAAACAGGGCAGGGGAGAAATGTTTTTTTCCTATGATCAGCCTCTCGGTAGGCTTGGTAGATCCCGATTCAACCAGCCAGTGTCAATCCCATGTTGATATAGCCGATTTAGCCTCCGAAGCTAAAAAGCAGGCCAAAAAGATTGAAGGCAACAGTTTCTTTATTCATCATCGAATAGCGACAAAACATCAGAAAAACCTTCACCATTTTGTGAATCAGTCCGTCGCAAAACTGCATGCGGTTCATTAATCCTTAAAACAGATACCCTAACTTTTCTCTTGTTCCCATACGAAATTATGGGAACGAGAAAAAACACTTCAGAAGGATCTTAAAATGTTTGGTTATATCAGTTTCAAAGTCCGCATACTGCTCGGTTTTCTTGCCATTATCAGTTTGATGATAGGCATTGTTGCAGTAGGTTTATTTAATTTTTCTCAAACTCAGCGTGACGTGGCGAAAGTGGATGAGACTTTTTTGCCCAATGCACTGTTGGCAGAGCGAATGGCGGTTTATACCGTACAAGTACAACAACTTCTTACCCAAGCTTCAATCAGTCAGGATGCTGACAGTTTTCAGGATGCACAGAGGGCTGCCGAAGACTTTAAGCAGGGCGTCGCACAGTTCCGTGAACGCTTGACCGCAGAAAACACGGAAAAAATGACCACAGAATTAGCGGCTATTAAAAATGGTCGTGTCGCAACGCTGGATAACGTCACTTCGCCGCTAGTAAAAATGACGGAATTGGCGGCACTTGAAACCGGTTTTGACTGGTATTACAGCGAAGGCAAGCGCATGACTGCGGTTTATGCGACCGAAGGAGTCGAGGCCGGCAATCCGGTCATGAAGGATTTCAATAAACTGGCGAAAAACTTACGGACGCAACTGAATCGGATTAAAAATCAGGGAGTGAACGATGCAAAAAATAACGCCCATGCCATCACCGAATCAACCAAGCGCGCGTCTATGATCATGCTGATTATATCGTTGGCCGGTATCAGTCTGGGACTAGGCATTGCCATCTACTTAACACGCTATCTCGACAAGCGATTGGGCATCGACCCTTACTTTGCGAAAGGAATTGCTATGGAAATTGCCGAAGGCAATTTAACCCGGGATATTCAGGTTAACGAGAAAGACACCAGCAGTTTGTTATATGCGATGAAACACATGCAGCAACAATTGCTGGAGCGCATCACGACAGAGCGCAAAGCGGCTGACGAAATCCTGCGGGTCAAGATTGCGCTCGACAACGTCAGCACCGGCGTGATGATTGCCGATAACGGCCGCAACATCATTTACGCCAATCAAAAAGTGATCGATATACTCGACAAGGCCGAAATGGAAGTCAGTCGGCAGCGTAGCGGTGTGTCAAAACTCTCGATTGAACACCTGGTCGGCACCAATATCGATGATTTTCATGCAAACCCCACAGCTCAGGCAAGCCTGCTGACCGCCTTAACCGGTACCCATGAAGCCAGCATGATGATGGGCGGACGTTCGATGGTGGTGATTGCCAATCCGGTCATCAACGAGCAAGGCCAGCGGCTGGGAACGGTGGCCGAATGGCACGACCGTACCGAAGAGGTAAGGGCCGAGAATGAAGTCGCCATCATTGTCGAAGCCGCTGCCAAAGGTGACTTCAGTATGCGTTTCGATCTGGAAGGCAAGGAAGGTTTTTTACGTCACCTGGGGGGCGATATCAACCAGCTTATGCAAACCAGCGAAACCAGCCTCAATGAAGTCGTGCGCGTTCTTAATGCACTGTCCCGTGGCGACCTGACCGAAACCATCAGCAATAACTATTCCGGTATCTTTGGGCAACTTAAAGACGACTCCAATACCACCGTAGAAAAACTTAAAACTATTATCAGTCAAATCAAGGATGCTGCTGCCGGTATTGATACCGGGACGAAAGAGATTGCTTCAGGTAACAATAACCTGTCGCACCGCACCGAACAGCAAGCCGCCAGCCTGGAACAGACCGCCGCCAGCATGGAACAGCTGACCTCCGCCGTGCAGCATAATGCCAAAAACGCGCAACAAGCCAATCAGCTCGCCGTTGATGCCACGGTTATCGCGGGCAAAGGCGTTGACGTGATCGGCCAAGTGGTGATGACGATGAATGATATCAACGAATCTTCAAGAAAAATCGGTGACATTATCTCGGTGATCGACGACATCGCTTTTCAGACCAATATCCTTGCCCTCAACGCCGCGGTAGAAGCCGCCCGTGCCGGCGAACAAGGCCGGGGCTTTGCCGTTGTTGCCGTGGAAGTGCGCAATCTTGCGCAACGCGCCGCAATCGCCGCCGGAGAAATTAAAAGCCTGATTAGTGATTCGGTAGATAAAGTCTCAGGAGGCAGCAAGCTGGTTACCCAGGCAGGACTGACCATGGAAGAAATTGTCGCCTCCATCCGCGGCGTTACCGATATGATGGCCGAAATTTCCGCCGCCTCGGCAGAACAAGGTTCCGGTATCGAACAGGTTAATCAAGCTATCGCCCAAATGGACGATGTAACCCAACAGAATGCCGCCCTGGTAGAGCAAGCGGCAGCGGCAGCGGAGTCGCTGGAAGAGCAGGCGCAAAATCTGGTCGTCACAGTGAGCGGTTTTAAGGTCGATGATAGTTCAGCGGGTTCTTACCGACTTATTCTGCATTCGACAACACCCGCAATCAGGCACTCAATATCACCAGTGACAGCCGGTTTCGACGATTGGGAAGCATTTTAGGCGTTTTTTATTTTTGCCGGGGATAGCTTGAGCGGGATAATTCAGTATACTTGGTCGCGACAATAGAATGAATCAGTAGGAGGATTTATGAAGCGCACCATTTTATTTACGGTATTGCTGGCCTTGAGCGCTTTTGTACTCACGGGTTGCGAGCAGGAGAAAAAAACGGCAAAAACGAGTCTGGCTGCGGTAAAAAAATATGCCCAAGCGACTGTTTTAGAGGGTGTGGTCAGCAATGACAAGGGTGTGATCAAAACCGGCACGGTGGAAGTGAGCGATGAAAACGGTCGCTTAATTACCCAAGTGGCTGTGGACAAGGGTCATTACCGCGTGGAAGTTCCAGCCAATACGGTTTTACCCATTCTGTTGACATTTTCTTCCGAGTCGGGCACGGAGAAATTAGTCACCGCAGTTATTCATAACACGATTACGAAATATGAGATTAATCCGGCAACGACGGCGATTGCCAAAACGGCAAAAGCGATGGGTGGATATACGCATGCCAATATGATTCGTGCGGCGGACAGTTCTGTACATGCTCCAGATACCAACAAAACCACAACCGGTTGGCGCGGTGATCCGACTACGCAATACGGCGGTTGGCATTAAGGGAGTTTTGCTTAAGCTCTAGTACTCAGTTAACTTTATTCTGACGGTTAAGCAACTGGATGTGGGGGGCGACTTCAGTCGCCACTGGGCGGCTAAAGCCGCCCCCACAGTTACAGGAACCCGTCATTTCTAAGTTGACTAAGTACTAGTCCATGCTATGTAGGGCGGTTGCCCCGAGCAGGCACAAGCCCAATGCTTAACCCTCAATTTTTCATCACCCGCAGCACCATCGCAATATGCGCCAGTTCGGCAACCGTCGATACCTTAAGTTTGCCTCTTATTTGGGTGCCGTAATTGGCGACGGTTTTATAGCCCAGACAAAGTTCATCGGCGATTTTATGCGCGGTTAAGCCTTTCGCCAGCAGCAGGAAAATATCGAATTCTCTGGCGGACAAGCTATCTATAAGGGTCTGATAATCGGTTTCGCTATTTTGCAGGGTCAGGTTTTTCATCAAGCCCCGTTCTATATAAATTTCGCCTGCGGCTATTTTTTGTATCGCAGTCACCAGAATTCCGGGAGCGCTGTTTTTGGTGATATAGCCTTTTGCACCGGCCTTCATGGCTCTGTCTACATAAACCATTTCATCGTGTACGCTAAATACCAGTATCTTGGCGTTGTTGTCGCGGTTGCAGATGCGGCGTATGCTTTCCAGTCCGCCGATGCCGGGCATGGATAAATCCAGCACCATCACATCCGGTTGTTGTTCCAGATACAACTGGCAGGCCGCCTCGCCCCGATCGGCTTCGGCGATCACGTCAATATCGGCTTCGGTCGACAACAGCATCCGAAAACCTGCGCGTACCACCGCATGGTCGTCGACCAGAATGACTTTGATTTTATCTTTCATGACAGCGGAATGGTTGCGATGATGCTCATGCCTTGTTGCGGCTGAGTCTTTATGGCGAGTTCGCCGCCCAGGCTGTTGATTCTTTCCCGCATGCCCAATAAGCCGAAACCGGTTTTAATCCTGTCGACAGCGCAGCCTTGTCCGTCGTCGGTTACCTGTAGCCGTAGTGCCGTCGCTGTTTCGGCCCGATGTTCGATTTCCAGGCTGATGGAGGCTCGGCTCGCCTGCGCATGGCGGACAATATTGGTCAGGCATTCCTGCACGACTCTAAATAGTTGGATGGTGATTTTTTGCTCCAGGTCATCGACTTCGTCAGGGCAGGCGATGGTAAGTTTTAACTCGGGATTTCTGATCGCCCAGTGATTTAACAAATCTTCCATTGTTGCTTTCAAGCCCAGTTCGGTTAATACCAGGGGATGCAGTTGATGCATCATGGAGCGCACCACGATCATCAGATGATCGCAGATGCTGATAATGGAGTCGGTTGCTTGCTTGATGTCCGCCTTTTTATGTGCGGCAGTCACTGCCATGACTTTAATGGCAGTCAGCGATTGTCCCAGTTCGTCATGTAATTCCTGCGACAGTCGTTGGCGTTCGTCTTCCTGTATTTCCAGGGTATGCTGGGTTAATGCCCGGTTTTCCTGTCGGCTGGCATTCAGTTCGCCGGTCATGTGATTGATGGCTTTGGCGATGCTGTCATATTCCTGGATTGAAAAATCCGGCAGTTTTTGGCCGTACTGCCCGGTTTCAATGGCTTTTAGTCCGTCAACAATGATAGCGATGGATTTAAGGGCTTTGTTGAAAGCCAGGTTGACAGCCAAAAAGGTAACCAGTGTCAGCAGAAAAAGCGAGCTGAAAAAAGCGATACTTTCTTCCCAGACCTCTGTTATTTCATCCAACGGGTTGGCTTGGACAATCAGCGTCAGTTGTTTGCCGCCCGAGGTGGTTATTTGGTGTTCTGCTTTGGGGTGCTCGCCTTCGACCAGTTTGATAAACCATTGCGGCGGCGTTTCTTTATGACTGATTTGCTGGTTTTTATGGGTAACGCTGATGGTTTCGCCTGAGGGCACTTTTAATTGAATGTTTAAATGCCGGGTTTTATTCAGTGCATTAAATTGAGGCAACCAAGCGGTTTCATTAAATGGGGCTTGCGAAAAGCCGAAAGTGATCAGTTGCACGGCCAGATTGATCGATGAATTGACTTCTTTATTCACCGCATCGCGTGCCTGCCAGATAGCTATCGAGCTACCCAGTATCAGAATGCACAGGGAGGAGATCAAGATTCGCAGGTTGATTTGGTAGCGCAGACTCATTAGGTTTAAAAACTCGACACTTGCAACATCGGGCTGATGGATTGCAAAAATGTATCATTATTCGTTTTTATAGTCTTATTCGCTATAGGAAAAATTCTTTTTTTTCTGCAGCGCCGAGTTTCTGCTTAAAAAATAGATTCTTAGGTCAACTCGCTACGTCTGAATTCCAATGGTAGCTAATGGTAATCGCAGCTATCGCCAATACTGCCAGTTGCCAGATATAGCCATCCAAATAAGCAACGCAAACAGTGATAAGGCCTAGAAATAACCCGGTAAAAATACCTCTCCACCCTGTTTGTATGCCGTCCAGATAAGTCGTTAATGCCAGTATTAACAGCACGATCAAACCGGCTTCTTCATGGAAGATTCTTCCTGAACTGTGGTAAGCATAAACGACAATGGCCGCACCTAAGCCGCCTGTCCAATGCAGTAGTTGACTGGTGAGCGCCTTGAGATTATCGCCGTGTTGTTTGAACTGATAATAGCCGGGAGCGATAGCGATAACAGTAAACAAGAACATCATCACAAACCAATAATCGTGGCTCGTATGCCGATAGCTATAGCCAATGTAGGCGCCGAGCAGCGACAAAAGTAAACGCAAGGCAAAAAGATGATGATTCGATAGCAGGGATAACAGGTTTTTCTTGTTCATGAACTGTACTCAAGAGAATAGGTGACGAATGACGGTTTATTTATGTCCAGAAAAATCGACGGGATTTATATATTCTGGGCAGATAGACGAGGCTTAACATCAGCAATGCCAGCAACGCCGGTTGCCGGCGAATATCGGTCTGCACAATTTTTTCAGTCGCCAGTTTCGGGTTTTTTAATGCCCGACTCAAGTTTTTTAAGTCGGTTAAGCGGGCGTAAGCCAAGCCGGATTCCGCGCCCAGTTTTTCCAAATAGGTTTCCTGTAAAGCGGTTAAATGTTCGTTGCCGGTGGCGGCTTCGCTGCCGAATGGGGCATTGCGCGCGTTGTAGCCTTTGATTTGCGCCGGATCCAGGTTCGACTGTCCGAATGAAGAACGGTGCGGCACATCGTCATGGCTATAAAACCCGGTTTGCCTGCCTTGACTGTCGAACTTGGGAATAGGCACGGCCTGCAAACCGCCGACGCCGATAATCATGCCTTTTGCTGGTGCTGTTAACGCTGAAAAATCAGCCTGGTAATTGGGATTAACCGGAGGCGCTTCCTGTCCGTCGGTAATAAAAATCACCGAACTGTCGCTTTTTTGCAGCATTTCAAGCGTGCTCAGCAAACCTTTGGCAATATTGCTGTCTGCCGCCCAGGCCATGCGCCAGTCGATTTTACTGAGGGTCGTATCTATTTCCGTATAGGCTGAACAAACTTCCAGCGGTTCGAATAACAGGGTTGAACGCCTTTCGGTGAACAGACCCAGACCGACTTTGGATTGACAAGGCAGGTCTCGCAACAATTCCCTCAGGGTTTGCTTAACAAACTGCAATCGGCTGACGGCCTGGTTGTCTTGTTGGTAGTCGAGTGCATTCATGCTGCGGGTAATATCGATAATAAAGGTGTAGTTATAGGTGGGTGTTTTTTGTTGTTTGTTGGGGTAGATGAACAGCGCCAGCATGGCGATAAGCGCCGCCAGCAAGCACCCGATTCGATAATCTTTTAATGGTTTGCTCATTGTTTCCTCGTTTTTTTTACTCGTTTTCCTCGTTCCCACGCGCCGCGTCCCATATTTGCGCAATGTGTATTTTTCATATACTGACCGTGATTCGCGGCGCAGCGCGCCTTGACTGCATTCCCACGCAGCGCGTGGGAACGAGGTGAAGCTTTGCTTGCGCTTGCAGGCGAAGCCTGCACTCCAGCCTGGCCTTCGCATTGATTATCAAGGTAAGCCGCGCGGAAACCCCGGCACGGTTGTCCACAACTGCGATTTCTGATTGATCGGGCTGTCGTCGGGTATGTCGACCCTGTCCATTTCCGGCAGTAAACGCATCGCGACTTCAAGGTTATATTTGGCATCCCAGTTGCCGCTGTCCAAGGCCAATGCCTGGCGATAGGCCTGTTTCGCCAATCCGGCCAAAGGCATTGCTGCGTTGATATTTATGGTTTTTGCCTGCTGTACGGCTTGTTCCAGATACAGGTTGCCGAGGTTGTAGCGGGCTTTGGCCTGGAAGTTCCGGTCGCCTTTGTCCATAACCAGGCTCAGGGTCGACAAGGCCTCGTCGTAGCGGTGTTTTTGCTTGAAATAAAAAGCCCGCGCCAGTCGTAATTCCGGTTCGCCGCTGATCACTTTGTTAACGGCCACATCCTTGCCCGAAATCAATTGCCGGATTAAATTATTGTCGTGATGAATGCCGTACAACGTACCGGCGCTGTAAACGAAAGCGGCCAAGCTGAGCGCCAACGCGGCCCACAGCGTAAAATGTCTGATTGTTCTTATCATCGTTTGACCTCAAAAAATTTAACGCCGAATAGAACCAGCAGCAAGAAGGCCGCTACGCTGTAGCAGACTGCCGACAAATCCTGTTTGGGGATGCGTTCGAAATAGTGCATGGGCAGGTTTTCCAGTTGGTTGATGTCGGCAATTGCCTGTTTTAACGCGTCCGGGCTTTCCGCTTCATAAGCCTGATAGGGACTGCCCAGTCCCAGAAAAAACTTGTGCAGATACAGTTCGGGCATGGCCCCAGCGTTGTCGTCCCGGCTGTCTTCAGGTTGGTCGAAAATGCCGGGGCTGCCTGCGGTACGCAGAAAAATCCAGTACAGACGGACTTGCTGCTGTTTAAACCAAAGCCGCAGTTTTTGTTCGCTGTCATGATCGATCGCTGCCGCGCCGTCCGAAACCAGCAGCACAATACGCGAGCCGGTGACCGGTTGTTGTTCAAAAAACGAGATGGCCATCCCCAAGCCTTTGCTGACATGGGTAAAGCCCAGCGCCGGTGTCGCGGTTGCCGCAATCGCCGCCTGCACCGCGTTTTTGTTTTCGGTCAGCGGCATTACGAATAGCGGCGAAGTGCTGTATTCCGCGACCCCGATCAAATCGTTTTGCCGCTGTTTGACAAAATCGGTCAATAAGCGCCGCGCCGCCGTGGCCTTCGATTCCTCGGCAATTGCTCCATGCATTGCTCTCGGCAACCGCTCCATGCGTTGCTCTACCTCCCCCATCCTTGGGGTCGTACCTCCGGCATCCCTGCCGTCGTCCGAGCCGTTCGGCGCGCGTCCGGCAAAGGTGTTATCCATGCTGCTGCTGCGATCGAGCAATAATACGATATGCGCGCCGTGGCCGATCCGCTCGATGCGTTGTTCGGTGCGATGCAGGCCCGCGATGCCCAGTACTAATCCTGCGATTGCGGCGACGGCGCACAGCCGCAAACAGCAGACGATAACAACCGACAGCGTATCCGCAGGTATCAACGCCGTCCACGGCGCGGGGCTGGTACGCATCCCGTTATTGAACAGCGGCAACAGAGCGAGCACTAGGCCTGTCAAAGCCCAAGGGGTATTAACCGCCAAATTCATCGGCTGCCTCGTTCGATCTTCCGGCATTGCTCACAGAGGTCTTTTAGCTGCTGCAAGTCCTGCGCTACAGCAATCATGCCGTCGGAAAAAAAGTAACGATTGGAGTAGTTGAAAAACCAAGCCAGCTGGGAACTTACTTGAAGATACTGCGGGTTGCGCCGGTAAAAGTCGTCCAGCCGGTTAGAAAACAGCGGCTGTCCGTTGAGGCTGTTTAGGGCGTGGTGGACAATGGTCAAAGCCCGCTCCATGTCGGCCTTGGACAATCCCGCCAGCTTTCGTAATGCCTGCTTAAATAAGGTGCGTCGCAGCATGTTGGGATAACAGCCGTATAAATAACCCAAATAGGCCGCTATCAGTACGGCAACGCTCAGGCTGGCGGCCAAGCCGTACAAAGCCTGGGTGTCTGTCAATAACGGCGGCGGGCTGTCGGGGCGCATGTATTCACCCTGTTCGCTTTGGCGCACTACCAGCTCCCTGAGCGGGGACAGGGTAAAAGTCCAGGCGGGGACGTTTTGGCTGATGCTTTTTTCGCCCTGGCTGAGCTGCATGGTAAAGCCGGGCAGGGTTAACGATTTAACCTCCAGCGGCGCGTAAAAAACCTGGTACAGCAAGTCGATTTGATAACGCTGCCCGCTTTGTTTAATCGTGACCCGGTTCAGGTTCAGCCAGCGGTTGATTTGGCCTTTGCCCGGTAAGCTGCCGGGTTGCAAGCTGATACCCGAACGGGTTTCGATCACAATGCGCTGGGGGATTTCATCGCCGTTAACGTAACCGAACGGGCGCGGCGTTTCGACGTTAAAGTAACTGACAGGCTCATCAATCGAGCCGGAACAGGAACAGCCCAGCAATGACAATACCAGGAGTAATACGATTCTCATGCGACCCTCTGCTGCAAATAACGATTAATGGTTTGGGTGCTGTAGCGTTCGGTAATAAACAAGGGCTCACTGCCAAAGGCCCTGAACAGGTGTTTCAAGTCGTGCTGGCGCTGCCGATAGACGGCAATTATTTTTTGCCGTAAGGCCGGACGCATAAACAGTGTGCGGGTCGCATGGTTTTCCATGTCCTGAAAAGCAATGAGGCCCCAGTTGGGCAAGGCGGCGTATTCGTCCTGATTCCACAACACCAGCGGGATCACATCGTGAGCCTGTAGCGAACCTAATAGGGCGCGCAACTGAGGCAACGGAAAATGGCAGTCGGATAGCAAAAATACCAGCGAGCGCTCGGCAGGCAGATAGGCAACGGCATTTTGCAGTCCTTTTGCGCTGCCGGTAAAGGTCAGGCCTTCCAGTTGTTTAGCCAGTGCCGATACTCTGCCCAGGTTTTGGCAGGCGGGAAGCAGCCAGCGATGCTCAATACGCTCGGTGCAGCCGATAAAGCCGAATTTATCGCCGTAACCGAAGGCCGAGTTGGCAGCGGTCAGCAAAAACCGAATCAGGGTTTGTTGTTTATCGGCATAAGCCATCGATGCCGACATATCGGCAAGCAGATAGACGTTGACGCTGCTTTGCTGCTGATAGACGCGCACCCGATAGCCTGAAAACGGGTCGAGCACGCTGGCGCGCAAGTCTATGCGTCTGGGGTCGGGGCTGGCAATCAGCGGCTCATGGCGTTTGAACAACTGTCCGGCGCCGATCATTTGTCCGGGATGCGCTCCCGGATAAACGGAGCTTGATTGCCAGGGTAAGCGATAGGTTAGCGTTTCGGTCATAGCTTGGTTTATTTACGATATTTTTCTTGGTTTATGCATTTCCTCGTTCCCACGCGCTGCGTGGGAATGCGGTCAAGGCGCGCTGCGCCGCAAGTTATGATTGATGTCTTGCGTATACGGGACGCAGCGCGTCCAGCACTGCATTCCCACGCAGCGCGTGGGAACGAGAATTTAGCTAACGCCTTACGTTTCGGACGGGGCAGCATGCCCCGTCCGGCTCAGTGCTTTGATTTTTGCTTCGTCATCTCAACGCAACCGACCGTTGCATCTTCGCCAGACTCGACATAGCAGGCGCTGATGCGGTCAGTGCCATGAATGCGCCCATGATTGTAGCCCTTGCTATCGACGCCAACCCAGGTAAACGAGGTATTGTCGGGATAGATAACACCAGAGAAATATTTAGTGCCCGCTGAAAAGGTAAAATGTCCCTTAAACAAGCGCCCCTTCTGTTCTGTGATCTCAATCGTCTTAGTCCAGGTCAAGTAACCTTTTTTGTCGGAATAAGTTTTGTTTTCGCCAGTCCATATGCCCATGAGATTAGGTGTATTCACATCGGTCCGGGCGGGAGAGGAGCAGCCCCCAATGCCTGTTAAGACAAGCGCGATGAGCGCGAAATTCATAATTGAGTGACTCATTGATAATCTCCTATTACGGACTAATCCCGACATTTAAGGCGCCGCCACTTGATTTAAAATCCCTTCGACCAATTCGGGCAGCAGCTGTTCTTTCCTGTAGGCATACATCGGGTTTAAAAACAGCCGATGCGTCATGCAGACCGGAAAAAGCGCTTGCAGATCTTCCGGCAAGACATGATCCCTGTGTTCCAGCCAGGCGCGGGTTTTGGCGGCGCGGATCAAGTAACTCATGCCGCGCGGACTGGCTCCGGCCATTAATAATTGCGGCATTTCGACGTCGCTTAATTGCACGCCGTATTGTTGCGGCCGATGCGTGGCTTTCCATAAACTCAGTGCGTAAGCATGGAGTTTGGGGCTGGTCTGACTGCGTTGTTGCACCGTTTGCGCCAGCTCATTGAGCCGATAGTAAATGCCGCTGTTAGCGACACCGCGGATTAATTGATCGGTATCATGAAAGCGCGGATTAAACATCAGTTCATCCAACACAGTATCCGAGCCGGGCATATCGATGTTGATTTCCATCATAAACCGGTCTTTGGCGGCGGCGGGCAACTCAAAGGTTTCTTCCTTTTCGACGCGGTTGCGGTCGGCAAAAACCTGTATATGCGGCAGTGCATAGTCGCGGTTAAAGGCGTTGATGCTGCGTTCGGTCATTGCTCTTAACAGCAAGGCATGGACTTGCGGGCGGGCGCGATTGATTTCGTTGAAGAAGAAAGTGGCGAGTGTGTCGCCGTGTTTCAGCAACGGCCCCGGATCGACGCACGGCCGGCCTTGGTCGTTTAAATAGGTGTAATAGATCAAGTCGGCGGGCATCAGGTCGATGGTGCCTTCAATCCGTTGGTAATCGCCGCCCAAGCCTTGGGCAACCGCTCTTAGCAGCGTGGTTTTACCGACGCCGACATTGCCTTCCAGTAATACATGGCCTCGGGTAAATACGGACAGGATGATATGCCTGACCGCAGGCTGTAGGCCGATAACGGTTTGATTGATCTGTTGCTCGAACTGTAACGCTTGCTCGCGCCAGTCGGTAAGTTGGATGTCTGTGTTCATTAGCTTGATAAAAAAAATCTGGATTCATCTATGTCGCGAGATTGTGTAGGAGCGGGCCATGCCCGCTGACGTGAAACCCGTAATCGTTTCCAGAATATCGCGGGCGCGGCCCGCTCCTACATGGCTACAAAGAAAAAAAAGGGCATAAGATGCAAACAGACTCATAAGGGGACGAAAGGTTGGAATGCATTTATGCCCAAAACAAATCATTACTCGATATCGTCTACGTCAAAAACAAATTTGCCGGTCTTGGCCAGATTTTCCTGGCGAATTTTATTGCGCTCTTCCATTTCTACAATCGATTGCGCTTGTTTATTGAGTTCATTGACATCATGTTTCGGGTCATATTTGCTGCCGGCCACTTTTTCAGGATAGCCCGGCTTGGGTTCCCAGCAAACTCCCGGTTCGCTGCAATTTTGGCCGTCGTAAGCGCTAACCGTATAGGACATGACTGCCAGCATTAAACCTGCATTCATTAAAAACATTTTTTTCATGGGTTGTTCCTCTCTATTTTTTTAACCACTTGGCTTTTTTCGGATCACCGGTATAGATATCCCGTATCCAGGACATAATCATCAGCATTTCATCGGTTGATAAGTTGACATATTGCGGCCCCATCATGCCTTTGGCGCCGCCAAACAAGATTTCAAATAAACCCTGGTCTTTAGTAGCAGACGGATATGTCCAGTAATCATCGGCCAGTCCCGGCCCTAATTTTCCTTCGGCTTCATGACCGTGACAGCCGGAGCAGGCCGGTAAATAAAGGTCATGACCTTTTTGTATGGCTTCTTTATCGCCGTTATAAGGGTTCTTGCCGGTCTCCTTAAATTGCTGGAAAACGGTCTCGTTGCCGCCCGATTTGGCAACGCTCATATCCAGCGGTTCACCGGTAATGGTATTGCGAAAGGTTATTTCCGCTACAGCCGTCGAGCTGATCAGCGTAAGGCTGACAGCAGCTACGGCCAATAATTTTTTTCTGTTCATGGTTAAGACCTGTTTCTTCATGATGTTTCAGGGGCATCGGGTTCATCAACTAATGGAATGCCTTCATCTTCCAGCACCTCGGTTATTTCATCCCGGTTATCTTCAATAACCTTGTTCAACTGAGCCAGCAAGGTTGGATCGTTTTTTCGAACAGCCATTGAGGTACTGTAATGAGAGCCGACTTTTTGACCATCGGCCCGTACGTTATCATCGGGAATCAGCGTTATCATCAGCGGTGTGGTCGATGCTTTGACATAACGTGCAGCAGCGGGCCCCCAAAGGGCGGCAATCTCGGCATGACCTGATGAAATTTCGGTGACCAGTTTCGAGGTTTCGTATTTGATGTACTGGTTGCGTCTGGATTTAAACCCCACCAGCTCCTGGGAATAATTGAACATGTCGTTATAACGCCCGATAGCTCTCATCATCACCTCCGGTGGCGTACCGGGTACAACAGCGATGCGTTTTGCTTGGCGTAACGCCGCGCTATCCCAGTTTTCCAAATCCAGGTCATCGGCTTCACGCGAGATGAAGACATAGCCGGAACGGTAATAAGGCTGAGTGGTTAACACTCTGGGATCGCCTTTATCAACGCCCATTGCTACATCGCACAGCCCTTTATCCAGCGTGTCGCGGATGTAGTAACGCGGGTCGTTCCAGGTAACGTATTCGACTTTTCTATTCAGCGCTTTTCCGACCAATTCGGCCAGTTTGTTCTCAAAGCCTTCGCCTGCCTTATTGGAGTAAGGCATTTCGTTTTCCGCCGCGCAAACCTTTAGCGGTTTGCTTTGTTCAGCCTGGGCCTGGGATATTGCTAAGCTGGTTCCCAAACACAAAGCCGTTATCAACAACTTGTTTGTGTGCATATTTATTCTCATCAATGCCGGTTTAAATAGGTGCGGATAAATCCGCACCTGCATGTAGTTTTAATAGCCCAATGCAAAGACCATCACGCCACCGCCTTGTTGCGTGTAGTGGGCCAGTTCTTTAAACGCACCGACTGCGCCCAAACCTGCGGTAGGGTCTTGCAAGTCGAACACTAAACCGACGCCGGGCCAGCCGCCGACACCGTAATAAATCGCCACATATTGTTTGCCTTTATGGCCGAAGGTAACCGGATGGCCGATAACGCCGGAAGGCAGTTTGAATTTCCACAACTCCTTGCCGTTCCGTGAATCCAGCGCTTTGATGTGACCGTCCAAGGTGCCGTAAAAAACCAAGTCGCCCGCTGTAGCTGTGGTGCCGCCCCATACCGCAAATTTTTCCTGGATTTCCCATTCGAATTTACCGGTAACGCCATTCATCGCTTTAACTTGTCCCAATGTACCTTTAGGCCCCGGATACATGTTCAGCGTCGCGCCGACAAAGAACTGGCCTGCACGGTAAGGCAGCATGAACGGTTCCCAGTCCATGCAGATATGGTTGGTGCCCATGAAGAACAATTTTTTGTTCGGATCGTAAGATTCGATGCCCTGGTTGTGATAGCCCATTGCGGACGGACATATCCCTTTGGCTTCATGATCCATATGCGTGGAAAATTCAGGATCGCGTATCGGCAAGCCGGTTTTTAAATCGACTTTTTTAACCCAGTTGACGGTATCGTCGATTTTAAAGGCGTTGACCAAGTCGCCGTTTTCGCGGTTCAGGGTATAAACCAGGCCGTTACGGTCGGGATGGGTCAGCAGTTTGGTCATTTTGCCGTCGACTAACTGCTCTGAAAGGCCCATGTAGTTGACGCCGGCATAATCCCATTCGTCATGAGGCGTCTTCTGGTAACCGAATTTTGCCTCGCCGGTGTTGATGTCGCGGCCCCAGATGGTCATCGTCCATTTGTTGTCGCCGGGACGCATGGTTTCATTCCACGGCGCTGGGTTTCCCGAGCCGTAATAGAGCATGTCAAGGTCGGGATCGAACGCATACCAGCCCCAGTTAGTGCCGCCGCCGATTTTCCAGGCATCGCCTTCCCAGGTTTTAAGGCCCAAGCCGAATTGTCCGTAATGCGGGTTGGCGCTGTTGAAATCCTTGGCGAGTTTTATATCTTCATCAGGGCCGGTCGCGTAAACCCGCCATGCCTGTTTGCCGTCTTTAATGTTATAGGCGGTGGCATAACCTCTTACGCCCAATTCCGCGCCTGAGCTGCCGACTATCACCAGGTCTTTGGCGACAAACGGCGCTATGGTCAGCGTAGAACCCATCGCAATATCGGAATTTTCCATTTTCCACAACAACTCGCCGGTCTTGGCGTTTAAGGCAACGATATGGCCGTCCAGTTGATTCTGGAAAATAGTCGCAGGATAACCCTCACCGGCAGGCGCATAAGCCAAGCCCCTGTTGACCACGTCGCAACAGGCTACGGCGCGGGCAGCCGGATTTTGTTTGGGTTTGTGTTCCCATAAAATCTTGCCCGGCTCATCCAGATCAATAGCAAAAATATTGTTAGGGTAGGGCGTATGCACATACATAATCCCGTCGATGACCAGCGGTCCGCCTTCATGCCCGTTCAGTACGCCCGTAGAAAACGACCAGACCGGCTGTAGATGCTGAACGTTGTGGGTGTTAATCTGGGTCATAGGACTAAAGTGACTGGCACTGTAGTCTTTGGTCTGCATGACCCAGTTAGTGTCCTCTTTCGACAGTCTATCCAGGGCTTTGTTAGCCTGTGTCGGCATCGAAGCTGTCAATAAGGCACCGCTACAAACAGCTGACGCGACAGCGGTGCGGGTGAATTTGGAAATCCGCATAGTTCCTCCAGGGTTATGATTGTTGTACTTATAAAAGCTAAAAGCCCAGTCCGTGCGTATCAATAAAGTTTCTGTATGACAACCAGCTCACTTGATCAAAACGTTTGCCCTGCTTCATTGAGATGCAGGACTAAGCAGGCGCTCATAGTACGGGAGACATCACTTGCAACGTTACGGAATAAACCCAAAAAACAGCGGGAAAAATCCCGGAAATGGACAAGAAAACTTCCTTTGCCGTGTGACGGGATAGAACAGGAAAAGCTCCTATCGATTTAGTGTATATAAACAGGCATGATGTCTGTTTTGATGCGTTTTTGGAGCAAAAGCAATGGCAATGGCGGGTAAGATTAGTGTGTTATTGGTCGATGACCATGCGGTGGTGCGGACAGGTTACAAAGCCTATCTTTCCTTATCCGATAAAATCGGGCGGATTTATGAGGCGGATCGGGGTGAAACGGCTTGCCAAATGTACATCCAGCATCAACCGGATGTTGTCGTGGTGGACTTGTCGATGCCGGGGATAGGCGGTTTTGAGAGCATCAGAAGACTGATCAATCGTGATCCGCACTGTAAAATCCTGGTATTCAGCATACACAATGAACTGGTCTATGTGACGCGGGCGCTTGCGGCCGGAGCCAAGGGCTATATCACCAAAAGCAGTGTGCCTGAAACGCTGGTTACAGCGGTGTATAAAATAGCCCGGGGCGGTACCTATGTCGATCCTGAAATTGCCCAGCAACTGGCTGTTTCTATGATAGGTGAGCAGGACGAATCGGAAAAAATCAAACTGCTTTCCCCCAGGGAGTTCGATGTATTCTGTCTCTTGGCGAATGGCTATACCGCTCGAAAAGCGGCGGAAAAACTGTGTTTGAGTTATAAAACCGTCTGTAATCACGGCACTGTCATTAAGGAAAAAATGGGCGCAGAAACGCTGGCTGAACTGACTTTGCTGGCAAGTCGTCAAGGCCTGATTGAAGCGCGCGAAAATTAACGGATAAAAAAGGCGAAGGGGCGAAAAACATCTATCGTTATTTGCCTTTCGCCTATAATATCTTTATTTTTCCAGCTTTTGCTTTAGCCCCGTCAAACCGTTCTTAAAAAACGCATTCATGGCTTTAACTGCTGCCGCATCATTCAGGCTTTCAGGTGGAGTGTTGCCGGTATCGCCACGGTAGAAACGGCTTTTTAGGGTAATCACGCTGGTATTGGCATCGTCCCCTGCTGTTACCTGAAGGTTGGTAGTGTAAGAACTGACCGGAAATACCGTTACATTTTCGGTTTTAAGCCGGTAATTGTATTCATGATCTTTGTCGCTGTAATAATCCAGGCTTTCTACCAGTTGCCCGTCATTTTTCAGGGTAAGGCTTCTAATACCGTCAGAAGCGTTTTTTCCATCACCTGAACTGGCTTTGACATCGGGATGCCAGCTTGCAATGGCATCAAATTGCTTGATGACATTCCAGACTGCGCCGACAGGGGCATTAATGGTGACGCTTTCTTTGGCTTTTTGCGGAGTTGGTCCGTGAGCAAGAGAGGTAACGGGGAACAATAGGAAACTCAATAATAGTAAGGGTAAACGGTTCATATCAGTAATGTCATTAATTAAAATGGTTCATTATTCATAAATCCGAGTAAAAGGTATTGAGTGATTTTCCTGATAATGGTCGGGAATCTTTCATTTTTTACCCAAAGAGTCCGTAAAGCCCCTTCATTTAGGTGGCGGATGTAAGGATGCTCTTGACTTTGGTTGTTCATCATTTATAATTTTTTCTGTTGGATGCGC
>JAQSDX010000053.1 GCA_029946125.1 Candidatus Methylobacter titanis
GTATGATGAGGAATCACTGTTTGGCTAAGTCCATCGGTGACGCAGGCTGGGGAGCGTTCACCGGAATGCTCAAATACAAAACCGAACAGGCAGGCAAGGGCTATATCGAGGTTAATCGCTTCTTCCCAAGTTCTAAAGCCTGTTCGTGTTGCCTGCATGTTCAATCCTCTATGCCTTTGACTATCCGCTCATGGCGGTGTGATAAATGCGGCTCTATCCATGATAGAGACATCAATGCCGCCCAAAACATCCGCAATGAAGCGCAACGTATGATAGCGGCGGGAATCGCCGGTACTGCTAACCGAGGCACTGTTAGCCAAGTCAGGGGACGTAAATCTTCTGTTCTTGCTCGTGCCATTGACGTTAGAAGCCCCGTCCTTTAGGTCGGGGTAATTCACAATGATTTCTGCAGATGTTTTGACTGGCTCGCAAATTGTTGGATTTTTTATTATTAAATTCAATGAGTTAGTTGTCTGCTGGGTCGCGCCCCGCGTGGGCGCGTGGATTGAAACAATGAATATAAATACGAACAACTTGTTATTGGCGTTGTGTGGATTGAAACTAGCAGCGATCTGAAACCTTATGACAATTTAACTTCACGACAGAAGAGGTTGTCATACCATACTTTCAACATTCAAAAAGTTGAACATCGCGTAATACATAATATTCTGACTGTCTGCCGGACTTAATTCTGGTGCTATCTATGCGCCAACGCAGAACATTGAGCATTGGGCATTGACATCGGTCCCCTTTCTACTTTAAAGTTGCATTCGCATAAAAGAGTAAGTAACTAAAATTATAACTATTACTATAAACCATCGGAGCACGCATCATGGCAAAACCATTAATACAAATGGCATTAGATTCATTGGATTTCGACCAAACAGTCGCACTGGCTACTTTAGTAGCGCCTCATGTTGATATTTTTGAAATCGGAACTCCATGCATTAAACACAATGGCGTTAACCTGGTTAGAGAGTTGAGAGCAAGATTTCCAGATAAATTACTGTTAGTCGACCTTAAAACAATGGACGCAGGTGAGTATGAAGCAACGCCTTTCTACGCAGCAGGCGCTGATATTTGTACAGTTTTAGGTGTATCCGGCCTTGCAACTTGTGCAGGTGTTATCAAAGCAGCCAATGCACACGGTGCAGAAGCTCAAATCGATTTAATTAATGTTGGCGATAAAGTGGCTTGTGCAAGAGCAACTGCTGAAGCGGGCGCGCACATTATGGGTATTCACACAGGTCTTGACGCACAGGCAGCGGGTCATACACCTTTTGCTGATTTGACTGACATCGCATCATTGGGATTGCCTGTTAGAATTTCTGTAGCGGGTGGCATTAACGCATCAACAGTACAGGATGTTGTTAGAGCCGGTGCAAATATTATTGTAGTTGGCGCAGCAATTTATGGTGCCGCATCACCTGCTGATGCAGCACGTGAAATTCGCGAATTGGTTGACGCGGTATAACTATGCATCAGCAACTTATCATAGAAAAGATTTCAGGTGTTCTTGAAGCTACAGATGATACGTATGATGTAAAGCTGACCCAATTGCTTGATAACGCCAAGCGTATATTTATTGCAGGTGCTGGGCGTTCCAAGCTTGTCGGTAATTTCTTTGCAATGAGACTGGTTCACGGCGGTTACGATGTCAGTGTCGTAGGTGAAATTGTCACGCCGAGCATTAAAAGTGGCGACTTATTAATCATTATTTCCGGATCCGGAGAAACTGAGCAATTAATAGCGTTCACTAAAAATGCAAAAAAAATAGGTGCAAGCATCGTCTTGATCTCTGCGAAAAGTGGCTCAACCATTGGTGATATGGCAGATGCTGTATTCCAAATCGGTAGTCCTGAGCAGTATGGCAAGGTTTTAGGTATGCCTATGGGAACTGTGTTTGAGCTATCAACTTTGTTATTCTTGGAAGCAACCGTTTCACATATTATCCATGAAAAGGGAATTGCTGAAGAAGTAATGAGAGAAAGACACGCTAATTTAGAATAGCGGCACAGGAACGAGTGGCTATGACCACTCGTTCTATTCTTTAGTAGACAAGAACGCCAAAGAACATTCCGTGACAGAGTCTATCAGGCTGAAAAAGTCACCATTTAGTAATCTATAAATAGTAAGGAGAACAATATGACTTCGCGTCGAGAATTAGCGAACGCCATACGCGCTTTGAGCATGGATGCCGTGCAGAAAGCAAACTCTGGGCATCCAGGCGCACCAATGGGCATGGCGGACATTGCCGAGGTTTTGTGGAATGATCACATGAACCATAATCCGTCCAACCCAAAATGGTCAGATCGCGACCGTTTTGTTCTTTCAAATGGTCACGGATCAATGCTGATTTATTCACTATTGCATTTGAGTGGCTATGATTTGCCGATGAGTGAATTAGCCTCTTTCCGTCAACTACATTCAAAATGTGCGGGACATCCCGAATACGGTTATGCACCAGGTGTTGAAACAACGACTGGACCATTAGGCCAAGGTATTGCCAATGGAGTTGGTTTTGCGATGGCTGAGAAGTTGCTTGCCGAACAATTCAATCGTCCAGGCCATAAAGTCGTTAATCATCATACCTATGTATTCATGGGCGATGGCTGTTTGATGGAAGGTATTTCTCATGAAGTCTGTTCATTGGCGGGTACTTGGGGTCTAGGTGGCTTAATCGCATTCTGGGATGATAACGGTATTTCTATTGATGGCCATATTGAAGGCTGGTATACCGACGATACAGTAAAGCGATTTGAAGCTTACGGTTGGCATGTTCAGTCAGTAGACGGACATAATCCTGACGAGATTTCCAAGGCGATTGTCACAGCTAAAGCGGTGACTGATATGCCTTCATTAATCTGCTGTAAAACCACCATTGGTTTTGGCTCGCCCAATAAATCAGGGACTCATGAATGTCATGGTGCGGCTTTAGGTGATGCTGAAATTAACTTAACTAAAGCAGCTTTAGGTTGGGATCACGAAGCATTTATCATTCCAGCAGATGTTTATGCCGGTTGGGATGCTAAAGCAAAAGGCGCGAAAGTCGAAGCAGCATGGAATACTAAATTCGCAGCTTACGAGGCAGAACATCCAGAATTAGCAGCAGAATTTAAACGTCGCATGGCAGGTGAATTACCGGCTAATTGGACAGCTGCAACTGACGCATTGATTGCCGAAACTAATACAAAAGCAGAAAATCTTGCCACACGTCAATCTTCACAAAAAGTTATTGGCGGATTAGCGCCTACATTACCTGAATTCTTAGGCGGTTCTGCGGACTTAACAGGCTCTAACTTAACCAGTTGCAGCAGCTTCAAACATGTCAGCGGTAAAGAGATGGGTAATTACATCTCCTACGGTGTGCGTGAGTTTGGCATGTATGCCATTATGAACGGTATGACCTTACATGGCGGCTTATTGCCTTTCGGCGGAACATTCCACATGTTCTCTGATTATGCGAAAAGTGCTTTGCGTATGGCAGCGTTAATGAAAATTCGTACCATCGCTGTTTTAACGCATGACTCTATTGGTCAAGGTGAAGACGGTCCAACGCATCAGCCGATTGAAAATACTTCTGCTATGCGTTACATTCCCAATATGGATGTTTGGCGACCTGCCGATACCACAGAAACAGCGGTTTCCTGGGTAATGGCAATTGAACGTATGACAGGGCCTTCAAGCTTAGTATTAAGCCGTCAAGGTTTGCCTTTCGTAGCGCGTACTGATGAACAAATCGCAGCTATTCGTAAAGGGGCGTACGTTATTTCTGAAGCGGCAGGCAGTGCTCAAGTTATCCTCATCGCGACCGGTTCAGAAGTTGATTTAGCCATAAAATCACAAGCAGCCTTAGCGGAAAAAGGTATTCAAGCGCGTGTTGTTTCAATGCCATCAACAAATGTATTTGACCGTCAAGATCAAGCTTATAAAGACAGCGTATTAACACCCGGTGTAAAACGTGTTGCCATTGAAGCAGGTATTACTGATTTTTGGCGTAAATATGTTGGCTTAGAAGGCGCAGTTGTCGGTATTGATACTTTCGGCGAATCTGCACCTGGCGGCGTATTGATGAAACACTTCGGCTTTACTGTTGAAAATGTAGTCAAAAACGTAGAAGCGGTACTGTAATTTTAAAAGCCATGTTTGCGTTAATTGTCTAGTTGAGAAAATTAAAATCTGATTGCATCGAGTGTGAGATTAACTCATTGATATGAAGGTTTATTAGAATAAAGGTAATTGACGTAGATATGGCTACTCTAAAACAACGCATAAAGGGGGATTCACACGTGAAAATAAATAATTTGACGAATGGTTTAGTTGTCGCACTATTATTAGCTAGTCCCGTAGTAGGGGCCGATACTCAATATCCGGCTGCAGATTTCGAGCCAAAAGTAATTTATCAGGATGCTGAATATATTGGCCAAAACAAGTCTGCATCTGCGGAGGTATCGACTAAGCAGGCCAAGCCAGCTGATGTGGATTCACAATATCCAGCTGCAGACTTTGAACCAAAGGTTTTATATAAGGATGCTGACTATAAGAAAAGTACGGCTACAGGAAGTTCTTCGGTATCTGAAGGCGTTGCAGCAGTAAGTGAGAAACGCACGATTACAGGAAGTTCTTCGGCATCTGAAAGCGCTGCGACAGATGATGTAGCGGCAAGTGGAGTGGAAAAAGTGGAAGACGAATCAATGCTGAGTTATTTGCTTGGGTTAGGTGTTTTTGCAGTGGCTGGGTATGCCTTCTTGAGAAAACGTGAGCCAAAAGTAAAGACTAGCAGCAGTACGCCAGTTTATTCTGGTCATATGAGTGGGCTTTCTGGTGTTGCTCGATATATCAGAAAACATAATCTGTCGGCAGTAACTGGTGTTGCCAGATACTTGGAAAGTCAGGTTGTTTCTGCAAAAGATGCAGCGGTGTCAAGCGGCGTTGAAAAGTACCTTGAAAAACAGGCTAAATCTGCACAAGAAAAAGCGGCGCAAGCGGGAACCGGAGTTGAAAAGTACATGCGCGATCGGGGGTGATAAGTGGATCAAAATTACCTAGTCAATTTAGTGTCAGGACTTTTTGGTTCCAAAAAGGAAGTTGAAACTCGAACCAGTTCTCCCGCATATTTTAGCGATCTTAATGGACTGACTGGGGTTGATAGGTATTTGAAAAGCCAGGAAGTTGTGCCGGTGCCAAGCGGAGTTGCGCGGTATTTGAGCAGGCTGGAAGAGTTGTCAGCAGTCAATGAAGTTGCTAATGCTTTGGAGCGTCAGGAAGAAGTATCAGCAGCAGACGAAGTTGTTGGTTACTTGGGAAGTCACGAAGAAGCGTTAATAATAGCTGATGAGGATCTCGACAATCAGGCAGTTGAGGTATCATTGAGCAGTGTTACCAAGTACTTGGAGAAACTGGATCAACATCCTGTTAGCAGCGTTGCCAAATATATGGCAAGGCAAGCTATTATCGCAAAAAAAGCACCGAAAATTAGTGGTGTCACTAAGTACATGACCCAGCATGCTGTTGTCGTTACAAAAAAAGCGCCAGTAGTGAGTAGCGTAGCCAGATACGTTGAAAAACAAGCCAACTCTCCCGCTATAAGTGGCGTTTCTAAGTATTTAATAAGGCAGTCTATATCGGCTAGAAATACAGTAGCAGCAACCGGAGTAGCAAAATATCTTGAAGACGAGTCCATTGCTGCGAGAAAAGCGGCAGCAGCGGCTATAGTTGCCAAATATTTGGAAGAGCAGCGTATTTTCGCAAAAGAGCAAGAAAAAGAAAAAGAAAAAGAACAGCAGTTGGCCAGAGAAAAAGAGATGGAAAAAGCGGATGAAAGGGCAGTTGCCGCCTCCGCTGCAACCGGAGTGGCTCGATATTTGGAAGAACAAGCACTTTTGGCAAAAGAAAAGCCACCGGTAAGCGGTGTTGCTAAATATGTGGCAAAACAAATATTATTCAGAAAAGAAACGCCTATTTTAACTGGCGTAGAAAAGTACATGGCAACACAAGCAATGCGCGTAAAAAAAGCTCCGATTATAAGTGGCGTTGCAAAGTACGTGGAAAAAGAGGCAATGACTGCAAAAATATTGCCTAAAGCAAGCGGAGTCACCAAATATATGCAAAAACAGGCTGTATTACCGATTTCAAGCGGTGTCTCTAAATACGTGAGTAGGCAAGTTATTGCTGCAAGAGCAACACCTGAAAAAGCGTGATATGACCAAGTTGTATTAATAACGTGTTAATGTCTTGACCGAATATGAGTCTGCTGTTGTTTATCAAATTTCTTCGCTGGTCTGAAACCTCCCTTCAGGGGGATTATTTGAGTTTGACAACGATGCACTGGCATCGTTATTCTTTTTGGTAACCTCCTCCTCGTTCACGGAGAGGAATAATCCACCGACCTCTATCCGTCGGCGGGTGTCACTCGACGGATGAGGTTGGATGTGGATTGAAACATGATAAACAACCTCGGCGCACGGTATAACTACCCCACCCTTGTAATTATATTGGATGTCACGCTTGTATATTTCAAATGTATTTGAAAATGACAAGTGTATGTCCGGATGTGTTTAATTTTTAAAACTAAAGGAACCCCTAATGGCAAAGACTTTACTTGAACAACTGAGAAAAATGACTGTTGTTGTAGCCGACACTGGTGATATCCAGGCTATTGAAACTTTCACTCCGCATGATGCGACAACTAATCCATCCTTGATTACTGCTGCTGCTCAAATGCCACAATATCAAGGGATTGTCGATGATACTTTGAAAGGTGCCAGAGAAACCTTAGGTAAAGATGCTTCTGCAGCGCAAGTGGCTACCCTTGCTTTCGAGCGACTAGCTGTTTCTTTCGGGCATAAGATACTTGAGGTAATTCCGGGTCGTGTTTCTACTGAAGTCGATGCTCGCCTTTCTTTCGATACTGATGCCAGTATCGCTGTAGGTCGTGACTTGATTGCCATGTATGAAGCGCAAGGCGTTTCACGCGAACGAGTGCTGATTAAAATTGCAGCAACTTGGGAAGGAATACAGGCGGCTGCAGTTCTTGAAAAAGAAGGTATTCACTGTAATCTGACCTTATTATTTGGTCTGCATCAGGCAATCGCCTGTGCCGAAAATGGCATTACGCTGATTTCACCTTTTGTTGGCCGTATTCTTGATTGGTATAAAAAAGATACTGGTCGTGATTCTTATGCGCCTGCTGAAGATCCTGGTGTCTTGTCGGTTACAGAAATCTATAACTACTACAAAAAATTCGGCTATAAAACCGAAGTTATGGGTGCAAGTTTCCGTAATATTGGCGAGATTGTTGAATTGGCAGGTTGTGATTTATTGACCATTGCGCCAGCCTTATTAGCTGAACTCCAGTCTACAGAAGGTAATCTGGAACGTAAGTTGGATCCGAAGAATGCAGCTAATGTGTCAATTGAAAAAATGACAATCGACAAAGCAACTTTTGATGCTATGCATGCCGAAAATCGTATGGCTTCTGACAAGCTTGCAGAAGGTATCGATGGCTTCACCAAAGCGTTAGAGTCGTTAGAAGGGATTCTTTCAGCACGATTAGCCGTTTTAGAAGGATAAGTTGATTTAAGTCCCTCGGTTTATATTTATAAGTCGGGGGACACTTCTTTTTTATCAGCAACTACGTAACCATAGGGTAGTATCCTCAGCTACGCTATAAAATTTGGCACGGATGTCCAAAGTAAATCAATTGTTATCATCCGCTTTCTAGCATAAGGTAGAGAATCTGCTGCTTTTTGATGTCTAAATCTATTCAGGTTGCCCGATATTTTGGCTTTTGCATGTCGATGGTAAAGTAATTAAGTGTTGGTGGTTTTTGACTTTTTGTGGCGCAACATCAGGCTTGCTGCCTACTTTAAAATCAATTAAATTAACGCTTTCAATTAGTAATGCATTTAACCTGAGAAGAAGCAAAAAACCGCTCAAACTGTTTTATGATTTACTTGTTTAGACGTGATATCAATGTTGGTGTTTTGTGAAAATATTATCTGTTAATATTTAGCCGCACTGGTTTTAGTTTGGTCTATGGGGTTAATCCAATGTGTTATGTTTCGTAGAACCACCTCAATGCGAAATCTAATTAAATAATAAGTGGGGTGAATTTTGGAAATATATTATGAATAATCTTACAGCGCTTTCACTCAGTATTGCCGGTCTGGCTGGGTTAGCAACATTTTTGGCGGTGGGACCACTTAGCGGTATCTTTTTTATATGGGCCGCAACTATTGCATGGGCTACCTACTTTTTTCTCGGCGCCTCTAAGGAAGCCTTAAAAAATACCATCGTGTGTGGAATTTTTGGTGTTTTTATGGCTTGGTTGGCTGCTATTCAAATCACCAATATTCCCGCCTCAGCAATTCTTGGCTTCCCGTTTTGGGCTGCGGTTACAGTAGCTTTTTCAGTCGTAGTTATGTGTCTTGCGGCAAATATTCCTGCGCTGGCCTCAATACCAACAAGCGTACTTGGGTATTCGGCTACATTTGCCTATTTGCTACAAACACCCGGTAAATTGAGCAAAGATGTTCTATTGAGTGTTTCTTTGGATAATGCATTGATTGTCATATCCATCTCTATTGTAGCCGGTGCATACTTCGGTCAATGGTCAGGGCAGCTGAGCGCTAAGTTGACCAAATAATTTAACCGGCGACTGTGAACTTAAGTCGGTGGTAACAAATTTTTAATAAAATTGTGCTTTTCTGGTCGTCTCCCATCATTATATTGATCTGTGAATTATTTTACGATATGGGAGCGGCCAGTGCTTTTTACGTTAGAGCTTGAGTAAAATCATTGAAGCGTAAGATTTTGAATAACATCCCCCAAAAAACAGTTGTAATCCACCGAATTTGGACTACATACGACACACCGATACGTTGTTGATTCACCAGCATGATATAGCCGTCCTGAAACTAAAGTCATTATTATCAGGATTGCACTTCGGAGTTGAACCCGCCATTAATATCTTTATCGCTATGAACCATGTCTGAAAATTATTCGTTTGATCGTGACTATTCACTGGATGCTTTAAAAGTCCCTCCCAATTCCATACAAGCTGAGCAATCGGTTTTGGGCGGATTAATGTTGGATAATCAAACCTGGGATTCTGTATCCGACAAGGTGGTAGAAGGCGATTTTTATCGCCGAGATCATCGGCTAATTTTTAAGACCATTGAGCAACTCGCCGAAAAACAGATTCCTTTTGATGTGATAACCATATCGGAATCGCTGGAATCAATCGGTGAACTGGAGAATTCCGGCGGACTGTCCTATTTAGGCATGCTGGCAAAAGACACGCCCAGCGCCGCGAATATAGTGACTTACGCGAATATCGTCAGGGACAGGTCGGTGCTTCGGCAGTTGATTCATGTCGGCACCGAGATTTCAGATTCGGCCTTCAATACCGAGGGCCGCGAGACGGCCGATTTGCTTGAAAATGCCGAGCGTCAAGTATTTAAAATTGCCGAACAAAGGCAACGAGGGCAGGGCGGATTTTCAAGCATTAAATCGTTGCTGGCGCGCGCCGTCGATAAAATTGAAACACTGTTTGAACAGGAAGGTTCCATCACCGGAGCGGCTACCGGTTTTACCGATTTCGATGAATTGACCTCGGGTCTGCAACCTGCCGATTTAATCATTGTGGCGGGACGGCCGTCGATGGGAAAAACGACAATCGCGATGAACATGGCCGAAAATGTTGCTATTAAAGGCGATAAACCGGTTGCGGTGTTCAGCATGGAAATGCCCGGCGATTCGCTGGCGATGCGGATGATGTCCTCCTTAGGTCGTATTGACCAACATAAAATCAGAACCGGTAAATTGGAGGATGATGAGTGGCCGCGCTTGACCTCGGCCATCAATATACTGGCTGAAACCAAGTTATTCATCGACGATACTCCGGCATTAACGCCGACCGAAGTGCGTTCAAGAGCCAGACGTTTAGCGCGTGAGCATGGCCAACTGGGCTTGATCGTGCTGGATTATTTACAGCTGATGCAATCGCCGTCCAGCGGTGAAAACCGGGTGCAGCAGATTTCCGATATTTCCAGAGGCTTAAAGGCGCTGGCCAAAGAGTTGAATGTTCCCGTGGTCGCCTTGTCCCAGCTTAACCGTAATCTGGAGCAACGCCCCAATAAACGTCCGATGATGTCAGATCTGCGCGAGTCTGGGGCAATCGAGCAGGATGCCGATTTGATCGTGTTCGTGTATCGCGACGAAGTCTATAACGAAGACAGTCCCGATAAAGGTATCGCCGAGATCATTATCGGCAAGCAGCGTAACGGCCCGTTGGGGACTGTCAGACTGACCTTTTTAGGGCAATATACCCGTTTTGAGAATTTTGCAGGAACCTATTATGGCCGTGGAGACGACGAATGATCCCTGCAGCTTATGCGGAACTCAATCTACATGCACTCCAGCATAACCTGGATAAAGTACATAATTGTGCGCCAGGCGCCAAAGTCATGGCCGTTATTAAGGCGAATGGCTACGGACATGGCTTGATACGCATTGCCAACGCATTAAAAAATGCCGATGCCTTCGCTGTCGCCAGAGTTGACGAAGGTATTCGCTTGCGCAAGGCGGGATTTAGCCACAGGATTGCCGTTTTAGAAGGCTTTACCTGCGCCGAAGAGTTGCAGGAAATGCAGCATTACCAATTGGATGCCGTAGTGCATTGCTTAGCCCAGTTGGATATATTCAACGCTGGAGCAGGGCAACAGGCTATTGCTATTTGGTTAAAGCTCGACACCGGTATGAATCGCTTAGGTTTCAGGGCGGAAGAGATCCACGAAGTTTATCAGCGCTTAAGCGACTGCCCGCTGATAAAACAGCCGATCAGCTTGATGACGCATTTTGCCAATGCCGATGATATAAGTGACAATAAAACGCTAAAACAGATCAGCTTATTCAAGCAAACCGTTGCCGGTTTATCCGGTGAGTGCAGTCTGGCTAATTCTGCGGCTATCCTAGGTTGGGAGACCTCCTTAAGCGATTGGGTGCGCCCCGGCATTATGTTGTACGGGATATCGCCGTTTCCCGATGCAACAGGACAGCAGTTGGGGCTGAAACCGGTTATGTCCTTGCACTCCCGGTTAATTGCCGTCAAACAAATCGCGGCGGGCGATACTGTCGGGTACGGTGGTAGTTGGATCTGTAAAAAACCGACCACATTGGGCGTGGTGGCGATAGGCTATGGTGACGGCTATCCGCGTCATGCCAAAGCCGGAACGCCGGTATTGGTTAATGGCATACGTGTTCCTCTTATTGGCAGGGTATCTATGGATATGATTACCGTTGATTTAGGACCTGGGGCTTATGATAAGGTTGGTGATCCGGTAACGTTGTGGGGTGATGGCTTGCCGGTTGAAGAAATTGCGCTATGGGCCGATACCATACCTTATACCCTGGTGTGTGGTGTTACCCAACGGGTACAGCTGGTTGAAAAATATTCGGTTGAATAAGTTTCGGTTTCATTCGATTGGAATCACTGCGCAAATAAGGACGCATCATGTTTGATAACAAATCTATTTTGATCACCGGTGGTACGGGGTCTTTTGGTCAGCATTTTACTAAGACCATTCTTGAACGCTATAAACCGAAGAAACTCATTATTTTTTCCCGTGATGAGCTAAAGCAATTTGAAATGCAGCAGCAATTCAATGCCTCTTGTATGCGTTATTTTATTGGTGATGTGCGCGATCAAGATCGATTGCGTAGGGCTCTGCAAGGTGTTGATATTGTCATTCATGCGGCAGCGCTCAAACAAGTGCCTGCGGCTGAGTACAACCCCTTTGAATGCATTAAAACCAATGTACTGGGCGCGCAAAATCTGATTGAAGCGTGTTTGGATACCGACGTTAAACGGGTAGTAGCGCTGTCTACAGACAAGGCGGCGGCACCGATTAATTTATACGGCGCCACCAAACTGTGTTCAGACAAACTGTTTGTTGCCGCCAATAATATCAAAGGGCATCGTGATATTCGTTTTAGTGTCGTGCGTTACGGCAACGTCATGGGCAGTCGCGGTTCGGTCGTGCCGTTTTTTCTTGAGCAATGCAAGACTGGCGTGTTACCCATTACTGATCCGGCGATGACGCGCTTTAACATCAGTTTGCAAGACGGCGTCAATATGGTGTTGTGGGCGCTTGAGAACGCTTGGGGCGGGGAAGTGCTGGTGCCGAAAATTCCGTCTTATCACATTACCGATGTCGCTACGGCGATTGCTCCCGAGTGCGAACAAAAAATAATCGGCTTGCGTGCGGGCGAGAAAATTCACGAAGAAATGATTACTGCCAGCGATAGTTTCAATACCGTCGACTTGGGTGTTTATTACGCTATTTTGCCGGCAGGCGGACATTATTCCATTGAAGACTATTGCGCCAAAACCGGCGCGCAAATTGTGACGCCCGGATTTTGTTACAACAGCGGCAGTAACGAGCAGTTTTTAACGGTGGATGAATTGCGCGATTTAGTGCAAAAGCAGCTGGTTTAAGTAGATTTCTTATGATTCCTTACGGTCGCCAAACGATTAGTGAAGCTGACATTCAGGCCGTGGTTGAGGTATTGCGTTCGGATTTTCTGACACAAGGCCCCGCTGTTCCTGCTTTTGAAAGCGCGGTGGCAAATTATTGCGGGGCACAATATGCCTGTGCCGTTAACAGCGCGACCTCGGCTTTGCATATTGCCTGTTTGGCGCTGGGCGTCGGCAAAGGCGATAGCGTCTGGACCAGTCCGATTACCTTCGTCGCCAGCGCCAATTGCGCGCTATATTGCGGCGCTGACGTTGACTTTGTCGACATTGACCCGCGCACTTACACTATCAGCACCGACAAGCTGGCGGAAAAATTAGCGTTGGCAGAACAAATCGGGCGGTTGCCCAAAGTGGTTATTGCTGTGCATTTGTGCGGCCAATCTTGCGATATGGCGGGCATTCATGCCTTAAGTCAACGCTATGGTTTTAAAGTCATCGAAGATGCCGCGCATGCTATCGGTGGCAAATACCAAAACCAAGCTATCGGCAATGGCCGTTACAGCGACATCACCGTATTCAGTTTTCATCCGGTCAAAATCATCACAACCGGCGAAGGCGGCATGGCTTTGACCAATAACGCCGAATTGGCTAACAAAATGGCTTTGTTGCGTAGCCATGGCATTACCCGCGACCTGGCGCAGATGACACATGTCCCCGATGGTGCCTGGTATTATCAGCAGCTTGAACTTGGCTTTAATTACCGGATGACCGATCTGCAAGCTGCGCTGGGGCAAAGTCAGATGACACGATTGGATGAGTTTGTCAGTCAACGCCATGCGCTTAGCCAGCGCTACGATACCTTGTTAGCCGATCTTCCTCTGACACTGCCTTGGCGGCAATCGGATTGCTATTCGGGCTTGCATTTGTATGTGATCCGCTTGCATTTGGAGCGGATCAATAAAACACATCGCCAAGTGTTTGAGGCGATGCGGGCAGCTGATATAGGTGTGAACGTGCATTATATCCCCGTTTACCTGCAGCCTTATTACCAGCGGCTGGGCTTTCAGTCCGGTTATTGTACGGAAGCGGAACGCTATTACACCGAGGCAATCAGCCTGCCCATGTATGCCAATCTGACAATGGCAGATCAAGACTATGTGGTTGCCAAATTACAAGAGGCGTTAACTTGATGAGAATAGCCATTATTCCTGCCCGTGGCGGCAGTAAACGCATTCCGCGCAAAAATATCAAACCGTTTTATGGTAAACCGATGATTGCCTGGGCTATCGAGACTGCGAGAGCGTCAGGACTGTTCGAGCATATTGTCGTCACCACCGATGATGCCGAAATTTCAGCGCTGGCACGGACATGGGGGACGGAGACTCCCTTTGTACGACCGGCAGAACTGGCGGACGATTACACCCCTACCGTTCCGGTAGTTGCACATGCTATTGGTGCTTGCCAATCACTGGGTTGGCAAGTGGATCAGGTCTGCTGTATTTATCCCGCCGTACCGTTTATGCAGAGCACCGACCTAGTGGCCGCATTGCAGATGCTGGAGACCAATGATACGGATTATGTCTTTCCAGTTGCCGCTTACCCTTCCGCTATCCAGCGCGCGCTACGGCAATTGCCGAACGGGCTGATGGCGCCGTTTTATAGTCAATATGCCTCGACTCGAACCCAAGACCTTGAGCTGGCTTATTACGATGTAGGACAGTTTTATTGGGGGCGATCGCAAGCTTGGTTAGAAGGGAAAAATGTTCATCAGTACGGTATGGGCTTGGTGATTCCCAGCTGGCGCGTGGTGGATATTGACAATACTGAGGATTGGCATCGGGCTGAATTGATGTATGCAGCATTTAAAGACGCGAATCGCCCAGCTTAAAACCTTATTAAAAAATAATTGCCGGAGATAAAGATGGCTGAAAAATTTAAAACCCCTCAGGAAGAGTTTTGGGCAGGGGAGTTTGGTGCCGACTATATCGGTCGAAACAACAGCCCGCAACTGCTGGCATCCAAACTGAATTTTTTCTCGAAGGCGCTTAAACAGGCGGGTCCGGTGACATCCTGTCTTGAGTTTGGCGCGAACATAGGGATGAACCTGAAGGCGCTGCAACTGCTTTATCCGGATATTCATCTGCAAGCGGTGGAAATTAACCACGATGCGGCAATGCAAGTTAAAAACTTGGTTGGGGAGAGCAATGTCTTTGAAGGCTCCATTTTTGAATATCCGGTAGCCGGTAATAAAGTCGATCTTGCCTTGATCAAAGGCGTACTGATCCATATCAATCCGGATATGTTGGATAGCGTTTACGAAAAACTATACCAAGCGTCCAATCGACTGATTTTGATAGCTGAATATTACAATCCGACACCGGTAGTCATTCCCTATCGAGGACATACGGACCGTTTGTTCAAAAGGGATTTTGCCGGGGAAATGCTGGATAAATACCCTGATCTAAAGCTGGTGGATTACGGTTTTTGCTATCAACGCGATCCGGCTTTTGTTGGGGCCGATGATACTTGGTTTCTAATGCAGAAGGCCTAGGCAAAAATGAAAATTGCTTTCCGTGTCGATGCTTCCGTTCAAATCGGTAGCGGACACTTCATGCGCTGCCTGACGTTGGCGGATGAATTAACACGGCGCGGAGCGCAGATTCGATTTGTCAGCCGTTATCTGCCGGACTACTTGGCTTGCCTGTTGGCTGCAAAGGGCTATGAGTTGGCAATGCTCGATAGCGCTGAAAATGATGCAGTCTTCGATGAGCTGGCTCATGCGCACTGGCTGGGTTGCAGTCAGGCAGAGGATGCGAAGGATGCTATTAAGGCTTTGTCCGATAGAGTCTGGG
This sequence comes from Candidatus Methylobacter titanis, assembly GCA_029946125.1. Lineage (GTDB taxonomy): Bacteria > Pseudomonadota > Gammaproteobacteria > Methylococcales > Methylomonadaceae > Methylobacter_A > Methylobacter_A titanis. The sequence goes on from JAQSDX010000053.1 coordinate 15,331, forward strand.
ATTGGCTCATTGTTGATCACTATGCCCTGGATTCCCGCTGGGAGTCCAGGCTTCGGCAAGCCGCCCGGAAAATCCTGGCGATTGACGATATTGCCGATCGGCCGCATGACTGTGACGTACTGCTCGACCAGAACTTCTATGCGGATATGAACACTCGATATACGGGCAAAGTGCCCGATCATTGCCGGCTGTTGCTTGGCCCGCGCTACGCATTGCTGCGCGAGGAGTTCCGGCAACTCCGCGAACAGGTCGAACCCCGCACAGGTTCGGTTCACTGCATCCTGGTCTTTTTCGGCGGTGTGGATGCCGACAACTACACTAGCCTAGCCATCCAGTCGCTGATTGATATGGGCGTTGCGGATATGCAGGTCGACGTGGTGATTGGCGCACAGCATCCATGCCGCGAAGCAATCGAGGCGGCATGTCTTCGTCCTCATTTTACTTGTCATGTGCAAACGAACCGGATGGCCGAGTTGATGGCGGCAGCCGACTTGTCGATTGGCGCGGGAGGCGGCGCAACCTGGGAGCGTTGCTGCCTTGGGCTGCCGACGATAGCCATTAGTACGGCTGAAAATCAGCGCAAGCAGATTGTTGATGCTGCGTCAGAAGGATTGGTGTCCGCGCCTGACTTAAAACATGATCTTGTCATCGGGCATCATATTAGTTCCCTGATCGAAAATAGTTGCCTGAGGCAACTGATCTCCCGCAATGCTATGCAGGCCGTGGATGGTAAGGGTGTGTTGCGTGTCATTACCGGTATGGGCTGTAGCGGGATTGATATGCGGATGGCAAGGCCCGACGATTCGGAGAGCTTGTTTGTTTGGCGCAATCATCCAGCGATCAGGGCGGTTTCACGGAATTCCGGCCTGATCAACTGTGAAGATCACAGTCAATGGTTTGCTTCGCTGTTGAGCGATCCGAACAGGGTGCTGCTCATTGGCTTGCGAGAAGGCGTTCCGATTGGCGTTGTGCGCTTCGATATTCAGAATCATCGGGCGGAGGTCTCCATTTACCTCGTACCCGGCATTACCGGTTGCGGACGCGACCTGTTGCGCAGTGCGGAAATGTGGTTCGCCCAAAATCGCCTGGAAGTTAATATCCTCCGTGCCGATGTGCTTGGGGCTAACGAGCGTTCACGCCAACTGTTCCTATCCGCCGGATATGAGGTTGAATCCATTTCCTATTTTAAGAAGCTTCAATAGAATGAATAATGTAGTCAAGATTGCCGGGAGATCAATCGGGCGAAGCCATGCTCCCTTTATCATCGCCGAGATGTCAGGCAACCATAACCAGTCGCTCGATCGGGCGCTGGAGATCGTGGACGCGGCCGCCCAAACCGGTGCGCATGCGCTGAAAATTCAAACCTACACTCCAGATACGATGACGCTGGATCTGGACGAACGCGAGTTTCATATCAGCGATGCCAAGAGTCTGTGGGCGGGAGCGTCTTTATACCAGCTCTACGGAGAAGCCTACACGCCGTGGGAGTGGCATAAACCCATTTTCGATAGGGCGCGTGAGCGAGGGATTATCGCGTTCAGTACGCCGTTCGACGATACGGCGGTGGATTTTCTCGAAAGCCTGGATGCGCCGTGCTACAAAATCGCCTCTTTCGAAAACACCGACTTGCCGTTGATCCGCCGCGTGGCGGCTACCGGAAAACCGCTGATCATTTCAACCGGCATGGCGACCGTCGCCGAGCTCGATGAAACCGTACGCGCGGCACGAGGCGCAGGTTGCAAGGAACTAATCCTGCTCAAATGCACCAGCACTTATCCCGCCACGGCTGAAAATACCAATGTCCTGACCATCCCCCATATGCGAGAGCTGTTCGGCTGCGAAGTGGGTCTGTCCGATCACACGATGGGGATTGGCGTGTCGGTGGCCAGCGTGGCGTTGGGCGCGACCGTCATTGAAAAGCACTTTACCCTTAATCGTGCCGAGGGCGGCGTGGATAGTTCGTTTTCAATGGAACCCGAGGAGATGGCGCAGTTGGTGCGGGAAACCGAACGCGCCTGGCAGTCGCTGGGGCAAGTGAGTTACGGCCCGACTGAGACCGAGCAGAAGTCTCTCCAGTTCCGGCGCTCGCTCTATATTGTGCGAGACCTGAAGGCCGGCGAGGTATTGACGCGCGACAATGTACGGGCGATCCGGCCGGGATTGGGATTGCCGACTAAATATCTGGAACAGCTGCTGGGCAAGTCGGTGAAGCACGCTGTAAAAAAGGGAACGGCGCTGGGCTGGGAGCTGATTAAATGAGTGCGGCAAGCACAGATTCAACGGCTTTGCGCGTCCTGGTCGTAGGCTGCGGCAACATCGCTGGCGGCTTTGATTTGGGGCGCCCGCCGGGATATTTGCCGTATACCCATGCGGGTGCTTACACTCGTGATGGACGCTTTGATTTGCTTGCCTGTGTTGAACCAGACGACAAGCGGCGTAGCAAATTCATGGCCGTTTGGGATGTGTCTGCCGGTTTTCGCTCCATTGAGGAGGCATTAGACTCCGGCAATCAGTTTGATGTGGTCAGCATCTGCTCGCCGACGGATTGCCATGCCCATGACCTGGAAACGGCTTTGCGGATGAAGCCAAAGCTGATTTTCTGCGAAAAACCGCTGACCACATCGGCAGCAGAAACCCAAAGGCTGGTCGCGGAATGCGCGCAATTGAAAATTCCGCTAGCGGTAAATTATACGCGCCGCTGGGATGCCGAGGTTTTAAAGCTTCAAGCCGATATGCAAGGGGGGCGATGGGGAACCTTGCGGTCAGCGGTCGGTTATTACAATAAGGGCATAGCGAACAACGGCTCGCATATGCTGGATCTTTTGCACTTGCTGGTCGGCCCCATGGAAATTGTTAAAGTCGGCAACCCCAGCGATGATTTTTTTGCCAATGACCCAACGCTGCCGGTTTGGCTGGAAGGGCCTCAAGGCGTGCTGGTACAGCTTGCTTGCGGCCACGCTGGGGATTATGCCATCTTTGAGCTTCAGCTGGTTTTTTCGCAGGGCACGTTGACGATGGAAGAGGGCGGACTGTTCTGGCGCGAGCGCCGTGCCGTCGATAGCGAAACATTCAAAGGTTATCGCACCCTTGACGCGGGCGTTCGCCGGGCGGGGCAATACCCAGGCGCTATGCTCAACGCGGTCGACAATATTTACCACGCCATTAAACAAGGCGATCCGCTGGCCAGCACGGGTGAATCGGCACTGGCGGCGCAATGTGTCTGCGAGCAAATCAAGCAGAATGCCCGACAATACCTATAACAGATAAGGACGGTCAGTATGAGCAATCCGAAACTCGCGCTGTTTGGTGGCTCCAAAACCATCCAAACGACTTTTAAACGTTACAACCCGATTGGCGTAGAGGAAGTCGAAGCCGCTAAACAGGTGATCGAAAGCGGCGTGCTTTCCCAATTCCTGGGCGTATGGCATGAGGATTTCTATGGAGGTCCCAAGGTAAGGGAATTTGAGCGTCAGTGCGCGGAATATTTTGGGGTAAAGCACGCCGTCACGGTCAATTCCTGGACGTCGGGGCTGGTCGCTGCGGTGGGCGCGATAGGCATAGAGCCGGGCGACGAAGTTATTGTGACGCCGTGGACCATGAGCGCAACGGCAACCGCCATCTTACATTGGAATGCAATCCCGGTATTTGCGGATATTGATCCCGAGACCTTTAATCTGGATCCAAAGTCAGTCGAGGCAAACATCACACCCTACACCAAGGCTATTATGGTGGCGGATATTTTTGGTCAATCGGCCGACATGGATGCGCTGATGGCAACTGCGGCTAAGCATGGGCTCAAGATTATCTCCGATACCGCGCAAGCGCCCGGCGCTCTTTACAAGGGCAAGTATGCAGGCACACTCGCCGATGTCGGCGGGTACAGCCTTAATTATCACAAGCATATCCACACCGGCGAGGGCGGGATACTGGTCACCGATAATGACGAGATCGCCGAGCGGTTGCAGTTGATCCGCAACCATGCTGAGGCGGTGGTCGGCGACAAAGGCGTGACCAATCTGTCGAACATGATCGGACATAACTTCCGGCTTGGAGAGATTGAATGCGCGATCGGCATTGAGCAGCTCAAGAAGCTCGATCGATTTGTCCAGTCGCGGCAAGCATTGGCGAATAGGTTGACCGAGGGATTGCATGGATTGCGCGGCCTCCGGACGCCGGTGGTTAAACCTGGCTGTACCCATGTTTATTACGTCTACCCGATGGTGTTGGATATTGAGGCATTAGGCGTCAGCCGGGAGCGCATTCACGCCGCTCTTCAGGCTGAAGGCGTTGCGGTGAGCAAGCACTACCAGAATATTCATCTGTTACCGCTTTACCAGCGCAAAATAGCTTACGGGTCTATGGGGTTTCCTTGGACATCGGATATTTGTCGCCGCGATGTCGATTACAGCAAGGGCATCTGTCCGGTGGCGGAACAACTGAACGATTCAACCTATCTGGGGTTTGGCATGTGCGTTTACGACCTCACTGAGGATGACGTCGATTTGATTGTTACGGCATTCCAGAAGGTCTGGAACAGCCTCGATTTATTGAATACATGAATAATTTTGGGATCGTAGCCATCGTCGCCCATGATGCGGGCGGGGCGGAAATACTTGCCAGTTATGTCGCGCAGAACAATATAAGTTGCAAATTGGTATTGGATGGCCCCGCGGTCAATGTGTTCAAACGTTGGTTTGAGTCAGTCGAGATATGCACTCTGGAAGAGGCTTTATCGGCCTGCGACTGGTGTCTGTGCGGAACAGGTTGGCAGTCGGATTTGGAATGGAGTGCGATTGAACAAGCGCATCATGCGCAAAAGCGAGTCGTCGCCTTTTTGGATCACTGGGTTAATTATCTGCCGCGCTTTGTGCGTAATGGCGTTCAACATCTTCCTGACGAACTATGGGTGGGTGATGTTGATGCGGAAAGGCTGGCGCGAGAACATTTCCCGGGAATCTCCATTCGGCTTGTCCCTAATCCGCACTTCATCGAACTCAAGCAAAAAATTGCCGATTTTGAGATGAGCAAAGGTTCCGTTAGCGATGGAGGCAAAAGAGTTTTATTGGTCTGCGATAATATTTCAGATCATGCCCGTCAGCGGTATGGTGATGAGCGTTATTGGGGATACACCGAATTCGATGCAATCGAATACTTCCTTGAAAACATCAACGTGCTCGGCGATCCTGTTGAAAGCGTAGTGATCCGCCCGCATCCTTCCGATACTTCGGGAAAGTACGGTTGGCTTTTGGATAAATACGCAGGCATTGTTCAACTGAGCGACGGCAAGCCGTTGATCGAAGAAATTGCCGACTCCGATGTGGTGGTCGGTTGCGAAAGTATGGCTTTAGTCATTGGCTTATTGGCGCAAAAGAAGGTGGTCAGCTGTATCCCGCCCAGCGGACCTGTTTGCCGACTGCCGCAAACAGATATTCTGCATCTCAGGGAGCTTGTGAAGAAGTGGGTACTTCAGGCCATTATAATAGGCAATTATTTATGACAGAAAACGACAATATACATGCACGGCAAATTGAGAAATATAACGCCGCCGCAGGAAGACATGGCCTTAGCAGCAAATCTGTCCTGTGGGATGATCCTCAGACTCAATATCTCAGGTTTTATGAAATTGCCAAACACCTGGATTTGAACGGCAGTAAGACAACGCTGCTCGATCTGGGGTGCGGAAACGGTGAGTTCTACAAGTTTTTGAATTTTCTTGGGTTTAGAGGCGGTTATACCGGCTATGACATCAATGAGGTGCTGCTTGCCCAGGCGCGAAAGCGTTTCCGGAATATTACCGTTCAAAACGCGGACATTATGGGCGAAGAGATTGATCAATGTTTTGATTACGTTATTCTGAGCGGACTATTCAATGTCAATGTCGGTCAGACCCCAGATTGGGTTCATGCGTTTCTGAAAAAAATGTATGCGTTGTCTGGCGAGGTGATGGTTTTCAACATGATTTCAACCCATGTGACCTATCGGGATGAAGGGATGTTTTACATGGACCCTGCCGAGGTGCTGTCGTTTTGCATAGAAAATCTTTCCAGGCGTACTACCTTGGTGCACCACAATTTACCCTATAACTATACCGTTGCGGTTTTCAAAGATGAATCATGGGACTCTATTAGGGAGAGCGCTGCATAAATGAGTGCCTGGGAAATTAATTTTAAAGAGAACAAGCAAGTATGGGATGCCTTTGTATTGACATCCCAACAGCGGAGTATATTCGTTTACACTAAATTTCTGGATTCTCTGAATGCTAATTATGATTTAGTGACCTGCTACGAAAAAAGCCAAATTGTTGCGGGGGCGGTGCTGATATTTTCAGACACTGGCGAGCCCATAGATAGACCGTATCCGTTTACCCAATTCCAGGGAGTTCTGTTGGCTGATAACGCCAGTCAGTCGGCGCACTCTCAAATTACGCATGAGTTCAAGATTGTCGAATATTTCATCAGTCAACTAACTGAATATTACAAGAAAGGCTGTTTTTGCCATTCCTGGAGATTAAACGATCTTCGCCCGTTTATGTGGCATAACTATCATGAGCCGGAGAAAGGGCAGTTTAAAGTGGAGCTGCGCTATACCGGCATTCTGGATTTAAAGAAATACGATAATTTCGATGCTTATCTGTCATCGGTAAGGTCATGCAGAAGACAGGAATTTAAAAAGGCATCCCAAATACTGGAGCTGGAATTTAGTGATGATGAGGGCATACTGGATAGCCTTCATGCTATGACTTTTGAACGTCAGAGTATAGAAAGAAGCAGGCAGGATTCAGTGCTGGTTAGATCCATTTGTCAGCATGCTGTTGCCGGTGGCTACGGAAAAATGAGCGTCGCCTTGCTGGATGAAGTGCCCGTATCCGCAGTTCTATTTCTCTATGACGACAGAGCCGCATATTATTTGTTTGGTGCGAATGACCCTGCTTACAGGAACACCGGTGCAGGCAGTTTTTTGATATTACGCATGATAAAAGATGCGTTTGAGAATGGAATAGAGGAAATTGATTTTGTGGGGGTAAATTCGCCTAGTCGTGGAGATTACAAAATCAGTCTTAACGTTGAGTTAAAAAGTTATCTGATAACAACTTTTAATGGCGGTAAGTAGTAATGCGAAAGTGATTAGGAAGTAAATTTATTGTGTCAAACTGGAAGCGATTGCAATAACAGATAAAAATTAGGAGTCCACCTGAAATTCATGGCCAAACTGACCACGGAAGAGGAAATAACGTTAATCGAAGTTTATCGTAACCGCCCATTATTCTGGGTTAGACAACGGGCACATGCTATCTTGTTGAATAATAGAAGGTATGTAATGGCACGGCTGAGCGAATTGTTTGAGTCCCAGCATGAGACTGTCAGCTCATGGTTAGCGAGGTAACCACCTAAGCCGGAAGGTGTTTTAAAGAAGCTCAAGGAGGCGGTACTACAATTACCAGGTAGTCTACATCGTTAAATTCCGATTGGCCAATGGTGCGTTCCCTCCCGAAGGTTAGCGTGGTTTAGGAATACGTCGGTGATATTGGTGAAGTCAGTTTTCCTGATTATCCCGTTTGAGAGAGTGAATTATAAGACGTTTCCACAGCGTGTAGGCTTTTTCATATTCTAATATGGGGGGACATCACTATGAGCAAAATCAAGAACCATTTTGAACTCACCCATCCCAACGCGGCGGGTATCGACATTGGTGCCTCCAGCCATTTCGTGGCAGTGCCGCCTGACAGGGACGAGCAACCCGTGCGTGAATTCCTGAGCTTTACCGAAGATCTTTATGCACTGGCAGATTGGTTAACTTCGTGTGGAGTGGATACGGTGGCGATGGAATCCACCGGCGTGTATTGGATTCCTTTGTTTGAGTGACTGGAATTAAGGGGTTTTACCGTTTATCTGGTCAACGCACGGTATGTGAAAAATGTTTCCGGGCGCAAATCGGACGTACTGGATTGCCGGTGGTTACAACAATTGATGAGTTTTGGCTTGCTGTCGGGCGCATTTCGACCGCACGGTGACTATTGTGCATTGCGGGCAGTGGCTAGGCTAAGAAGCTGTTTGGAAATTATCGCTTCAGGCCAAACGATTATGATGCGTATTCTGTCGGGTAAGAAAAAGGCATTACTGCCTTTTTCTCCCCTAAGAACCGGACATGAAAGTTTCCCT
>JAQSDX010000054.1 GCA_029946125.1 Candidatus Methylobacter titanis
GTCAGACTCGATTGAACCCCGCTGTTTTCTTCCTCTTTCCTCCTTTTTTCCCGCTGGCTCCGGCGGCGCATAATGGGTGATTATGTTAAATAAATTGAGTTTGGCTCACTTGTTTATTTGGTATACTATGAGCATTTTAGGGTTTTCTGGAATTTGTTATGGCAACGATTACATTTGATACACATAAATTTATCAACACATTGATCGAGGCTGGCTTTGAAGCGAAACAGGCAGAAGCGGTTTCAGAGGCTTTTAAGGTCGCACAAAGCGATACAGACATTGCCACTAAGCGCGACTTACGAGAATTGGAGTTACGCTTAGACTCGAAGTTTCTGGAGCTTGAAAACAAGTTGGTTAAGTGGGGCATCGGCTTGGCGTTAGGACAGGTTGCTGTCATTGCGGCATTGGTTAAGATACTTTAGATCAAACCAATGGGGTCAGACTCGATTGAACCCCGCTGTTTTCTTCCTCTTTCCTCCTTTTTTCCCTCTTCCTCCTGCGGCGCATAATGGCGCTTATGTTAAATTATTTCTGATTTGTTGTTTAATCATAAGCATTTTGGCGATGTTTAATATCCAAAATAGCGACGATGACTTTTTCTTTTTCTATCGAATAGAACAGGCGGTAATTACCAAAACGGTAACGATAAATTCCTTCAAATTCCCCTTTAAGTTTTTTTATGTTATTCCCAAAAAATGGATTTTGTTTGAGTTGTGGATAAACAATCTCTTTTATAGTCTTGTAAAGCTTAGCATCTAGTTTATTTTTTACTTTTTGAAAGGTCTTGGTTTCCGCAATCTGAAAATTAGACAAGTGTGTAGTCCCCCTTTTTTACATCTTGTAACCCTGAGTTTAAATTTTCTACCAAGGATCTATCATTGAGAATATCATTCATCTCAGTTTGGTCAATGTATTGAGATGAGGTTAAATATTGTAAAGTTGCAAACTCAACAAAGTTAGATATATTCCTTTTTTGTCCATCGGCCGCTTGGCGAATCATTTCATAAACGCTTTCATTCACACGCATGGTTACTGTTTTCATTTCTACTCCTAAATAATTGTTTGTTTTTATTACAAAGCATTATTATTCATTAATATTCAATTTTATTCAAACTGTAAGTCAATGGGTCAGACTCGATAAAGTCAAACACAAGTCAAAAAGTCAATGGGGTCAGACTCGATTGAACTCCGCTGTTTTCTTTTCTCCTTTTTTTCCGCTTGCTCCGGCGGCGCATAATGGGTGATTACAAAAAAAAGGCAAAAAAAAGGCAAAAAAAAGGGGTCAGGTTACATTAAATCCCTCGTCCTCCGGCGGCGCATAATTGGGCTTATGTTAAATTTGCAGGGGCAAAGGTTTATGCGCATCAATTTGGGGCCGTTTTTGTAGTTATGATATACTCCGGCTATGTTTTTACGTGTTATGAGAAACGAAATGACGACGATTACGTTTGATACCCATAAATTTGTACGAAGACTTAAGGATGCTGGTGTGCCTGAAAGCCAAGCAGAGGCTTTCTCAGAAGCGTTTAAGGAAGCGCAGGGCGATAATGACTTTGCAACAAAACGTGATTTGCGCGAAATGGAGCTACGTCTTGAATCAAAAATTGACAAGGTGACATCTGACTTAAAAGTTGACCTGATAAAATGGATGGCGGGTTCATTAATCGCCCAAGCCGCCGTCATTGCTACGTTGGTTAAGCTGCTATAACGGCAGTCAATGGGGTCAGACTCGAATGGCACTTACTTAAGCGATAAACAAATGAATTAAAAAGAAAAAGCTGGCATGATGGAAAACTTTAGTCGCCAAACCATCGTACCCATCTAAATGCCAGCTTCCATGTATATTAACCGTTCAACCCAACCGCTACAACATCGCATAAAACATTACGCCACAGCCAGTGACGCATTTGATTTTTTTAATCAACTCACTTCACGAGACCTTCTGGAAACAATAGAATCAACACTCCCTGAACACCGAGAACGGCTATTTCCTCCCACAGAAACACTGTCCATGTTTCTTGCACAAGCACTAAAGCCGGATCGTTCATGTCAAAGCATTGTCAACGATGCAGCGGTAAAACGACTGATGTATAGCTTGCCGAAATGCAGTACCCATACCGGCGGTTACTGCACAGAAAAAAAGGGGTCAGGTTACATTAAATCCCACGAAAACAAGTCACATTGGCGTTATTCAAGTGCGCGGGCTTATGCAGGGCAAGACGCTTTGTTGCCGGTGGTGTTGCTTCTTAAGCTGCCAAGCAGAGCTTGAGGGTAGGCATTCCCAAGCGGGAGCTTGGGAACGAGACATTTGTGTCACGCATTAACATTACTCGCACCCATTTTGCCGATGACAGGGGAAGACTTTGAGTATCTGACCGATGCGCAGGTACAAAGCCTAGATCAATTTATTCTGCGTTTTACAAAATTGCAGGATGCTATGGACAGTCGTTTATTTCCGGCACTACTGCAATATCTGCAAGAGCCTTATGAAGAGCGCCCAATGCTGGACAAACTCAACCGATTGGAAAAGCTAAGGTATCGTGTGAAAAATGAGAACCATCCAATCGGTCACCGGGTTGGGTGGTTTTTTTATGGGTGTCATTCCGGTTTTTGGTGGACAAAACCGCGCTGCTCACAGTGACTGACAACTCGCTCGTTTCAGCCTGTCATTGACTGCCTGCCAGGCTTCGGTATCGGGTGGGGATTCGGCCAGTAGCACGCCAAATTCGGCGCGATCAAGCAAACGCAAAACAGCATACAGCTTTCTGGCATATTCCGCCGGGGTATCGGGCATAAAGCACGGCGTCAGCGCTGGATTTTCAGGCTGTTCTTTGTGCTCAGTGCCGATGAACATCACCGCTGTCCGTATGCCGGAACCCGCCAATTCATCACTGCGCCTTTTAAGGTCATGTATTGGATGGACCTCGAAACGGGTTTCCGGCGTGTAATGCGATTTGAGCAGTCCCGGCGCACGAATGTCACCGACTGACGCCGAGGTGATAATTTCAGTGCCGAGCACCTGTTGCAGCGCCGACAGCGAGATTGACCCGGGCCGCAATAGTTGGGGTCGGTCATTCACCAAGCTAAGAATGGTGGATTCCACGCCCACACGACAAGGGCCGCCCTCCAGAATAAGATCGACCCGGTCACCCAGTTCCGCGCGCACATGTTTTGCCCGGGTAGGACTTACCCGGCCGAAACGGTTGGCCGATGGCGCGGCGATACCGCCGTCGAATGCCTTTAGCAACGCTAAAGCCACCGGATGATCGGGAATGCGTATGCCTACCGTTTCTTGTCCGCCGGTCACCGTCAACGGCGCGTTTCTCCGTTTCAGGATCAAGGTTAGCGGCCCCGGCCAGAAATGTTCCGCCAGCCGCCAAGCTGATTCAGTCATATCTTTCGCCCAAAAATCCAGATTTTCCGGGCTGTGCAGGTGAACGATCAGCGGGTGGTCTGCAGGACGTCCCTTGGCCGCGAAGATACGACGCACCGCTACCGGGTCGCAGGCGTTGGCGCCCAAGCCGTAAACAGTTTCGGTAGGAAACGCCACTAAACCGCCGTTGTGCAGCAATTCGGCAGCGGTATTGATAATGCTTGCTGTGGGTTCTTGCATGGGTTTTATTCTCTGTTTTTGCTGGTACGCCAGTGATTGCGGGAGCGGCCACCCCGCCCCGCTCCCACAGGTTTTATTCATTCGCTTTTTTTTGTGGCTTTCGTGCTTTTCGCGGACAAAAGCCGTCAACCGGTATTGCGCATCCCCGCAGCAATCGCGTTGATGCTGCGCAATAGTGGTTTCATCCAGAGGCTTTCGGCCTGATTTTCAGGGTCGATTGCCCGCACCCGGCGCAATAAAAACACCTGCAGATAATTGAGCGGCCCCAGGTAAGCGTCGCGGCGCTGCAGCGAAGCGGCCAGTTCCGGATTTTCCGCCAGCAGCCGGTCGGTGTTGGCGATTTCCAGAATCCACTCCACGCAACGCTGGTGTTCGCTGGCGATTAAACCATAAACGCGCTGGCCGGTTTCCGGATCGATGCACAAACCGGCGTATTCCTTGGCGATACTCATGTCCGATTTGCTCAGCGCCATTTGCGCGTTACTCAACAGGTTGCGGAAAAACGGCCAGTCCCGGTACATGGCCTGCAATTTTTCCAGGCGCTCGGGTTTGCCTGCGCACCAGCTCGAAAGGCTTAAGCCGATGCCGTACCAGGCGGGAAAAGTCTGCCGCGACTGCGCCCACGAGAACACCCAGCCAATAGCGCGCACCGAATTTTTCGAGCGATCGCCCTTTTTGCGGTGCGACGGCCGCGAGCCGATATTGAGGCCGCCAATTTCGCCGACCGGCGTGGCTTCGTAGAAATAATCCAGGAATCCGGGCGTGCGTTCGGTCAGTTCTCGGTAACCGTGTTCGCCAATCCGCGCAAGTTCATCCATCACGAATAAATCGTCGGCATGGTCGCGTTGCACTGCTTGCACCAGACTGACACTGGCCTTGAGCAGACCGGTCACGCCCATGGTCAATTCGTAAATGGCAGTTTCCATGTTGTTGTAGCGGTAAAACAGCACCTCGCCCTGCTCGGTGAATTTAATCTTGCCGCGCACGGTGTCCGGCGGCTGCGCCAAAATGGCTTCATGAGTTGGACCGCCGCCGCGTCCTACGGTGCCGCCGCGACCATGAAACAAGCGGCACTTGAGTCCATGCTGTTCGGTAATCGCGATAATCTGCCGTTGCGCCCGCGACAGCCCCCAGGACGAAGCCAGAATGCCGCCGTCTTTACAGGAATCGGAATAGCCCAGCATGATTTCCTGACTGTCCCCGGAAACCCGCAGCAATTCACGGTAAACCGGGGTATCGAACAGGCGATTGAGCACGTCTTCAATCCGGTTGAGATCGTCGATGGTTTCAAACAGCGGACTGACGCCGATATGACAATACCAATGGCCGCCAACACGACCCACAAGACCGTTTTGCGCGGCCAGCAACATGACCTCCATAACGTGACTGGCGGAGTGGGTCATTGAGACCACATACTTGCCGAAGCAATCCGCGCCGATTTCACGCCCCATCCGCGCCATCACGGCAAACAGTTCCAGGGTTTCACGGCTGGCGGCAGACAAGGCACCGTCATCGTAAATCAGCCCGCCCGGCGCGGCGATAGCTTCGCTCAACAGGTCGAGACGCTGATTTTCATCCATGCCGTGATAATCAAGTCCCAGCGCGGCCGCCAGAATATCGGCTACGGCGTCGGTATGTCGGTTTGATTCCTGGCGCACGTCCAGTTCCATCAGGTGAAAACCAAAGGTTTCAGCCAAGCGGATGACGTCGCGCAGTTCCAAATCGGCAATGGCGGCATCGCCGTGCCCACGCAAGGAGGCGTCGATAATGCGCAAGTCGGTTAAAAATGCCGCTAAATTCGGGTAGGCGTGCTGATCCGGCGGCGGTTGTTCGCCGCGCAGGCGTTGCTGAACCTGAATCAGGGTGCAGTTCATGCGGTATTTCATCAGCGCCAGCTTGTGCCGGTAAGGCTCTTGCAGATAGGGCTTTTCCAGCTCCACTATCGACGCCCCAAGCGCGCTGCGGTCGGCTTTCAGGCTGTCCATAAACTCGGCCGACAATTCACAGAAGCCATGGGAATGCGACATCTGTTCGTATAATTCGTCCAGGCGGCGAATGTGTTCCTGCAAAATGGTCTGCGCTTGCAGACGCAAGGCCAGCACCGTAGTATCCGGGGTGACGTTGGGATTGCCGTCGCGGTCGCCGCCGATCCAGGAGCCGAAGCGTAAAAAACTGGGCAAGCGGATATGCAAGGCCGCCTCTTCACCGTACACATCAACGATGGAACGTTCAAAATTGCGGTAAACCTGGCCCGTCGCCTGAAATAGCGACAGTGAAAAATAGAACAATCCGGCATCAATTTCATCGGCCACACATAATTTGCGGGTGCGCACTTCGTCGGTCCTGCACAACAATTGAATCTGGCATTGCAGACGGTTGAGCAGGTCGCGGCGGGAATAGCCCTTCAGACGATTATCGGCCAAGGCATCATGGCTTAAAAATACATTGCGCAAGGCACTTTTGACGGTACGTCGTTTGGCTTCGGTCGGATGCGCGGTCATCACCGGCAGGTACAGCAATTCGTCCAGCAGTATCTGGAGCTTATCCGCCGTTACCCCAGAAGCCTTGAGCGCCAGCAAGGTATCGTGGAAGGAACCGGGCCAATAGTGCCCGGTCTGCCGCTGTCTGCGCAATTTCAAATAATAGGATTCCTCCGCGATATTGAGCAGGCTGAAATAGCGATTGAATACCCGTATTACATCGCCGATAGCGTCAGGACTGAGGCCATCGACAGCCTCCTGTAAATGCAGCCGTTTCGGCAGACTGTTATCGCGCAGCAAGCCGGTGAACCGGCGTTGCAAGCGCTCGACGGCGGCACTGACTTCGGTCGGCGCCTGTGCTTTCAATACCCGTGTCAACACCGATCCGAGCAGGCGGATCGAGCGGCGGAGCTCTTTATCATCGGACGAGGGAGGCATTAGCGGGTTTCCTTACGGTTAGTTGAAAAAATTAGGTAAAAGGCGAAAGCTTCACTGCCCTTAAGTTAAGCATTAAAGCCTAACTATTTTCGGCTTAGCTCAATGGCAGTAATGTTCCAGCGTGGGAACGATAGCAATCACTTTATTCATACGCTTTAGCATAGCGCTGAAACTTGTTATTGTTAAATAGAATGTTTAGAATGAAAGTATCGAAATTTACGATGTATTCAGTGACTATGGAACGTATCAACTATCAGCATTTGTTTTATTTTTGGAATGTGGTGCGCGAAGAAAGCATCAGCCGCGCCTGCGAAAAACTGCATTTAGCGCAACCAACCATTAGCGGTCAGCTATCGGTATTTGAACAAGCGGTTGGGGAAAAACTGTTTTACAAGAACGGGCGAAAACTGGTGCTGACCGACACTGGGCGCATTGTGTTTCATTATGCGGATGAAATTTTTTCTCTGGGCCGGGAACTGACCAATACCCTGAAAGGCCGCCCCAGTGGCGGGCCGTTGCGGCTGATTGTCGGGGTGGCGGATGCCCTGCCCAAGCTGGTCGTTTATCGCCTGATCGAACCGGCGTTGCGGCTACCGGAGCCGGTGCAAATTCTTTGCTATGAAGACAAGGCGGAGCGGCTTTTGGCGGAAATAGCCTTGCAGAACGTCGATTTGGTATTGTCGGACGCGCCGCTGACGCCAAACAGCGACGCCAAGGCCTTTAACCACCTGTTAGGCGAATGTCCCGTTACTGTGTTTGGTACGGCGCAACTGGCCGCTGTTTATCGTGCTGATTTCCCCCGCTCGCTGACCGGTGCGCCGTTTTTATTGCCGACCGGCAACACGGCGCTACGGCGCTCGCTGGATCAGTGGTTCGATGCCGAAAGCATCAGCCCGAAAATCCAGGCAGAAATTGAGGATAGTGCGCTGATTAAGACTTTCGGCAGCGGCGGTGTGGGTTTATTTGTTGCGCCAACCCCGGTGGAGGCCGAAATTCAACGTCAGTACGATGTCGAGGTTGTCGGCCGGATTGATGCGGTGCAGGAACGTTTTTATGCCATTACCGCACGCCGGAAGCTGAAGCATCCCGCCGTAACCGCCATTTTAGACAACGCCCGCGAAAAGTTATTTTGACCGCAGCTATAGTGGCTCAAACGAAGCACTGTCACGGAATGGAATAGTACTCAGTCAACTTTATTCTGACGGTTAAGCAAACTGGATGTGGCGGCGGCTAAAGCCGCCCCCACAGTTACAGGCACCGGTCATGGCTAAATTGACTAACTGAAGTTACGCACGGTCTAGAACCGTCGTGAAAAAGATAGATCGCAATCAGAAAATATCTTGTTTCGTGTCTGGAAATATCCCCCGTAGGGCGTACCGTGCGCGCCTTGGGAGCTAAGGAACAGACTTAAGCAATGACCATAAAAGGCTGAAGACTTCAAGCCTTCATGGTTTAAAAACCGGCTCACGTTATTTCATACTCATTGCTAAGGCGCGCACGGCACGCCCTACTCACATCCGTCGCGGTCATTCAGTGAAGGAGCGTTATCCATTATCAATCCCTCTTTTTGCGGTTTTCGTGGGCAATGCGTAACATCAGTGACTAAGTACTCGCTAATCATCTTACTTCGCCGTTTTGAAACGGGCAGCCGCGCCTAACAGTCCGAGCACGAAAAAAGCCGTACCGACAAGGGTGAAACGTAGATTCGTTTCCTGGATAACCAGATCGCCGGTAGCATAAAGCATGATAATAACGGCGACCGATCCCCAACCGAGAAAACGCAACGCAGCGGCCATAATGAGTTTACCTGTATCTTCCGCTTCGCTTACCGGCGTGTCCATTCGATAAGCCACAAAACCGCACATCAACGCGGGCAAAATTCCCCAGCGCATATGTTGGATAAAGCTTTCCAGAAAGCTGAAATCACCTTTGTAGTAAGCTAACTCGAGAATAAGCGCGGATACGGTGGTGCTGACAATGAACCCCGTTATCATCACGGCCATATAGAACCCATAGTATCGATCGGATTGTCCCCGTTGGTGTCTGAAGGCGAGCGTCCGTGAAATAAAGACCAGCGCGATCGGAAGGACATAGATCGCAATGGCATAGACGATCCACCGGAGCGTAGTGTAATCAAAGTGCGCCAGCGGTTGATCGGGAAACAGGAAAGCATTGTGCAGCGAGACCGAAATCTCCCGACCCAACATGACTCCGATGGCGGTGGCCGCCGTGAACAGCAGAACATATTTATAGGTGTGTTTCAGGCGGGCCTCGTGGACGTTGCCGCCGAGCTGCTTCACGGTTGCCCATATCTCCTTCTCGCTTGCGCTCCCGAATACGACCAGAGCGGCGAGTAAGCGACACAGCAGGCCGGTGAGCTGATCCAGCTCCTTGATCAGGTTAACGGTCTTGGTATAGTGGGGTTCCGCTTCTTTCCAGACGGTCACTTTTTCCGACATCGCATTGTAAGAGATACAGATTTCCCCCCATTTCAGAGAGGGTTCGTTGAAAAGACGACGAAAGGACGATTGGTTGGCGTAGTTCTGCATCTGGTCAAAAAGAAGGCAATTATGAGCCCATTTATACTCGACCGTAGCGCTGGATTTTTCGAAATCGCCGGGATCGATGCTCGGCACCAGCAGGCGATTGCCGATTTGTGCTTTTAAGCTATCGTCAACCGCCGATAATCTCGAGCTAATGAGCGCGTTATAGACCTCTACCGCTTTTGTCGGAATGGCGAAAGCGTCATGGATGCTGTCCCTTAATATAAGTAAGGGGTTAAACCGGCTTTCCCAGGCGATAAAAAATAGAAACAGCCCGGCGGCAATCAACGGTATGATCGTGTTTCCGTCCAAGCCATTCAGAAGATTCACTAATTCTCCAGAGCCAAGGTTCTTCACGATCAGCGTCACCAGCGGTTCCAAGGGCAGCCACAGCCAAGTCAGTAAGCCATAAAGCGCCGCCATAAATGTGCAGTACGTTGCGATTCCTATCCAGTAGGTGCTTCTGCGGATAAAGTATTGGGGTAGCGTCGGTTCAGCGCCTAACTGAATGCGGCGTTTTTGGAAGGACCGATAGGCGAGGAAGAATGCGGCCCCGGTGCCAAAAAGCTGCACCGCAAAGTTAATCAAGAGTTCGGAAGTCATGGTGCGGCTGCTCCTACGTACGTTTCACAGGGTTTCGAGTTCAGGAAAAATAATCAAGTCCCGCCTGATGATAAGCGCGGGATCAAGTGGTCGTATTATAGCAGGACATAGCGCGACCAGGTCTCTTCCAGATTTCGGGGTGAGTCGAAACGGCTTGTCAGGGCAATATTATGGATTTTGCTTGCCATGTCGTCACCTCAAGTCTATTGAAAAT
This sequence comes from Candidatus Methylobacter titanis, assembly GCA_029946125.1. Taxonomy (GTDB): domain Bacteria; phylum Pseudomonadota; class Gammaproteobacteria; order Methylococcales; family Methylomonadaceae; genus Methylobacter_A; species Methylobacter_A titanis. The sequence goes on from JAQSDX010000054.1 coordinate 9,892, forward strand.
TACAGATTTCACTCACGACCCAAAGTAGTATACTTTTACAAAAAAATACTACTCCATATAGTTAGGTGATGACGTATGAATAACGCACTAATTAATCTAAATGCATTACTAACTGAAGCTGACGCGCAACCCACCAAGGATTCTTTAACGGATTTAGTGACTCCCCCCGTCGACGTATTGCTACATGAACTCCAGATACACCAAATCGAACTGGAAATGCAGAACGAGGCGTTGCGCCAATCCCATCTTGACCTGGAAGCATCTCGTGCTCGTTACCTAAACCTCTATGAGTTTGCTCCGGTTGCTTATCTCACCCTCACCCACGAAGGCCTGATCCACGAAATCAACCTCACCGGTGCCGCACTTCTTGGCATAGAGCGAAGAGAGCTAATTGACCGTCATTTTTCTGCCATCGTCGCCCCCAAAGACGCCGACCGATGGTATCTTCTGTTCAAGAAATTGATGCGACACAAAGAAGAAAAGCATACTGTCGAACTGCTGCTCCGGCGCAGTAACAATGCTGATTTTCATGCGCAGCTTAACTGTCAGCGGGTGACCACTGACGTCAATGCACTGGCGATGCATATCTCACTTACCGACATCACCAAATACAAGCACGCCGAAGAGGCTTTGCGTAAGAGTCAGAGAGATCTGAATCATGCCCAGGCAGTCGCTCATATCGGCAGCTGGCGTATAGATCTCAGTAATAATAAGCTGGAATGGTCTGACGAAACTTTTCGAATTTTCGGCATAGCCAAAGGCGTCCCTTTGACCTACCCATTATTTCTTGATTGTGTCCACCCGGCAGACCGGCAATTAGTTGACGCCGCATGGAAGTACGCACTTGCCGGAAAACCTTACGATATTGAGCATCGAATTATCGTAGACCAGAAGATTAAATGGGTGCGCGAACAAGCTGAAATCGAATGTGATGATGATGGCTCTCTGCTCAGCGGTTTTGGTACGATTGAAGATATTACCGAGATCAAAAGCAGTCAGGACGCATTGCAACATGAACGTGCCTTCCTCAGACAAGTCATCGATGCGGTACCCAATGTGATTTTTGTCAAAGACCGGGAGGGGCGGTTTCTTTTAGGCAATCAGGCTTTAGCCCAGTGCTATGGCACAAGCACTGAGGGTTTAATCGGGCTAACTGAGGAGAGCCTTAATGCCAATGTCGATGAAGTGACTCGCTTCTATCAAAATGACCTCCTCGTTATAAATAGTTGTATGCCCCAGTTCATCCCGGATGAAAAAGTCACCCATGCCGATGGCTCTGTGCATTGGTACAATTCGGTCAAAATTCCGCTGATCGACAACAATAAGTGCAACAAAGTGCTGGGTGTGGCGACCGACATTACCGACAGCAAACGTACTGCGGAAGCACTCCGTTTGGCCAATCAACGTAAAGACGAATTTCTGGCGATGCTGGCCCACGAACTCCGTAATCCGCTGGCACCCATCCGCAATACCGTGCAATTGCTGAACAGGCAGAAAATCACAGATCCCACACTGGCAAAGGCTTGTCATGTTATCGACCATCAGGTGACTCATATGGTACGGCTGCTTGACGACCTGCTGGATGTAGCTCGCTACATCCAGGGTAAAATAAGATTGCAAGTCGAGCACCTTGAGCTTACTGACATTATCAATAATGCTGTAGAAACCAGCTATCCCCTGATTGAATCGCGTGGACAGGCGTTAATCATTAATCAGACTGCGACGCCGCAATGGATCCAGGGCGATCGCGTTCGGTTAGCGCAAGTGCTGTCCAACTTGCTGAATAATGCCGCCAAGTACACCAACGAGGGCGGTAAAATCACGCTAAGCGTGACGCAGGAAGGCTCTGATGTGGTCATAGATATCCGGGATACCGGCGTCGGCATTGCTCCCGAGATCCTGCCGCAGATATTCGATCTTTTCATCCAAGCCGACCACTCCCTAGCCCATTCGCAGGGCGGTCTGGGTATTGGCTTGACGTTGGTACGTCAACTGGTTGAGAAGCATGGCGGCACGGTCACGGCAGCGAGTGCCGGCATCGGCCATGGCAGCACCTTTTCGGTACGGTTACCGGCTGTATCGAAGGCTTCATCAGTTGTTGCAGTCGAGATAACTGAATCCGTATTACTGACACCAAAGTACCGCATTCTGGTCGTAGATGACTATAACGATGCTGCCGAAAGTCTGATGATGGTGTTGGAAGCGGAAGGCCATCAGGTGGAAATTGCCAACTTCGGCATCAAAGCGATTGAACAAGCACCCGTTTTCCACCCGCAGGTGGTGCTGCTCGATATTGGTCTTCCCGATTTGAACGGCTATGAGGTAGCTAAAAAGCTACGCACATTACCGGAGACCCAGAATGCGCTCCTGATCGCCTTAACGGGTTACGGACAACCAGCGGATATTGAACTTGCTCAATCTGCGGGTTTCAACCATTACTTACTCAAGCCGGTAGATTTTGAAAGGTTATTTGCCTTACTGGCATCTTCACCAGAAGAGCATTCCGACAAGAACTGATAACCGGGAACTCTTTACCAAAGAGTCCGTAAAGCCACTTCCTTCAGGTGGGGGATGTAAAGATGATCTTGATCTATTTTGTTTCCAGCCATTCCGTTAATGCTAATGTTATCCACTTAGCTATTGAAATTGATCTTCGCTGGGCTTTGTCATGTCATATTGAGAATAGTTCGGGGGTCATCTGAATGTGAAACCGCTTAAGCTGTTTGGCCATAAAATGAATGGCGTACCATTGGGTGCGATGAAACCCATAATTAAAACATTGTCAGTCAGAGTCCACGATAAACACGCCAGCGTGTTAAATCGTATGGCGTTTGACGTGAATCAAGTCTGGAACGCCGCTAATGCGTATTCGGATGAATTCTCTTGGGTTTTCGTGCCGGAAGTCGGCTACATGAATTTCGGCACCTCGGCGTTTGAGTTGATGAAAGACTTAAAAGGCATTCGCAAAGAGCGCGGCATGATAATCGACTCGACGGCGGTTCAGGAAACCATTGCCGTTCATGCCAAAGCCAGAAAGCAATTCAAGAAAAACAAATTGCATTGGCGCTGCTCAGGTGGCGCAAGACGGGCACTAGGCTGGGTTCCGTTTAAATCGGGTGCTGCTAAGTGGGTTAATGGTCAGGTCAGATACGCGGGACTTTATTTCAAAGTTTGGGTCAGCTACGGCTTGAGCCAATTTGATTTTCGTTCCGGCTGTTTTAGCCAGAATGCACGCGGTCGCTAGTATTTTAATATTGTTGTTCATGTTGACGTTGACATAAGGCAGGCGGAAGGCGGTCAAATAGGCATTGATCTTGGATTAAAAACCACCGCCACCTGTTCCAATGGCGATACCTTGGCAAGACAGGATTGCTACCCATGGAAATCGCCGCCACCATTATTGCCATGGGTCATATTCTTGGCTTTAAAGTCTTGGCCGAAGGCGTGGAAACGGCAGAGCAGCTGGCATTTTTACAGGAAAAAGGCTGTGATATGTATCAGGGTTATATTAAAAGCCGCCCTATACCGGCGCAAGAGTTTGCTGAATTATTGCGTGATCAGCAGCAATGAGCAGTGCTAACAGCAGACAACCGCCTCAAGACCCGACGTCATCATCCGGCACCTCCAGCCGGCGCATACGCATATCCAAGCGCTAACCCTGCTCGGCAAAGATGTATAGCGAAACAACTATCGTCTAACCCGCAGGGCAATCCATTTGATGAAGTTCAGCCAGAACAGGTTGCTCCGCTTCGATAATGCTAGCCGGACCTGATTCAGGAGCTTGCGCTCCCGATCAGCCTATGAGACGCCCGCCGCCCCTCTTTCTTTGCTGTCGCGTGAATCGGCAACAAGGCGCCTAGCGGCCTCTCACTATCGTGCACCATTCGCCGACAATGTTGAGCAAGTTCCTCGCCGAGTGATCCACCGAAACGACCTCTTTGATGTTGCCGTTTGCCTTTGCCGCGCGCACACTGGCGTCACCCCGCGCCAGCAAGCCCAGAATGGATTCCGCGCAGGCTTTGCCCTCCTTCAACGAACCAGAGGAGGCAGTTTCCCCTGTCGCTATATCACCCCAGATAACTTCGGTCCCCATAACCCCTTTGATCGGTGAATCGACGATCATGCATCCACTGAGACCAACGACGAGACTCATCACGCCAACAGCCAAGAATGGTCTCATGGCTACGCGTCTCTGCCCTGCGGTTTGGTCGGAAGTGCATCCCTGTCCGTTCTTCGATAATCTCCCTTTTAATTCTGTTGATGTATCTTTGATTTGTTCCAAAGTCATAGCTGTTCTCCCAAAAATTAGACATTTAATGGGCTTAATCGCCCATTTCTGTTAATGATAAAGACTCGGATCGTTGGATCCGGTAAGAAGTAGGATATAACCTTGGCTTCCAGTGCCTTCAACTTGCTGCTGCACACAAATCCGAAGATATTTTTCGTCGGTCTTGATACCTCTACTCAGGGAATGAATGTAAAGCAGCACACCTCGTCCGTCTGTACGATAGCGTACCTACGAACGAAAGTTTGTCCGCTATGTTGTACTTATAATCATATAGTGGCTTTGCACTTAAATCAGGACAGTTGAGGCTATTAAAAGAGCGATGGCATCGCTCCCTAACCCGACCTATAGCCGCCCGACGCGTAGATAATACTGACCGCAACAAATGCGGTCGAGACGCCCGCGATCCCCGATAAAAAAACGACGCCTGGGCTGCACCCAGCCTAGTAAAGGTTGTTTTATACCTAAAAAATGCCGAGTTCTACTATAATACCCAGCTATTTATTGGTTTCTTCAGGAATACATCATGCTAAATCCCTCCCAGTGGTTTACCGAGCAAGTCCCAGAGGCTGGATCGGCCTTTTCGTTAAAAATTAAACAAAAGTTGCACGAGGAGCAATCCGAGTTTCAACATCTTGAAATCTATGAAACCGAAACCTTCGGTAACTTGATGGTGATTGACGGCTGTACGATGGTATCGACCCGTGACAACTTTTTTTACCATGAAATGATCAGTCATCCGGCTTTGTTCACCCATCCCGAGCCAAAAAGAGTGTGGATTATCGGCGGCGGCGACTGCGGCACGTTAAGAGAAGTGTTAAAGCATCCCTCGGTAGAACAGGCGGTACAGATTGACATTGACGAGCGGGTAACGCGTTTGGCGGAAATTTATTTCCCCGAGTTGTGCGAATCCAATAACGACCCCAGAGCCGATTTGAAATTTATCGACGGCATTAAATGGGTAAAAGATGCCGAGCCGAATTCGGTGGACATTATTATCGTTGACAGTACCGACCCGATTGGCCCGGCTTTAGGTTTATTCAGCGAAGACTTTTACCGCGATTGCTTTGCCTGTCTGTCGGAAAACGGCATGGTGGTGCAGCAAAGCGAATCGGCGCTGCTCCACATGAAGCTGATCGGCGAAATGCGCGACGCAATGAGCACCTCCGGCTTTAACCATTTGCAGACTTTATTCTTTCCGCAATGTTTGTATCCTTCCGGCTGGTGGAGCGCAACGATTGCCGGCAAAGGCGATTTGAGCCAATTCAGGGAACAAGACTGTGCGAACAAGCCGTTCGATACGGCTTACTATAATGCCGATATACACAAAGCGGCTTTGGCTCAGCCTGAGTTTTTTAAAAAAGCGTTTAACTTGTAAGTAGTTTGGGTTGCCTCCTTTCGCAACCCAACCTATAACCCTACAGCTCTTAAATAATACGAGATTACTCTAATGTTTGATCCTAAAGCCCTTGATGATATTGCCAGCCGTTTGGCGGGCGCCATACCTCCCGGCTTAAACAGCCTGAAAAACGATCTTGAAAAAAGCTTCCATGCCATTTTGCAGGGCGCATTAGGCAAGCTGGACCTGGTAACCCGGGAAGAGTTTGAAGTGCAAAAACTGGTGTTGGCAAAAACCCGTTCAAAGCTCGAAGACCTGGAAAAACGCGTCGCCGAGATGGAGCCGCACGTGTTAACTAAAGAAGACCTGACCCCATCAGCTCACGACTGATTATGGCACTTTTGCCATCCCTGGCAGTCGCAGGCATGTACAAATTGTCATGTCCTTAGCGGTTATCTACAGTCGCGGCCGCTCCGGTATAGAAGCGCCTTTGGTCACTGTCGAAGTTCATATTTCCAATGGCCTGCCGGCACTGAATATTGTCGGCTTGCCGGAAACGGCGGTTAAAGAAAGCAAGGATAGGGTTCGCGGCGCGATATTAAACTCCAAGTTTGAGTTTCCGATGCAGCGCATCACCGTCAACCTCGCGCCTGCCGACTTACCCAAAGAAGGCGGACGTTTCGATCTGGCAATCGCCTTAGGCATTCTGGCCGCATCCGGCCAGATTCCCGGCGCGCATCTGCATCATTACGAATGTGTCGGCGAGTTGTCGCTGGGCGGCGAACTGCGTGCTATCAACGGCGTGTTACCGATTGCGATACAAGCCCGGAATAATCACCGGAAACTGATACTGCCCAAGGAAAATACCGCTGAAGCGGCATTGGTCAAGGATATTGAAATCATCCCTGCCCTGCATCTGCTCGACGTTTGCGCCCACCTGACCGGGCAGCATTTGATTCAGATCGAGTTCCAGCAGGAAGAGCCGCCCATTCCGGTAACCGATGTCGATTTTGCCGATGTTCACGGCCAATATCACGTTAAACGCGCCTTCGAGATTGCCGCCGCCGGTGCCCATAATTTGATTATGTTAGGCCCGCCCGGCACCGGCAAATCGATGATTGCCTCGCGCTTGCCGACTATTTTGCCGCAGTTGACCGAACAGCAGGCGCAGGAAACCGCCGCGATAGCCTCAATCAGCGATAAGGGCCTGGATGTCGCCAACTGGCTCAAGCCGCCCTATAGAGCCCCGCACCATACCGCTTCGGCAGCGGCCTTGGTCGGCGGCGGCAGCAATCCCAAGCCCGGAGAAATATCGCTGGCGCATAACGGAACTTTATTTTTGGACGAGTTGCCGGAATTCGACCGTAAGGTGTTGGAAGTGTTGAGAGAGCCGTTGGAAACCGGACACATCACCATTTCCCGCGCCGCAAGGCAAGTCGATTTTCCGGCACGCTTTCAGCTGATCGCGGCAATGAACCCGTGTCCTTGCGGTTACCTGGGCGATGCTTCGGGGCGTTGTCATTGCAGCTCCGAGCAAGTCATACGCTATCGCGCCAGAGTGTCCGGCCCGTTGCTGGATCGTATCGACATGCATCTGGAAGTGCCCAGAATTTCGCATGAAGTGTTGCGCAAAGGCTCGCCAAATGGCGAAGAAAGCAGCGAGAACATCAGGGCGCGCGTGGTTGCGGCGCGCAATCTTGCCATGGCGCGTAGCGGCAAAGCCAACTCGGCGTTGTCAGCCAAGGAAGTGAAACAGCTGTGCGTATTGTCCGAACAAAGTCATCAGATTTTAGAACAGGCGATGGACAAATTCGGCCTGTCGCATCGGGCTTATCATCGGATTTTGAAACTGGCGCGCACCATTGCCGATCTTGCCCAGTCGGAAAATATAGAAACCGCGCATTTAAGCGAGGCGATCAGTTACCGCAAGCTGGATCGTAAGGTTTAATGCGTTTTGCTGTGTAGAATGTATATATTAGACTGGTTCCCAATCTCAACTTGGGAACCAGCTGTACTGGGGACAAATAAGATATTTTTTAAGTAACACAATCGGAGTCCTGATCATGAGTTTCACTATTGAACAAATAGCCGAAGAAGCGCTTGCTCTTCCCAGCGATGCTCGCGCATTACTTGCCGATCGTTTGGTTGAGAGTCTTGACCCTTTGGAGGATGTTTATATCCGACAGCTTTGGGTTGCTGAAGCCCGCTCTCGTCGTGATGATGTCAGAAGCGGTGCGGTTACAACCATCCCTGGGCAGGATGCTTTGGAGCATGTGCGGAAATCTGTTGCGAAATGAGGTTTAAGTTTCATCCAGAGGCGCTTTCCGAATATGAACACGCCGCTCGATATTATGCAAGTTGTCAACCTGGATTGGAGCTACGCTTCATGTCAGCGGTCGAACATGTCATCCAACAGATAATTGAAGCACCTGAACGTTGGTCGATAATTGAAGATGACATTCGCCGATGTTTAACCCGTGTTTTTCCTTATGCCGTTCTTTACTCAATCGAAAAGGATTACGTGCTCATTCTTTCTGTCATGCACTGCCACCGTAAACCGGGATATTGGCGCAATCGGTCTGCAAACAATCAATAACGTAAGTCACAGGAAAACACCACGAAAACATGAAGTGTTATATTTTTTCTTCGTGGCCTTCGTGTCTTTGTGGTGAATTTTTTTTATAGGTATCAATGTCCAAATTAAACCCCCAACAACAAGCTGCGGTTAAAGCGATTGATCATCCCTTACTGGTGCTGGCCGGAGCAGGCAGCGGCAAGACCCGGGTGATTACCGAAAAAATCGCCTACCTGGTCAAGCAAGGCCTGCCTGCGCGGCATATTGCGGCGGTGACCTTCACCAACAAAGCCGCACGGGAAATGAAAACCCGGGTGTCCAAACTGCTGGATAACAATCAACAGCGCGGTCTGCGGGTATCCACCTTCCATTCCCTAGGGCTTGATATATTGCGTGCGGAATCCAAGACGCTGGGCTACAAAGCCGGCATTACGCTGTTCGACGAACAAGACAAGCATACCCTGCTGCGCAACTTGATCAGCCACGGCGCCAAGGATTGCGACATCGACAACATCGATAGCTATGCCCGGCAAATCGGCCAATGGAAAAACGCCTTTGTCACTCCGGAACAATCTATAACCCTGGCGGCTGCCACCGAATACCCGGCGGCCAATCTGTACGTCGACTACACCCGCAGCTTAAAAGCCTACAATGCGGTCGATTTCGACGACCTGATTCTGTTGCCGGTGCTGCTGTTTCAACAACACCCGGCCATTCTGGAAAAGTGGCAAAACAAGATCCGCTATCTGCTGGTCGATGAATACCAGGACACCAATATCACCCAATACCAGCTGGTGCGCCTGATTGCCGGTAACCTGGGCCGGTTTACCGTGGTCGGCGATGACGATCAGTCCATCTATGCCTGGCGCGGCGCGCAGCCGGAGAATCTGGCGCAACTGCAAAAAGACTACGCCCGTCTGCAAGTCATCAAGTTGGAGCAGAATTACCGCTCCACCGGACGCATCCTAAAAGTCGCCAATCAGCTGATCGCCAACAACCCCCATGCCTTTGAAAAACGCCTGTGGAGCGAACTGGGTTATGGCGATGCGCTACGGGTTTTAAGCCATAAAGACGAGCTGATTGAAGCCCAGCAGATCGTTTCCGAGATCATCCATCATAAATTCAAGACCGGCGGCAATTATCAGGACTATGCGATTTTATATCGCGGCAATCATCAGTCCCGCTTGTTCGAAAAAGGTTTAAGGGAAAACAACATCCCCTATTTCATCAGCGGCAGCACCTCGTTTTTCGCCTACTCGGAAATCAAGGACATCCTCGGCTACCTGCGCCTGTTTGTTAATCAGGACGACGATGCGGCATTTTTGCGCGTAATCAACACCCCCAAACGGGAAATCGGCCCGACCACGCTGGAAAAACTCGGCGCCTATGCCAACGAGCGGCATATCAGCCTGTTTGCCGCCTGCACCGAGTTCGGCTTGAGCCAAAAGCTGTCGGAAAAAGCCATGCAGCGGCTGGCAAAATTCCGCGACTGGACGCTCGATACCGCAGACCGTATTGATAGGGGCGATACCTTTGCCGTGATCGAACACTTCATCGATCAGATCGGTTATTCGCAATATTTGCAGGAAGAAAGCAAAACCAAGGAAGCCGCCGACCGCAAGCTAAAAAATGTCTACGAACTGGTTGAATGGCTAAAGCGCATAGCCGATAAAGAAACCGACGGTCAAAAACCGCTGGCGGAAATTGTCGCCAAAATCATGCTGATGGACATCATGGAGCGCAATCAGGAAGACGAGATCAGCGATCAGGTCAGCCTGATGACCTTGCATGCTGCGAAGGGCCTGGAATTTCCGCATGTGTTTTTGATCGGCATAGAGGAAAACATCCTGCCCCATCAAAACAGCATCGAAACCGACAACATCGAAGAAGAACGCCGTCTGGCCTACGTCGGCATCACCCGCGCCCAGCGCACCTGTACCTTCAGCTACTGCACCCATCGCAGACGTTACGGCGAAATTGCCGAATGCGAGCCCAGCCGGTTTTTAAGCGAACTGCCCGAAGACGATCTGGAATGGGTCAACAAAAAACAGCTGGCCCCGGAAGTCATCAAGGAACGCGGCAAAGCCAGTCTGACGCACTTGAAAACAATGTTGTCGTAATTGCCGCGATGATCGGTTAGAATACGCCTCATGCGCCCGTAGCTCAGCTGGATAGAGTACAGCCCTCCGAAGGCTGTGGTCAGAGGTTCGAATCCCCTCGGGCGCACCATACAAATCAAGCACTTAGGTTAAAACCAAGTGCTTTTTTTATGCCTGAAATTTCCCGTGTGACACTCCTGTGACATTTCTAAAAAAACAGCCGCAACCATTGCCGGATTCCATCCTCAATTTGAGGCTTGGATATTGAATCCCCCCCAGTGGGGGAAATTAAAACAAGTCTGCCTGTCGCGGGATGCAGGTTTTACACTCCTGACAGGTGAATACAAGAGACCCACATTCGGCCACTCGCACCACGACCGCTGGAAATTATTCCGGCGGCTTGGCGGCTGCTTGAATTGATTCCCCCCAGCGGGGGTTATGCGCTGTCGAATAGGACTCCCCGTATTGTGGGAGTGCTGCCACGTACGTTATACGGGTCAGGCGGTGAAGGGCGGTCGTAGTTTTTGCGAGCGTGTCCTCCGCGCGCGCGAGGGAGTGGGCGGGCACGGTACGGCGACAAGGCCGCAAAAATAGTGTCCTCCGCGCGCGCGAGGGAGTGGGTTTGGTACGCTACTGAAAATCAGTATCCAATATGTGTCCTCCGCGCGCGAGGGAGTGGGCTTTCTGATATGCCAAAGTTTGATGCTCACGCGTACCCCCAGCGCTCACGCCTGAGCTGTGCGCCGTTTAATTCCGTATTGGGCAAGATAACGCGCCTCCCGGTGGTCAAAGCCAATAGCTCGAATAAATCCGGGTCATAGTCGCCGGGACTGCCGAACTCGGAAATAAAGTCTATCGGCTTATCACTCTGGGTTTTATGTCGCGCCAGTGCCTCAAGGGCTTTTATTCTGCCGATTAGCTGCATGATTCATCACTTCGGTTAATTGTCAGATATATAAGCGGATTTTCAGGACGATAAACATAACCATGCGCTGCGTAGACCTGCCGCCGTTTCTCCATCTTGACCTGCTCGCTGTCGCCCGGTGCAAGATAAACGACGACACACGGCGCTATTCCGCGCGGTTGCTTGGCTTCAAGTGATTTCAATCTGGTTTTAATACTCACGACTCGCGCCTTGCTGATACGGCACGAAAGCAAATAACACTATCGTCCGGCATTGGTTCCAGGCCAAGGCGTTGATATTCAGCGGCCAGTGCCGTTTGTTCGTCATCATCTCCGACGCGTAAGAAAATAACCAGACCACGACTAGGCCGGCCGCATTTCGATTCAAGTTTTGCCAGTCTGACTTCAAGGTTTTTCATAAGTTGTTCTCTAACTTGGCGATACGCTCTTCTAGTTCAGAATCAACAATGAGCTTGCCGATTGCCTGCAACATCCAAATTTGTTTAGTTGAGTCCTGTACGTCTGATAGGCCGCTCCGATTTTCCCTGTACACCTTGCTCATCTCGCGTTTAATGTCGCCCAGTGTGTCCAATTTAGCGCGGTATCGGCTCGGTTTGCCGGTAGGGGTGTACTCTGACACCTCGCCCGTTATTGAATCGAACTCTAATGGCTCTCGTTTACTCATTTTTCAACCATTTAAAATATTAAACAAACGATTCAATAATAACGCGCTTAAGTTGCCGGGTTAATGGTGCGCTGCTGTCGAACCGGACACCATCGGATTTAATGGCCTGCTCAATCCATGCCCGTACTGCTGCGTTATCGGTCAGCCCGTGCTTACGCTGCAATGCTTTCACAAGGTAGCCTTCCAGCATAACGGTGGTACGCTTTGGCTTGCCGTTGTGCGGAATGGTTAGTGCAAAATGAACCTGTTTAAAATCATAAACAGGGTCGTCTATAGCGTCATCATCCAGAACTGGATTATCTTGTTTAACATTTTGAACGGTGCTATCGGGTAGAACTTCCAGCTTGTCGCCCTTGGTCTGTTTAACATCACAAACAAGGCTATCCGGTGACAATACCGGCTTTTCATCATCAACCTGAATACCCTCATCCTGTTTAACATCTTGAACAGGGTTTAACCGCTCATAATGCCAGCGATAAATTGCCAGCTTCATATCATCCGGCATCTGTTTTGCTTTGCTGGTGATTCCAAGTTCGGTTTTAGCCTGTTTAATCAGCGCGGCAATACGAACCTGACTTTTTGTTGATACCCCGCATAGTTCCGCTATCGCTTCGGCCAGCTTGCCTTTACCATCGTATTGCATGATTGTTACCTGTTTAATATATTAAATGATAAGCGATTGTAGCACGTTTAATATGTTAAATGGATTGTTGTTTAAAATATTAAATATATGTCTTGTAGCCGCCAGCATCAATCAGGCGGCTTTGGTTAAAGATTATCGACTGGTTTTATTCGCCATTTGGGTTTTCCACCAGTAAACAGGCTTTGGTTTTTCGACTGCCGGTGTTGACTCAATTGCTGCGCTTAATTCCTCGGCGCTTATCGGACTGTGCTTTGGAATCGGGCTGTGAACCTTTAGCGGATTTTCTAAGCGGGCTTTGGTTATTTTTTCGATTAACGCGTGGTCAAGATTACTCATTGTTTTTTGTCTCTTAAGTTAAAAAGTGCGATGTTATAACATAACATCTGTTGGTTGCCTTTGCAGGTGGAGGAGAATAATCCTTCACCTGTTTGGCTTCGCTGGATATTCCAAGCCCAGTCTTAGCCTGTTTAAAATATTAAATGGATTGCTGTTTAACATATTGAACAAGTGATATTGGTTTTTAATGATTCGGGTGCAGACGGTGCAGATGATTGCCGTTTTCCATAAAGTCCTCACGGAAAAAAATACAGGAAAACTTTACGAAAACGCCGTTTATCTGCACCGTCTGCACCCGTTTACCGACCGCTTGCAGTTCTGTAGTTGTCTGAATATGCCGAATCATTCACAGCAAGCCCAGCCCACAAGCTTTTACCATGTGACCGGC
>JAQSDX010000055.1 GCA_029946125.1 Candidatus Methylobacter titanis
GCTAGCCCCCTTCAAGTCCGATTCTCAGCGATTGCACTTATGAGTTGAATGTAAGGATGAATAGAACCCACGAAATGGGCTCAAAAAAAACTGCATAACCCTCTTGTTCTTAGTAGCATTTGCAACGATCTCAGGTAATACAACTTTTCTTCCCGTTGCCACATAAATATAATAACTAGACAAGGTCATATCCAATGGCTTTTTCTCAATATCGACCACTGCCAAAGGGAAAGTCACAGCAAGTCTGAGTAGCCTAGAAACTCTCTCTCTATATTTAGGTAAAAATTCACGCAAGCCATAAAACCCCGCACCTTCTGCATACTCGCGCACCAGCGATTCTGCAAGAGCACGTTGCTCTCTGACAGAAAGAACAATAACCAATCCTCCAAAATGGAGTCTAAGCCAATCAAAAGTATCTAATACTTCTTCGTCAGAAAAATTATCTAGCGAATTAACAATTTCTTCCGAGCTAATGAAAACATCGCAGCCTTCGCGAAATCCAACATTGGGTACAACATTTTGGATATTCGCAAATGAATGTGAAAATGCAAGGTGTTGAAATGACCCGAGCGTAAGCAACGGATCCTCTGGATAGTCTATTCCAACATCAAACAAAAGATGCCTATTTTGAATGCAAGTATATTGAAAAGATGTAGTTCCAGTCTTATGTAGGCCAACATGAAGATATAACATTTAGCACCAATAATAATTTGATTCCGGGAGCGATAAGATATTCCGTAGTAAATGATGCCCGAGCCGCTTTTGCGCTGCTTAGATGTATGAGGAAAGATTAACTACTTTTTCAGCAATCTGTTGATGCGCGGGGTTTTCGGCCAAAAAAGCCTTCACTATCACAGCACCATAATTGCTTGGTGAAAAAGTCTTTGTATTTTCCGGAAGTCTTAACATCGCATTAGAAAAATAGCGATATAGCACCTCAAAAGACTCTAGATGTCCAAGGTGGCCGAGCTTTCTGAATGAATTTCCAGGGTGGTGTCGGTACATATATTCTGCATTAAAATTATCCAAAATTATTGGTTCTGCGAATAATATGCACCTGAGAGCAAAGTCCCAATCATGTACATACTTATAGTTGTTAAATCCACCAAGTTTCTTTGCTAATACAGATGAAACAAAAATATTCCCGGTTGAGATCGTAAGGTTGTCCCTCAACAAATGAAAACTGGTGGATGGCATATATCGAACTGAGTAATCAATGATATGTGTGAGATACTGCCAGAACCCATCGCCAGAGATGGATTGATTATCTTCATCGATCAGTAATACTTTACCAAATCCCCAAAAAGTATCTGCTATTTTTTGATCTATAGCATCACAATAGGCATCAACAACAGATTTCACGCGATTCGGCGCGATCCAATCATCTGTATTCATAAAATGAATCACGTCAGCGCTAACCATGCCAATAGCTTTATTGTAGTTAGTATGCGCCCCTTTATTAACCTTATTCACAATAACATCTACATTCCTAAGAAGCTGTTTGGAAATTCGTCTTTCCGCCCATAAACTATAAATTTTTATCGTTAAGTAGCGTAAAACTTCGCCGTTCAGGGCGGGGATGTAAGCGGCTCAGTTTCGTATTTTCCATAGTATGAAGTCTCTATTGTGTTAAAATTAAACGGTGCTACCAGAGGACGCTTAGGCTCTCTCAGTGACGGCAACTTAGTTTTAAAAGACTTCAAAAGCACCATCAGCGATAACCAGGCAAATTGTGTGAAGTCTCGAATAACCGTACAAAAGTAAAACATCCGTCGGATAGACGGGGCTAGTCTGTGAAGTGAACGGTGCAATAATGCCGTCAGCAGCAGAAACCAGTGAGCAGTAGCAATACACACTCACTCTTAGGCAACTAGGAATCCCCTTCCTTTAGGCATAAGTATCTACACAACTTTTTTGTACTATTATACAATGAGTTACAAGTTGGTTTTGCCTCCTCTTTTGTTGGCATAACTATCTACACAAGTTAAAGAGCCGTAGGATGTGCTGAGGCACGAAGCGTATCACTCGCGAACGATGCGCTTCACGTTGTTCAGCACATCCTATGGCCCTCCGTAGGAGCGGGCCGCGCCCGCGATATTTGCACAGCCCGTAGACATAAGGGTGTGCCGGATCACCCCTACGCTGTATCGCACAGCGGGAAAATAACTTGTGTAGATAGCTATGTCCTTTAGGCGGGGGAGGATGTCAACAAATAAAACGCTCCGGTATCTAGAAATAAAATGTGGATGGCACAAGAAAAAATCCTACGCGAATACGGCTTGCCCTGGTCTGATTACGAACTGCTTGATGCGGGTGACGGCAAAAAACTGGAGCGATGGGGACAGATCATTACCATCCGCCCGGAAATCCAAGCCAATTTCAAGTCGGGGTGGCCTTACGCCCAATGGCAGACGATGGCGCATTGGGAATTTGAAGAGCAATCTTCAACCCAAGGCCGTTGGCTTAACATCAAGCCGCATGCGCCTGAGCAGTGGCTTATTTCTTACGGAAACGTAAACTTCAGCTTAAAACTAACCAAATTCAAGCATGTGGGCCTGTTCCCGGAACAACAGGCAAACTGGCGTTTTATTAAAGAACGGGTTAGCGCCGGTCAGAAGATCTTGAATTTATTTGCCTACACCGGCGCGGCATCGTTGGTTGCCCGCGATAATGGTGCGGAAGTCGTGCATGTGGACTCAGTCAAACAGCTGCTTACCTGGGCCAACGAGAATAGGCAGCGTACGACTGCAGGGACAGATATTTTGCTCCATGCAGAATCGGCATCCCCTGCATCCCGGTGGGTTATGCCGGAGGTAGAGCCATGCATGGAACCATTGCCGGGTAGCCTTTCCGACATCAAATGGGTGCATGAGGATGCGTTAAAATTCGCCCGGCGCGAATTGAAACGTGGCAAACAATATGATGGCATCATCATGGACCCACCCGCCTGGGGGTTGGGTGCCAAAGGCGAAAAATGGAAGTTGGAAAATCACCTGCCCGGTTTGATAGAAACAGCGTATGGACTGATGAATCCGGGCGCTTTTTTAATGGTTAACACCTACTCACCTAAAGTGGAACTGACCGATTTGGCAACCATTGCCGAGCAGTATTTTTCCGCGCATCAACTGGAAATAAAACAACTGTGGATGCCGACAAAAACCGGCAAGGAGCTGTATTGCGGCAATTTATTACGGGCGATCAAGTAAGGCTATTCTGACTGTGGGTATCGGTAAAATGGTAGGCGATGCCTACAGGACTCGCTGCTCGATTGAAACCGGCACAGATTCTGTACGCTCAGCTATCAAAATAATAGCTCACGGATCACCCATTCGGACGGCCAGTTCATCAGATTGCCCTCTCTCCCACCGCTAAAACAAACTATCCCACATCTCATCTACTTTCTTGACCACCTCGGGCGACATCACGATCGTTCTGCCCCATTCCCGGTTGGTTTCCCCCGGCCATTTATTGGTCGCGTCAAACCCTACTTTGGAGCCTAAGCCTGAAACCGGGGAGGCGAAATCGAGGTAATCTATTGGCGTGTTTTCGAGGATGGTTAAGTCTCTGACTGGGTCCATGCGGGTGGTTATCGCCCAGATTACATCCTGCCAATTGCGCACATCAATATCGTCATCAACGACAATCACAAACTTGGTGTACATGAACTGGCGCAGGAATGACCAAGTACCCAGCATTACCCGTTTGGCGTGACCGGGATATTGCTTTTTCATGCTGATCACGGCCATACGGTAGGAACAACCTTCCGGCGGCAGGTAAAAATCGATGATTTCCGGGAATTGCTTTTGCAAAATGGGTACGAACACTTCATTTAATGCCACGCCCAGAATGGCCGGTTCGTCGGGTGGTTTGCCGGTGTAGGTGCTGTGATAAATCGGCGCTTGGCGCTGGGTGATTCGTTCGATAGTGAATACCGGAAAATCAGCGACTTCATTGTAATAGCCGGTATGGTCGCCATAAGGGCCTTCCGGCGCGAATTCGCCGGGATAGATAAAGCCTTCCAGCACGATTTCAGCGCTGGCCGGAACCTGCAAATCGTTAATCAGCGATTTGGCGACTTCGGTTTTGCTGCCGCGCAATAAACCGGCGAACGCGTATTCGGACAGGGAGTCCGGCACCGGCGTGACGGCGGCCAATATGGTGGCAGGATCAGCGCCTAAAGCGACAGAAACAGGGAAGGGCTGGCCAGGATGGGCGGCCTGGAATTCTTTAAAATCCAATGCGCCACCGCGATGCGCCAGCCAGCGCATGATGACTTTGTTTTTGGCGATGACTTGCAGGCGATAGATGCCGAGATTCTGCCGTTCCTTATTCGGGCCTTTGGTAATCACCAGCGGCCAGGTAATTAAGGGCGCGGCATCTTCCGGCCAGCAGGTCTGGATAGGGTAAGCGCCCAGATCGATTTCATCGCCTGCTCTTACCAGTTCTTGACAAGGCGGGGAGCTGATTAATTTAGGTGCCATATTCAACACTTGCTTGAATAGTGGGAATTTCTCCCACGCATCCTTCATGCCTTTTGGCGGTTCGGGTTCTTTTAGGTAAGCCAGTAGCTCGCCGATACCGCGTAACTCGGTGACCGAGTCTGCGCCCATACCCATTGCGACCCGACGCGGCGTACCAAAAAGGTTGGCCAGTACTGGAATATTGGCACCTTTGGGATTTTCAAACAGCAATGCGGGGCCGCCCTGTTTTAAGGTACGGTCGCAAATTTCGGTCATTTCCAGGTAGGGGTCGACTTCAACGGTAATGCGCTTGAGTTCTCCTTGTTTTTCCAGCTGTTTGATAAAGTCGCGCAGGTCTTTGTATTTCATGCCGTTATGCCGTTATGTCTGAGCAAGGCGTCAATGGTGGGTTTACGGCCGCGGAAGTTGATAAATAATTCCATTGCGTTCTCGCTGCCGCCTTTTTCAAGGATGTTGGTCAAAAAGGCTTGGCCGGTTTCCTGGTCGAAAATGCCTTTTTCTTCAAACAGCGAAAACGCGTCGCTGGACAATACTTCCGCCCATTTGTAGCTGTAATAACCCGCCGCATAACCGCCGGCAAAAATATGCGAGAAGCTGTGGGCAAAGCGGTTGAATTTAGGCGGAGAAACAACGGCAACCTGCTCCCTGACTTGTTCCAGCGTTTCATAGATGCGGCCGCCTTTCTCAGGGTCGTAGTCCCGGTGAATCCTGAAATCGAACAGGCTGAACTCCAGTTGCCTGACCATGATCATGCCGGCCTGAAAGTTTTTTGCCGCGATCATTTTAGCAAACAAGGCATCCGGCAGTTTTTCGTCGGACTGATAATGGCCGGATATCAGCGCCAGTGCTTCCTGCTCCCAGCACCAGTTTTCCATGAACTGACTGGGCAGTTCGACTGCATCCCATTCCACGCCGTTAATGCCGGAGACGCCCAGATGATCCACCTGGGTGAGCATGTGGTGCAGGCCGTGACCGAACTCATGGAACAAGGTGGTAACGTCGTCATGCGTCAGCAATGCCGGTTGGTCTCCATGAGGCGGAGTAAAGTTGCAGGTCAGATAGGCGACCGGAGTTTGAATGGTATCGTCGAACTTATCGCCAGGGATGGTGTGTATACCGCCAGCCAGTTGGGAACTGGCGCGGCGCTTACGGCCTACGCAATCGTCCATCCAGGCGCCGCCGCGTTTTTTGGCGCGGGCATAAAGGTCGAGATAAAACTGGCCGCGCAGTGATCCGGCCCGGTCATGGATTTGGAAAAAACGCACATCGGGATGATAACTGTCAAAATCGCTGATTTCTGCTATTTGCAAACCGTACAATTTTTCGACGATAGCAAACAGTCCGGGCAACACGCGGGTGATCGGAAAATAGGTTTTCACTTCTTCTTGCGACAATTGGTAAAAATGTTGGCGCATTTTTTCCGAAAAATAGCTCATATCCCACGATTGCAGGTCGTTAATGCCGTAGTGTTGGTTGGCGAATTCACGCAATTCGGACAGATCCTTGCGCGCATGTCGCCAGGATCTGTCGGCCAAATCTTCGAGAAAATCGGTTACGTCATTCGGCTTCTCCGCCATTTTGGTTGCCAGCGACAGTTCCGCGTAATTGGCAAAGCCCAGCAATCGGGCTTTTTCATGGCGCAAGGCCAGGATTTTTTCCATGTTTTCGCTGTTGTCCCACTGGTCTGCATGAGGGCCTAGTTCGGAAGCGCGGGTGGCGAAGGCTTCGTAGTGCTCTCGACGCAATTCGCGGTTATCGGCGTAAGTCATCACCGAAATATAGGACGGGAATTGCAGCGTGATCATCCAGCCGTTTTCGTCGTGACTTTCTGCCGTCTGTTTGGCCTGGGCCAAGGCGGATTCAGGTAGTCCGGCCAGATCCTGTTGGTCCCTGATCAGCTTGCTCCAGGCATTGGTTGCATCCAGCAGGTTTTCTTCATAACTGCTGGCAAGAGCGGATAATTCCTGGCTGATGTCCTTGTAACGCTGTTGTTTTTCCTTGTCCAGGTCGATGCCGGATAATTTGAAATCTCTTAAGGCGTTACGGATGATTTTTTGCTGGGCGGTGTCCAGTGTCGCAAATTCATCGCTGTCGGCAATAAAACGATAGGCTTTAAATAAGGCTTCGTTTTGTCCCATTTCAGTAGAATAGGCGCTGAGTTTGGGCAGGCAGGCGTTGTAGGCGTCACGCAGTTCATCGCTGTTGACCACCGAATTCATGTGGCTGACCGGAGACCAGGCTTTGTTGAGCTTATCGTCTACATCTTCCAATGGCTCGATCAGGTTTTTCCAGGTGTAGTGCTGTGTGGCCTGGAGATGCTGTTCGACGGACGAACGGGCTTCGGTCAATAATTGATCGATAGCCGGGACTATGTGTTCCGGTTTGATCTGGGAAAACAGCGGCAGTGTGGTGTTGGCTAATAAAGGATTGTTCATAAGTGGTATCAGGAAAGAAAGTTCATGGCTGCATGGATGCGATGTTGTGCTTTGTGCAGTACATCTAAAGAAAAGTCCGGGGTTAGTTTGTTGTTTTTAAGTTTAGCATAGGCAGGTATCGAGTTCAGGTAAGGTATTTCCTTGGCTCTGTTGGTGCCGAAATAACTGTGCAGCTTGGCTAATATGACTATATCAACCAGACTCAACTGATCGTTCTCGCTTTCGTAGAACCAGTCTTCGGCATGCTTGGGGATGCAGGCTAATTCCGGCGCAAAGCCTAAGGTGTGCAGTACCAGCGAGCCTACAGGCGGGTTTAAAAATGGGATAGCCGAGTCCAATACATCCAAGTTCGGGTATTCATCCGGATACTGTTCGGCGAAATGCAATATCGGTATTGTACCTATGTTGCAGACCAGTCCGGCTAATAAGGCATCTTCAGGGTTGACCGTACCGTCTTCCTGCGCAAGTATAAAGCTCAAGCTGGATATATAGAGGCTGCTTTTCCACAAGGCTTGCATTTTAGCCATGAGTTGCGGATTTTGGCAGCGGAACAGTTGTTTTAGACTGATGCCCATGACCAGTTTGCGCGTTTGATCCAAGCCCAGGCGAGTAACCGCCATATGGCAGCTGGTAATGGGTGAAATGGGCAAATATATCGGGCTATTGGTCAACTGGATCAGTTTGGCTACGATAGATGCATCCATGCCGATAATTTTGACAGCCTCATTGATGCCTAAATCCCGCTCCATGGCCTTTTTTAATTTTAAAGCGACATTGGGCAATGAAGGCAGGCTTAATTTATTTTCCCGGTAGGCCTCCGAAAAACTGGTAAAAAAACGGTTGCCGGCTATTTGTTCAGGTAACTCAATATCAATAAGTTCAACGGTAACTGCCTGCTGTCGGCTTTGACCTGACCATCGACAGATAAATTCTCCCGAAATCGCCAGAATTGTGATGTCTGTTTTAGCGAATGCGGTTGCTCCGCAAATCTTGCCGCTATTAAGCGGCAGGTTGGCCAGCGATGACTCTGCCGACAGAGTGTAGCGGTTGTCGCTATCCGGCTGAAGTTCAATGCTGCCTTCCAGTAGATAAAAAACTAAAGGGGTTTTCTGACCTAGTCTAAAAATTACGGAACCCTGAGCATAGCCTAGGGTCGTGTGAGCTAGTTGCTCTACATAAACGTCGTCCATGTCTCGAAGTGGAGCCAGTTTTTTTAGCGCTGTCAGCGACAGTTTTGTATGTTCGGTGAAGACGGGTTCTGAACAGCTAAGTGAACTATTTGGATGATTGGGGGGGGTGATGTCTGGTTTTTTTTTCGGGGCAATACTTTGGGTGCGCTTGGAAAATAGTTTGGTAAACCAATTCATGATGACATCACTAATAAATTTAGTCGGCTGGCTGGAAGGGATGTAATTTTATACTTTATAAATGTAATGGATTAGTGATCTGAGTCGTGAGTATCAAAAAATAGGGCCGTTTTGGATAGATGATCGTGCCAGCTGCGCTGATTTTTATCAATAAGAATCCATAAGACGCCTAGCCCTAAAAAACCCCATGAAAGAATGGCGATAGAGAAACGGAGCAAGGCCTGTTTCCAGGTGAGGGGTTTTCTATCCAGGGTGAGTACTTTGATTTTCCACGCGCGCAGGCCTAATGTTTGCCCACCATGCGTCCAAAACCAGGCATAAAAGAAGAAGCTGACTAGCAGCAGATACAGGGGGAAAAGGAATTGTTGGGCCGTGAAAGCCTGGCCTGAATTTAGAGGTAACAACAGTGCAGTCGCAACAAATAAAACAGCGATTAGCAACAAGAGGTCGTAAAACATAGCTGCTAGGCGACGTAAAAAACCAGGCTTAGCAATGAGATGATGACCTGATTTTTGCTGTGTGTTTTTTGTTGATACGGCCAACTAAATTTTAAATAAAGCTAGTTTTTGGCCAAAATACATGCACATCACCATCAGTGCTCCCAGCATTACTAGGGAAAATAAGAATGGCGGCCTATGAAACAGAAGAATGAAGAAATCTGTTGCAAAAAGGCTGGTGAACAAAGGTTGGTCAATTAAGCCATTAAGAATCTTTTTGAACATAACAATCCCAGTCAAGCACGCTAATGTTTGTGCGCATGTTTAAAAAATGGTTGTCTGATATTTATCTGGTGTGTGCAATATGATCTAAATTAGAATTGCAGGTAAAAAAATCAGAGTAGTAATTTTACTCCATTCAAAAGGGGAATGTAAAAGAAACTTGCGGATTGGGTTAGAATTCATTAGCAATGATATAATCAATATAATTAGAAAAATAATGCAGGGTGTAAAGACTATTTTAAACTTCTTTAAAAAAATTATTAGTTCAGTCAGAAATGAAACTGAACCTGTTGCTGCAAAAAACAAGATATATTCGCGCGCGGAGCATAATATTTCACGATCAATGATCAGTGAGAGCGCGCTGAAGGTTTTGTATCGTCTGCAAAGGGAGGGGTTCGAAGCTTACCTTGTCGGTGGCTGTGTGCGTGACTTGTTGTTGGGACGAGAGCCTAAGGATTTTGATGTTGTCACCAATGCCGATCCTGATCAAGTTAGGAAAGTATTTCGTAATTGTCGATTAATCGGACGTCGGTTTCGTCTGGCGCATGTGCACTTTGGCCGGGAAATTATTGAGGTTGCGACATTTCGAGGTGCGGGAGAAGAGCAAAGCGATAAACAAGTGCTCAATAATGAAGGGCGTTTGTTAAGGGATAATGTCTACGGCACCATTGAGGAAGATGTTTGGCGTAGGGATTTTAGCGTTAATGCGCTCTACTACAATATCAAAGATTTTTCGGTAGTGGATTTTGTCGGCGGCATGGCTGACCATAAGGCCGGTATTCTCAGGCTTATCGGTGATCCCGAAATGCGTTTTCGTGAAGACCCGGTGCGGATGTTGAGGGCAGTACGTTTTGCCGTTAAACTCGGTTTCAAGCTGGATAGTGATTGCGAAAAAGCGATACACAACGACGCGCAGTTATTGGCGAGCATTCCATCCGCCCGGCTTTATGATGAAGCGTTAAAGCTGTTTTTATCGGGCTATGCATTACAAACTTTTGAAATGCTCAGGCATTACGGGCTTTTCCAAGTACTGTTTCCGTCCACAGAGAACAGTTTGGCGATTGAAGAAAACGGTTTCCCCCAGTTGTTGTTGATTAAAGCGCTGGAAAATTCGGATAACAGGATAGCCGAGGGTAAAACGGTTACCGCTTATTTTTTATGGGCCGCTTTTTTATGGGAGTCGGTGCAGATACTGGCGAAAGAAAAAATGAAGCGAGGCGAAGTCGAATATGTTGCCTACCAGGATGCCGCTAGTGAAATCATTGCCAGGCAGATTAAAAGTACGGCTCTTCCACGCCATATCAGTATGGCTATGCGTGAGGTTTGGAATATGCAGCCCAAGTTTAATGCGCGTATTGGCTCCAAACCCAGTCGCTTAATCGGGCACCCTCGCTTTAGAGCGGGTTATGATTTTTTGCTATTGCGTTCAGAGACAGGAGGGGCGGACCCGGAGTTGGCTGCGTGGTGGACTCGATATCAGAATGCCAGTGAAAATGAACAAAGAAAAATGACTCAACCTCCGCGCAACTCCCAAAATAATAAATCAGGACGCAAAAGAAGTTATCATAGAAAGCCTAAAGACAGCGCGCCAAAAACAGAATCTTAATGTATTGAATCATGAAAAATCCAGTCACTGATGGGGTAGTCGCTTATATAGGTTTGGGCAGTAACCTGGCAAACCCTGTAGAGCAAATACAAGCAGCACGCACTGCCATAACGCAAATAGCTGGTGTGCAGGAGTTGGCTTTTTCGAGTTTGTATCACAGCGCGCCTATGGGGCCGCAGGATCAGCCTGATTACGTTAATGCAGTGATGGCTATCAAAACCGGTTTGCCGCCGATAGCTTTGCTACGTTGTCTGCAACGTATCGAAAACGCTCAGGGACGGGTCAGAAAATCTGAGCGCTGGGGAGCAAGAACACTGGATTTGGATGTGTTGATCTATGGCGATCAGATTATTGAACTGCCTGATTTAATCGTGCCGCACACAGGCCTAGCTGAACGGGCTTTTGTTTTGTATCCCTTGTATGAGATTGCTCCGCAATTGTTGGTGCCCGGGAAAGGCAATATTGCCAGCCTGCTTGATCAGTGTCCCATGAATGAACTAAAACGGCTGGGTTGAGTTCCTCGTCAATAAAGCCGATATCCAGCAGAATAAAATGAATCAATATTCTTCCACCGCTACGCTAAAACCGTTGTCGATTAACGATCTGGCGGCGATGAAACAACGCGGCGAGAAAATCTCTTGTTTAACTGCCTACGATGCCAGTTTTAGCGCATTAATCGACAAGGTAGGCGTCGATATGATGCTGGTGGGGGATTCTCTGGGTATGGTTATCCAGGGACACCATACAACGCTTCCGGTCACCATTAGGGACATGGTTTATCATGCCCGGTGCGTCAGCAGTGCCAGACAGCGGGCGTTTATTGTCGCCGATTTGCCGTTTATGAGTTATACCACGCCTGTTAGTGCAGCTAAAAATGCGGCCAAATTAATGCGGCTTGGCGGCGCACAAATGGTTAAGCTGGAAGGGCCAAGAATCGATTGCGTCAGTTTTCTTGTCGATCACGGCATTCCGGTTTGCGGGCATTTGGGTTTGTTACCGCAATCGATTAATCAATTGGGCAGTTATAAGGTGCAGGGCAAGGAAAGGGCGGCTGCCGAAAAAATGCTTGCCGATGCTCAGCAATTACAGCAAGCGGGCGCGGGGCTGTTGGTATTGGAGTGCGTCCCGGCAACCTTGGCTAAAGACATCAGCGCGCAGTTAACGATCCCCGTTATCGGTATCGGTGCCGGTGCAGACTGCGACGGACAGATACTGGTGCTGTATGACATGCTCAATATCGGCACTATCAAGCGTCCGCGTTTTTCCAGAAATTTCATGAATGACGCAGCGAATATTGAGGAGGCCATCGATGCCTATCATCAGGCGGTCAAGCAATCCCTGTTTCCCGCTACTGAACATGGTTTTTAAGGTTTATGCGCATAGTTAATACCGTAGCAGAATTGCGCGATGCCGTTAGAGTATGGCGCTCAGCAGGACAGAATATTGCCTTGGTGCCGACGATGGGTAATCTGCACTCCGGGCATCTGGCGCTAGTGGATGCAGCCAAAAAAAAGGCAGATCGGGTGGTGGTCAGTATTTTTGTCAATCCTACCCAGTTTGGTATTGGCGAGGATTTTGAGACTTATCCCCGTACCGAAGCTGAAGATCGGCAAAAGCTCAGTGCTTGCGGTGCGGATTTATTGTTTCAACCTGCTGTTTCAGCCGTTTATACATCGGATGCCAAAACGGTCGTATCGGTATCAGGCCTGTCTGAAGGGTATTGCGGCGCGTTTAGGCCGGGACATTTTGACGGCGTTGCAACAGTTGTTTGTAAGCTATTCAACATCGTGCAGCCGGATGTTGCCTTATTTGGCTTAAAAGATTTTCAGCAGTTGACGGTGATACGGACGATGGTTAGGGATTTGAATATTCCTGTTGAAATAGTCGGCGTAGCAACGGTTCGGGAGGCAAGCGGCTTGGCAATGAGTTCCAGGAACGGCTATTTAAGTGCCGAGGAGAAAACGACAGCCGCAAAACTTTATCAAACTTTATGTGTTGCGCGTGATGCTATTTTAGCCGGAGCACAGTCTTTTCAGGAAGTAGAACGCAAGGCGATACTGTTTTTGCAGGAATCCGGTTTTCAGCCGGATTATTTTAGTGTGTGTAGGGTGAGTGATTTGAAAAAAGCAGACAGGGATGATATGGATCTGGTTTTGTTGGCGGCGGTACGCTTAAGCAAAACCCGGTTAATCGATAATATTTGTTTTTCCAGAAAACCCCAATTCCACTCAGACGTTCTTTTATCAAAGGGGAATTGAGGGGATTTAAAGGCTAAAAGTTGATGCATTGTCGCTATTAATGGATAATGCGCGGTTCTCAAGGGTATTTAGAGTGTTTTTTTATTATGCAAATCACGATGCTTAAAGCGAAATTACATAGAGCTACGGTGACCCATTCAGAATTGGGTTATGAGGGTTCTTGTGCGATTGACGGCAATCTTCTCGATTTATCGGGTATCAGAGAATACGAGCAGATACAGATTTACAATGTCAATAATGGTGCGCGTTTTACCACCTATGCTATTCGTGCCGAAGCAGGATCTGGCTTGTTTTCAGTGAATGGCGCGGCTGCCCGTCTGGCGTGTCCTGGTGATCTGATTATTGTTTGCGCATTTGCCATAGTGGATCAAAAGGAAGCGGAAAGTCATAAGCCTACCCTGATTTATTTTAATGAAAACAACGAAGTTCAACGTTCAGCCAGTTCCATTCCTGTTCAGGCTGCCTCTGCTGCTTGATGGCCTGCAGGCGTTCCCACGCCGGAGCGTGGGAACGAGGAACAATAAGCAGTTACACGAAATTTTCACACCCTCTCAACAATATTGCAGAACAACCGAGCAAATGCTTGCTGCTTGAAAGTATTCATCGGCTATTGGCTTTATGCGCTTTCAGAAACATGAATTTCATTGCTGGTTTCAGTCAGCGTTATGCTTTGATCAACTTGCCCAGCACTTTTTGCAAGCCTATTCTCTTGGTGCAGTTAATCACTAATGGCGATTTAATCGCACCTTTAATAGTCGGTTGATCGGTTTCGTCTTTGTGTAGAATTATTAAGATAAGCGTGTCAGCGATATCCTCAATTCCCAGTATGGCTTCTTCTGCATCGTTTAATTCAAAGTTATAATTGATGTTGAAAATAGACGGCTGTGCAACTGAAAAGGTAAGGGATTCATCATCTAAGGATTGCAGCCAGAAAATGAGGGGATTGTCGCCTTCCTGATGAAATAGCTTGAAACGAGTTTGATCTTCAAAGCCTGGTATGCCGTTGGGAAAGGTAATGATGGTGTTGGAATCGATGGATTGTTCGCCTAAAAAACTAGATTTAATTTCCATAATAAACTCGGGTGAAAATGAATGTGAATACAAATGTATAGTCTATAACTGTCAGTATAGCAAGGCTGGCTTGTCATCAGCTATTTACCAGGATTTTACCCAGTCGCCCACCTTGACGCCCAGTTCACGAGCAGGGACTTCCAATTTGCCTATCGCGTAACGAGGCGTGATAGTGCGGATGGTTAATATGCCGACGGCTTGTTTGTCCTTACCTATAAAACTAAGGCCGCCATCAAGATGTAAGTCATTACCCGTCGTACTATAGACTACCAGTTGGTCGCCGACGTTAAGTCTTTCCTGGGTGCCTGCATCAATAAACACGGTATCATCCTTAATTTCGATAATACGTGTTGTAAACGGGTAACAACTTAAGGACCGACGAATATCGGTGCTTGCCTGATTGATAATTTGAGCTATTTTTCCGCCGGTCGAGGTGGCGTTAAAGCGCTCGCTGCCTACCGAATAAGTTGCGGGTATGAATACATCACCGATGACATCATCAACATAGCGTTGTTGGAGCAGTAATGCGCCGGTATATCCATCATGTACATAAACATCAATCCCTATGCCTCGTCTGGCGACGACATCGCGCGCTAAACTTCTGGCAAATGCCAAAGCTCCAGCACCTCTCATGTATTCGCTGGATTCGACCTCTAAGTCTCTAATCACGCCGGATAACACAAATTGCACGCCGTTTGCTGCGGCTATTTGCATGACTTTTGACGGACGATAGGCGGTACGGTCTTGTAATTCCGGAGCCAAGTCGGCTCTTGGATATAGATTGATATTAGTGGCATTACTGCCTATAAATTCGCCGGATTCCATTAACAGGTTATTAAGTTCCCGTGGAATACCACCATATAAATCTTGTGTTTCGTAGGCAATGACCTGTTCTTGCTTAACTAAAGGAAAGGCAGTTGCGATAATGCGTTTGCGGTAGTGGGGTGTGCAGGAATTGTCGGCAGATAATTCCACCATGGCGACAACATGATAGATATTATCAGCGGTCCATTCTTTGATAACTTTAGTATTGCTCACAGCGGCTGCGGTGCGCATCGAAACAGTATCCAGTGAAACGTTATTTTGATCGACTAAAGTCCGGCTGTGAATAGTAGCAGACGATTGCATGGAGGCTTGACGGATGGCATCCTGCAAGGCCTGTTTTTTAGCTAATAACGGCATGCCTTTGTTAATGGCAGCCTGACCTTCAACGGTAACTGTATGAGCACGAGCCTGAGGTTGAACATTGGCGCACGATAGCGTTGACAAAAACAGCGATGCCAATATGCAGTTGAGTAATATTTTTGCCATTGATTAAACCGGTTTGTTGCTGAGAATAATTACGACACTGCATAATAGCCCTTAAATGCTATTTATGTTAATTTTCAAAAGTGAGTGTTTGTGGCAGTATCTGGCCAAAATGACCAAAATTATTGTCGATTAAAACCCTTAGTACTAGGATAGTTGTAACAGTCGATGGCATTGCATCCCGAACTAATACTCGATACGGTTGTGGGCACGGTATGCCCAGCATTGGGCGCCGAAGTTTCTGGATTTTGTTGAAGACACTGATTCATCAGTTCGCTTGAACCGTTAATGCATTCATAGAATCTTGGCGTCAGATCAAGTTCCACAACTGTTTCAAAGGTATCGTCGCCAGCATAGGCGTCACTACCGATAACCGAGGTTCTTTTTACTCTGGCTCCTCGTACATAAGCATTAAGATAAACTTGATAACTGTCATGGCTGACTTGCATGTTTTCGATGCTAGTCTGACCGCGTAATTGAATGCCGTTAAGCTGCTCGGCTAAACTTCTGTAAGCATCCATTTTCGATGCTCGCATAGCCATTAGTTTAATTTGTGAGTGCGAATACTTATCGGATTTTTCGACGGTGCCATAGCCTGTCGCATTGATGGTTTTATTCGGCAAAAATGCAAGTGATGGCGCTGGTGGTGTTTTGGCAGTAGTGCAGGCAGTCATCAATAAGCTGATAACTAACCCTGTTATCACCAAGGATGGTGTGTATGCCGTACGTTTGTCGGGAACAAACGCGGCGATCGCCAAGGATGGTGTGTATGCCGCAATCCTGTCGACAATAGGCGCAGCAAATGCTGGTTTTAAGTATTTAATTTTCACGGTACTAACTCCTGTGTTGACTTACCCGTGTGTAGCGGCTGATAAGTCCATTCCTTAAGTTTTTAGCTCAGCTATTTTGTTGCCGGATATGACTACCAATAGACTGCATTGCATCATAAGCCTGTTCTCCTGTATCCTGCACCGCATGCAAATAAATCTGATTTCAGTAGGAAACCGCATGCCGGGCTGGGTGCAGCAAGGCTACGCTGAATACGCCAAGCGCTTGCCCCGTGAATGTGAGCTGGTACTTAAGGAAATTGCGCCGGGCAAGCGCACCAAGAACAGCGATGTCGCCCGGATTGTCAAAGAGGAAGGCGAGCGAATGATCGCGGCAATCCCTCAAAGCACCCATATTGTCACGTTGGATATCCCCGGAAAATCATGGACGACTCCAGAATTGGCCCAAGCGATACAACGCTGGCTGGAAAGCGGGCAGCATGTCTCCTTATTAATTGGCGGACCGGAAGGTCTGGCGGACTCGGTCAAGCAACTGGCACGGGAATCATGGAGTTTGTCTGCATTGACGTTTCCTCATCCGTTGGTGCGTATCGTTGTTGCCGAACAGCTTTATCGTGCCTGGAGTCTTCTCCATAA
Organism: Candidatus Methylobacter titanis; assembly: GCA_029946125.1. Lineage (GTDB taxonomy): Bacteria > Pseudomonadota > Gammaproteobacteria > Methylococcales > Methylomonadaceae > Methylobacter_A > Methylobacter_A titanis. The sequence goes on from JAQSDX010000055.1 coordinate 16,670, forward strand.
TCATCCCTATCATCGCTAATGACTGTACAGATTATTCTTGCCTCAGCCTCTCCCCGTCGCCAGGAATTGCTGGATCAGATTAAGGTAACTTACCGGGTTCACCCGGTCGATCTTGATGAAACCCCTTTGCCCGACGAAACTCCTGTGGACTATGTGCAACGATTGGCCGCCGAGAAATCTGCGGCCTGTACCGCACAGCTGGGCGATAGTTTGCCGGTTTTGGCTGCGGACACCGCCGTAGTTTTGGGTGACCTGATTATGGGGAAGCCTAAAGATCGTGATGATGCCGTTGCCATGCTAAGGCAGTTGTCCGGTAAAATGCACCGGGTTTATAGTGCAATTTCGTTAAGGGGACGGGAGCATGGTCAGGCGATAAGTATTACCGAGGTGACTTTCAGACCGTTGACGGAATCCGAAATAGCGGCCTATTGGCAGAGCGGAGAACCACTTGATAAAGCCGGCAGCTATGCCATTCAAGGTAGGGGCGGTGTCTTTGTCGAGTCGCTAAGCGGCAGTTTTTCCGGTGTGGTTGGTTTGCCGTTGTTTGAAACCGCAGAACTTTTATCCAAACAAGGCATAGAATTTTTTAAATGAGTGAAGAAATTTTAATCAATGTTACCCCACCTGAGACGCGCGTTGCCGTTATTGAAAACGGCGTGTTGCAGGAATTGATCATTGAAAGAACCCGGCAGCGGGGTTTGGTCGGTAACATCTATAAGGGTGAAGTCTGCCGGGTGCTGCCCGGTATGCAGGCGGCTTTTGTCGATATTGGCCTGCCCAGAGCCGCATTTTTGCATCTTTCCGATTTGTGTACCAAGGATCTGGAAAAAAAAGCGTCGGAAAACATCGAGCATTATTTGCATGAAGGCCAGCATATTATCGTGCAGGTGTTCAAAGATCCTTTGGGCAGTAAAGGTGCGCGATTAACCACGGAAATATCGATTCCGTCGCGGTTTCAGGTCTATATGCCTTATGCGCACAATTCCGGCGTGTCCCAGCGGATTGAATGCGAGGCGGAGCGCGTCCGCTTAAGAACCTGTCTTGACGCTTTCAGGCAGGAACATCAATGCGGCGGCTTTATCGCAAGAACAGCGGCCGAATGTGTGGATGAGACGGTATTGATTGCCGATATGACGTTTTTGCTGAAATTGTGGGAGTCGATAGCCGCCAAGATTGCCGATGCCAAGCCCAAGCAGTTTATCCATAAGGATTTGCCACTGAGCATCAGAACCTTAAGGGATTTGTATCGGGAAGGTATCGAAAGAGTCCGGGTGGATTCACGGGAAACCTATCATCGCCTGGTTGAATTTGCGGAGATTTTTGTGCCGGAAATCGTGCCGGTTATCGAACATTACACCGGCGAGTGTCCGGTATTCGATATTTACAGCGTCGAAGATGAAATTCAAAAAGCGCTGGAACGTAAAGTCAACCTGAAATCGGGCGGACATCTGGTATTCGATCAGACCGAATCGATGACCACAGTCGACGTGAATACCGGCGGCTATGTCGGAGGTCGCAACCTGGAAGAGACTATATTTAAAACCAATCTTGAAGCGGCACAGACGATTTCCAGGCAACTGAGACTCCGGAATCTTGGCGGCATCATCATTATCGATTTTATTGACATGCAAGGTGCGGACCATAGAAAGCAGGTTTTGCAAGCATTCGAGCGGCATTTAGAAAAAGACCACGCGAAAACCAACATTACCGAAGTATCGGTGTTGGGTTTGGTGGAAATGACGCGCAAAAGAACCCGGGAAAGTCTGGAGCATATCCTGTGTGAGCCTTGTAGCGCCTGCGGCGGTCGAGGTGTTTTGAAAACGCCGGAATCCATGTGCCTGGAAATATTTCGGGAGATTATTCGCGAAGTCAGACAGTATAAGGTTCAGAAAATATTGGTTTTGGCGTCCAATGAAGTGGTGGAAATGCTGCTTGATGAGGAAGCGGATATGCTGGCGGAATTGGAAGTCTTTTTGAGTGTGCGCATCAAGTTCAGGGCCGAAGCTGAATACAATCAGGAACAGTATGATGTGGTTTTGCTTTGAGGCGAAGGGCGAAAGATATGCAGGAATACTTTTGTTCACAGGAACAAGGTTTTCAATGCATTAAATACCTTTTTCAGCGCCCTTCGTCTCTGTGTTTTTATTTTTTATGTCAAAGTTTTTGAACCTTGCACCTTGAACCTTTACCCTTTCACCTGATTCAGTGATCCATCATATTAAGCGGGCAACGCGGCATCTTATTTTTTGGTCTTTGATTACGGCAGCTATCGGTTTGACTGGTGTGCGCCTGCTATTTTTCGGGATTGAGCATTATAAGTCTGATTTGGCTGCCCATATCGGCGAAGTTGTCGGTACACCGGTAACCATAGGCCGCTTGGGCGCAAATATGCGCGGTTTTAATCCTCAGCTGGTGTTAAAAGACATCGCTATTTTATCCCGTCCTGTTCCGTCATCGGTTGCTCTTGCAGACAACGAAAAGCCGGCTATCGAGTTTACTGAAATACGTTTGGGTATTGATTTACTCGAACTGTTGACCCGTAGGGATTTATTGTCATCGTCTTGGGTTACCTTGGTGGGCGCCAAGCTCTCTATTAAACGACAACAGGATGGCAGCATTGTTATTGTCGGCTTAAAATCCAGTGATGGACAGCCTCAGTGGCTGTTGCAGGGCAGAAAATACGAAGTCTTGCAAAGCGAAATCAGCTGGCAGGACGAAATCAGCCATAGTAAGCCGCTGTTGTTCAGTGGGGTAGATATGGCGATCAGTAATGAGGGCGAGCAACACCGGCTGAATATGCTGATCAACTTGCCAAAAAAAGTCGGTAATACCTTAAGACTATCCATGGATTTTAAAGGCAATATTTTTGAGCCTTCAACCATTCAGGGGCGCGTATATGTAGCAGGAAAAGCCGTTTTGTTGTCTGAATTGGCAGCACTTCTTGGTCAAACTTCAGCTTGGGATCGAATCAATATCAATGCCGGTATCGGTGATTTTAAAATCTGGGGTGATTGGCGGCAATCGCAACTGGTGGCTATGGATGTGGAGGCACAGCTTCAACAGATGGCATTGGTTCGTCAAGACAGGCAGTCATTTTTTGTTAAACAGCTGAAAACCCGATTTCACTGGGGGCTAAATAATGCTTCTTTGGGCAAAGACAAGCAGTGGCAACTTGATGTGAACGATTTTTCACTGGAAGCCCAGGATAATCCCAAAAGTACCGCTAAAAAATGGCCCTCCGCAGTGTTTAGCGCTTCCGGGCAATACAAGGATGATAATGTCTTAGCTAAAATAGCGCTGTTTGTTGAACAACTGGACCTGCAAGAAGCATCCGCGCTGGCGAAGTTTTTTGCTCCCCTGACTGATGACCAGCTTCAATTGCTGGCGCAAGCTCAGGTAAAAGGCGTGCTGCAGAACTTTTCTTTGTTTGCCGATCTGAAGGCAAAATCGCTTGCCCTGAATGGCGGTTTTTCCAAAGTCGGTGTTGCGCCGATGTCGTCGATACCCGGCATAGAGAATTTGACCGGTCGAATAAAGGGCAGTGAAAAACAGGGCACTATTAGCCTGACGACTAAAAGTGCCAGACTATCAGCACCGGAGCTGTTTCGTGAAGCCTTGCCGGTTGATCGTCTTCAAGGCACATTGGACTGGCGGCAGGCAGACAATGTCTGGTCTGTATCCAGTCAAATGATTGAATTGGATTCCTTGAGTTTTCAAAGCAAAAGTCGGCTCCGTATCGATATTCCCGAAACCGGTACACCTGTTTTTATGGATCTGCAAAGCTCATTTTCGGGCAAAGACGCGCGTCAGGTCACGCATTATTTGCCGGTAGGCATTATGGATGAGGGTATCGTTGCCTGGCTGGATCATGCCATTATTAGCGGCAGCATGACTCATGGCGGCTTGTTGGTCTACGGTAATCTGAACGATTTTCCGTTTACCCGTGCCCCGGGTGTTTTTGAAGCGGTATTTAATGGCGAACAGTTCGACCTGTCTTACGCTCCCGAATGGCCTCATATAACCGGTATGAATGCCGAGGTCATGTTTTCACAGGACAGCCTGACGGTTAATGTCGGGCAAGGAAAAACCGGTAACGTGATCATTAAACAAGCCGAGGTGACTATTCCAACGCTGAATAAAAGTCAGCATTTGCTGATTCAGGGTAAGGCTGAAGCGGAGATCGGTCAGGTTTTGGCCCTTATGCAGCAGATGCCGCTGAGTTTACCGGTGGATTCGCTGCTGGAAGCGATTACGCCTCAAGGAACGACCCAGGTAGTACTGGATCTTAAAATTCCTTTAGTTGACGATGTGCCTGCTCAGGTAGATGGCATGGCAGAATTGAAAGATGCCAGATTGACAGTGAAATCGCTGGATCTGCCGGTTAGCAAAATTAATGGCCAACTCAAGTTCAATGAACGGGGTGTTTTTAGTAACACCATTCAGGCAACGGCCTTGGGTCATCCGATACAAATTAACATTGAAAGTTCGGATAGCCAAACCAGCGTCAACGTTGCGGGTAAAGCCGGTATTGACGACCTACAGACGCAATTTGACCTGCCTTGGTGGAGCATCGCTGCCGGGGAGACCGAGTATCGGTTAAAGCTGGCGTTGCCTTACGGCGACGTGGCGCCAGAACTTGTTGTCAACTCGACATTATCCGGTGTATCCCTGGATTTGCCGGGAGCATTGGCTAAGACCCGAGAACAAAGCGTACCGTTGTCATTGACATTTAGCTTGGGCGATAAACCGTTATTGCCGATGCTGTTAAATTATGATGATAAACTGAAAGCGGCGATGCAGTTGGATACCCGACAAAAGACTGTTTTTTCAGGGCATGTGCTGGTTGGTGCCGGTGAAGTCGCCCAGTCCCCGGATGCCGGGTTACGGCTGGAGATCAATCGCGACCGTCTGGCTTTGCAAGACTGGCTAGGTTTGGCGGTTGCTCAAGGTGCAGGTGATAGCGTCAGGGAACTGAAAATTCATAGCGATCATGCGTTGTGGAAGCAAACCGATATTGGCCTTTTCGATCTGGCTTTGAAGCATGACCGCAATGACTGGACTGGGGCTATAGCCAGCTCATTTGCAAACGGAAGTATTCATATTCCTGCCGGTTTTACGGGTACTGACAGAATCAGTCTGAACATGAAGTTACTGGATCTTTCGGCATTAAAGCAACTAGGGTCGAAAGCTGTCTCAGCTTCACAGGCATTATCGCCAGAGCTTATGCCTTTATTGACGATCACCAGTGATAAAACGTTGTGGCAGTCAGTTGATTTGGGCCGGTTATCATTAGAAGCCCAGCGCATTCCCGGCGGTATGAGCTTTAACAACGTAGAGCTAACCGGAGACAATCAAAAACTAAGCTTGTCGGGCGACTGGCAAGCAAGCGGAGCAAAATCGGTAACGCATACCCAAGGTCATTTGGAAGTGCCTCGTGCAGGGCAACTGCTGGCAAAGTTAGGTATTACTAAGGATATGACCGAAACCAGCGCGGTCGTTGATTTTACCGTTAATTGGAATGCGGCACCGTATCAATTTTCGTTGGCAGATTTGAAAGGCGAGATGGATATTACACTCAAAAATGGACGAATTTTAAGTATAGAACCCGGATTCGGCCGGGTGCTGGGTATGCTGGCGATGGCTCAATGGATAAAGCGGGCGCAGCTGGATTTTAGCGATATTTATCAGGAAGGTTTGACCTTTAACAGCATTAAAGGGCATTTTGATTTAGCCGGTGGAATCGCCTCTACCGATGATTTAGTCGTCGATGCCGTCCCGGCTAAAATTGCCATCAGCGGAGATACCGATCTTGTCAGTCAAACCGTTGATCACATTGTCAATGTCACCCCTAAAAGTGCGGATGCCGTACCTATTGCTGGTACAATTATGGGTAAAGTGGCCGCCTTGATTGGTAAGTCTTTGACCGGCAAAAATCAGGAAGGATTTTTCTTTGGTTCCCAATATCAGGTAAAAGGTGCTTGGGGAAATGCCCAAATTATCCCGATGCATAAAAATAATGGCTTGCTGCAGAAAACCTGGGATGGCATTACCGGCTTTCCATGGTTACCGCAAGAAGAAACTACGCAGCAGTTAGAAAAATAGAACGCGGATGACGCGGATAATTAAGATTTTCATCGAATACTCTGCGATCATCATAGTCATCTGCGTCATCAGCGTTCCATTGTATTTGTTGGCTGAGTCGTTGTGAATTACCCCGACCTAAAGAACGGGGGCTTCTAACGTCAACGGCACGAGCAAGAGCAGAGGTTTACGTCCCCTGACTT
>JAQSDX010000056.1 GCA_029946125.1 Candidatus Methylobacter titanis
AGCGGCGAGCACCACGGCGTCCAGAACAATCATTGCAGGTACGAACCAGAAGCTCGAGCGCATTTCCTGCCACCAATAGTATATTTTCGTTTTCACTCTCAGCTACCTTATCTGTTATGGTTTGGGTTGTTTCGACCGTTTCCCGGAAGCGACCGTGCCGGAAGCATTCAGCAACAGATTCTCTCCCTCTTGCAAGGGTTGAGCCTGCCGCGCCTGTTTTTCGATGACCTCGGCTTCGCTGTATAACCCGGCTTCCGCTTTAGTGGACGCCGCAATGGGTTCTTCCTGCAGCGATTCAGCAGTAAGTCCTTTTCGAGATACAGCGCCATGCGTCCCTCCCGCTGTCCCTTCGAGCATTGTGACTGGAATACCCTGCGGGAAAACTACTTCCCGCGCCTCGTCTGGCATCGAGACGCCGCGTTTCTGAAAGGCGATCTTGACCAGCCGGATCACCGCAGACCTCACCTTCAACCAACTGTATTCACGGCCATTGAGCCAAAAATAAACGCGTAGATTAACTGTCGCTCGCCCCAGGCTGTCCACCAACACTGAAGGCTCTGGGTCATTTAGAACCGCGGGATGTTCCGCCAGAACTTTCAATGCAATCTCCTGAGCCTCATTGATCGAATCGTCGTAGCCGATGCCGATAACAAAGTCCTCGCGTCGGTTGGCGTTGCTCGAGAAATTGCAGATGTTGTTCTTGTAGACGCTGGCGTTTGGAATCTGCACAACGTTGCCGCCGAGGGTCATCAAAATCGTTGTGCGTACGTTCAGTTGCTGCACATAACCCGTCACGCCGGTAATCTCAACTAAGTCGCCGGTCTCGAACGGCCGCTGTATACTGAGGAAAATGCTGGCCAAAAAATTCTCTGTGATATCTCGGAAAGCGATACCAATGGCCAGTCCTATCAGTCCGGTACCGCCGATCACCGTCAGCGCCAGTTGCGTCAAACCGGAGATTCTTAGAATGATATAGATCCCGAAAAGTACAACGAAGAGACCTACTCCACGCGCGATCACATTGCGGAGCAGGTTGGCTCTAATCCGCCGGCGAAGGAACACCAGCGCAACCTTTGTTGCAAGAGTGCCCACCCACACCGACAATGCCAGAATAAGCAGTCCAAAAGCGAAAAAAGGAAGTGAGCGGATGAACTCGCGCCATAATGCCAACAGCCCACTCCAAGCGGGCTGGAAATCCCATACCGACGGAACAACCACTTCTATGCGGTTGGCCACAGCGACGACGGCCTGAGTGTTACGCGCTAGATCACCAGCCCATTTCTTGAGTTTATCCGACTCCACCTGACCGCTAAGAAAGACAACTCCTTGCTCGACCCGAACTTGCGGGCTGGTGAACCAATCGGTGGCATTCAGAACGCTTAAAAGGCGCTTGCGGATTTCTTCATCGCCGGCGATAGGCTTGATGTCCACATTAGCGGCTGCCGAAGAAAGTTCTTCTATGCCGGGGCCGGGGCGCTCCCCGGGTTCACCGGCATTTCCAACCGATTCCTGCCCCATGACCGTCGCTGGCAGCACGCTGCACACACAAGCGATCAAAACCGTCCGTAGAACCCGTTTATAGTGGTGGCGCGCCGATCGTTGCATGGGATCACTCTTTCTAAATCCATTAGCCCTCGGTCTCATCCGTGCTGGAGCACACCCGCCCTGCGAGTAAAGGCTGTTGTCGAGATATAACCGGAACGTGGTGCCGGGCTGGAAATTTCTCATTGCTTTACTCCTTCACGTTATTTCTCGTTTGATTTGCTCCCTCCTTTCCAGTTCCAGTTGCGGATTTCCGGCATGTCCTCGCCGTGCTTGTCGATGTATTGTTTGTGCTCGATGAGCTTGTCTTGTATGGCTTGCTTGGCGTAGGCGGCGTGCGCTCCCAGTTGCGGGAGGCGGTCAATCACGTCGCCAAACAAGTGAAACCGGTCCAGGTTGTTTAATACCGTCATATCGAAGGGCGTAGTGGTGGTGCCTTCTTCTTTATAGCCACGCACATGCAGGTTCGAATGGTTGCTGCGGCGATAGGTCAGGCGATGGATCAACAGTGGATAACCGTGGAAAGCGAAGATAATGGGCTTATCTTTGGTAAAGAGTACATCAAAGTCTTTGTCGCTAAGACCATGCGGATGTTCGCTCTGAGACTGAAGTTTCATCAAATTAACCACATTAATCACCCGGATTTTCAGCTCGGGAAAATAGTCTCGCAACAACTCGACGGCGGCCAGGGTTTCCAGTGTCGGCACGTCGCCGCAACAGGCCATGACGACATCCGGCTCGCCACCCTGATCGTTGCTGGCCCACGGCCAAATACCTAAACCTGCTGTGCAATGTTTAATCGCCGCCTCCATATCGAGCCACTGCGGCGAGGGTTGTTTGCCGGCAACGATGACATTGACGTAGTTGCGACTGCGCAGGCAATGATCCGTTACCGAGAGCAGCGTGTTCGCATCGGGCGGCAGATAAACGCGAATGACTTCCGCTTTTTTATTGACGACATGGTCAATAAAACCGGGATCCTGATGGCTGAAACCATTGTGATCCTGTCGCCAGACATGCGACGAGAGCAGATAGTTCATGGATGCAATCGGGCGGCGCCAGGGAATTTGATTCGAGACCTTGAGCCATTTGGCATGCTGGTTGAACATCGAATCAATGATGTGGATAAATGCCTCGTAGCAGGAAAAGAAGCCATGACGCCCTGTCAACAAATAACCTTCAAGCCAGCCTTCGCACTGATGCTCACTCAATATCTCCATCACCCGGCCATCGGCTGCAACATGATCGTCGCCGGGCACAATTTCTGCGGTCGAGCACCGGTTGGTCACTTCAAACACTGCACCCCAGCGGTTTGAAGCCGTTTCGTCCGGACTAAAGATACGGAAGTTTTTGGGGTTCAGTTTGACCACATCACGAATGAACTGACCCTGGATACGGGTGGCTTCGCCATCCACGGTGCCTGGCTTGGACACCTTTACTGCGTAGTCGCGAAAATCAGGCAGATGCAGATCATGTATCAACAGACCGCCGTTGGCGTGGGGATTGGCGCTCATGCGGCGCTCGCCTGTTGGCGCCAATTCAGCCAATTCGGCTATCAGCTTGCCGGTCTTGTCGAACAATTCCTCCGGATGATAGCTTTGCAACCACTGCTCCAGAATTTTGACGTGTCCCGGATGGCTCATGTCGCCCATCGGCACCTGATGCGAACGGAATGTGCCTTCTGTGGGTTTGTCATCGACTACCTTCGGGCCGGTCCAGCCCTTCGGTGAGCGCAAGATGATCATCGGCCAGCACGGCCGCGTCTTGAAGCCGTTGGTGCGGGCATCGGTTTGGATGCGTCGGATCTCGGCGATCACCGTGTCTAGTGTAGTCGCCATCAGCTGGTGCATCGCCATCGGATCGTCGCCTTCGACGAAATACGGCGTGTAACCGTAGCCGCGAAACAAGGCTTCCAGTTCGGCATGCGGAATGCGCGCCAAAACCGTGGGTCCTGCAATTTTGTAGCCGTTCAAATGCAGGATGGGCAACACCGCACCGTCGTGGACCGGATTGAGAAATTTGTTCGAATGCCAACTGGTGGCGAGCGGACCAGTCTCGGCTTCACCATCGCCAACGACGCAGGTAACGATCAGATCGGGATTGTCGAACGCGGCCCCGTAGGCATGCGACAACGAATAACCCAGCTCACCGCCCTCATGAATCGAGCCCGGCGTCTCGGGAGCTACATGACTCGGAATACCGCCAGGGAAGGAAAACTGTTTGAACAACTGCTTCATCCCGGCTTCGTCTTGCGCGATGTTGGGATAAACCTCGCTGTAGGTTCCCTCCAGATAGGCGTTCGCCACCAGCCCGGGTCCGCCATGCCCGGGACCTGTGATGTAGATCACATTCAGATCGTGTTTTTTAATAACGCGATTCAGGTGAACGTAGATAAAGTTTAGCCCCGGCGTCGTGCCCCAGTGACCGAGCAGACGCGGTTTGATATGCGCCAGTTTGAGCGGTTTCTTCAACAGCGGATTGTTATAGAGATAAATCTGGCCAATCGACAGATAGTTCGCCGCACGCCAATAAGCATCAATATTTTTCAAAAATTCAGGATTCAATGTTTTGGTCTTCATAGTTTATTTTCCTGTAGTAAGCGCGCCTTCCTGATTTCGCCGGTGCTGCGTTCTTCGGCTTGAGCGGCGCATAAGCAGGCGCCGAAGATGAAAATGCACCCGAAAAGGTAAATCCACAGCAGCAAGGCCATGACCCCTCCTAACGCCCCATAGACCGCGTTCAACGTGGCGAAATCCTTGAGGTAAATAACAAACAGATTTTCCGCTGCAGACAACAATACCGTGGCGCACAAAGCGGCGCCCCAGACTTCAGCAAAGCGCGTGGGCCGACGCGGAGCCAGCCTGTAAAACAGGCTCAGACTGAGAAACACCACCAGCGAGGCAAAAAAAGAGCTCCCCAGGACATAAATCCAGGCATTGGCATCATGACCGGGGAAGAGCCAATCCTTTGCCATTTTCGCCAACACCGGCATGGCGACGCTTAACAGAGCCACGCTGATCATGGTCGCTAAAAAACCTAAACTTTTGAGCGGCAGCCGCCACCCATTGGAGGTCTCGACGCCCCATGCCCGATTGGTGGCGGAGATCAGGGTGGTGAAGATTTGCATCGCTGCCCAACCGAGCATCAGAAAGGCAAGCACACTGATCTGCCCGCGTGCATTGACCACACCGGTCAGGGTGTCAAAAACATAATCTTGCTTTTGACCACCTATCGGGACATAGGTTTCAACGTAGGCGATGATCTCCGTTGCGGCTCGGTCTGGGTCAATAAAGATCGAGGCAATGGTGACAAACAGCACGATCAAAGGAAATAGCGAGAAGAACGTATAGTAGGAGAAGGCTCCCGCCCACTGCGCCCCGTCTATCCGAAAAAAATTTTTCAGGGCAAGGCGGAGTATGGCCCAAGCCCGGCCGGCCTGTTTATCCGGCACAGTCTTGTTGGGTCGTCGTGCATTCCCCACCACTTTCACTATTTCCAAAACCAGCAACGGAATAGCACCCAAGGCGACCAGCACGAAAAAATCGCTGAACGGCAAGTATGACGTTTTCAGGAAACGGCCCAGCGTTTCGTTATGCTGGCTCCACATCTGCAGGCCGAAAGAAATCGCTACCACGAGCATCAGATTGATATTCGTGAACAGGGAGATGCGCCAGACCGGTTTGGTTTCGCTACGTGCGCCGAAGGACCTCAACAGTTCAGCGAACACCAGCACGGCAAAAGCATAGGTGCGCGCCATTTCCGTAGTTTCCGTGTTCAAGACATAGAAATAAACCGCGAACGCCACACTCGCCGTGAGCAAACCGGTAAAGGCCATCGTACGGAGAAAGCTGGGGTTGGTAATACGCTCAGAGCGGGGGCGCGGGTGGCGCTGCATCACGTCGGGATCGATGGGATCGGTAGCCAGACACAGTGCGGGCAGACCGTCGGTTACCAGATTGATCCACAGCAGGTGAATGGGCAACAACGGCGTCGGCAGACCTACGACCACGCAGATGGTCATCAGCAGCAGTTCGCCGGTGTTGCCTGCCAGCAGGTATTGGAGCGTCTTGTGGATATTGTCGTAGATACCACGCCCCTCTTCGACGGCGGCGACGATGGAGGCGAAGTTGTCATCGGTGATGATCATGTCCGCCGCCTGCTTGGTGACTTCCGTACCGGCTTTGCCCATGGCGATGCCGATATCGGCACCCTTGATGGCCGGGGCGTCGTTGACGCCGTCGCCGGTCATCGCGACCACCGCATCGTTTGCTTTCCAGGCGCGGATAATGCGCAATTTGTGCTCGGCGGTGACCCGGGCGTACACGGCTATTTTGGGTACGTGTTGCCGGAGTTCGTCGCCGGACAGTTTGTCCAGTTCAATGCCGGCGATGGCCATGTCCTCGTCTGCAGCGATGCCGAGTTCCCGCGCAATGGCGGTCGCGGTATGCGGATGGTCACCGGTAATCATCACCACGCGAATGCCGGCGGCGCGACATTTGGCGACGGCATCCTTGGCCTCCTGACGGGGCGGATCCACCATACCCGACAAGCCCACGAATACCAAATCGTGTTCCACTGCGTCTGCAGTCAGCTCGGCCGGGGAAGCACTGTCCAGGTCGCGCCAGGCCGAACCGAGCACGCGCAGGGCTTGCTGCGCCATGGCGGTATTTTGCGCGAGGATGATCTGACGATCCTCGTCCGTCATCGGGCGGACTCCGTCGCTGCTGTAGAGGCTTGTGCAGCGCGCCAACAGCACATCGGGGGCTCCGTTAATAAAAGCACGCAGTTTTCCGTCCGGCAACTTGCGTATCATCGTGCTGAGTTTGCGATCGGAGTCGAATGGAATTTCATGCTGTTTCGGCAGTTCGCGCTCGATGCGCGCGTGGTCACCGCCGGCTTTGGCACCGCCCGCCAATAAGGCGCCTTCGGTAGGGTCGCCGATCACTTTCCAGGTTCCTTGCTCCTGAACCAGATGGGCGTTGTTGCAGCCGAGAATGACGGTCGCAAGTTCAAGCAACGCTACCGTATGCGGCGCCTGGGCTTTGTTACCCTCAAAATGCACTTCGCCGTCCGGTCCGTAGCCGACGCCGGTGACTTGATAACGCTGGCCTGCGACATAAAGCGCGCGCACGGTCATTTCGCCCATCGTCAAGGTACCGGTCTTGTCCGTACAGATGACCGTGGTCGAGCCGAGCGTTTCGACTGCGGCCAGCTTGCGCATCAGTGCATGGCGGCGGGACATGCGCAACACCCCGAGCGACAGCGCCACCGTGACCACGGTCGGCAGTCCCTCGGGTACAGCGGCTACGGCGAGACTCACCGAGGTCATGAATAATTCGAACGGATCCGTGCCGCGCATCAAGCCCAGTCCGAACAGCAACGCAACGATGCCCAGCGCCACCCAGACCAGTACCCGCCCAAAAGACTCGAGCTTTTTCTCCAGCGGGGTGTGCTCTTCTTCACCCGCCGCTGTGATCAGTCCGGCGATGCGACCCAACTCGGTCTGCATCGCCGTGGCGACTACCACAGCCTGGCCGGTACCCGCCGCGACGCTGGTACCCATGAATACCATGTTGTCACGGTCGGCAAGCGGCGCATCAATCTGTTCCAAAGTCTCAGGTTGCTTGCTCTGCGCCATCGATTCGCCGGTCAGCGTCGCTTCGATGCATCTGAGTGAGGCGGCTCTCAGAAGCCGGGCATCGGCGGCGATCAGATCGCCGGCTTCCAGCGCCAGGATGTCGCCGCTAACGATTCCGGAGGCGGGAATCAATATAACTTTCCCATCGCGCTGCACCTTGGCCTGCGGCGCGGTCATTTTTTTGAGCGCCGCGATGGCCTTCTCCGCGTTAAACTCCTGGTAAAAGCCGATCACGGCATTGAGAGCAACGATTGCGAGGATGGCAATGGCGTCCACCCTTTCACCCAAAAGCCAGGAGACAACGCCGGCCGCGATCAGAATCCAGATGATCAGGCTTTTAAACTGGTCGAAAAAAATCCGCAAAGGGCTGATGCGTTTGCCTTCTTTCAGCTCGTTCGGGCCGTTGACTGCAAGGCGACGAGCGGCCTCCTGTGCAGACAGTCCGGCCGCCGAAGAGTCGACCTGCGTCAGCGCTTCCTCGGCAGACAGGCTGTGCCAAGCTTTACCTTGTTCTTGTTCGGCAATAACAGGCGTCGGACTCATCTGGCGTCTCCTTCAATCACCCGTTCCGCTGTTCCGAGCGCCGTTCTCGGCACACTCCACAGCAGGCGGCCAGAAAAACAGCGCGACCGCTTTAGCTGCATGTTGCCATCGAATAAGTTTCGCATCTAAGCAAGCCCTTTCTTATATTTGCTTTAACGGGAATGCTTCTTGGCAGACGATTCATCAATCCAGTATCCTTGACGACCGTAATATTGATGCAGTCCGACCTCATAATCCCGGGTTAGCAGAGCTTCCTCGGTATATTCCGGCGACTGCCTGATAGCCTCACGACTGAGATTAATGAAGACCATCGATTCACCCCAATCAATACTCTCGATCCATTGGGGTGAAATCAGAACTTTTTTTCCCGGCCACCAATTGCGCGTATCGATGATTAAATAACGAATCGCCCAGGTCTCGTCATCGATGACAAAATCTTCGACATGACCAATATCGCCATCTGTGGCATGAATATGATAGCCTGTTACCTCGTGAGTGCTGCGCAAATTGGGATCCCATTCTTTCTTATCTTGGCTTGATTTTTTCCCTATTTCAGGGTCGCGCACAAGGTAGGGGTAAGATGGATAAGATCCCCACATATAGGAGCCTTCCCAATACATCGGCCATTCATAATACCCGTAATAATTCACTTCGAATTGTCTTGAAACAGGCTTGTCGCTGTCCAAAGAGGGACCGTCTTCAATCTGTTTTTTGGTCAAATTGATGTCGATAAATTGCTCTTCTTTATTCATCCCGACCAGAGCATACGGAGAGATCAACACCTGTCTGCCCGTAAGCCAGTTGCCTGTGTCGACGACCAGGTAGGGAATCGCCCAGTACCGGTCATCGAAATAGAATTCTTCCACTTTTCCTATCTCTCCATCGAGTCCGTGTAATGTGTAACCGTTTAGTGTTTTGACTTTGTTGAACATAGCAGTACTCCTTTGGTTCTTTGGATTTGATTTTTGTACGCTGTTGTCGACTGACTTACAGCGTATCTGAGAAATCGGCACCCGTTAGCGTCCAATATGACCCATCAGCTTGATGCAGCCTCCTTCATAATTTTAACAATAGTATTTTCGACATCCTGAGCCACCACTTCCAGTTGCGCTACGTTGAACATTGCCAGAAGCGTGGTCGGCTTTAAGGTCGCCAGAACGGTTTTACCTTCTTCTTCGTAAATGCTGATTCGGCAAGGTAAGGCAGTGGAGACACTCATGTCTTGCTCAAGCACTTTCTTGGCTTGTTGCGGCTGACACACTTCAAAAATAAGGCATTCCCGGTTGAACTCCACGCCCTTTTTGTTCATGGTTTCTGTGAGGTTATGCACCTGCATCACGCCAAAATGATTAGCCTGCACCGCATCTTGCAAGGCACTCGCTGCCTCAGTTACGGTTTTGTCGGTAGATAATTTGACTAGCATAGATGACCTCTTAGGGTTAACAATTGACTTACGTTACAGCGCCGGGCGCTGAGTTATTTTTTGCACTGCTTGATAGTCAGGACGACCAGCAGAACCAACAGTAATACGCCGATCAGCGTCCAAATCCACATTCCGGCGCCCATTGCGCCGTTCATCCAATCATTCGTATGATTCATCATAAAACATTCCTTATACTGAGATTAAGCGACTATCTGGCAATCCAGAGAGTGTTCCTATTGAACGTATTATTAAGGTTTTATTTTCAGCATCCGCGCATTGATAGCCACAATCACTGTGCTCGCGGCCATCAGCACCGCGCCCAGGGCTGGCGAGAGCAACACGCCCCAGGCGTACAGCGCACCAGCCGCCAGCGGAATGGCGACGACGTTGTAGCCCGTAGCCCAAATCAGATTCTGCATCATCTTGCTATAGGTAGCGCGAGAAAGCTGCACGATGGCCACGACATCCAGCGGATTGCTGCGCACCAGAATCACGTCAGCGGTTTCCACCGCCACATCGGAACCGGCACCGATGGCAATGCCCACATCAGCCTGCGCCAGCGCCGGCGCATCGTTTACGCCGTCGCCGGTCATGGCTACCAATACGCCCCGAGCCTGTACTTCTTTCACTTTAGCGGCTTTGTCCTGCGGCAGGACTTCGGCGAAGTATTCATCCAGTCCGATCTGTTCCGAGACCCATTTAGCCGTCGCCTTGTTATCGCCGGTCAACATCATACAGCGGATGTCCATGGCCTTGAGGGCAGCGATGGCTTGCTTCGCTTCGGGACGGACAATATCAGCCAAGGCAATCGCTCCTTGCAATTTTCCGTCAACAAGCACAAACACGACCGTCTTACCTTGAGCTTGCAGTGGCTCGACACGCTCATCGGTCATGCTGATAGCTTGTTCTTGAAGATAGCCGGGACTGACCACTTTGATGTCTTTGCCTTCGACCCTGCCCTCGGCGCCTTTACCCGGTATGCTGTTAAAGTTTTCGACCGGCAACTTGTTTTCCGAGGACGCAGCGATTGCCTTGGCGATCGGATGTTCGGAATTAGCGTCCACGGAGGCCGCGTATTTGCGTAGCGTTTGTTCGTCTATATCCTGAGCAAGCACCAGGGTATCGGTCACGCCAAAACGGCCTTCGGTCAGCGTGCCGGTCTTGTCAAAGATAACGGCTTGCAATTTTCTGGCGCCTTCAAAAGCGCCGCGATTGCGAATCAGCAGACCGTTGCTTGCGGCCAACGCAGTGGAGACCGCCACGACCAACGGCACCGCCAGACCCAGCGCATGCGGACAGGTAATCACCATCACGGTCACGGCCCGCTCAATAGCAAAGGCAAATTCCTTGCTCATCAACACCAGCCAGATTAGGAAAGTAATGGCGCCGCAACTTAGCGCTATGATGGTGAGCCACATCGCTGCGGTGTTAGCCAGGTTTTGGGTCTTCGATTTGCTTTGTTGAGCTTGTTTGACCAGGTCGATGACCTGCGACAGAAACGAATCCTTGCCGGTGCTTTTTACCTCAATAGTCAGCGAACCCTCGCCGTTGATAGCACCGCCAATAATCTTGTCGCCGGTCTTTTTGGTGACCGGAGTTGATTCTCCGGTGAGCATCGCTTCATTGACCGAGCTTTCACCGTCGACGATGATGCCGTCCGCAGGAATTTTCTCCCCCGGTTTGATCAGAACTTTGTCGTCCACTGCCAGCTCACCGAGCGGCACATCTTTGATGCTGCCGTCGGGCATCAGTTTGTGGGCGTCGGAAGGCATCAGTTTAGCCAGTTCCTCCAGCGCCTTTGAGGCGCCCATCACCGACCTCATCTCGATCCAGTGTCCCAGCAGCATGATGTCGACCAGGGTGGCCAGCTCCCAGAAAAACATCTTGCCGGTCAGGCCGAACACCACCGCGCTGCTGTACAGATAGGCTGTGGTGATGGCAACGGCAACCAGTGTCATCATCCCCGGCTGTCGGGATTTGATTTCCTTGAACAAGCCTTTGAGAAACGGCCAGCCGCCATACCAAAACACCGCCGAGGCAAAGCCAAACAGGACATAGAGGTCACCGGAAAAACGGATGGCTTCCCGCAGTCCCAGCAGTTTTTGAAGCATCGGCGAGAGCAGTAGAATCGGCACGGTCAGGGCCAGCGAGATCCAGAAGCGTTTTTGAAAATCCGCCGCCATGTGGGCATGATGGTCATGGTGGTCGGAATCTACGGACTGCTCTTGAGCTTCCACCGGCTTAGTATTGGGTTTATTTTTGGTTGTGTCTTCGTTCATAGCCTACATCCTTTTTTTCATTTAACGGTTCACTTAGCAGATACCTCTTTACTTCTCATTTATGGTCACCAATCTCGCCCCATTCGCTGGTTTTCATGATTCTTCTTCCTGATTCCATTCTGTGTGAAATGTGCCTTTGGTACCGTTCCACTCATAGCTGTGCGCGCCGAAATAAGTGGAATTGACCTTTATCTTCATCCTTTCTTCCATGCCCGCCGCGTTGTTCGCGACTGTTTATTTACGGGGTTCATCTTTTCGAATCTCGCGCTCCGCCTTCTCCCAGTCCTGAACTGCTCGACCGTCCTGGCGACCTCCCTGCTCATAGAGTTGATAGGCGCGTTTAGCAATCTGCGGCGTCATATCGGCCGGTTTTTTGGACAATAGTGGCTCGGCAGT
The DNA here is from genome assembly GCA_029946125.1 of Candidatus Methylobacter titanis. Classification (GTDB taxonomy): domain Bacteria; phylum Pseudomonadota; class Gammaproteobacteria; order Methylococcales; family Methylomonadaceae; genus Methylobacter_A; species Methylobacter_A titanis. The sequence continues at coordinate 11,822 of JAQSDX010000056.1, forward strand.
TGGATCGAACACCCGATACGCCAGCAGTTTCACGCGATCATTGATCAGAAACCACACCAGCGCATAGCCCCAAACGAACCCTGCCCAGCCCCAACCGAGAGGGGTCATAAACACCCCATACACCGCAATTAAGGTTGCTACGATTTGCGTACCCAGTACGGCTATCCATAAAATCGGCGCGGGGCGTATCGACCAGAACGGGCCGCGTGTGCGGGTCAGGAAAGCGGCATGAATTGGTTTCGTTCGCGGCCGAAGCCGCTACTCCTCGATCAACCTCTGGCACAAATTGCTCGTAGTCCGCCTTTACCAGCGTTCCGCTGACGTGAATGGCGAGCACCTTGCCGCCGTTTTCTTCATTGATTTGAATGGACATTTTGAACTCCTAGGTGTTTTTCGTGCTTTTCGTGGACTATCTGTGGTTTTCAGGATCAACCGTTATCGTTATGCTTAGCAATCATCGCTGCCACAGTATCTGAGAAGCTTCCAATGGAATCGCAACACCGTCGCCGTGCGGTATAATTCGCGCCGTATAATCGTTTGCGGGACGGATTGCTGACACTGTCGCGCTGTAAACAGAGCCGTCCGGTGCATCGGTCGGCTGCCGCACGCGCATCATATCCACCCGCTCCGCTGCGCTATCGCCAACACCATCCGCATAAAGTTCAATCCGTACGGCCTCCGGATTAAGGTCATTGAGATACACTTGAACTTCAAACAGGTGTTGTTCGCCGTCAGTCTCCACATTAACTTCTCCGAAGTGTAGTGAGGCCCATTTCTGTTCCAGACTCCGCTGCCATTCGACTATTTGCCTGCCGATTGCGCCATTATTGGCAATACGCAACCGGTAGGCTGTTGCGGCTGGGAGATAATGTTGCTCGGTGTATTCACGCACCGTGCGGTTGCCTGAGAAACGCGGCGTCAATTGCGCCATACTTTCTCTCATTCGCGCTACCCAGCCGGTAGGAATACCCTGTTCATCGACGGTGTAAAATGCGGGAATCACCTCGTGTTCAAGCAGATCGTAGAGTGCGTTGGCCTCCATCGCGTCCCAGGCCGGATCGTGGTCATGCTCCTGCCCGTCCCCCAACGCCCAGCCCACCTCAGGTGTGTAGGCTTCCGCCCACCAACCGTCCAATTCCGACAGATTGATGCCGCCATTGACCAGTACCTTCATACCGCTGGTTCCGCAAGCTTCCCACGGACGCATGGGCGTGTTGATCCAGACATCCACGCCCTGCACCAAACGCTCGGTCAAATGCATGTCATAGTCGCTCAGGAAAATAATATGCGGACGCACTTCGGGGCGTCTAATGAAATGAGTCCACTGTTGAATCAGTGCCTGCCCCTCCAGGTCTGCCGGATGCGCCTTGCCGGCAAGAATGAGTTGCACCGGTCGTTCGGAGTTGGATAACAGACTCAGCAGCCTGTCCGGATCATGCAGCAGCAGATTCGGCCTCTTATAGGTGGCGAAGCGACGCGCAAAACCCAGGGTCAATGCAGTGGGATTAAACAGATGTTTCGCTTCCTCTACCGCCTCGGCAGAAGCGCCGGAGGCGGCCAGTTGCCGGGATAAGCGCTCGCGGGCGTATTCAACCAGAGACTTTCCGGCGTCGGCACGAAATTGCCAGAGCCTGACATTCGAAATGCGGCGGATGTCCTGATCCAAGGTTTCCGTCGGTCTCAACCAGCGATCCTTGCCGCAGGCTTCCGTCCATAGATCATCTGCCGGGGCCGAGTCCCAGGTTGGCATATGTACGCCGTTGGTTACGTGTCCGACCGGCACTTCGTTCACCGGCCAGTGGGGAAAAAGAGGCGCAAACAGGTGGCGGCTGACTTTGCCATGCAAGCGACTCACGCCATTGATCGCCCCGCTGCCACGGATTGCCAGATAGGCCATATTGAATTTTTCCGATGGATCGTCCGGGTTCTCACGGCCTAAGGCCAGCAAATCGTGGAGTGTCAGCCCTAGATCCTTGGCATAACCGCCCAGGTATTGCTCGATAAGCGCCGGAGCGAAACGGTCAAAGCCTGCGGCTACTGCCGTGTGGGTGGTGAACAGGTTTCCGGCTCGGGTAACGGCCAGCGCGTCATAGAAGGACAGCGCGGTCTCTTTCATGAAGCTTCGGGCGCGTTCCAACACCGCGAACGCGGCATGGCCTTCATTCAAGTGACAGACTTCAGGGTGAATATCCAGCGCTTCCAGCAGCCGCCAGCCGCCAATCCCGAGCAACAGCTCTTGTTTGATGCGCAGCTCAGGCCCACCGCCGTACAGTTCGCTGGTAATGCCTCGATGAGCGGGGAAGTTTGCCGCATCATTGCTGTCCAGCAGGTAAAGTTTCACTCTGCCGACCTGTACCTGCCAGACACGTAACCAAACCGAGTAACCGGGCAAGGCTATTTCCAAGCGCAACCACTCGCCGTCGGCTTGGCGCAACGGTGTTATCGGCAACTGTCCAGGGTCGTTATACGGGAACAAGGCCTGTTGCGCTCCGTTCTTGTCGATCACTTGGCGAAAATAGCCTTGTTGGTAGAGCAGTCCCACGCCGACCACCGGTACACCAAGATCGCTGGCAGCTTTAAGCTGGTCGCCGGCCACATTGCCAAGGCCGCCTGAATAAATGGGCAATGCTTCGCTCAACATGAATTCCATGCTGAAATACGCGACACAGGTTAACGAAACCTGCGGATAATGTTGCTGAAACCAGGCGGGCGTTTCCATAGCTTGCCGTCTGGTCTGTACCAGATCATCAACGATGTTACGAAAAACCGGATCGGCCAACACACGCTCTATCTGGTCGCGAGACACTGTCTGTAGAACCACCCAGGGATTCTGCGTAAGCTTCCATAGTTCGGGATCAAGTTGCCGCCATATCTGGTCGGTAGCATGACTCCACGACCATCGCATATCCAGCGCCAGCTCCGCCAGAGCATCGAATCCCTCGACTTCAGTGGATAGAAAACTGTATATCGGGTGTTCGACACGGGTTTGTTTGCTCATATTGTCGCCTTTATGACCGAAAAACCGCCCTAAAGCAAAGCTATCTACACCAGATAGCTACATCCTGACTGGACTGGCTGCCCATGCACCCATTTAAGAAAAAACATTTCCTCGTTGCCTCGCGGGTGGCATCACCGCCATTAGATTAAGGGCTTGGCATTAGGTGGGCGCGAATAAATTCGCGCCCACAATGTTCAGTCATCACTGTCTTTTCAGTCTAATTTAATGGTAGTGCCACGGGAGAGCGAATAAGTTATGTAGATACCTATGCCCTAAACGACGGGGGCTTTACCGTGCTTTTTGTAAAAAACGATGTTATTGAGCCGCACGCAACCCAAATTGTTGCGCTGCGGCTAACTCTGAGTCGCGGCGATTAGCCTGTTGAGCGCGTTTAGCGCACGAATAACGCAATCAGAATGATGATGGGGATGGGGATGCCTAGAAAGTACAAAAGTATTGAGCGCATGGTTTTGTCTCCTTAATCAGTTAGTTGTAGATGTCATTACAAGTCACGCTGCCGACCGCCATAAGTAGCCGCGAAGCTGGCAACGAATGCACCGATGAGCAACGAAATAAAGAGCCACAGCGACGCGTAGATAAAAGCTTTGCGTGCGGAGTCGGCAGCTTCTTTAGTCACGGTTTCCGCTTCACCTAACTTGGTCTGTATGCGGGCATAGGTATCAAGTACTCGCTTCTCTGCGTCCAACTGCGTCAAACCGGTGCTCTGCGCGACAATCCACCCGATATAGTGACTGTCTTCAGCGGGCAGAGAGCCCGTGTGTATGGAGTTCATGAAGATGCGGGTAACTTCGGATCTGTGTCCGACAATGGCTGGCTTTGGAGTAACTCTTGACATGCCGCTGCTTTCGTCGGGAGTTAAGACGGTTATAGGCGCATTAAAGTTCTTTCGGAACAGCGAATCCACGAAGTAACCCATGGGTTCCCATTTCACCATTTCTGATCCGCCCGTCACACCACTAATCGTGACAGTAGCTGCAGTAGTAGTGGCGACGCCCCCAGCCTGAATTCCACCACTGACGATCGATCCAATTACCGACGTGAGTAACGTGGCGGTCGCAAGCGCGGCTACAGCCCAAGCCAAGAAACCGTGAGCGGTGTCGCGGAAGTAAACCTCATCCGTATGCACAGAAACCCACCTTGTTCTCAGTCTGCCAGCCAGGTAGCCACCCATTCCAGAAGCAACGAGTTGGGTAAAGGTCAACCATAATATGGACGATACGCCGAAAGTGGTTGCACTTACGCCGCTGTACGCCCAAGGTGACACCGAAGACAAACCCAAACCTGTGCCCAGCATCAAAAGGATCAACGCCAATGCTGCTGCTGCCGTGGCACCCGCCACTATGGCACTCCATGACACGGCGCTTGCATTGGCTTGCATGGATTCGTGGTAGACACTTGGCAAGGTATGTTCGCAGCCGAGTTCGTTTGCGCTAGGAAAGGTCATAATGAATCTCCAGTAAATTGATATTGAAAATAGTATTGTGCAAGTCATCGCCACGTATCTGTACGCCATCGTACATAGAGGAAAATAAATTATTGCGCCAAATACCGAGCAGTCCCGACGTTGACATTGTCATAGACTTCTCGTGCTTAATTATGATCATTGAGGGCCATGGTCGGCGCCGTTAACACGCCAGACGATGTTACCTACATCATCTGCGACCAGCAATGCCGAATGCTTATCGAGCGCCACACCCACGGGTCGCCCGAACGCATCGCCATCGTCGCTAATAAAGCCCGTCAGCACATCGATTGGATCTCCGAATGGCTTGCCGTCCCTGAAGGGTACAAAGATGACCCGGTAACCACTACGTGGTTTGCGGTTCCATGAGCCGTGCTGACCGATGAAAACCCCGTTGTCGAATGGCGCAGGCCATGAACTCCTCTTGGAAAAAACCAGGCCGAGCGAAGCGGCGTGTGACCCGAGCGCATAATCCGGCATTCTTGCCTTGGCGACCAGGTCGGGTCGTTGAGGCTGCACACGCTCATCAAGATGCTGGCCAAAGTAGCTGTAAGGCCAGCCGAAGAAGCTGCCGTCGGGTACCGAAGTCAGGTAATCAGGAACCAGATCGCTGCCGAGTTCATCGCGTTCGTTGACCACGGTCCAAAGTACGCCGCTAACGGACTCCCAAGCTAGTCCGTTAGGATTGCGCAGACCGGACGCATAGATGCGGTAGCTTCCGCGCATCGGGTCGACTTCCCAGATGGCCGCGCGGCCATCCTCCTGGTCAAGGCCGTTCTCGGCTATATTGCTGTTCGATCCCACCGTCACATAGAGTCGTGATCCGTCCCGGCTGGCTAGAAGATTCTTAGTCCAGTGATGATTAATTGGCCCCGCTGGAAGATCCAACACCTTGGTTCCCGGCTGAACGATCCGGGTTTCGCCTTCGACATAGGGAAACCTCATCACTGCATCCGAGTTGGCCACGTAAAAATCGTTGCCTATCAGCGCCATGCCGAACGGCGAATGTAGCCCTTCGATGAACACTGTCCGGGTTTCTGCCACGCCATCGCCATTGGCATCGCGTAGCAGAGTGATGCGATTGGCGCTGGGTACGCCTGCGCCAACCTTATTCAAGACCTGCTTCATGAGCCAGCCTTTAATGCCTTTGCCATCCTCGGGTCTCGGCGGCGCGTTGGTTTCGGCGACCAATACGTCGCCGTTGGGTAGCACATAAAGCCAGCGCGGGTGATCGAGTCCGACGGCAAAAGCGTTTACAGTCATCCCCGGTGCCGCCACCGGTTTTCCATGTTCAGGCCAGCCTTTGGCAGGAGCGATGTTCACCGTGGGAATCAAGGTCGGGTTGGGCGGCGGCAGTTGCGGGTGAGGGCCAATGCCCGCTTCGATCGGCAGCTGCGCTACCTCGCCACATGCCGTTAGAGCCATGACAGCCACAGCGAATAAGAATGCGCGTCTTAGATACATAACCATAGAGTCCGATTTACATTTAGTGCTGAGCGCTCGCCATTTTCCGGCAACTCTCTGCACATTGCTCACAGGCTTCGACGCATTCATCCATACCACCGAGTTTCTCGCAATCCGCCGCGCAAGCTTCGCAGACTTCGGCACAGACCTCGCAAAGACGATGCGAAAAATGAGAGCTACTGAGCTGAAAATTGGCCGATGTCTGGCAGATCTCGGCGCAGTTCATCATCAGACGAAAATGTTCTGCTTCAATATGTTTTCCGCCGGTCTTGAGGCAGTGGTTCATAGCGGTTTGCAAGCAGACTTGATGGCAATGATTACAAGCCTCTATACAGGCCTGCATGGCTTGATCAGTGTGAGATGAATGATTCATAAGGCTCTCCTTAAGTTAAAGAAATCAGGCGTGGAAAGATGAGTAAGTCATCCCGACCAAGAATCAAGCATCGGGGATAAGATAGAGGGAAGGGTTAAAACCGTGAAGAAACTTTAATTGCAAAACTAACCGCAGTCGGTACGGTAGAGCACATATAGACAGAGCGGATTTCATATACACTGAACTAACAAAGGAGAATGTTTGGAGCAATCAAGATCATCCTTACATCCCTCACCTGAAGGAAGCGGCTTTACGGACTCTTTGGTAAATCTTAGGAAATATTCGCCTTTGTAAGGCAGTTATGTGCGGTAGCGCACGGACGCGACACTAATGTTGCAGTTAAGCTACATTTGAGATTTTTTAGCAACACTGGCTATTATGAGGTATTATCTGTACGCAATAACTCATGGAAAGTACTTAATGAATAGCTGGCGATGTATGACTGATAGGTTAAAAAGACAGAAAACAATGTCTGGAGTAAGCTTAACAGGCGTAGCTTGTTTCTACTAGAAAGCGCTAGTCCAATTGATACTTTTTTGCGTGTATATTTAGTGTTTGTTGGTTACCGACGACCCCTAGTTAGCGCAAATTCAAAATTAGCTAGTCCAGAATGCTCCCTGGATTTGGCAACACATTGATGTGTTTTTAGGGAGTCCATTTTTTATTACTTTGAAGGAAAAATATTATGTTGAAGAAAAACTTACTCGCCATTGCGGCATTTACCAGCGCGGGTTTCCTGCCGCTGGCAGAGGCAGCAGATCAAATACAGGATGATCGTTGGTACATTGCACCTTTCGCTTCCTTTGTCAGAACCGGTGGCGACCGGAATTCAAGCGACGGCTGGGGTGGTGGCATGGGTATCGGCAAAATCCTCGACAAACATTTCAACGTCGAAGTCAAAGGCTTTTATCAAGAATTTGGCGGCGAAAACGGACCCTGGAGCCTGACTGGCGGCACCGCTGACTTACAGTATTATTTCTCCCGCGACAAATTCTCACCTTACACTGTAATCGGATTAGGCGGCATGAACAGTTGCGCTTCCGCTAATTGCGGTGCTGGCATCATTGGCGAAGCAGGCGCAGGTTTTACCTACGAACTTCATGACAATTTCTTGCTCCGCAGCGATGTGCGTTATCGTTACAATAACAATCTGAATGCTCATGTACAGCCTGGTACTGACGAATTTCACGATATGACAGTTAATGTCGGTTTTGTTATTCCGTTCGGTGACAAGCCAAAACCTGCAGAAAAGTATGAAGCTCCTGTCGCAGTTGCTGCAGTTGCAGATTGTTCTACTCTTGATTCGGATGCTGACGGTGTTAACAACTGCCTGGATCTCTGCCCCGATACTCTTAAAGGCACCACGGTTGATCATACCGGATGCCCAGTCAAGCTTGTATTGAAAGGTCAGCACTTCGAATATAATTCTGCGAAGTTAACCTTGAATGCCGAGCATATTCTTGATACCGTCGCGGAAAATATTGTTACTCATCCGATGAAAAATGATATCGAAGTCCAAGGGCATGCCAGCAGCGAAGGAGCCGATGACTATAATATGAGATTGTCGCAAAAACGTGCACAGTCAGTTGTCGATTACCTCAAAATGAAAGGCGTTACCAACAGACTGGTTGCTAAAGGCTACGGCGAAACTCAACCTATTGCCGATAACAGCACGGAAGCCGGTAAATCTGAAAACCGTCGTGTCGAATTGATCTGGATCGAATACTGATAAAGCGTTTTTCTTGATGCTGTAAACACTAAACCCGCTTTCAAAGCGGGTTTTTTTATGCCAACGGGTCAGGTTTTGAAAAGAGTATTCGCTTATTTCGCACGTTTGGTAGTATTGAATACAAAAGACGCAACAACACCACGGTTGTCGAATTTAATAACCAGGTCTTCGGTGCTGCCGTCACTAAACAAGCTGTAATAGTAGTTACCGTAGGTCCAGGTTTTCATACCGTTATCAAGGCCCGTTCTCCATGGGCTCCCAAACGTGGTATAGATGTCATTCTGGGTGGTTTGCCCTATCTTGATGGTTGAAACCTGACCCGCCGGAAACTCATGACCTACCGTAGCACAGCCTGAAGTCAACAGGATCATGATCACAACCAAGCCGCCTAACGTTTTCCGTAGCAACCCGGCAATACCTATTGAACCCGAAAAATTAATTTTCATTTTTACTCTCCATTCATTTAAAAAAATATCGTAATACTCGATGTTCAAGTTTTTTTAGCTTGACTGAGACGAACCCAGATAAATCAAGGC
>JAQSDX010000057.1 GCA_029946125.1 Candidatus Methylobacter titanis
ACGGGAGAGATAAATTACCTGTTCAAACATAAGGCTTTAAATTGGGAATTGCTGGTGCAGACAGTATAAGTATTACCTATCGGCTAGATTATGCCCAATACGAGCAAAATCAGTAAAATGATCAATACCAGCCCGAGTCCGCCGCTAGGTCCATAACCCCATCCTCGGCTATGTGGCCACGCTGGAATAACACCAATGAGCATTAGGATAAGAATGACGAGTAAGATTGTACCAATTGACATAATAATTCTCCTTAGAAAAAGAACGTTAAACTGAAAACCATTCCAAAATGGCCTAATTTTGATCCTTGGGCCTGCCTTTCATCTACAGCTATTGATGCATTAGTCCCATGACACCCACGACAATCAAATATACGGCCACGAAATAGTTTAAAAATCTCGGCACGAGCAGAATTAAAATCCCTATCACAAGGGCCAATAAGGGTTGGATTGCAATATTCATAAAAGTTCTCCTTAAGTTAAAAATAACGTGGCGGCAACATAGAACGAGGTCTGCATCCAGCTAGGACTGCTGTCGGTGATCCCCCTAATCCTGCCATCCGGTAATGTGGCTTACTTGAATTTTGAAGCGGCGTCGGCTAGACCGACTCTAAGCTCATCCCAGATCTTATCCGCACTTTCTTTGACCGTTTCCCATGCATTGCCACTGGCTTCTGTCAACTCGTTCATCTTTTCAGTGGCTTCATGCTGTTTAGTCAGTAACACGTCGAGCTCTTCAGCGTATTTGAGTTTCGCCTGTGCTGCTGCGTTTTCCGTCTTGGCAGTCAAGAGGTCAATCTGAGCGCTTCACTGTTTTAATTCTGCTGCCAGACTTTTTATGTATTCGTCTTTAGTTTTCATGTTTTTCTTTTTATTGTTGATTAGTGTTTTTATGCTGATTTGTATCAACTTGTGTTTCAAATCATGGCAATTATGCGATGTTATTTGAGCTAAGGAGACTGTGTTGCGATAAATCTCCGCTCCTTGTTTCACTAACTGAGAAACAGATTAAACTCAATATCAGGCGCGGTCTGTACGCTACCGCACACGCGGTCTGCGCGGGATGTATCTTATCCCGCGCAGACTTGAGTGGTAACGATCCAAGCTCATGGATCTCAGCGCTGTTAAATAGACACGAGACAGTAGGTGCCGAATTTCGATGTGCGAGAAAAAGTATAATGACGCAGATAAAGGCTTCGTCGTAGCGTCCCCATTAGGAAAAATCAACACGGCATTTATTTGCTCATATCCAAAGCCAATGCTTCCGCAACTTTGATGCCATCCACAGCCGCAGAAAGAATCCCTCCCGCATAGCCGGCGCCTTCACCGGCCGGATATAGTCCTTTGATATTCAGACTCTGATATTGCTCGTTCCGTTTGATGCGAATAGGCGATGAGGTGCGGGTTTCGACACCGGTCAATACCGCATCGTTCATCGCAAAGCCCTTTATTTTTTTATCAAAAGCCGGTATCGCTTCGCGTATTGCGGCTATTGCATAATCCGGCAACGCCGAACTGAGATCGCATAAATGCACGCCCGGTGTATAGGAGGGCTGTACCGTACCCAGCTGTGAAGAAGGTCGTTTAGCGAGAAAGTCGCCAACCAGTTGCCCCGGCGCGTCGTAGGTTTCTCCGCCCAATTTAAAGGCACCCGCTTCCAGTCGGCGTTGGAAATCGATGCCCGCCAACGGATGTCCGGGATAATCGTCAGGCGTAATACCGACGACGATGCCGCTGTTAGCGTTGCGCTCGTTGCGCGAGTATTGGCTCATGCCGTTGGTGACCACGTGTCCAGATTCAGAGGTTGCTGCCACCACGGTGCCTCCGGGACACATGCAAAAACTGTACACGGAACGTCCGTTGCTACAGTGATGAACCAGTTTGTAATCGGCAGCGCCCAGTAATGGATGACCGGCGTTGCTGCCAAAGCGGCAACTGTCGATCAGTGATTGCGGATGTTCTATACGAAAGCCGATGGAAAAAGCTTTGGCTTCAATATAAACGCCTCGGGCATAAAGCATTTTGAAGGTGTCGCGCGCACTATGTCCTACTGCCAGTACGACATGATTGCTTTGGATGGTTTCACCATTGGCGAGTACCACGCCGCATACTTGGCCGTTATCGATGATAATGTCGTCAACTCGGCTTTGGAAGCGGATTTCGCCACCTAATGATTCGATAGTTGCGCGTATCTGCTCCACCACGGTGACCAGTTTGAAAGTACCGATATGAGGTTTGCTGACATGAAGAATTTCATCAGGTGCACCGGCTTTGACCAGTTCATTGAGGACTTTTCGTCCATAGTGATTCGGATCCTTGATCTGGGTATAAAGCTTGCCATCAGAAAAGGTACCGGCACCGCCTTCGCCAAACTGCACATTGGACTCAGGGTTAAACAGGCCCTTGCGCCAAAGACCGAAGGTGTCTTTGGTGCGTTCCCGTACCTCTTTTCCCCGTTCAAGAATGATGGGTCGAAAGCCCATTTGCGCTAGAATCAAACCGGCAAATAGCCCACACGGCCCGGTGCCGATGATTACAGGGCGCTGCACCAGATCTTTTGGCGCGCCGGTTACAAAATGATAACTGCTGTCCGGTGTTAAGGTGATGTGTGGGTCGTCTGCTAAGCGGCTAAGAATGGCCTGTTCGTTGGTGACATCGACATCAACCGTGTAAACCAGCAGGATTGCATTGCGTTTGCGCGCATCAAAACCTTGGCGGAATAGGGTGTAAGTGATGAGTTCTTCTGTGCTGATACCGAGTCGATCAAGTATTGCGGTTTTGAGTTCGTTTTCCGGGTGATCGAGAGGGAGTTTAAGTTCAGTGATTCTTAGCATGTAATGTATTCCGGTAGATTCCTGTTACAGAACCGATTGTTTTGCGGGTGGCAGTGTGTAAATGTAGAATATTTTACCTTAACGGGGTTTTTCTTGTTAGCTGTGCATTCATCGAATAATGGAGGTTACCAATGGCACTCGGAAAATTACTGGCGGCGATTGGCGTTGTTTTGGTCGTTATCGGACTGGCGTTTACTTATGCGCCTTGGCTGATTGGCTGGTTTGGTAAATTACCCGGCGATATACGTATTGAGGGTGAGCGGCAGTTTGTTTTTATTCCGATTACCTCTATGCTGGTTGTTAGTATTATCTTGACACTAATTATTAACCTTTTTTTTCGTAAATAGTCGGATAGTTAACATTATTCTTGCAATCTGTTGTCGGATACCTCGAGTTCTTGTAGAATGCGCCGATTAAGTGCTGCAGTGCTCATAATAAGTATACGTTGGAACAAAAATGGAAATGTCACAAGAATTGTTACAGAAAAAAATTCTGATTGTCGATGATGCAGCCTCAATGCGCACATTGACTAAAGCTATTCTGCGAGAAGCCGGATTTACCCACGTTTTTGATGCGCCGGGTGGAGGAGAAGCATTGCAAATGATGCGGAAGATAAAAATTAATATCGTGGTATGTGATTGGAATATGCCCGGCATGAGTGGGCTTGATTTGTATAAGGCAGTAAAAGACGATGTCAAAATGCAAACTCCACCGTGGATAATGCTGACGTCTTCGTCTGAAGGTGACAAGGTAAAAGAAGCTATTATGGCAGGAATAACCTCTTATATCGTAAAGCCTTTTAAGCCGGACAACTTGATTAAACAGGTTATAGCCAAGCTTTCTTAACAGCTTAAGTCAGATAGTTAAAACAAAGAAAAGGCCCCATTCGCATGACGAATGGGGCCTTTTTTTATACCTAGTTAACGTCTACGTCCGGTTTAACTGTCGGTACACGCCTTTTACCAACATTCTTCTTGTCCCTGTCCCGTAGCTTGACTTTTTCGACGGCGGCTTTTTTAGGTTCTATTTTATTTTTGCCGCCGGTTGCCTTTCCCGAAGCTTTAAGTTTTTTAGGGCCTTTATATTTACCTTCCAGTTCTTTGATGCGGCGGTGTTTGAATTTCTGTTTCAAAAAACGCTCAATGCCGGACATTAAATTCCACTCGGTGTGTTTTACCAGCGCAATTGTTAAGCCCAGTTCATCGACCCGACCTGTCCGGCCTATGCGATGTATATAATTGATCCCGTTTCTCGGGACATCAAAATTGATAACCAGATTGATACCCTTGATGTCCAGGCCACGCGCGGCAAGATCGGTAGCCAGCATGATCTTGACTTCACCATCGCGGAATAATTCCATCATTCGGTTGCGATCTTTTTGATCCATTTCGCCATGCAGCACACCGACACGGAGTTTTTGTCCTCGCAGCGGCCCGCGCAGGATGTCCGCCTGAATCCTGCTATTGGTGAACACCAGCGCCTTGTTATAGGTTTCATTTTGTAATAGCCAGGTCAATAATTTTAGTTTGTGATCATTGTCGTCGGCCAGAACAATCTGCTGCTCAATATTGCGGTGTCCGTCATGTAGGGTATTTAAAGCAACGACTTTATGGTCTTTTAACACCTTGTCAGCCATTTTGATAACGCCAAAATGGGTCAAGGTGGCAGAAAATAGCAGGGTTTGTCGCCCAGCATTGCAGCTATTGGCAATAGTCAGTACGTCTTCACTAAATCCCATGTCCAGCATGCGATCGGCTTCATCCAATATCAGCACTTCCAGGTTGCTAAAGTCCGGTATCTCCTGCTCCATCAACTCCAGAACTCTGCCTGGGGTGGCAATAACAATGTCCGTATTTCTGCGCAGCATGTTTTGCTGTAGCCTAAAATCATCGCCGCCGGTAATCAGGCCTGTTTTCAGGTCGGTAAATTCGGTCAATTGTTGGCAGTGCTTAAAAATCTGCTGAGCCAGTTCGCGGGTTGGCGTCAATACCAAAGCTCGTGTGCCGGCTTTTCCGGAGGACAGATTTAGCAGGTGCTGCAGGGTAGGTAGCAAGAATGCGGCGGTTTTGCCACTGCCGGTTTCAGCGCTGACCAGCAGGTCCTTATGATCCAGAATAAGAGGAATCGCTTGTAGTTGGACCGGCGTAGGCTGTTCAAAGCCCATTTTTTTAACGGCCGAAAGCAGTTGTTCATCTAGCGATAGGCTCGAAAATGATGGCGTTTTGTCTATTGGATGTGGGTGCATGAATCTTTATAGTGGTTGCTAAAGCGCAAGGATGATAGGAAGCAATTTAACTATGCATTATAGACTTTTTGCGATCAAGGTTATGATTAAATAACTATTCATCACATTTCCTTGCTGGTTTGAAACCTCTTCCTTCAGGGATGTTATTTAACTTTGACAACGATGCACCCGCGTCGTTATCCTTTTCAGTAACCCCGTCGTTTACGAGGAGGTTTAATAATCCATCGACCTCTATCCGTCGGATGGCGTCACTCGATGGATGCGGTCGGGTGTGGATTGAATATTGCAAATCGGTTTTTTAGCTTTTAAGCTAGATTAAAAGCAGGAATACCATCCCGTCTACAGAGATCAGGAAAAACCATGATACCCATTAGAGATACAGCACCCTGCTATTCAAGGCCTTTAGTTACGTGGGGGATAATGGCGGTTTGCATTATCGTTTTTGTGTCGATGCAATTGATGCCCGATCAGTTAAGTTTGCGACTTATTAATCTTTACGGCATGGTGCCTATTCGCTATACAAAACAGTATTATGGCTTGCCTTTTGATGGCTACTTGTCTTTTTTGACCAGTCTGTTTTTGCATGGAAATTGGCTGCACCTGATCATGAATATGTGGTTTTTATGGATCTTTGGCGATAATGTAGAAGACAGAATGGGGCGCTTGCCTTTTTTGATTTTTTATTTGGCGTGTGGTTTATTGGCTACTTATTTGCAATGGTTTTTCGATCCGAACCTTGCCATTCCGGTTGTCGGTGCATCGGGTGCCATAGCGGGTATATTGGCGGCTTATTTCTTTTTATATCCATTTGAACGTGTTGTGGTGTGGATTCCTATATTAATTTTACCGATAGTCATTCATGTTCCGGCCGTTGCTTTTTTAGGTTTGTGGGTCTTGGTTCAGTTGCATAGCGCGACCACGGCAATGCTATTTGAGAATGTTGCTGCTACGGATGTGGCTTGGTGGGCGCATTTAGGCGGCTTTGTTGCAGGTTCAATTCTTTATCGTTGGTTTCTTCGTAAAGAACAAGCCGAAAAAAATGAATTACTTTGACGGTGTTAAGGTATAATTTAGCCCTTCAAAAAACGGTTTTTTTGACAACATACTAGAGTCAGGAGTCATTTTCTGGCTAAAAAGACTCCTTAAAGTTCTATCAGGAAATTGAAAGTAATATGAAAAAAGTTAACGTTGCGTTGGTTAGGCTACTTCAGTTTGTAGTTTTTGTGATATCCATATTCATGGTAATAGTCTATTTTGGCGCCATGGTTTTACTGCCTTTGGATGCCGTTGTATTGCTTATAAAACTGATGGGAGTTGTTGGTCTTAACGGTTTTATCGCGGCTTTTATTGCCATCCCTGTGGTTGCTTATTTAGCGTTGATTGTTTACAAAACGCCAGGGCTTTGCAAAATGATCGTTGATATAGGTGTCGACATGATCAAGAGCGGTAAAACAAGAGTTGAAGCGTTTAATGAAATTGCCGATGCGGTAAAAGCTTAATTTTTCTATTATTCGCTGTCAAAAAGGTGTGTCGATGTCGACGCACCTTTTTTTATGCCTATTTTTTAGGATAAACGCCGCTGTTGCAATGCCCAATAAAAAATCAACGTCCCGAATGCGGCAAGTAAGTGTTTTAGCGAGTGTCCGCTGAGCAGGCCAATAGTACGATAGAGCTGAGTATCGAATAACTCCATGAACTTCGAAATACCATAAGCGCCGATAACACCCCAAATATAGTTGTCTCCGTTCAATCTTGAGTCGAACTGCCACAGAATTAGCGGTATCAACACAAGCGGTAAAAACTGTACCAGCGCATAAGCGCGTAAATCGCCGTGGCCATTCAGTTCGGTCAGATACCAGTAGATGACTGAAGTAACGCCCGTTATCAGCAAAGGGATAAATAACTTGCTAGCTAATTGGGTCGAAATATATTCGCCGACAACAGCGCAAAACAGCGACATAAAGACAAGCGTCATTGGCAGGCGATCCCAAAACAGGGATTGATTTCCGGGCTGGTAGTGATAATGGGCAGAACCGAAACCGGTTAGAAATACCCCGACAAAAAACGTCAAATAGATGGGCTGCAACTCGACTAATCCCCCTGATGCCTGCCGTAATCCGACCAGTCGCATACCGAGGATGCCGATAATGACGAACGGTAAATTGGATAGTACATTGAAAAAATTGGCTATATTGATGAGCCGACGCTGGTCGGCGAAATTATGGTAATCCGGCTCTTGGGCAATGGGATCGAGGCTAAAAACCGCGATAATTGCAATAACAATTATCGTCAATATGAGCTTCAGGCGGTTATCGGTAGGCACAAGTTATACATTCAGGGTGTGAAAACAAGGTGGATTTAACAGATTCATTGACAATGAGGCGTCCGCATCGTTATTATTTTGATAACCTCCTCGTTCACAGGGAGGAACAGTCCACCGACCTCTATTCGTCGGCGGGTGTCACTCGATGGATGAGGTCGGGTGTGGATTGAAACAATATAGGGTGGTAAACAAATATGTCAGCAATCATTTATATTTTAACTGTTATTTTTGTGGTTTATGTTATCTATACTGTAGTAACCGACCGGAAAAAAGGCAAATGACAGGCAAATGATTGATGCCGCCGCCAACCGCGACTAGACATTTAAAACACTCTGAGACCTGTCTGGATTCTATTTTTCCACGGGTGTCATTAGCTAGTGTTCCATGCGTAAAACATTCACTTTATTCCAGATAGCTTCAATAAACTCCGTATTCATTTCAGGCATGCCATCCTGTATCCAGTGCACCAAAACTTTGGCGATATTGGGATAGGTAATTTGAACGGCGCGGTTGTCATGCAGCCAGTGCTCAATAATTGAACTGCTCATGTCATGCATGATATGTCCGTAGCCTAACTGCTGTAGGGCGGCGGCGTTGGAAATTTGCTCCATTTGCGCATGTAGTGGTTTAGCTAGAATTTTTTTCCCCATCTGTAATGATTCACTGGCCAGTTCGAATCCGGCATTGCTGATAATGCCCGCACAATCGTATAAATCTTTCTGGAAACCGTCGCGAGACAACGGATTGCAGCTAATGTGCCCGAATGTTGAGGGAACCGGTTCCGGCGAGTAAAGATGAAAGTCGAAGTTGTTAAAGGGCGACAACAGCCGGATGACTTCATGCGGGTCTTCGAAAGGCAGGTACACAATGATCTTGTTCTTGATAATGTTTTTTGGTGTTTCCGGGGTATCGATAATCGGCGGCAAAATGGGTTGACCGAAATGATGCCAGTGCAAACCGACACCCTTATCTGCCGGGGCAAAGTATTTCATGACTTGGTTGGCGATAGGATCCGATCCCTCTCTGGGAATTTTATGATTAAACGCATATTGATGACCTATGCCTAAAACCGGTATCTTCTGGCTTTTTGCCGCCCAGGCGGTGACTGGCTCAAAATCACTGATTACCAGATCATAACCGCTCAAATCCAGGGACTTTATGTCTTTTACAAAAGTAATGGGTTTGGCATCGAGCGCTGTTTTCAAATAACTGACTTGTCCTTTTTCGGTATGAAAGGTCAGGCCGGTGCGCGATTGATAGCCGTTAAAGACCTCCATATCGAAATACTTGTCGGCAGGACGCCCGGTAAATTGAAAGGTAACGTCAATTCCGGCGGCATGGAGTTCTTTGGCCATAACCCGTGCGCGCGTGATGTGGCCGTTACCGGTACCTTGTACGCCATAAAAAATTCTCATGATACGATTTGTCCCAAACTGAAAAGTGCGGTGCCGATGCCCAAGATGACGCCTACCAAGGTATCGGTCGGGAAATGCACGCCCAGTAACACGCGGGAGAAGCCGACCAAAGTCGCCCAGCCATAAAGCAGGGGCATCAAGACAGGTAAGTAGTAGCCGAGCAAAGTCGCCATCATGAAAGCGGCAGAGGTATGACCGGATGGAAAACTGAATTTATCCGAGGGGATAATAGTGCTGCGGAAGTTTTGTAGCGCTGCTTGCGGACGATTGCGCTTCAGACCGTTTTTTAGCACAAAATAAATTGGCCTTTCAATTAAAAAGGCCAGCAGGACAGCTTGCAGAAAAGGGCTGTCAAAGCCTTCGCTCCAATATAACAAGCCTATGATGACCAGATACAACGGGCCATCGCCGGTTTTTGACAGATAACGGCTAGCCTTGGTCAAAGAGCCGTGCATTCTGGCATTGATCAGCCAGGTGAACATGAAAACGTCGTATTTATGGATGGAATAGAGCAGTTTCATTTCTTTATCCTCTTGAGAAAAGTTCTACAAAAATCGACTGGGATCTTTTGCAGGGGAGAAAACCGATGATTTTCTGTTGACTCTTGATCCTTAGCTTTCAGGAGCAAGAGTAAAACTTTTCTGTGACAAAGAAATGAACGTTTGTTTAAGATTTGGTGACAATGTTGTTCAAAAAAGCTAAACGGACAACCTTACGCTACTTTCGCATACTCCGGTTGTCGTTCAAGCTGCTGATCCAGCAATTGCTGGCTTTCTTCCAGCCAGCGGATAATGGTAATCTGCCCGGCCTCATCTTCGACCAATGCGGTGCAACTTTCCACCCAGTCGCCGCAATTACAGTAGGTTTTACCGAATTCCATATCGGTAATGTCGGCATGATGGATATGCCCGCAAATAACCCCATCCACCTGTCTTTTTTGTGCTTCCAGGCTCAGGATATGCTGGTAGTTATCCATAAAGCTGACGATATTTTTAACATTGTGCTTTAAAAATGCGGAGATAGACCAGTATTTTAAACCCAGCTTAGTGCGCAACACATTCAACCAGCGATTGACGACCAATAATACTTCATAAGCTTCGCTGCCGATGTAAGCCAGGTTTTTATTGTGACAAACGATGCTATCAAACTCATCGCCGTGCAGAACCAAAAACTTACGTCCGTCTTGGGTGGTATGAATAGCGTTTAGCTGTATATCAATGCCGTTAAAATGCATTCCGGCATGTTTGCGGAACTGCTCGTCATGATTGCCGGGTATGTAGATGACGCGGGTGCCTTTTTTAGCCTTGTCGATCACCCGCTGCACGATGTCGCTGTGCAGCGCAGGCCAATAAAAGCCGGATTTGAATTTCCACAAATCGATAATATCGCCGACCAGATAGAGATAGTCGCAATCGACGTTGTCAAGAAAATCTCTGAGCTGTTCGGCCTTGCAGCCTTTAGTCCCAAGATGGGTATCTGAAATCCAGATTGAACGATAATGTATTGTCATTTTGGCCAGCTTCAAAAAGTTTCGACGCTTACCAAAATACCCCTGAATTATTACAGGAAGTTAACTGTTTGATGACATTTTCATTAAGTTTCAGCAACCTGCTTTAAGCCTCGCCCAATCTTTCAGCTGCGATGCCACCCATGTGCCGTCATCCAGCGTCAGGTCATGGCCTGCCCAGGGGTGGCGGCGAAGTTCCAGATGCCATTTTTTGTGTATCGCCTCTGAGCAGGCTGGCGACACCAGACGATCACCTAGTCCGTTTAATAATAAAACCGGATGCTCCGGTTTTATGTCGCCGGGCCGGTAGCTTGCTGCTGCTATAATCTGGCGGAAGCTGTTTTTAAGGCTTATCGGGCGTTGGTTTTGTATGTTTTCCCAGGCTTGAATTATCTGTTCATCCTGCGTCAAGCCAGTTACCGATTGGCTTGCGGAATACTCACCATCCCTGGCGATATATCGGCGGTTACTTGTCAAGCGCAAGATTCCTGATTCCCGGTTATGCACCTCATGCGTCATCGCCAATGCGGCAAATTTTCCGTAACTTTGCCAGCGCAGCCGCTGATAAAAGGGGCTCAGATCGGCAAAGCTGGTGTTCATCAGGGCTGCGCCGCAAATATCTTCGGGATAGCTGCGCATCCACTCCCAGGCGACCATCGCTCCCAGCGAAAGCGCCAGAATCGTTACCGGTTGTTGTATGACCCCCTTATCCAGCGCATGACGGCGAAGGCTGTCGGTTATCGCCTTGATCGTGCGTGGACTGGTTTCCCGATGAAAACAACCGGTACCGGGTAAATCCAGCAGCGTTACTTGAGCGTCAGGAAAGGTTGACTGTAAAAGCGGAATGAAAGCGCCCCAATGCGCCGACTCGCGCGCCAGTCCTCTAAGCAGAATCCAGTTTTGTCCCAGCGTTTTATTCATACCAAAGACCTAATGCCTTTTTTTCATAAGCTATCTTTTGTTGCGGTTTAAGCCGTGTCCATTTTTCCGGATACAAAAGGCTGCGGTGTAAAAAATCAAACAACAGAAAATGCCGTCGAAAAATCCGTTGCTGACGGTGCGGCAAGAGCGGGTGAAACAAGCCATGCCGAGAGAAAAGATGCATCGGACTTTTACGCAGCCAAAGCCATGAACCCATTTCCAATGTCAGCGGCAGAAATAAACGTTCGTCTGTAAATCGCCGTACAAACTCATCGAACAGATAATCCCACAGGTCGCCGTTAATCACATATTCCCGGCACGTCGGTTCAATTTTATAAATATGGTGTTGATAGCAACGATCAAACAGTTCTTTTAAGGCTACAGTTTCAGCAATAAAAGCAAAGGGGGTAAGACGTGAGGCGTAGGGAAACCATAAACGGTCCTGAATGCCGAAACCTGAGTGTAAATCCAGGGCAATGGACAAAGGCGAGTTGAACAGATGTCGATTGACAACGCGGCACAAAGCTTGCGCTTCCTTTTCCATTTTTAATTGATCGCCGCGATACCAGGGCAGATGAGGTGTGATGCGGTGACCGCTGTAAATGCGGGTAGAACCTACGCCTTCGACCGGTGAGTTGCGCATCAAATCGACGCCGTTGCCATTGCAACGCGTGCCCAGATAAACGCCGACCGGATTGACGAGGGGCACAAACACCAATCGGGTTTTCTCCAGCCGGGTCAGAAATTCCTGATCCCAGTCCAATAACTGACTGATGGTTTGCATATAAGACAGGATCACTTCAGAACCGATCTTCTCCAGCCCATGCACGCCGCCGAAAAAGGCCAATACCGGCGCATCGGGTTGAGTTGATCCCAGGGTAATGCAATGAATGGGGAATTCATGATCCTGGTATTGAATTTTTTCTATGACCTCGGTTTGGGCCCGGTCCCCTAATTGCTCAATAATGCGTTCAAGTTGTTCGAGTTCAGGAAATTTAATGGCAGTCATAAATCCGAATCAGCCGTTATAGTCTACGAAAGACAAATGTAATCCTATTTCCAAAAAAACAGGTTGCGACAACAGCTTTTCTTTCAAACTGGATTCAGCAATAAATCAGAATATCCGCGCTATTTTAAACGTAGAAATCATCAGGAAACCCTGAATTAAAAAGACCAGCGGCCAATAATTCAGGCTTTGAGGGAAGCTGCCAAAAAGCAGAAAAAGTACCGGAAACAGAACACCATTCACGGTAATAGGCACGCCTTCGAAACCCGCACCTTCGGAAATATTATAGCGTGCAAGCCGAAGCATGCCGCAGGCGATAAAGAACAAAGCCACTGCGATACCTAAAACACCGGGAGAACCCAGTGCATAAAATAACAAGGCGGGAGCAACGCCAAAGGATACCAGATCAGACATGGAGTCGATTTGCTTGCCGAAAAGATTTTTTTGATGCAGTAGGCCGGCTATTTTCCCGTCAAGCACATCAAACACCACCGCCAAAAACAGCAGCAATGCGCTTAAATCATAAAGACCGTCTATTGCCAGCAAAATCGAAAGGATGCCGCAGCACAGATTTCCAACAGTAAAAATATCAGCAATTTTCAGTAAACTTAAAATTTTCATCGCGTATCCTGCGGTTAACGTTATAACTGTTGCAAGCTTATAGCAGGCTTGTGACAGGGTGATGAATCTAACCTTGAGATGATTGTAAACGTTGCGGGTCTGAATTATCCGCCGGTAAACCTGCTGAAATTTTTTCCCATATCCTATCTCTTGTTTCAAGACTGACCGTATGACGATTTTTTCCCGAGCTGTTAATAACAGGAAGAAAACTAAGCCGCACCTCGATTCTCTCCAGAGTCAGCATCTTGATTAAATGCGGCACAAAGGCATCGTCACCGACAAAAGGCACGTGTTCTTTGGCTGCACCTTGATATTGAAGGGATACAGGTTGAATAGCCGATCGGGTTAACAATGCAGGCTGAAATAAAGAGGCGTGAAAGTGCAGTACCTCATCGCCCTTGGTTGTGGTTCCTTCGGGAAAAGCAATAATATTGCTGTTTTGTTTTAGCAGCCAGGCTATTTTTTCGGCGGTCATCTTGATATGTTGTTTATTGCCGCGACGAATAAAAATGGTATTGCCCTGTCTGGCCAGATAACCGATCACAGGCCAGCTTGAAATATCACTCTTGGCAACAAAACAGGCCGGTAAATATTGGCCGATAACGATGATGTCCAGCCAGGAGATATGATTACTGACTAAGAGCGCACGTTGTTCCGGCAGTTCGCCCTCTTTGATGATATGCAGGTTAACAATAGTGCTGAACCATCTAAGCCAACGGGATTTTAGCGCATCCCGTTTGATGTTGGCTTCTCTTGCTGAGTTTAGAAAACCTAGTATAGGAAAAATACCGGCAGCTATGATGAGTCCATTGATAAACAGAATGACGATCAGAAAAAGTTTATAGTACAGCCGGATTTTCAATTTCATTACCAGCCTGCGCCGCGCTTTGCTTCAGATAAGCTCTCGGCATACACGCTATCCCTGGCGATTGCCGTACCAGTTCCCGACTGGTTTACGGCATACACACCATCCCTGGCGATTGCCGTACCAGTTCCCGACTGGTTTACGGCATACACACCATCCCTGGCGATTGCTGTACCAGTTCCCGACTGGTTTACGGCATACACACCATCCCTGGCGATATAATTTCTCATGTAGTGTTTGCTGTAGCGTTCTTGCAGTTGGTCGAGCGGCAGTAACATGAATAAATCCATGCAGTTAAAATCCTCATCCCAGCAAGGCTCGCCGCAGACCATAGCGCCGAAACGAAAGTAAGCTTTGAGCAACGGAGGAATGCCCGATTCATCCCGTTTACATCTTAATTCGCTGGGCACCGGGATGCTGGGTTTAACTTGAATAGAGGCGGGCGCAATATTTTTGGCATCGATATTCCTGTAAACCGCATCGACGGCAAAGCCGCTGGGGCCGGGAGTAATGCTGGCGCAACCGAGCAAATAATTGAATTGCCCTTCAAGCGCATATTGAACCAATGCCGACCAAAGCGTTGTTAATACTGCGCTGCCGCGATAATCGGGATCAACGCAAGTTCGGCCTATTTCCAGAAAACGGCCGGGCAAGGTTAATACCTGAGCCAGATCGAATTCAGTTTGAGAATAAAAACGGCCAAGGCGCTCCGCCTGGTCTTGGTTAAGCAAACGCGTGTAGCCGACTATTTTTTTATTGACGTTGTCATAGACAATCAAATGGTCGCAATAACTATCCACCTCATCATAATCCAGACCTTCCGCTTCGGTCTTGAGCTTGGCCCCCATTTCTTTGGCAAACACACGGAAACGCAATGCCTGGGCTTCTTTTATTAGCGCTTCCGAGTTTGCCGTTGCACCTGCTCCCGGCAGGTTTCCGGCATACACGCCATCCCTGGCGATCGCCGAACCTGCTCCCGGCAGGTTTTCGGCATATACACCATCCCTGGCGATAACAAAAGATTCCAACCGTTTGGCGGGCTTGAGCTGTATTGCTACGTCTATTTTTTTCATGGGTATCCACAGCGCTGATAAAGATGTGGATACCTTAATGAATAAAGGTGTCAGTTTCGTGTCGAGTTTATGAACATCAAATGACAGGATGGTTAAGTTTTGATGACAATCTAGGCATTGTTCGCAATTCCTGCTTAAATACGGCGTCATGCATCATCAGTCGTTCTAAAGATGCAGGATTAAAAAACCATAACTTTCACTTTATTTTTAAATACAGCAATGGCAAATCCAAATGCAAAAGGCGTTAAACGATTGATAAACGCGTGTTTTTTCTCGGTCGCAGGTTTTAAAGCCACCTGGACGCATGAAGAAGCATTCAGACAGGAAGTTGTCCTGTTTGTGGTAACGACCCCTCTGGCAATCTGGCTCGGAGAAACGACTATTGAAAGACTGCTGTTGATCGGCAGTATCGTGTTAGTCATGCTGGTAGAGTTATTAAATTCGGCGGTAGAGGCTGTCGTCGATAGAGTCGGTCTTGAACATCACGAATTATCGGGCCGCGCTAAAGACATCGGTTCGGCTGCCGTTATGATGTCACTGGTTTGGGCAGCGGTAACCTGGGCACTCATTCTGTTTTAGGTCTGGCATTGGCGGATGGGAACGAGCAGCTACTATCATCAGATTAATCGACAACAACACTGATTGGCATCAATGCAGATGCGCAGCCAACCAGATAGTGTTAAGGTCGGGCGGCGTCCATTCGACTCGGTGCCTTGTATGTGCCGGAATCAGCAGGTAATCACCGGCTATTAAATGAAGGCTTTGATTGCCTTGTTCATAAAGGATAGTTGCCTGTCCCTGAAGCAGCATTACCCATTCATCGCCATCTTGATCGTACCATTGTCCTGCCGGCGTAATATGACCCTTGGATACAATGCGTTCGATATGCATATTATCCTGTTTGAAGATACATTCAATCAGTTCTTCCGGTAGTTGATCGGGTATGTTTTTAAAAATATTGGGGATAATAGGATACATTTGGTTATTGAGTCGGTAGCGGGTTTCATTTCATGAATTCAGGGACTGAACGGTATTGTATAATGCCTGTTGTTGGGGATATAGATACCCTGCAAATAATAGAAACTTCGAGCCATAAATCACTAAATTGTAGAGAGCAAGACCATCAGTAACGCACCGATAAACATAACAGTTCGCAAAACCGTCGCGATTATTGGCGGCGGTCCCGCCGGATTGATGGCTGCGGAAGTCTTAAGCCAAGCGGGTGTAAAGGTCAATCTATACGATGCTATGCCTTCCGTAGGTCGAAAATTCCTGATGGCTGGAAAAGGCGGAATGAATATTACCCATTCAGAGCCTTTCGACCAATTCCTGTCCCGCTACGGCTCTGGTAAAGCACATATCAAACCGCTGCTGGATGCCTTTGGCTCTGAGGCTTTACGGGCATGGCTGCAGGCTTTAGGTGTTGAGACTTTCGTCGGTTCGTCAGGCAAGGTATTTCCAGTCGATATGAAGGCTGCGCCATTATTGCGGGCATGGCTGCATCGATTGCGTGTAGATGACGTGAGCTTTCATATGCGCCACCAATGGCTGGGTTGGGATGATGGCTTGCTGCGTTTTTTAACCCCGGAAGGCGAAAAAAAAGTCAGCGTCGATGCTGTGGTGCTGGCTTTGGGCGGCGGCAGTTGGGCGCGACTGGGTTCTACCGGTGCGTGGGTGCCGTTGCTGGCTCAACAAGGGGTTGCGGTTGAACCGCTAAAGCCTTCAAACTGCGGCTTTGACGTGGAGTGGAGTGAATTTTTTCGCAGCCGTTTTGCCGGACAGCCGTTGAAGTCGGTGCTGGCCTCTTTTAGTCCTTCGGCAGACGTTGAATTTTGCCAGCCGGGCGAACTGATCGTGACCGCAGACGGCGTTGAAGGCAGCTTGATTTATAAGATGTCTGCGTTGTTGCGCGAACAGCTTGCGGCAACTGGAACGGCGACGGTTTATCTAGATCTGGCCCCCGGCAAGGACAAACACTATTTGATCGACAGAATCTCAGCGCCGCGCGGTAAGCACACCATGGCTAATCATCTGCGCAAGCGAATCGGTATTGATGGCGTAAAGGCCGGCTTGCTGAGAGAGCTTTTATTGAAAGAAGATTTTGATAATCCGGTTCGCCTTTGCGAAGCTATCAAGGCATTGCCGGTTAAACTGGTGGCGCCAAGGCCGATTGACGAGGCCATCAGCACTGCGGGCGGCATTGCCTTTGAGGCGCTCGACCCGCAGTTAATGATACGCGCCATGCCGGGCGTGTTTTGTGCCGGTGAAATGTTAGACTGGGAAGCGCCGACCGGCGGTTATTTATTAACCGCCTGTTTTGCCAGCGGGCGAGTTGCAGGGAAGGGCGCGTTGTCCTGGCTGCAATGTGGCGACTTTGCCGCTGGAAAATTAGTCTCTACCGAAGCGTTGCAAATAAAGTAAAATATCAACGAAAGAATTACCGGATCAAAGTCTATGTCGAAGAAAAAGGTCGCTAATGTTTTTAATTTTTATCAGGGCAGTGTGTAAGGGCGGCTATGAAAACTCCAAAAAGTATTGAACCGCTAGTGCGGGATGGTCTCGTTGACGAGGTTCTTCGTCCGTTAAAAAGTGGCAAAGAGGCAGCTGTCTACGTGGTATTGTCTGAAGGCGAGATCCGTTGCGCTAAAGTCTATAAAGATGTTAACCAACGCGGTTTCCACAAGCAGGCTCAGTATCAGGAAGGACGTAAGGTGAGAAATAGCCGCCAAGCGCGCGCGATGGAGAAGAACAGCCGGTTTGGTCGGCAGCAGCAGGAGCAGGTGTGGCAAAATGCCGAAGTCGATGCGCTATACCGGCTTGCAGCCGCCGGTGTGCGCGTTCCTCAGCCCTACAACTTTGTCGAGGGCGTGTTGTTGATGGAGTTGGTCACCGATGAACATGGCAACGCCGCGCCCAGACTTAATGATCTTGAGTTGGGTCATGAGCAAGCGCTTGAATATCATGGCTTGCTGATTAAAGAAGTGGTCAGAATGCTCTGTGCCGGACTGGTGCATGGCGATCTTTCCGAATACAACATCCTGGTTGATGCCAGCGGCCCGGTCATTATTGATCTGCCCCAGGCAGTGGATGCGGCGGCGAACAATAATGCAGCCAGGATGCTGGAACGCGATGTAGACAATTTGGCCGATTATTTTGGCCGTTTTGCTCCAGAGTTGCTGACTACCGAGTATGGCAAAGAGATCTGGAAGCTCTATGAGAGCGGTGATTTGACGCCACAAGTCGAATTGACCGGCCGATTTAAGTCTAACAACAAAGCGGCTGACGTTGGCAGCATCATGCGTGAAATTGATGATGCCAGAGACGAGGCGATACGCCGCCGCTATGAGCATGAAGATTAACTTATGAGTGATAAACAACCGGAAAACCCATTGCATGGCGTTACCTTGGAAAGGCTGCTGGAAGAGCTGGTAGCCGAGTATGGCTGGGCCGAACTGGGCAGGATAATTGATATCAGATGTTTCAATAACGACCCAAGCATCAAATCGAGTTTGACGTTTTTAAGAAAGACACCGTGGGCGAGAAAGCAGGCTGAAGAACTGTATCTGGTTAAAAAAGAAGACTGAATTCTTTGGATTCGGAATTAACAGCCGATGCAGGACTGATGATTAACAATTTCTGGAGTTAGAAAGTAATAGCTTTTTTATAAAAAAATGAGGAAATTCAAGAAGAATATTAATCAAGCGGATTTGTTAGAGTTGCTATGGCAATTAGAACAATTAGAGCAAATCAATACGGAATTGAATACGACTTCGGCGCTCGGGCCTTTGGAGTTAAATTTGAATAATACACGGATAAGCAAAACCAATGCCCCAATGTGGATTCAATCTTCAATAGATTCCTTAATAGAGTTTGATAACTAATGATAGCGTCTACCCTTATTTATTTTTGGATGGATGGGCGGGGAAAATAGCCGCCCTTAAAATGGGTTAAAGCACTCACCCTGCCAATTTCAACAAATCAAACACCACCTTGGCAAAACCAGCTACTCTGGCGGGATCGGATAATAATTGCATCATTTGATTTTGATGCACCTCACTGCTATCCATAATCGCATCATCAACGGCTTTGGTGAAATCTCCCAGCATCGCCTGCTCGGTAGAATTATTGGCGATTTGCTTCATGACCAAGGCATTTTCACTGATTTTATCTCTGATGGTGTACGCGTAATTCACCAAGTCTTTTTCCGTTAAATGATCGGTCATAAAAAGCTCATTCAAACGGCTGATAATCTGCGAAATAAATTCTTCCTGTTTATCTTTATCTTTAGCTTTAGCCGTACCCAGGCCTTCACCGGGTTCAAGTTTATAGTCAGCTGAATCTTTTTGCAGTCTCAAGTCCTGCTGACGAATCACAGAAAGGCGGTAATGGCTGAGTTCTATGCCACTTAAATCGATACCGTCTTCTTCCAATAACGTTTCACGCAACATGGGACGCAGATTACGGGCATACAGACTGAGTTTTTCCAATGCCTTATCGTCGTAATCGACAATCTGCGACATAAACTCATAAAAGCGGACAAAAGTGCCCAAATCCTTTTTAAAGATTTCGAGCGCGTCTTTTCCTTTTTGCATTCCTTAAAGCTATTTTCAGCATTAGCTATCAATACCGCATCGGCAGTCTTCTGGGTACGTTCAAACATAGCCCTGGCTTGTTGATACGCATCAATGGCTGATTTATAACGCTTCTGCCAACGCTCGACCGCTGGTTTGCAAATATTAGCGATTGTCGCAGTACTCTTACTTTTAACAAAGAACGCCTCGCAAAATTGTTCAACTTCTTGCCAAGTAAAAATATTGGCAGCACGCAGCTTATCAAATAGATCAAAGACTAAATCAGGGTCAGATACATCCGCTAATTCCGCAGTTTGGTAATACGGCTGAAAAGAATCGAGAATATCCTGTGGCTCATTGAAAAAATCCAACACAAACGTGCCTATTTCGGCTTTACCGGGATAATTACGATTCAGCCGCGACAGCGTTTGCACACACTCCACTCCACCGAGCTTTTTATCCACATACATTGCGCAGAGCTTGGGTTGATCAAAGCCCGTCTGGAATTTGTTGGCCACGATCATCACTTGGTAATCATCAGAATCAAAGGCTTTACGCAGTTTACGGCCTTTGAGGTTCGGGTTCATATGACTTTCGGTAAACTTCTCGCCCAGCAAGCCTTCAGAATTTGGATCTTTATCATTGACATCCACCCCCAGCTAAAGCAAGGGGATTCCTTAGTACAGCCCTCCATGC
>JAQSDX010000058.1 GCA_029946125.1 Candidatus Methylobacter titanis
CGGGAGAGATAAATTACCTGTTCAAACATAAGGCTTTAAATTGGGAATTGCTGGCTTCTGTCACTTCCGGATTCGCTTGTTTTGGTGTGGCGTAGGGAGACTGAACAGGAGCAGACTCTCCAACCAAACGTCCAGGGACTCTGGGCTTATGATCTTCAGGTTGCTCAATATTTGCTAAAGAGGGTAAATCTGTTCTCGATCCATCCGGTTTTTTTCCATCCAATTGTCTTGCCAGTTCCTCATTATGATAAATTTCTTCATGCGTAGGTGCAGCCATGGACGGCCTGATAATATCAAGCTGACCTTCATGGTGTTTGACACTATTTACATCAACTTGATTCAGCACTGTGGGCACGACCAATTCGACCGGCTTGCCAGTATGTGCTTCAATCTGCTTAACCGACACACCCTGATTAACGATGCTGTTATTAATTAGGGTCACGTTATTAATATTGTTGGTCACATTAATAATCTGGTGATTCATGTGCGGAGCGATGATACGGCTATTAATGTGCCGGTAAGGAAGATCATGTTCCCGCACCGCTACCCAGGAATCCCAACTCAAATCGCGGCTATAATTAAAATAACTTATATTCAGGCCTAAGCCAGGTTGCCAAATAACATTCGGTGGCATTGGTGCCCATGCCGCATAACCACCGCCTGCTCTCCAGAACACCCAAGCAGGCGCCCAGGTTCGCCCAGGCACCCAGATCCAGCCATACCAGTTATCCCACGCCCAGCGACCGTAATGAAAAGGCGCCCAACCCCAAGGTTGATAAGAAACCCACAGCCAGCCATATTCATTCGTATGCGCCCAGTATCCATCTGTGTAAGGTCGCCAGTTATCTGCAACACCACGCGGATACCAAACTTGCCCGTAAGTGGGGTGATTAACCCAGTTGCCGTAGGGCGAAAGTGCGTCGTAAAAAATATTAATGCCATTATTGGCATTGGAATGGGCCTGAACCGGACGTACAACAATAAAGCTTGAGACCATCAGCAAAACCAATAAAGCCAGTGGAATGAATGCTGAACGGGTACGAATGTTCATTATGATATCCTGATGAAATAAATATGGATTTTAGTGAACTGCAATATGCTAATAATTCTATGACCAACAAGCTGAATAAGAAGTGAATATTGGCGTTGTTGAATATGCAGTGCCCACAGCGCACCAAAACTGAACATCAGTAGGGGATGACTTTTATGCTAAAGGCAAACTTTGTTGCGGGATGGGTTATCGGCGGCCTTATCGTAGGACTCACTGCCTGCGTACTACCATTGATCAGCAAACCCGGCGTCGATCACCTGAAGATGGTTAACCACTTTGTGGTGATCTACCAAGAAAACCACAGTTTCGACAACTTATACGGCGGCTGGGAAAGGGTTAACGGTCTTGGCAATGCCGATACGGAGCATACTATCCAGATAAGCCAAGATGGAACTGCGTTGCGCTGTCTGCCGCAAAACGATCCAAACCTGAGATCGCCGCCGCTACCGGTAACTTGCAAAGACTCCTGGCACGGGATTACCAGCGCCTTCGACAACCGCCCCTTCAGGATCGACACTTATATACCGGCAACCGCAAATACCTGTAAGAACGGCGCTTCCGGCGGTTGTACTGCCGATATGGTACATAAGTTTTATCAATCTCAATATCAGATCAACGGCGGGAGAATGAATCGTTTCGTCGCAGGCAGCGACGCTGCCGGTATGCCGATGGGATACTACGATACAAAACACCTACCGATATATCGTTACCTGCATAGCTTAAACCACCCGCATTACGCGATTCTCGACAACTTCTTCCAGGCGGCGTTTGGCGGGTCATTCATAAACCATCAGTGGTTAATCGCCGCCAAAACGCCGATATTCGAGGGAGCGGGTCAAAATGCCCAAGACGATTTTCATTCACAGGTCGATAGTAATGGAATGCCGACCGGCTACCCGTTTTATACGCCGAAGGGCGATGTGAAGGATGCTGAATTGACCGCAAGCTGTAGCGACGCCAATATTAAAATCCTTGGCCTCGCCTGCGGCGATTTTGTTATCAATGCCATACAGCCTTGGTATCAACCGCATGCTCCCGACATCCATAATCGGCGTCTGCCACCTCTTAAAATGACCAATATCGGTGCTGCGTTGTCTGCCGCGAACATTGACTGGGCTTGGTATGGCGGTGGATGGTCGAATGCCGACGGTGATGCCGGAGAACCGGGTTGGACAAATGGTAATGGCACGAGGTGTTCCGATCCGAATGCAAATCCGCAGGCAAACTATCCGCACTGTCCAGACAAGCTGTTCCAATTCCATCATCAGCCTTTCAACTACTATGCGGCATTTGACCCGGCTTCCGAAACAGGGCGGGCAAACCGCAAGGCACACCTTAAGGATGAGGCGGAGTTTACAGCTCTCGCCAAGGCATCGAAAACGGTGTGCCGACTCAAAGCAGTCAGCTTTGTGAAGCCGATTGGTGCGGAAAACGAGCATCCCGGTTATGCAAGTGAGTACCAAGGTAACGATCATCTCGTGGAATTAATACGGAACATCGAGAACAGCGTCTGTGCAAACGATACGATGATTATCGTCACTTATGACGAATTCGGCGGCCAATGGGACCATGTATCACCACCCGATTGGGAAAACGACATCGGTCCGCATGACCAGTGGGGACCGGGAACCCGTATACCGGCGCTGGTGCTGGCACCCTTTCTGCAAACGGAATTCGCCGTCGACCATACCCCATATGATACGACGTCCATTCTAGCTACCATCGAACGACGCTATGGCCTCAACCCGCTTGGATCACGGGATGCCATCATTAATGACCTTTCCAATATTTTTGAGGCGCGATAAAAATTGCGAATTAAAAATATTAGTCTTTTAGTGAAATATTGGGCGCTGTTTTACACCACTGATAGTTTAATCGTATTGTCAGCTTACACAGGAGCAAAAAAATGTTGTCCACCCTATGAGCACCAATGCAAGTGGTGCGTTTCTACGATAAAAAACGTAATGTTCTAGTTTATCTGGCTTACAGTGACAAGGTCATTGAAGGTTCACCGAAGAATTCTATTTCATCTGTGCCAGTTATGAAATGGAATTAACAGCCCATGATGAATAATATTTCAATTCAAGAGTATCCCCAATAATGTTTACCTTACCTTCCACATGGAACTTGGTCATTTCCACCATCGTGTTCTTTATCGCTGCCAGGTATCTACACCGTTATCTTAATGATCAAGGAATACCCAAGGGTATGACGCGCGGCATGCTGGTGTTTTCACTTGCTTCCTTGGTGTCCTGGGGGTCAGGAGAGATGGTGGACTGGACCCAAGAAAAAATAGAGGGCCCGCAACCACCGGTAGCGCAAACCTCAGATGATCTGTCACAACTGCTGAAGGTATTTGGTCAAGCACAGTCTTCGGCAGAATTGAAGGAGTCAGGATCGAATTAAACGCTCCATGTGCTGCATCCGTGGATCGGGTAATTCCTGGCATCTTTAGTTGCTGACTGAATAGAGGGGAGAACCAGCAATCCTTTGATTTTTACTGATTGAGAGCAAAACATGCAAATATGGGTTGATGCGGACGCCTGTCCTAAGGCGATCAAAGACATTTTATTTCGAGTAGCGGAGCGCACTAGAATTACCATTACTTTAGTGGCTAACCATCATCTACAAACCTCGCCATCACGCTATATCAAATTTTTACAAGTAAGATCAGGCTACGATGTGGCTGATAATGAAATCGTCAAAAACTTAAGCATTGGCGATTTAGTGATAACCGGCGATATTCCGTTAGCTTATGAAGTAATCATTAAAGGCAGTCATGCCATAAATCCACGCGGTGAGCGCTACACCGAGGACAATATCAAGGAGCGTTTGAATATGCGTGATTTCATGGATACGTTGCGCTCCAGCGGAATTGATACCGGTGGACTTTCGGCATTAAATTCACGCGACGTCCAAGCGTTTGCGAATCAATTGGATAGGTTCTTGGTTCAGTATGATGGTAAGTCGCTACGTTAATTCATCTTAACGCAAGCTACTGAAGGGCAGTAGACGCCAGCTATTTACAGTGTGTGAGAATGATCAGTTAATCATGAAAACAGCGCTAATTAATGATTTAAAACTGACGCTGAAAGCGGCCAATTTTGGGCGCTGCTTGAAAGACTTAACCTGACGGTCTATTGAAGTACCAATCAGGTTAAATTCAGCCGGTCAGTTTTTTATTCCAAGCGGCTTCCTGAATAAACAAAGCGCGGGTGCCTTGCGGAGCACACAAACGGCTAAATGCCGTTGGGATAGTCGTAGCTGTAATGCTTACGCAATGGCTTGACCACTTCCCACTGACTATCTAACCCTGCGTGGAACGACACCAGATCACCCGGTAAAATACGTACCGGCTCGCCTTCAGCTGGAGTTACCAAAATTTCACCTTCCAGTACATAAGCGCATTCAGTTTCGTCAAAATCTATTGGAAATTTAGAAACTTCTTTTTCCCAGATTTCCCAGCTGGAAACACCCAACTGTTTTAATCGCTCTTCGCTAGGATTGTGTTCGATGGTAATTTTACTCATGATCTTCCTTAAAAATTAAAATTGTTGAGATAGTAATTTTAGCATTAGGTCAGCCTTTGTACCATTTGCATAGTGGTCGACTCTTGTCGGCCTCGATACCTAAGGTCTTTCTTGTCTCGGCGGGCGGACAGTAGGAAGTCGGTTGTTGTTCGGCGGCAGTATTTCGACACCGAATAATGATGTTCCGGCTATTAAGCCTATAATGTTGCGCTTGAGTAATCACCTTTCGATCAAATTATGAAAAAACTCCTGCTTTCGCTTTTGGCTATCTTCTTGATTATTGAGGAATGGCTTTGGGATTTATTGACAGCATTTGGGCACTCATTATCTCAATGGTTGAATCTGGAGCAATTTGAACAATGGCTCAGCCAGACAACTGCGACCATGGCGCTGGTGGCTATTAGTATTCCGATATTGATTGTTACGCCGATAAATCTCGTGGCCTTCGGATTGCTGGCGAATGGATTGATTCTGCAAGGCATCCTGATGGAAGTATTGGCAAAATTACTCGGTACTTTACTGGTGGCCAGAGTGTTTGCACTAACCAAACCGCAACTATTAACCTTTGCCTTCCTGAATATTATTTACACCACCATTATGCGTTGGCTGCAATGGGCGCATGCTAAAGTCACTGAAACCACGGTTTATCGCTGGGCGAAGCAATTGAGAGCCTGAGAATCTAAGCGTCGAGAGAATCTTGTGTTATTTCTAATCAGGCAAATAGCATGTTATTTTAAGAACAAAATTAATTGAACTCCATAGTTGGTTAGCCCCTTTGTTCGCTACTATCAAAGAGTTCGTAAATGGTCATCACCATTTATCCTAAACTGCAATTCACCTACACAAGGTTCTTCTCTGGTCAATCTTGCTATAAAACGAGTCTTAATAGGGAAGCTAAAATAATGCAGCCTGGGTTTTTCAATCACCTCTTACTGATCAGTCTATTTGAACTGAAGAGAGCCTTTGCAACCCGAAAGGGCATGCTGTCGCTGATAACCTTTGCAGTCGTTTGGTATTTTATCCTACTCTATCCGCTTCGATTTGCTGCTGAGCTGTTGGTGCAAGAAAAAGGTTTAAAGCAAGACTTTGGTTTTTTAGATTTTATCGGTTTTGGGTCAATACAGCATTGGTCTATTCCAGAATTCGGCGTGTTTTGGCATTTCGCGCTGATTATCTTCCCGATGTTGAGCATCACGCTTGCAGCCGATCAAACCAGTTCGGACCGTGAGCGCGGTACCTTACGTTTTATTGTCATGCGCAGTAGTCGCGATAGGGTATTCTTTGGCCGGTTTGCAGGCGTTATGGTTATTCAGGCACTGTTGATCGGTGCGACCGCATTCAGCACCTTTGCGATGGCTCTGTATCGTGATGCTACGCTTCTTTCTTCTGCATTGCCGAACTTGCTAGTCCTAATCGTTAACTTAATCTTAGTCGTTCTGCCTTTTACAGCCATGATGGCGGCTTTATCCGCTCAGGTTAAATCAGCTCGACAAGCCACAGTCTGGGCTATTCTGATCTGGACGTTTATGACTGGAATTATCAGTGGTTTTGCTTACTACTTGCCCGCGCTTGCTTTTCTTAAGCTCCTGATCCCCGGCTATCAATTATCTGAGCTAACGCAATTGTCAGGATGGCAAACGCTGCAATTGGCTTATATTCCGGTTCTACAAGGCCTTATTTTGTTAGCCTTCGGACGCTGGATTATGGCAAGGCAAGCACTATGAAGTCACCGATAATTCAATGTCAGCAGCTTAATCACGTTTATTCTGATAAGCCTGCACTGTGCAATGTTAATTTTGAACTGGACGCGGGTGACCCCATCGGTTTGGTTGGGCCTAATGGAGCGGGTAAAACCACCTTGCTCAGTATACTGTCAGGTTTTTTGCGTCCCACTTCTGGCACCGTCAGGTTGTTCGGTCACCCACCGGGTACAGCGCAACTCAATGGCAAGGTTTCGGCACTACCCCAGGATGCCAGACTAGATCCAAGCTTTACCCTGACAGAGCAGTTGTTTTTTTATGCTCGTCTACAAGGAATGACTGGTCAACAAGCAACCCTGGAAGCCAGCAGAGTGTTAGAGGAATTTGCACTAAAAGACGCAGCCCATGAAAAACCGCCGGTACTCAGTCATGGCATGGCAAAACGTGCGGCGATTGCTCAAGCGCTGATCGGTAATCCGTCGCTGGTATTATTGGATGAACCCACCGCCGGTCTTGATCCTGTCAATGTCCGAACGGTACGAGCAGTCATAGCAGAGCAATCGTCTACTACAACCTTCATTATCAGCTCCCACGACCTGACTGAACTTGATCGGCTGTGCCGGCAAATTTTACTGCTGGAAAACGGTAGTTTGCAGACAGAGAAAATAAGAACAGACGAACAACAAACGGCCTCTCGGTTTATTACCCTACAAATGGAAGCCTGTCCGGCGCTGGAAGTGATTGCTAAACTCAAGGTTTTATACGGCGTATTGCAGGTCACCAATCCACAAAAAAATGAATTTATAGTGGAATATAACCCTGACCTGCAACCCAACATGGATCAGCAATTGATGCAGACTATCCATACTAACCACTGGCAATATCGGCAGTTGAGCCATGGCAAGAGCTTGGAAGAAAAGCTCTTTTTTAGAGACGGTAATGGGACGAAGAACTGAAAAACTTGATGAGATAGAAGCTGTTACCCTGGAAGGGATATTAAATATTTTCAATCCTTGGGTCATCGGCCAGTGGGCCTAGACGGCAGTGAGGAATTTTTAATATGGCACGTCGGTACACGGGCTGCCAGATTCTTCAGCAAAAATTTCTGAGCCTCGAATTATCAAGGCACACATTCGATGGCATCTTTGCCAACGCTTCTCTATTTCATGTTCCCAGCCAGAAACTGCCACGAGTGCAACGAGCCGCTAAAGATTTAAAAGTTGGATTGTCAGAAGAAATAAAACCACGAATATCCAATCTGCAATTCTGACAAAAATGTAATCTTCCTGTCATGCTGGCGTCAGGAACGAATGGTTATCATCTGTTTATGCATCGACTATTTTCTATTTTGTTCGTTTTGCCAGTTGTCAATCTGGCCGTCGTCGGCTGTGCGAATTTTCAGGATCGCGAACTCAATCCAATTGAGTCTGTGGCTCACCTCGAACAGCGGACATTATCAAACCCGGAACTGTTAAGTTTTATTGGAACGGTTATTGAAGGCGGAACCGTGACGCCGCCAAAAACATGGAACCTGGATCGACTAACCCTGGCAGCGATTTATTACCATCCTGACCTCGCGCTGGCTCGCGCTCAGGCACAATCAGCCGATGCTTCCATCAAAACCGCTGCGCAACGTCCTAATCCCAGCATCACGATTTCGCCCACCTGGATACGCAATTTGGCAACTGCGGCCATTCCTTGGATCGCAGCCAGCTCCATTAGCATTCCCATCGAAACCGCCGGCAAACGCGATTTTCGTATCGACAAGTCGAAACACCTGGCCGACGCCGCTCGTTTGCGAATCGCGGATGCGGCCTGGCTAATGCGAGGACGCTTGCGTTTGGCCATGTTGGAAGCTTATAGCGCCATGGAAGCCGAGCGCCTGGTTCTTCAACAACTATCCATCCAACAGGCAATGAATCAACGCTTGGAGCAACAACTGGCAATCGGCGAAATTAGCCAGCTGGAAGTTATCCGTTCGCATCTGGCTGTCAATCAATTAAAACTGAACGAGAATGCAGCACGCAAACGCGTTGCTGAAAGTAAAGTGTTGTTGGCTGCCGCTATCGGTGTACCTGTCGATGGTTTAACAGGCCTCGAACTCGACTTTAACGATCTTTCTAAACCACCTGCCTTGCAGACTATTCCTGTCACTAAACTGAAAGAACAAGCCTTGCTGACGCGTCCCGATGTGTTGGCGGCATTAGCAGATTACGCGGCGACGCAATCCGCACTGCAACTGGAAATCGCCAACCAGTATCCCAATATCCAGGCCAATCCCGGTTATACCTGGGAAATGGGTGAGCACCGCTGGACATTAGGTGCAACCATGCAATTACCGATTTTGCATCAAAATCAAGGCCCCATTGCCGAAGCCGAGGCTAAACGACAGGAGCTTGCCGTGCGTTTCGAGGCGCTACAAATGCGTATTGTCGGCGATATTGATCGAGCCCATTCGGGTGTGACGGCAGTACTGGCTAAATGGAGCGATGCCGAAAAACAAATCCAACTTCAACAAAAGAACCTCAGTTCAGTCCAAGCCCAATTTCAAGCAGGGGAAACTGACCGTCTAGCCTTGCTCGGCGCTGAGCTGGAAAAAGCCGTTACCGAGCGCGCCCAACTGGATGTCCTTGTCGAGACTCAACAAGCGCTCAACGGCTTGGAAGATACATTGCGTCAGCCCATCGCATCGACACTGACAAATGCGTCGATCGCTGACTCTGCCACCCGGAAACCACCCCAATGACACCAGTCTCTTGGCCCAAAATAACAGTGCTAGCAGTCTGCATAGTTATGCAGGCAACGTCCCTACAGGCTGCCGACGAACCCGAAGTAGTGACCGAAGTGGCGGTGCAGACCAGCAAGGTTACACGGGCAACTTTGCATCGCTACGTCATGGCTTATGGCGTGGTCGAACCGGAACCGGCGATGAATGGCAAACTGGCAGCCAGTTCGAAAATTGCCGTACCGATTGCGGGTATTCTTACGCAAGCGTTTTGTGAGGAAGGCCAAGCTGTTAAAAAAGGATCGATCTTGT
This sequence comes from Candidatus Methylobacter titanis, assembly GCA_029946125.1. Taxonomy (GTDB): domain Bacteria; phylum Pseudomonadota; class Gammaproteobacteria; order Methylococcales; family Methylomonadaceae; genus Methylobacter_A; species Methylobacter_A titanis. Next base: position 9,319 of record JAQSDX010000058.1, read on the forward strand.
TCGAGTTGGATACCCGCTCAGCCGATGCGCTGGTTGCCAAAGCAGAAGTTGCTGTTGAGTTTGCCCAGAAAAATTTTGCCCGCAAACAACAACTGAATGCCACCGACAATGTTTCACGCAAACTCTATGATGAATCCGAACAGTTACTTCAGGCGGCTCGCAAGGATTTAGCCGGTGCCCAGACCCAACGCGAATTGTTGCGAATCAAGGCTCCTTTGTCCGGTACTGTAGCGGCCATCCATTTGAAAGTGGGCGAAACCGTCGGCATAAACATGGTGTTGGCTGATTTAATCGACCTGGATCGTCTGGACATTGTCCTCAAAATACCCAGTCAAGAAACCAGCTTACTTCGCTTGGGACAACCCGTCGATATTATGCTCGGCACGAAAACGAGTAGCAATCAGGATGCTCAAACGACGCAACAGGGAAAAGTGGTTTTTATCAGTCCGCAAATTGATCCACTCACCGATACCGTTCTGGTCAGAGCCTCATTAAACAGCGGTTCCGGGATACGGCCGGGGCAATTCGTCAGTGCTCGAATAGTGGTTGAAGAACGAAGTGGTCGCTTGGCTGTGCCGGTCGAGAGCGTGGTTAGTAGAGAAACAGGAAGCACGATTGCCTTGGTAAAAGGACACACGGCCAAACAAATTGCCATCACTCCGGGATTGCGCGACGGCAAACTCGTTGAAATATCCGGCGAAGCTATCCAAGAAGGTATGACGGTGGTCACCCAAGGTGCTTACGGGTTACCGGCTGAGACGCATATCCGAGTTGTAGAATAATGCTGCCATCGTCTTTTACTTTCCCGATTCGCCACCGATTGGCTATCGTCTTCCTTTGCGTAGCGCTATGTCTGGCCGGAGCCTATGCCGTATTCAGCATGCCGTCATCGATTTTTCCGCAAACTAATTTTCCGCGTGTGGTGATCTTGATCGACAACGGCGTTATGCCTGGCAATGAGATGATGGCGACCATCACGCGCCCTGTCGAGGAAGCCATGAAGGATATTCCCGGCGTACGCACCATCCGCTCGAAAACCGGACGTGGTTCGGCGGAAATTAACGTGTTTTTCGACTGGAAAACCGATATGGTGCAGGCAGAACTGTTCGTCCAGGGGCGACTGGCCACCGTGCAAAAGTCGCTGCCAGCCACTGCGACTTCGGCAGTTTGGCGACTGACTTTTGCCGCCTTTCCGGTCATCGGCATCAGTCTGACCAGCCCCAACCATTCGCTCACCGAACTCTGGGAAACCGCACGTTACACGCTTCAGCCACGATTATTGCGTATCCCCAGTGTCGCGCGTACCGGCATCGTCGGCGGACGAGCGCCGGAATATCACGTTATTGTCGATCCTTTGCGCCTACAGGCCGTGAGTCTTAGCCTCAGCCAAGTGTCCGACGCGCTGGTTAAAAACAATTTGATTGTACCCACCGGCATGCTGGAAGAAGACTACAAACTCTACCTGACCATCGTGGACGGTCGTGTGCACACGATTGAAGATCTGGAAAACCTCACGGTTTCAGCATCCACACCTGGAATTGTTCAGGCTCCGGCAACCACGCAGCCGATAGCTACTGCCAGTCATCCCATTCGTATCAAGGATTTTGCACGGGTTGAACGCACTCAGGAACCCGCATTCAATGTCGTCACCGCCAATGGCATCAACGCGGTTTTGCTCAATGTCTACAGCCAGCCGGACGGGAGTACGCTCGACATCGCGAATCAACTTAAACAGGAATTGACATCGCTGAAACAAAACCTGCCAGCCGATATGAAAGTACAGGTTTTTTACGACCAGTCGCTATTGGTGGGCGATTCCATACAAAGCGTCTGGGAAGCCATTATTTTGGGGCTGATTCTTTCGGTGGTGATCCTCTATGTATTCCTGAAAAACTGGGGTACCACTCTGATCGCCGCCATCGTGATTCCTGCTACGGTTTTGGTGACCTTCCTGATTTTACGAATCATGGGATTCGGTTTTAACTTGATGACGCTGGGCGGTATTGCTGCCGCTATCGGTTTGGTCATCGATGATGCCATTGTGGTGGTGGAAGCCATCCATGCAAAACTACAGCAAGGTGCGGATCGGCTTGATGCGGTGACACAGGCATTGGCAGAAATCTTTCGGCCTTTGCTGGCCTCTACCTTGACGCCGGTCGTGGTATTCATCCCGCTGGCTTTTCTGGATGGTGTTGCCGGTAGTTTTTTTAGAGCGTTGGCGCTTACCATGGTGGTATCCCTGCTGACTTCACTGGTGTTGGCGGTCACGCTCATTCCTGCATTAGCGAGCTGGTGGTTGTCTACCCCCAAACATTTAGCCCACCAGCCAAAACTTTCCGAGACGTCGGCTCCTTATTCCCAAAATCACAAAGCAGCCAGTTGGTTTGAAAGTCTGAGTGAACGCTATGAAAAGACGTTACGCATTGCACTCAAACAAGCCAAGCTGGTTTTGTTAGGCTGTGGATTGATATTAGCATTGGGTATCTGGTTATACGGACGTCTGGAAAGCGAATTTCTGCCTTTCATGGATGAAGGCGGTTTCGTGATCGACTACCATGCCCCTTGGGGCACCAGTCTGACTGAAACGGATCGGCAACTACGACAAGCCGAAACTATTCTGCGTGCCATACCGGAACTGGAAAGCTATTCGCGACGCACCGGTGCCAGACTGGCTTTGGGCTTTGGGCATTTCGCAGGCGCACAAGGGCGATTTTTTGGTCAAATTAAAAGCCGATCGTCAGCGCAAAACCGATGAAGTCGTCGCCGATCTGCGTAAACAACTCCATGTTGCCGTACCTGGGCTGGAGTGGGAATTCGCCGGTATCCTCGGCGATCTCATCGGTGATTTGACCTGGTCGCCACGGCCCATTGAAATCAAGCTATTCTCTACCGATGTCGAGTGGCTCAAGCATAAAGCCCCGCAAGTTCAGGCCGAGCTCGGTAAAGTTGCCGGTGTGGTCGACACCTTTGACGGTTTGGAAACCACCGGTCCCTCTTTGAGTCTGCGCGTACGCTACAGTGATGCGCTACGCTTCGGACTGACCGCCAACGATGTGGCATTGGCGGTAGGTACGGCGATGCTGGGACAAAAAGCTTCTTATGTGCTGGAAGGCGACCGTGTCGTCAATATCCGCGTTCGCATGAATACAGAAACAACGGCTCAAATTGCCGATCTTAACGAATTACCATTGCGGTCGGCGGATGGCAGAACGGTCAAGTTATCGCAGGTGGCCGACGTCGTGACCGAGCCGGGGCAGTTGGAACTGCACCGGGAAGACTTGCGGCAACTGGTGGCCGTTTCTGCCCGCCTGGAAAACCGCGATCTGGGCAGCGCTATTGCGGAAATCAAGGCCAGACTCCAGCAGGACCCGACATTACCCTCAGGTGTGTTGGAATTTGGCGGCCTTTATCAGCAACAGCAGGAGTCCTTTCAAAATCTTCTGATTGTGTTGCTGGCTTCCATCTTTCTAGTATTTACCGTGCTGTTAATCGAGTTTCGCTCGTTTCATGAACCTGTCGCCATACTGTTTGGTTCGGTGTTGGCATTGTGCGGTACGGTTCTGGCCTGGTTTATGACCGGCACATCGATCAATATCGTCTCATTACTCGGTGCGATCATCGGCATCGGTGTGGTGGCGAAAAATGGTATCCTGATGTTGGATTCGGTGCAAAAATTAAAATTGCAAAACAGAGGCCTGGAAGATGCGTTGATTGAATCGGGGCGGCGACGTCTGCGTCCGGTATTGATGACATCCATGGCTGCGGCATTAGGCTTGTTACCCTTGGCTTATGGTGTCGGTGCCGGATCGGACATGTTAAAACCCTTAGCGATTGCCGTGATTGGTGCGCTGATTCTTTCTGTGTTGCTGTCCCTGGTAGCCACGCCCACGGTATATTTTGTCACGAAAAAATGGGCAGGAAGCAACCGAAGGACTAATTTATCAAAGGCTGGGCAGTAAGCTCCCCATGCCTTATTCATAGGAAAAGCTCCTCATGCACATCCTGATCGTCGAAGACGAAAAGAAAACTGCGGCTTATCTGCAAAAAGGCTTGAGCGAACAAGGCTTCGTTGTCGATATTTGTTTTGACGGTGAAGAAGGTTTATTGCTCGCCACAACACTGGAGTATGATCTGATCATCCTCGACGTCATGGTGCCGTTACGGGACGGCTGGTCTGTGCTCAAGGAAATACGGAACAGTGGTCAGCTGACCCCAGTCCTGTTTCTCACCGCCCGCGATACCATCGATGATCGTGTGAAAGGCTTGGAATTAGGTGCGGATGACTATTTGATTAAACCGTTCGCCTTTGTCGAATTGCTGGCACGCATTCGTTCGATTCTCCGTCGTGGCCCAACGCGGCAAGCTGAACAACTGCAACTGGCCGATCTGTCCCTGGATCAGATTCGGCACAAAGCCTTTCGCAACGGTCAAACACTGGATTTGACACCGAAAGAATTTACACTGCTCATGCTATTCATGAACCGGCCTGCGGAAGTGCTCTCGCGAACCCTGATTGCAGAACAGGTATGGGACGTTCACTTCGAAAGCGATACCAATATCATCGATGTCGCCATCCGCCGCTTGCGGCAAAAAATCGATGACCCATTCCCGCAAAAATTGTTGCATACCGTGCGGGGAGTGGGCTATGTCCTTGAAGAACGTTAACCACGACGCAAGCCCAAATCCCTGGTCGATTACGACACGACTGACAGGGCTTTACATCGGTTCTGCGACGCTGATTTTGTTGGTAATCGGCTTTTATCTATATCAGTCACTGGCCACTACGCTTGCTCAGGACAATAAGCAATTTTTATCGAAAGAAATTCAGCTGCTGCGCGGCGTATTGCAAGAGCAACCACTCAATATAGAGCGTTTGGCGGATGAACAAAGCGAAGGCTTGAATTTACCGACGGGGGGTTATTATTCGCGCATCCTGGATGAGAGCGGTCATAGTCTGAGCGAAACACCGAGGATGAACACTTTGCCATCCGCCACTCAATTCCCTGCACTTTCGGGTATGCCGGAAACCAACGAAAGGGTACAGAAATTGGCTGACGGACGGACATTGATGCTGATGACCGCATCAAGTAAAACTACCCCACAGCAAACCATTCAAATCGGGCTCGACATTTCTCACGAAGCAGCATTACTTGCCGCATACCGGCGTAATTTAGGCTGGGCACTATTGATTGGTCTGCTGTTTTCAAGCATGGCCGCGATCTTTGTCGCGCGCCGAGGCTTAAGCCCGCTTGCCGAGATGACTCGCCATATTGAAGGCATCACCGCCACTCAACTCAATGAGCAACTTGATCCGGCTTACTACCCCAAAGAATTATTTACCATGGCATTTGCTTTTAATGCCATGTTGTTGCGTTTGTCTAAATCCTTTGCACAACTCACCCAATTTTCTGCCGATTTGGCTCATGAACTGCGAACACCGATCAACAATCTGATGGGTGAAAGTGAAGTGGCGCTCTCCCGTCCACGGAGCGCCGATGAGTATCGACAGATTCTCGAATCCAATTTGGAAGAATACGGTCGACTGTCGCAGATTATCGAAACACTGCTGTTTTTGGCCAGGGCGGAAAATACCGAGATTGCGTTGCACAAGACTCGCTTGGACGGTCGGTCTGAGCTTGAAGCGGGCTGTAGTTATATTGAAGCGTTGGCCGAAGAAAACGGCGTTCGATTAATCTGCCAAGGCCAAGGTTTTCTGTATGCCGATGCGCAACTGTTCAAACGTGTGCTCAGCAACCTGCTGCTCAATGCTGTCCAACACACACCGGCGGGCGGTGAAGTTTGTTTATCAATACAAACCGCTGATGACGGTTCAGTGGACATCAGCGTACAAGACAGTGGTTGCGGCATCGGGGCGGAACATCTGCCAAAACTATTTGATCGGTTTTACCGAGTAAGCTCAGCGCGATCCGAGGAAGGCACAGGCTTAGGCCTGGCTATCGTCAAATCCATAATGGATTTACATGGTGGAACAACGGTTATTACTAGCGAGTTTGGTCGAGGTACGCTCGTTATGCTTCGTTTCACTTCTGAATGAAGACAGCTGGCGAGAAGCGTGCAACTGAAATACAAGAAAATAGGGAGTGGCTAACTTGTTAGCGCAATTGCCATTCTTAACATGGGATAAGTACCCGTCACATTGAGGAAAAAAATGAACACTAATCAGCAAGAAGCGCTTAGCAAGGTCCCCGAAGTAACCTTGATCTTCTGGATCATAAAGATCCTCGCTACAACCCTGGGTGAGACCGGTGGCGACGCCGTGTCCATGTCAATGAACCTCGGCTATCTGGTCGGTACTGGAATCTTTGCAGTGATATTCATCGTTGCAGTCATAGCTCAAGTTTCCGCAAAGCAGTTCCATCCTATCCTGTACTGGACAACCATTATTGCGACAACAACGGTAGGAACGACGTTGGCGGATTTTGCGGATCGTTCACTTGGCATTGGCTACGCGGGTGGAACGGCCATATTGTTTACTTTACTCATGGCATCTCTATTCCTTTGGTATCGGACGCTTGGTTCAGTTGCTGTGGATACGGTGAGTTCACCGAAATCAGAAATGTTCTATTGGGTAACCATCATGTTTTCGCAAACCCTGGGTACTGCGCTTGGCGATTGGACAGCCGATACAGCAGGTCTTGGTTATATCGGTGGAGCTATTGTGTTCGGTTCCATGTTGGCAGTGATTGCGGTTGCATACTACCGAACAAACATATCTCACACGGTGCTTTTTTGGGCGGCGTTCATCCTTACTCGGCCTCTCGGCGCAGTTGTTGGCGACTTCCTGGATAAACCCATCAGCAAAGGTGGCCTGGAGTTGAGCCGCTACTCTGCATCGGCGGTCCTTCTGGTGTTAATCGTGTCGGGTATTTTTATCTTTTCGCATAAACCCGCAAAACAAGGGCATTGAATATTTGGCAGACGGGTACATCAAGCAGTATTGGATAGCGGCGACACAGAAACCGGCGTGACCATCCATCATGTAACTAACGATTACGATACGGGGGATGTTATCGCACAGTGTGTTGTGTCGATCATACCTGGCGATGCCGTGATCACAATCGAAGAGCGCGTCAAAGAAGTTGAAAAGAGTTTGATTTGCGGCGTGATTCAAAATTGGAATTATTCGGAAACCGAGTAAGCTTTTTCAGGTTCATCGTCCCATTTAACAAGAGTTTTAGATGCTGCTGCTATAGTGAATTGGCACTGAATGTTGTCATCACAGACGTCCACCCGATTTCCACGATTACTTATGTTAAGCTGTTTTAACAAAAGCAATCGGGGAGAAAATATTGACGTTTACCACGGTTTCAGGGAATTTTTCTCTAACTTCATTAAAAAGAGAACTTAGCTATGAACAAATCCATACTCGCAACGATTATTTACCGCATTCGGCTGCAAAGGCAGCATCACTTATTCAGTTGGATAAATTCATGAAAAAACAAATCTTGCTCGTACTAACAATGGTGCTCAACACCTTGGCCTTCACTGTGTCAGCCGAAGAAATCGGTGATGTAACTACGACATTTAAGCTGCTGGGAGCCAATCATAAAATTGTGATTGAAGCCTTCGACGACCCTGATGTTCCAGGCGTTACTTGTCATATGTCACACGCTAAAACGGGTGGCATTAAGGGTTCGGTAGGTTTGGCTGAAGATCCATCAGAAGCATCAATTGCTTGTCGGCAAATAGGCGTAATTGACGGGAGTCAATTGGATAAATTGAAAAATGGTGACGTGGTGTTTAAAGAAGGACTGTCGCTAATTTTCAAGAGCCTGCAAGTGGTGCGTTTCTATGATAAAAAACGTAATGTTCTGGTTTATCTGGCTTACAGTGACAAGGTCATTGAAGGTTCACCGAAGAACTCTATTTCATCTGTGCCAGTGATGAAGTGGAATTAGTCGTCCATTAATAGAGCGGTTCTGGTGCTGTGAGCCTAGGCCAACTCATTTTCTAAAATCAATTCAAAATTTCATAGCTATTGTTGTGAATTTTTTTAACACTCTGCCATGCCTAACTTCGATCCAGCTTACGGATATACCCTGGAGCAATTACTGCAAATTCCCCCACCACCTCAGCCAAAAGATTTTGCTGTATTCTGGCAGAATCGTTATGAGCGTGCCTCAAAGCTAGATCCACAATTGCGCAGCACTCTTAGCGATAAAACTCATCCCGATTTCGAGTGCTATGACATTTGTTATAGTTCAACCGATGATTTCCAGATTGGCGGCTGGCTTCTGGTTCCGAAACATGTGCAGGTTACCCGCGCTGTGGTGGTGGGTCATGGTTACGGCGGGCGTGAGGACCCTGACTTTCATCTGCCTATTCCCGGTGCCGCTTTCTTGTTTCCCTGCTTTCGGGGCTTATCTCGCAGTCGACGCTGGCCGATTTCCGACAATCCCAGCTATCACATCCTTCATAACATCGACAAACGCGATCATTACATTCTTGGCGGATGTGTAGAGGATCTATGGCTTGCCGTATCTTCACTGCTAGCATTATTTCCCAATACCGCAGGACATCTGGCTTATCTCGGCATTAGTTTCGGTGGCGGTATCGGTACACTGGCGTTGCCATGGGATAAACGTATTCAACGCGCTCATCTCAATGTGCCGAGTTTCGGTCATCATCCACTACGTCTGCAATTGCCGACTTTGGGCAGTGCCGCCGCTGTACAGGATTATCAGCGCGAACACGGTAATATTCTCGCAACATTAAGTTATTATGATGCCGCCATTGCCGCACAAAGTATTCGTGTCCCTGTACATGTAGCGGCAGCTCTGGCTGACCCAATGGTGGCTCCACCTGGACAGTTTAGTATTTACAATGCTCTGCCTGGAGAGAAAAAGCTGTTCGTACTTGAGAGGGGACACTCGGATTACCTCGGCCAAGTTGCGCAAGAAAAAGAATTATTATTGGAATTACAGGAATTTTTCAGCGAATTATGAATCGAGAGTATCACTGTTGGCACAGTCCCCGTCTGGGTCGGGATATGGAATTGTTGGTGTTTGGCCATGCCGGGGCCAAAGTATTGGTATTTCCGACTCGCGATGGGCGTTTTTACGAATATGAAAATCTCGGTATCGTAAATGCCTTGGCGCACAAAATTGAGGCAGGACACATCCAATTATATTGCGTGGACAGCATTGATAGCGAAACTTTGTACTGCAACTGGGGGTGCCCAGACTATCGAATCCGACGCCATAATCAATTCGAAGAATATATTCTCAACGAAGTCATGCCTTTGATGGCAAGCAAGAACCAGCATCCTTGTACTATCGCTCATGGTTGCAGTCTGGGTGCATTTCACGCCACTAATCTTGCCTTCCGGCATCCTCAGCACTTTCAAAAGCTGTGCGCGTTTTCAGGCCGTTATGATTTGACGATGTCTGTCGATCACTTCCACAACCTTTTTGGGGGCTACTATGACGATAATATCTATCTTAATACGCCAACCCACTTTCTGCCGCAACTCGATTGTAATTGGCGATTAGAACATTTACGTAAAATGGATATGGTATTCACCATCGGAAAAGCAGATCCGTTCCTGGGTAATAACCACCATCTCAGCCAACTATTATGGTCTAAAGGTATCTGGCATGCCATGCATGAATGGGACGGACGCGCTCACCGTGGAAGCTACTGGCGACAGATGGTGCCACTTTATTTGTAAAGTTCGACAACAGATCAAGATCAAGTTTGTATGCCGATTTTCATAACGAGTTAAACTTTTATTCCATAATGCGAAATTATTTACAGGCCACATGTATTCTGGCTTTCATGTCAATACGTTCGTAAAACAAACAAATAAAGTCACTTTTTTTTCGCAAGTAAATGTTTTTTCCGCCAAACCTAGCGAATGTAATTGTCTGTCCCAAAATAATTGCCCATCCATAAGGACCACCACCGAGGGACAGCCTGAACGGGTTACTGCATGGGTTGTGCCTGCGTCACTATGATGAATAATCGCCGCACACTGTTTGAATATCCATTTCTGCTTACCTTCCGAAACTAGAGTAAAATCTTTAAACGAAGGAAGTCCCTTTATATCTCTGAATGCCCGACATCAATTTTCTTTTACTTATCTGATTATGAAAAAACCAAAAACCACCACCGAAATGCCAGTGCCAAAAGTTAAAGTTGAACAGCTCATTGCGGCCGTAGCCACTAAAGCAACACCAAAAAAACCAAGCTCAGATCAGAAAACCCCTAAAGAAGTGCAAGCTTTGACTCCCAAATCGGTTCCTGGGAAACCAGAAAAAGCTAAGTCTGGAATTGCGGCCGTAGCCACTAAAGCAACACCAAAAAAACCAAGCTTAGATCAGAAGCCCCCTAAAGAAGTTCAAGCGGTGACTCCCAAACCGGTTCCCACGAAACTAGAATTGGCTATGCCTGAACGCGTCGGCTTGACTGCTGGTAGCATTTGGCATTACTTAACTGAAAATGGCGCCACCCCTGTTACCAAGTTGGTTAAGGAACTAACGGAAGAAGAAGAAAAAATCATCCAACGCAGCATTGGCTGGTTAGCTCAGGAAGGCAAAATAACTATTACCTCAATTGACCGGATTGAGACCATAGCGCTGAAAGAATAACTTTCAATTATCATCTGATGTTACGCAAAACCCAGCAAACCAGTTACCATTAAGATCTGAGTAAAATTT
>JAQSDX010000059.1 GCA_029946125.1 Candidatus Methylobacter titanis
TCCATTATCAAACCCTCTTTTTGCGGTTTTCGTGGGCAATGCGTAACATCAGTAAACAGTTTTAAAGATAAATGGAGACGTAGTTACTTGATGATCAGATAACTTCTCATTAGTCGCTTAAGCCACCCTTAAACAGCCTTTTTAACAAATTGGAAAAAAACGAGTTTTCGATTATGCACCTGCTCAAAAAAGATTACCTGTGATAATTTCAAGTCAAGCTTTCGGTGACCGCTGATGATTTTTCTAATCGCCATGCTCCGATACTTAATAAAACAACCACATCCCCTCGATAGCGCTTTTCACCGTTTGCGCTCTTATTTGTCGCCGGTTGCCTGAAAATTGCTTTTTGACCACCGTAGCTGCTCCGCTTTTATGTGCCCAGGCGATAAATACAGTGCCGACCGGTTTCTCCTGAGTTCCGCCATCGGGGCCGGCTATGCCGGTCACCGCAACCGCAATATCGGCATTGCTGTGGGTCAGGGCAGCCGCCGCCATTTCCGTTGCAGCTTCGGCACTCACCGCACCGTAGTCTTCCAATAGTTGCACACTGATGCCAAGCATTTGCACTTTGGCGGCATTGCTGTAGGTGACAAAGCCCCGGTCGAACCAGGCTGAGCTACCCGGCACGTCGGTAATCGTTTGGGCGATCCAGCCGCCGGTGCAGGATTCGGCTGTGGCTATTGTTTTGCCGCTAGCCTTTAATAAACGGCCCAGCTGTTCTGCCAGTTTAAATAATTCAGACTCCATGATGTGACCTCGTGCGACTTCGGATAAAATAGACTGATGAGTATAAATCAAAAAACCACCGACCAGCACACGCCGATGATGCAGCAATTTTTACGCATCAAATCCGAACACCCCGACACTCTGTTGTTCTACCGCATGGGGGACTTTTACGAACTGTTTTTCGATGACGCCAAAAAAGCCTCGCAACTGCTGAATATTACACTGACCAGCCGGGGGCAATCGGCCGGTTTGCCGATTCCTATGGCGGGCATTCCTCATCACGCGGCTGAAGGCTATCTTGCCAAGCTGTTACGGCATGGCGAATCGGTCGCGCTGTGCGAACAAATCGGCGATCCGGCAACATCCAAAGGACCGGTCGAACGCAAGGTGGTACGCATCGTCACCCCCGGCACAGTCACCGACGAAGCCTTGCTCGAAGACCGCAAAGATAACCTGCTGGTCGCGGTATGCTCGTTCCCAAACGCGCAACAAGGCATCGCCAGCCTGGATTTAACCAGCGGCCGTTTTGTATTGCAACAGGTTGAATCCATTGATCAGCTATTGAGCGAAATCGGCCGCCTTAACCCTGCAGAACTGCTGTTCAGCGAAGACTGGCCGTTGCCTGCAAGCTTAAAGCAGCACAGCGGTTTGTGCAGAAGACCGCCCTGGCATTTTGAAGCGGAAAGCGCCAAACAACTGGTATTAAAGCAATTCAACACCCTTGATTTGAAAGGCTACGGCTGCGAAAACATGCCTGCCGCGATCGCTGCGGCCGGCGGTTTGCTGCAATATGTTAAAGACACCCAGCAAAGCGCGCTGCCGCATATTCAGGGCATACGCACCGAAAACAGCGATGACAGCATTTTGCTGGATGCGTCCAGCCGCCGCAATCTTGAACTGGATTTTCACCCTTCCGGGCAGCTGCAATACACGCTGTTCGGGGTGCTGGATAAAACCGCCACGGCGATGGGCAGTCGTTGTTTAAGGCGCTGGATCAACCGGCCCTTACGCGATCACGACATTCTGAACGACCGCTATGCCTGCATCGACACCCTGCTGAATGTCTTGTTGTATCGCGACATCCAAACCCAGCTGCGACAGGTTGGTGATATTGAACGGATCAGCTCCCGTATCGCGTTAAAATCGGCGCGGCCCAGAGATTTGCTGGTGTTGCGCAACACCCTGGCGGTGTTGCCCGCGTTGCAGCAGGCGCTTTCCGGCGGCGACAACCCGCAGCTTGCCGCTTTATGCGGACAGATCGGCGAGCAGCCGGAAATGTTAAAGCTGCTGCAATCGGCGATCATCGACAATCCGCCGGTGCTGATCCGCGACGGCGGCGTCATTGCGCCCGGCTACCATCAGGAACTGGACGAGTTGCGCAACTTGAGCCAGAACGCCGATCAGTTTCTGCTTGATATGGAGAATCGGGAAAAAGCGGCGACCGGCATCAGCACGCTGAAGGTTAAATACAACCGGGTACACGGTTACTATATTGAGATTTCCAACCTGCATGCGGAAAAAGTCCCTGCGCACTACACCCGCAAACAGACCTTAAAAGGCGCAGAACGCTACATTACCGAGGAGTTGAAATCATTTGAAGACAAGGTGCTCAGCGCCAAGGAAAAATCGCTGGCTTTTGAAAAAGCCTTGTACGAGGAATTGCTGAACATCATCGGCGTATCCTTAATCCCGTTGCAGCAATGCGCCGCCGCCTTGGCCGAGCTGGATGTCCTTGTCAACTTTGCCGAACGTGCCGAAACCTTGAATTTATCGCAACCGACGCTGGTCGACAATCCCGGCATAACGATAGAAGCCGGCCGGCATCTGGTCGTTGAGCAGGTTTCGGACATTCCGTTTGTGCCCAATGATTTGTCGTTTTCCAGCCAGCGCCGGATGCTGGTCATCACCGGCCCGAACATGGGCGGTAAATCGACTTACATGCGCCAGGCCGCGCTGATCGTATTAATCGCCCATATCGGCTGCTATGTCCCGGCCAAAACCTTAAGCTGCGGGCCCATCGACAAAATTTTTACCCGTATCGGCGCGTCTGACGACCTGTCCAGCGGCCGCTCTACGTTTATGGTGGAAATGTCGGAAACCGCCAATATTCTGCATAACGCCACCTCGAAAAGCCTGATCTTGATGGATGAGATCGGTCGCGGCACCAGCACCTTTGACGGCCTGTCGCTGGCTTGGGCCTGCGCCGATTATCTGGCTAAGGAAACCCAGGCGTTTACGCTGTTTGCGACGCATTATTTTGAGCTGACCACGCTGCCCGACGAACAAAAAACCATCGCAAACGTGCATTTGGATGCGATGGAGCATGGCGACAAGATTATATTTTTACATGCGGTTAAGGACGGCCCGGCCAGCCAAAGTTACGGCTTGCAGGTAGCCTCTCTGGCGGGTGTGCCGCGATCGGTGATTGACAAGGCCAAGGCCAAATTGCGGCATCTGGAAGACCATGCCTATAGTGAACAACAGGCGGAAATCGGCGTTAACCAGCTGGATCTGTTTTCCTCGAAAGAGTGTCATCCTGCTGTCGGTTTGCTGGAAGATATGAACCCGGATGAACTCAGTCCCAGGCAGGCTTTGGACTTGCTTTATCGGCTTAAGGGGATGGTGTAGCTCAAGATTCAAGTTTTCAGTGCTTGATTTCAGCAAAGCCCGCTAAACCAAGCACTAGAACAATAAATACTTTTACGTACCTGCCGTCCACCGCAACAGGTAAATCAGAACACTTTTTTGAGCAGACTTTCTATAGACTTCCCAATCAAACTCCAGTGGGGATTAATAGAAAGCTAAATAATTTATATGGCACGCTCTTTAAAATATCTATTGCTATAAGTATTTGTACCCATATGTTTATGCACTTTTTCTTGTTTAAATGGCAATGACTTAGGTTTTCTATGTCTAGCCTAAAAGACGCTAGACTCATCAAGCGACCTAGGTTACTAACTACTTAATAAAAAATTCAGGGCTTTTAATTATGTCTACAAAAACAAACACCGGTACAGTTAAATGGTTTAACGCTAGCAAGGGATTCGGTTTCATCGAGCAGGAACAAGGTCCTGATGTTTTTGTTCATTACAGCAGTATCAGCAGCACAGGATTCAAATCATTGACTGATGGTCAAAGAGTGCAATTCAATGTCTCAGAGGGAAAAAAAGGCCCACAAGCTGAGGACTTAATTGTCCTCTGATCTGCAACAGATAATCCATCCTTGTGCTCAACTTCAATAAGGTGACAGAATCATGCAAATCCCATTACAAATCACTTTTCGTGGAATACCTCCCTCTGAGGCTGTAGAGGCCAAAATTCGTGAAAAAGTAAGTAAGCTGGATAAGTTTCACTCACATATTATGGCTTGCAGGGTGGTGGTGGAAGCTGAACATCAGCGCCACCATCAGGGTAACCAATACCATATTCGGATTGACATCACCACGCCACGGAAAGAATTGGTCATCAGCCGGGAACATCATGACAAACAGGCTTATGAAGATGTTTATGTGGCCATACGCGATGCCTTTAATGCGGCAATAAGACAGCTGGAAGATTACGCACGGATTCAGCGAGGCCAAGTTAAAACGCATGACTTGGAAAGTACCGGAACCATAACCCGTTTGCTACCGGAAAAAGATCATGGCTTTATTGCGGCAATGGATGGTCGTGAAATATATTTCCATCGAAACAGCGTGGCGGGAAACGGATTTGATTCGTTAAAGGTTGATGATGAAATCCGCTATATCGAAGAAAGTGACGATCTCGGTCCGCAAGCCAGTATTGTTTATCCCTAAGTGTACGGGGCTTAGACTTGCTTACGAAAAAACCGACAATTTTGCGTTAACACGCAATAATTTCCCGCAATACCGAGGTGGCATAGCTCCCCGCAGCTAAGGTGAACTCAAGTTCCAGCGTGGTGTCATCGATAAACTGCCAGCATAAATCCTGCACATTAACCCTTAATGCACGTCTATCCCGGTCAACGGCACTGGCTATCAAACCCTGAGCCAGTGCCTGATTCGCCTGAATGACCGCTTGCTCAATGGCTAGCGCATCGGCTGATACATCGGCATTCCCCACCCCCCATAATACCCCGGTAGGATGAATCTCCTTATCCGCCAGTCGCCGGATGATTTCAGCATCCGGCTGATCCGATTGAAAACAGCTGTGCGACAGATCGAATTGATAGCTGTCGCCAACCACAGGCTGATTCCAGTTATTTTGTGCCACCCGATCAGCCAAAATCAGGTTGAACAAATACGATCTGGCCGCCGACAAATACATGCTGCGCTGCTCCCGGCCCACTTTAGCCCCCTCAAACATGGCCAAAGCCTTATTGACATTTTGACCCTCGTTGCCAAAGCGTTGCGAGCCGAAATAATTGGCGATGCCGTTGGCTTTAATCAGCTCCAGTTGCCGAATGGTTTTTGCTCGATCGCCCTGCCAGTCGCGAATAACCAGCTTAAAACTGTTGCCCGACAACACGCCACGCTTGAGTTTTCTGGCATGCCGGACAGCGTGCAGCACCGTCATGCTGTCCGAGTCAAACTGCGTCCAATCCGGGTCTGCCTTGCCCGGCAACCAGACACTGAAC
Organism: Candidatus Methylobacter titanis; assembly: GCA_029946125.1. Lineage (GTDB taxonomy): Bacteria > Pseudomonadota > Gammaproteobacteria > Methylococcales > Methylomonadaceae > Methylobacter_A > Methylobacter_A titanis. The sequence continues at coordinate 5,324 of JAQSDX010000059.1, forward strand.
CATTGAGTGGTAAGCGCATACCGGTCTTTTAGACCGGCGTAACTGACATCGCGTTGCCTGACATTGGCAAATCTGGACAGTTGTCTGGCAACATATTCGGTGTTTTCGCCTTTCTTTTGTATTTGCAAAAAAGCGTGTTCGCCAGCGCCAGACGGTTCAAAGGACAGGCTTTCTTTAACGATAAAGTCTTCGGGAATACTACGGATTTTGCCGGTGCCGGAAGGCCCACCGTAAACGTAAGGCCAGATGGGGATTTCAATGTTTTGCATAAGCTTAGATGAATAATTTTGTCCACGAAAAGCACGAAACTTTTCACATAGTGACCAAACTTTAGGCCATCAGCAGCAATGTAACATCAATGCAATGCACTGATTTATTTCGTGTCTTTCGTGGACAACTGCGATTTTCAGGATTTCGGGGGATAACTCGGCTATTTTTCGATCAGAACAATCGCCTGCACGGCAATGCCTTCTTTGCGCCCTTCAAAGCCCAACTTTTCGGTGGTGGTCGCCTTGACGTTGATGCAATCGATATCCACCTGCAAATCATCGGCGATATTGCGGCACATGGCGGCGGTGTGCGGCGACATAAGCGGCGCCTGGGCTATGATGGTAATATCGGCATTGACCAGCTTATAGCCTTTTTCCTGCACGATAGCGTAAACATGGCGCAATAACACCCGGCTGTCTGCACCTTTAAACTCCGGGTCGGTATCGGGAAAATGCTTGCCTATGTCGCCCAAGGCCGCCGCGCCCAATATCGCATCGCAGAGCGCATGCAACACCACATCGCCATCGGAATGCGCTTCCAAACCTTGTTCGTAATCTATTTTTACGCCGCCTAAAATAACATCGCCGCCGTCTTTGAAGCGGTGTACATCGTAACCTTGACCGACTCTAATCATTGTTGCTCCATATAAAATTGCGCCAGCGCCAGGTCTTCCCGGCGGGTGATCTTGATATTGTCGGGGCGACCCTCGACGATTTTCGGCTGCAAACCCTGTAATTCCAAAGCGCTGGCATCGTCAGTGATAGCCGGATTGCCTTGCGCCTGCTCCAACGCGGTTTTTAACCTGCCGTAACGGAACATCTGCGGTGTTAATGCCCGCCAGATATGGTTTCTATCCAGCGTTCCGGTAATGCCATTGCCTTGTACCTGTTTTAAGGTATCCGGCGAAGCTAAGGCCAAAATCCCGCCGACATCATCGTTAATTAAAGAATCAATCAGATGATGAATATCGGACGCAGTTATACAGGGTCTGGCCGCATCATGCACCAATACCCAGTCGTCATCGGCCGCTTGCTCTCTGATAGTTTTTAGCCCGGAAAGCACGGAATCTGCCCGTTCCTTACCGCCTGGAGCGGTAATAATGTTTTTATGCCGCGATATTTCAAGCTCGCGCCAGTAGGGATCTTCTTTGGAAACTGCAACGGCAATAGCGGCAAAAACATCGGCCTGCAGCAAGCGCAACAGGGTATGTTCGATGACCGTTTTTCCGGCAAATTCCAGATATTGTTTAGGCCGGTCGGCCTGCATACGTTTGCCGACACCGGCAGCGGGCACGATAGCCCAGAATTTTATTGAATGAGTCATTGGTAAAAAGGCCTAATCACTCAAGCACATGAAAAAAAGTCTCATCTTCCTTAATCATCCCTAATTCATCCCTAGCCCGCTCCTCGATCGCTTCCTGCCCTTTCCGCAAATCCAGCACTTCGGCGTAAAGCGCTTCGTTGCGCTCTCTTTTTTCTTCGGCCTGTTTTTTTAGGTCATCGAGACGCAGTTGATAAGCATCAATCTGCGCAAGACTGCCGTCGCCAATCCATATCCGGTATTGGAAATGGATGATTAGCAGGATGATGATGGCAATGAGGGTTTTCATAGACGAGACGAAAAAGACGAAGGACAAAAAGCAAAAGACAAAAGGTTCATATTTTTCGCCCTTCACTCTTCGCCATTCGTCTGTTTTTTATAACATTTTAAACGCGCTACGACCTGCGTAAGTTGCTAATTCACCCAACTCGTCTTCAATTTTCATTAGACGGTTGTATTTAGCGACGCGGTCGGAACGGCTTAAAGAGCCGGTTTTGATTTGACCTGTGCCTGTGGCAACGGCTAAATCGGCAATGGTGGTATCTTCGGTTTCGCCTGAACGATGCGAAATAACTGCCGTATAACCGGCTGCATGAGCGGTATTGATAGCTTCCAAAGTTTCGGTCAAGGTGCCGATTTGATTCAGTTTAATCAAAATGGAGTTGCCGATGCCTTTTTCGATGCCTTCTTTCAAGGTGGCGGGGTTAGTCACGAACAAGTCGTCACCGACCAATTGGATTTTATCGCCCAATTTTTCAGTGTGGATTTTCCAGCCCGCCCAATCGTTTTGATCCAGGCCGTCTTCGATAGAGATGATCGGATATTTGTCTACCCACTCAACAAAGAAATCAGTCATCTCTTCTGAACTGAAACTTCTGCCTTCTGCCGATAACTCATAACGGCCATTTTTATAATATTCAGAACTTGCCGCATCCATGCCTAAGCAAATATCAACGCCCGGTTTGTAACCGGCCAGTTCAATCGCTTCGATAATCACCGAAATCGCTTCTTCGTTTGAAGCAAGATTAGGCGCAAAACCGCCTTCATCACCGACCGTCGTTGCCAAACCTTTCGCTTTTAACACTTTGCTCAGGTTATGGAAAACTTCAGCGCCGTAACGGATTGCTTCACGAAAAGTCGGCGCGCCAACTGGCAAGATCATGAATTCTTGCAGGTCAACACTGTTGTCCGCATGTGATCCGCCGTTAATGATGTTCATCATCGGTACCGGCATAACGAATTTACCGCTGGTATTCAAATGACGATATAAAGGCACGCCAGCATCTTTAGCTGCCGCATGAGCCGCCGCCATCGATACCGCTAAAATAGCATTAGCGCCTAAACGACCTTTGTTTTCAGTGCCGTCCAGTGCGATCATTTTTTGGTCGATGCCTGCCTGATCGGCAACATCCATACCAACAATCGCAGCGCGAATTTCAGTATTCACATTCTTGACTGCAGTTAATACGCCTTTACCTAAATAACGGCCTTTATCATTATCACGCAACTCTATCGCTTCGCGCTCGCCGGTCGATGCACCGGACGGTACCATCGCGCTACCGACTACGCCTGAGGCCAGGATAACGTCGGCTTCCAGGGTAGGATTGCCGCGTGAGTCTAAAATTTCTCTTGCTTTAATATCAACGATTTGAGTCATGATTTTTTCTTTTGTTACAGGTTAAAAAAATAAAAAGGTTCAAGGCGCAAAGTAAAAAATTCAAGGCGAAAATACACCTTTACCCTTTTTACCTTACCCCTTTAACCTCAATTACACATCTTTAAATAGCGGCAGATAAATCCAGTTGCGATAACCGGGTAATGCGAACAATAAGCTTATAAAGTCATTTCAATGAATGCCTGTTTTTTAACGGCATTATCGATGATCACCAAAGTTTCTAATAATTCCCGCATTCTGTGTAAAGGCCAGGAGTTAGGTCCGTCACTTTTCGCTTCCGCAGGATTCGGATGGGTTTCCATAAACAGTCCGGCAATACCGACTGCAACAGCGGCTCTGGCTAACACCGGTACAAATTCGCGTTGACCGCCTGATACCGTACCTTGTCCGCCGGGCAGTTGCACCGAGTGTGTCGCGTCAAAAACCACGGGACAATCGGTGTCGCGCATGACCGCCAAAGAGCGCATATCGGAAACCAGGTTGTTATAACCGAAAGATACGCCGCGCTCGCAGACCATAATCTGCTGGTTTCCGGTCGCCTTGGCTTTGTTGGCGACATGCACCATATCCCAGGGTGCCAGGAATTGGCCTTTTTTAATATTAACGGGAATGCCTTGAGAAGCGACTTGCTGAATAAAATTGGTTTGCCGACATAAGAATGCAGGCGTTTGCATCACATCGACGACCGAGGCAACTTCAGCTAGCGGCGTATCTTCATGCACATCGGTCAACACCGGTACGCCGATTTGTTGTTTAACTTTTTCCAGTATTTTAAGCCCCTGTTCCACGCCGGGACCGCGATAACTTTCGTGCGATGAACGGTTGGCTTTATCGAATGACGACTTGTAAATAAAGGGAATATTGAGTTGCGTCGTTAATTCTTTAAGGTAACCCGCAGTATCTAGCGCCATTTGCTCGCTTTCAATAACACAAGGGCCGGCTATCAAAAAAAACGGCTGATCTAAACCGGCTTCAAAACCACATAATTTCATTACACTGTACCTTTTTTATGTTCAAACGCCGCGACCACAAAACCTGAGAACAAGGAATGACCTTTTCTCGGTGTTGAGGTAAATTCCGGGTGAAACTGACAAGCCAGAAACCAGGGATGCTCAGGGATTTCTATCACTTCAACCAATCGTCCATCAATAGACTTCCCGGAAAATCGCATGCCGGCCTGTTCCAGTTTTTCCAGATACTGGCTGTTGAATTCATAGCGATGACGATGCCTTTCAGAAATGACATCTTTCTGATACAGCTGAAATGCCAGCGAATCGGATTGCAATCGGCATTGCTGGCCGCCCAGTCGCATCGAACCACCCAAATCGGATGCTTCATTGCGGGTTTCCAATTGACCCTCCTCATCCATCCATTCGGTAATCAAGCCGATCACCGGATACGGCGATTTGGGTAAGAATTCGGTGCTGTGCGCGCCCTCCAGTCCAGCGACATCACGGGCAAATTCAATAACGGCAACCTGCATCCCCAGACAAATACCTAAATAAGGAATTTTATTTTCGCGTGCATACTTAACCGTGGAAATTTTGCCTTCCACACCGCGTTCGCCAAAGCCACCCGGCACCAAAATGGCATCGATGCCTTTCAGTCTGCCAATACCCTCATCCTCTATAATTTCCGAATCGATATAGACAATGTTGACTTTGGTACGAGTGCGAATACCGGCATGAATTAAGGCTTCATGCACCGATTTATAAGCATCAGAATGATCGACATATTTACCGACAATGGCGATGGTCGCTTCGTTGACAGGATTTTCCAGGGCGTCAACAACGGCTTCCCATTCGGACAAATCCGCCGGCGGCACATCCAGTCGCAACTTGTTAACGACAATATCATCCAAGCCTTGATCGTGCAGTAACAATGGAATCTTGTAAATCGAACTGGCATCGACTGCAGAGATAACCGCTTTTTCTTCGACATTGGTAAACAAGGCGATTTTACGACGCTCACTGAGCGGTATGGATTGCTCGGATCGACAAATCAAGATGTCCGGCTGTATGCCGATACTCCGCAACTCTTTTACCGAATGCTGAGTCGGTTTGGTTTTTATTTCACCGGCGGAGCGAATATACGGCACCAAGGTCAAATGAATAAAAAGCGAGCGTTCAGAGCCCAGTTCAAAACGCATTTGCCGGATGGCTTCCAGAAAAGGCAGAGACTCAATATCACCTACCGTGCCGCCGACTTCAATCAAGGCGACATCGACCGCTCCCTGGGTCACTCTACCACCGGCATCTATACAGTCGTCGGCGCTTTCATAAACACGACGTTTAATTTCATCGGTAATATGCGGAATGACCTGAACCGTTGCCCCCAAATAGTCGCCTTTACGCTCTTTGCGTAAAACGCTTTCGTAAACCTGACCGGTTGAGAAACTGTTCTTTTTAGTCATCGTGGTTTTAAGAAACCGCTCATAATGGCCTAAATCGAGATCAGTCTCGGTACCGTCTTCAGTAACAAATACCTCGCCATGCTGAAAAGGACTCATCGTGCCCGGATCAACATTAATATAAGGATCGAGCTTGGTCATGGTGACTTTAAGGCCTCGCGACTCAAGAATAGCGGCAAGTGAAGATGCGGCAATGCCTTTGCCGAGAGACGAAACAACGCCACCGGTAATGAAAATGTATTTTGTCATGTAGGATTTTTTGGGTTCCCATGCTCCAGCGTGGGAATCCATACTGGGCTCTGATGAAGTTAGGTAAAACTAAGGTATTTTAGTCGACAATGCGCTTGTCGTCATTGTCTTTTGGGTTTAATTCTTAACTTTGCAACAACAGGCTGACACAACCATTTGTTTCTTCATGGTAAAATTCCGCGCTGATCCATTTATCAGCCACCGCAGCAAGTCTATCATCCAGATAAATCAAAGGAATTCTATCCCGTTCCCACGGCGGAATACCGGCTTCCTGAAACAGGTTTTTCAGCGAATGATGGCCTTGACGTCCCGGCAAACAGAGCTTTTCACCGCCCCGGCGAAATCTTATTTCGACGTTGGCACCCGCCCACTGTTCACGGAGCATTCCTTTTGAAGACGACACACAAGAGACGATCTGGTTATAAGCGGTTTTTATAGACGCTTGCCCGACAGGCCAAAAAGCATCTTGAGGTAAACCTGCGCCAGACAGATTGGCCACGTCAGGCTTTTCTGCCTGACGCCCTTCGGGTAAATACAAATCTGTTCCGGACAGATTAGTCAGGCAATACAACTTATCCCGATAACGACGAATGCTGTAACCCTGCCCTGACAATACCGGATCGCGCTGTGCGGCTGCCGCAACCACCTGACTAAGAATCCTCCCGACAACAGCCTGCGCCGGCATTTTTAAGCCGATGCTCTGGAACCAATGTCTGATGATGAGTTGCTGTTGGTGTAAATGATGCGCCGTTAACCGACTGATACACAATGTCGTATCTGCCGGATTAAAAACCTCAACGAATAGCTCCTCGGCGACGTCATCAACCAACACCTGTGCATCCGCACAATGTTTTGCCGAACGCGACACGGTTTTATCGATTGCAAGCCAACGCTGCTTGAGTAAGGGCAACACCGCATTACGCAGAAAATTGCGATCATAATCATTGCGTTGATTGCTGGGATCTTCAACCCAGCTTAATTGATACGCTTGGGCATAATCGCTAATCGCCTGTTTGGGCGTATTCAACAAAGGCCTGAGCATAACACCCGCACCGAAAACCATGGTTTCCGGCATTCCGGAAAGTCCGGGCAAACCGCTGCCGCGAAACAGTTGCAACAGCACCGTTTCCAACTGATCTTCCCGGTGCTGGGCAAGCAACAACGCATCATCAACTTTCATTAACGATTTTAACGCCGCATATCGGGCGTTTCTGGCAGCTTCTTCAGGACTTTCGCCCGGCAATGCTTGCGCATTAACCCTTAGCGTTAAAAATTCAACCCCCAGATCATTAGCCGTTTGTTCACAATGCTTGGCCCAATATCCGGCTTCTGCCTGCAAGCCGTGATCTACATAAACTGCGCTTAGCTTGTCTTTGAGTTGAGGTGTTGACGCGCACAAATGCAGCAAAACATGAGAATCTACGCCGCCGCTGTAGGCGACATAAACCTTTTGTCGCTGATCCCCAAGATCAAGCTTGGAAATAATGCCCTCGAACAACGGCGAAATTTTCGCCTTTTGTCTTTCGCCTTTCACCTAAGCCTTACTTCCCGCCTTCGTCAGTAAAAACGCCAAAGTCCATAATCCGCTGGTAGCGATTTTCCATTAAGGTATCAATAGGCTGCCGCTTCAACTCATTCATGTGCCGAATCAGCGTTTCCTTTAAATTCAAGGCCGTCGCCTTAAAATCTCTATGTCCGCCGCCTAAAGGTTCCCTGACCACTTCATCCAGAAAACCCTGTTCGCGAATACGATCCGAAGTAATGCCCATCGCCTCGGCCGCCAATTGCGATTTATCCGCGCTTTTCCACAGAATGGATGCGCAGCCTTCCGGAGAAATAACCGAATAGGTGCTGTATTCCAGCATGATCAAGCGGTCGCCGACGCCGATGGCCAACGCGCCGCCGGAACCGCCTTCGCCGATAATGGTGCAGATAATCGGAGTTTTCAGCTTGGCCATTTCAAACAGGTTTCTGGCAATGGCTTCACTCTGACCGCGCTCTTCCGCGCCGATACCCGGATAGGCTCCCGGTGTATCAATCAGGCAAATGACCGGCATTTTGAATCGCTCCGCCATTTTCATCATACGCAAGGCCTTGCGGTAACCTTCCGGGCGCGGCATACCGAAGTTGCGGTAAATTTTTTCCTTGGTGTCACGGCCTTTTTGATGACCGATCACCATAACCGGCTGACCCTCAAGACGCGCCAAGCCGCAAATAATCGCAGGATCATCGGCATAAGCCCGGTCGCCGTGCAGCTCATGGAAATCGGTAAAAACATGCTCCACATAATCCAGCGTATAAGGCCGCCCCGGATGCCGGGATAACTGGGAAATCTGCCAATCGGAAAGATCGGTAAAAATAGATTCGGTCAGCGCCTGGCTTCGCTCTTCCAGTTGCTTAAGCGCATCGGAAATATTAATGTTATTGTCGAACTGCACATTGCGGAGTTCTTCAATTTTCGCTTCCAACTCAGCGATGGGTTGTTCGAAATCGAGAAATTTTAGGTCCATGTAGTCTTGATCTGAATAGTTATTACAGTAATAGGTGATTTTATAGAAATTCAACAATTTTTTCTAAATAAATTACTGACTCTAATGAAGCTAAAAACCGCAGTTCATCCACGAAAGACACAAAAGACACGAAAGGCATCTAACAAATCAGTACCTTGTATTTAACTGACTATTCACCCACTCCCTTTTCATGCCCGTTGCATTCACGACTATTAAGCACAATTAAGCTGAACTGAGTACAATTGTACCCAACCGTCCCCACTAACAAACAGGATAAAAAATGACTGAAAACCTACCCGCAACAAACAAAGTTACCTACTGGCAACCGTCGGCAGGCGAAACCATCGCAGGCATAATTCAAGGCAGCGGCATTTTTAAAAATTTACTCTATGACGAACAGAAAACCCTGCTTTTACTGGATGATAACGGCTCGGTTGTGAGTGTTGACCTCAATCGCTATTTGATACACAGCCTAAAACAACATAACGCCGCATTGGGGGATTTAGTCACCGTGACTTTTCACGGCAAAGAGCAGAAAAACAACGGGCGTTCTTTCAATCGGTACACTGTGCTGGTTGATAAGCTTGCTTGATCAATATAACAAGGCGATAACCTAACCCGTAAGCAATGAATCTTTTATACCCTCTTGAGTTACGCTAACCCGACATGGCTTCATCTTGTACATCCACAAAAATCGCCCCTCAGTCCCCCTGCTTTTAGTATTTGATTTAGAATACGGTTAAGAGTATGGTTAATCACACTCTTAAATGTTTTATGGGGAAATATCATGACTGGAATCAGTGCGAATGAACTGAAAATAAAAGGCGTTTTGGCGATCAAAACCGTGTTGGAACAACAATCCGAAGCGGTCATTTCCGTACGCGGCAAAGACCGTTTTGTGGTGATGAATATTGCCCACTATCAGTATTTGCGCGAATGTGAATTGACCGCCGCTTTGGTCGAATCCAACGAAGATATGGCGGCAGGACGCTATGTTAAAGAATCGGCAGAAGAACATCTGGCCCGGTTGGAACGGATGGAATGAGCTACACTCTGGTTTTTACCGAACACTATAATCGCCGTGCTTTACACTATATCAAGCGTCATCCCGAGCTTAAAAGACCGTATCTAAAAACACTGCAATTGCTGGAAACCAATCCGTTCCATCCCTCTTTACGCTTACATGCTTTGCATGGAAAGCTGCAAAATCTGCATTCAGTTTCTATTAATTTGTCTTACCGCATTACCCTGGAATTTCAAATCAGCGAGGCGGAAATTATCCTGATTAATATCGGCGATCATGAAGCGGTTTATTAACAGACACCCTATTTCTCTTAAAATACTCACAACCTCAGTTTTGCATTAGCATGGTAAGGCGGATTGCTGGCGCGAATGAGCCTTACAGCATTATCATATTTAAGAAAATTTTCAGCTGCATGAACAGCGTTGTGCGACTTGCTTAAATGAAAGCTTGACCATGCACAATGAAAGACTTGACACTCGACTTTCGTTAACTGGAAATCGGCCAATCTTCGGGCACTAATTTCAATCCATCACGCCATTTTTCACAAACAGCACTTTGAAATCGAGCATCGTCATTGAAATCAGGATGATCGGTAATGATGACCTGAAAATCGCCAGACGATGATTCTACGACATCAAAAATAAGATCGTATAAGCGTTTGACTGCCAAATGGTCAGCATCCGCATTTGAAGGTTGTGGTTCAGTCGGTTGATCAATATCCGGCGGAAAGTGTGCTTGTGAAAGTTGATCAAAAATCAAAAACCGAGGTACTGGCCGATTCAACTTTGCAAACCACGTTTGCAGGGCCAGATGTGCCACTATGTGGTAGCCGACATGATTTTCGCCACTACCCATTTGGCTCATCGGAACCGCCCGTGCTAGCGTATCAGCTACGACAGTCAAATTCTTAACGTCTAGCCGCAAAGGACTATCTGAATATTCCAACCCAATTATCTTGGCGTATTCTGATAAGTAGCGCGCCACGTTCGACAATCGAGAATCCAGTTGCTGTTGGATTACATCCGCACTCAAGGCAGCGGCAAGCCGCTCTTCTTCACGCTTCAGTTCGACTAATTGCCGTTCTTGATCTGCAAAGTTAGGTACATCGGGAACATTCTCGACATACAAGCTAATTCGCCCCATCACCAAAGCACACCGAGAATCCATATCTGATGCAAGTTGAAGCCGCTGATTTGATTTCTTTATCGCACTCAACCGCTCTCTATTCGCCGATAGCTGCTGCTCGACCCCTGAGAGTTTTTCCTTAATCTCCTGCATCGCGAATTCGATACGTGGTGTTGCAGAGTCAACCGCCCCTGAACGCTCACCGATATAGTCTTGTGCCGCTCTTAAATCTCTCAGCGTGGGTGATGCGGATTCTTCAGGAATGACTTGCTGACAAAGCGGACACGACTGCACGTGTCCATCCCGCTCAAAAATCGAAACTGCTGCAAGCCTAGTCTGATGTTCTCTGGCTTCAGCAGAGAAACCTTTAGAGGTTCCTTCAAAGATTCTCGCTCTATCAAAAGTCGAGATGAGTACACGCTGTTCTTTGATTAAGTCGCTACGCTCAGCAACGAGTCTGTTGTATTCGCTGTCCTCAGTTATTCCCGTATGATTAGCCGGGAGTGGTGACGACTGGATTGCCCGAAGGACCTGAAGCTTTTGCTCCCGTGATGCACCGTCCGTTAAATCGGTTAGTCCAACAGCTTTGGCTTCTGAAAGCAGTGTGTCAGCTCGGCCAATACCTTCTCCTCTGATCAAGGCGGCTTCAGCTATCCGACGTTCGATTTGTCGAATCTCACCGCGAATGCGTTTCAACTCTTGCCGCTGGGCAACATATGCTTCAGGAACCGCGCCTAAAAAGTATGGCAGAGTGTCCTTAATGGCCTGCTTGAAGAAGTTATCGTTACTATCATGAAATAGGTAATCTCGTTGCGCTATTTCACCTTGGGTCTGCAAGCAAAGCGCAACTGCATGGCGAATGTTAGGGCTTAATGGATCCCTCGTTTGCCCGGTTGGCGGCTTGTGTAAGTAGTCCGATATACCTGACCAGGAACCCAATAACTGCCTTAATCCATCCAAATTGGTGATTTGGCGCAACTGGTCAAAGGCTGGAGGCTCTACTTCCATGCCTGTTTTTATAAAAATGCTTTCGCTTGATTTAGCATCGCCCTTAGGAACCAAACGGGCTACAAATGCTTGCCCTTTCGCTGTTTGAAGAGCCAGTCCAAACCACGATACATTGCGTCGAACAACACCTTCCGGCACATGGCATGTCTTTGATCCAAAACAGTAATCAATAATATCTGTAACTGCTGTTTTGCCCGCTTTGGATTCCCCAGTAATAATATTTACTTTGCCAAGTTTCAGCGGAATTAGTCGCATTTGTCCATCATGACTGTACAACGCAATCGTACGTATCTGAATCATGGTTGTATTCCTAATAACGACAATACAGTTGAAGGGGTACCGTTTTTTATCAGCCACCGACCAACAAATTCTGCGCGCTTGGCGCACTCTTGTATTTCGGGGGTTGTCTGTTTTAAGTATTTATTGATTCGGCTTTGTGCAGTGGAATTCGCAATTAGGGTAAGTCCATCAAGAATCAAAAAATCTTGCTGGACTCCGAACATAATAGCTTCGCGCATATACGGGCGCAAAACTTCAACACCTTTAGCTACGGCAGAGCGATGCAATGGATATTCGTACACCCAACTTGGTAAAGAAGTTCTTACCGTCATGGGAAGCGTGCATCTTGTCTGACCTCGCAACACAAAACTGGAACCAACAAACGCCAAAGTCAGCGGCAATTGATCTTGCGATTCTGTCATTGCATTAGCCTCTGTACGATAACCTTTAGCCAGAAGCCACAAAATGACGGCACAGAAGGCAGGATTGAGTAAGTTCCGCTCTTCAATAGTTCGTTCATGCCATGCCGTCATATTGTTTCATCCGCAGGCAAATGCGCCATAGCGCCGGTATCAAATGCAACTTCTAATCTGTCTCGAAAATCAGGGTGCCAACCAACCTTTAAGTCTTCTGCCAACATATGAAACGAACCTCTACAAACCCAAGGGATCGAAACACCAGATCGAATAGGAATTGGAGCATCTTCAGCCCATTTAAGAATCGCTCTCCCGGCCTTTACAAGTTCAGCCTCCGCAGGCTCTTCGCCCAACTCGTCGCAGATTTGTTCGCGAAGTAATGCCCATTCCTCAACTAACCGGTGGTCATAACTGCGAAGGTCAGTCTCAAACAGGAGATCATCACGCATCCATGCTGAACGTTGGCGAAATGCCTGGAGATAGCTGGTAATGGCATTTCGAATTCGTCCAGATCCGGCTCCAACCAACTCTACTTGCTTATAAAAGGGACGATTGGCGTATTCCGACAACTCAGATAGTGCGACCATTAGGCTGTCAACCTCATCATTAATAGGTAAGGCATCGCGCTTCAATGATTCTTGAATTTCAGAAATCTGACTATCAAATTCGAGCCTTGTTATGCCTTGCCCATTGTTCAGGAGTTCGTAAACAACTCGCTTAAACCACCACCCTTCAAGCATTTGTAATGCGACATCAACATGTCGAATGGAAACATAATGAATCGCCTCTTTGATAGTTTTCTCAATATCCGCCGCATTAGGTTCTCCGCCAACTATGTAGATCGTGCTTAATAGGTTGAGCTGTTGGTCTGGTGGTAATGCGAGAAATGCGTCATAAGTATCTTTAAGGGCAGTATTAGTTGATGTTGTCGCAGCATGTTTTAGTAGGTTTGCTGCCGATTCAATGTTTCGCTCGCACTTACCTGTTGCTAAGGCTGCGCAAGCACTACCTGTTGATACGGTGGCTGTAGCAATCAAAAAGCGTGCGGCATCTTGAGGCACTTCTCCACTGACGTAGCCGTCCATCCAAACCCGCAGTGTTTTCCAAAGCTCTGTACTTAGATCGGACAGAATCGCCTGAGAATTGATTGAGTGTTTGGTTTGAAGGACAACGGTCGCGTCTTTATCGTCAGTAAAACTGACATCATCTAGCGTTTCCACTGACAGTGTGAAATTCCCCAAAGTACTTTGTCTTGCAGCCCAGAGCAATGCAATTCGTACTTGGTAAAGGTAGCCAAGCATTGGGCCCGGTGCTGAATACTTTTCAAGGGTGTTTTTCATTCGTCATTCATTAAGTTAATACTTACCGAAGCCAAGTAGGTGGGGCATCATGCACCATTTACGAATACCAGAAGACCGGGCAATTCTAAAGTATTCCATTGAGCAATCCATTTCGGGTATCAAGATTCCCAGCATGGTTGAACAACAAAACAGGGGCAGGTCTTGCAATCATGCATCAGGTCTAACCTTAGAACTAGTCGAGCATACTGTTCATGCCTGACATCAATACTGGGCTTGCACTAATGAGCAATATATCGGAGACGAGCGCCTTTCATCGTGCCCCGAAATTCATATTGGGGACATTAAAAAAACGCCTTCAATACCAGCGATATAACACCAGCCAATAATACGCCAAGCATCCATCTGTTTAGCTTTAATTCACCATCAATGCGCTCAAATCGAACATTCATGTCGGCCTTAATTTCATTTTTGGCTTCGGTTAGGTCATGCTTAGTGACAAGCCCATCCTGAGCTTCGGCAATCACACGCACAACCGCCTCGGCTTGCGCTTGTGGAATTCCCGCTGTTTTAAGTTTGTCTACTAGCTCAAGCGTATCAAAGGTAATAGTGGTCATGGTCAGTCTCCCGGTTATTTTTAGACAGCTGATGTTACGCACAAGCAGCCCTGAGTTCTTTCAATTCCCTCAAGGCCTGTTGG
>JAQSDX010000005.1 GCA_029946125.1 Candidatus Methylobacter titanis
CTGATGCAGTTCATGCAATACGGGAGAGATAAATTACCTGTTCAAACATAAGGCTTTAAATTGGGAATTGCTGGCCGAATGCGGCCAGCAGTGACAACTGCGGGGCGAAGTGATACCACGTCGTATTGCGCTTGGACAGCATCAAGGCAACCACGCCCAGCACGAAAAAAGCCAGACCGTAGACCAGGTAGATCAGTCCCATTGTCTGGGAATCCCAATAACTCATCGCTGCTTCCTCTTAGAGATTGATACGGTGAACACGTTCATTATTACAGTCAACATCGAAAGCCTGGGTAAAAATCAGGTAATGATGCCCACTGGCGGGAGCATAGAGAATGCATAGCTTCAGTATTGGCTTTTGGCATGATCAAGCCTGCGGTTTTGCTATTCTTAGGACATAGGGTGCCAAAAATATAAGCCGCTGTAAATTGTTGCTGTTGAACAATACGGGGCGAGTGCCTTTTTGTGCCCAAATACGACTGACTGTCCGACGTTGTCCGACTAGCGCCTCATCTTGAAACCAGCCTCAACCGGCTTCACATCGATACCTTTCGGTAGTAAGCGGTAGATGAAAACAAGTTATAGACTAATTCTCGTGTAAATATTTTGGGATGGGTATAAGGTTTTTACCGTTGACAAAATTTTACCAACAGGGGGCTTATTTTGCTAAACAAATTTAAACAAATATCGAAGATAGTGGGGCACTACCGAATTGAACCGCTTACATCCCCGCCCTGAACGGCGGGGTTTTTCGCTGCTTAGTGATAAAGGCGTTGCGCCGGAAATGGCTGTTACTGCTTCATCTTCCTTTCCAGTTCTTCCTGGGTCAAATGTCGCACATCTTCGCCTTTGACCATATAAACTAAATGTTCGCAGACGTTACAGGCATGATCGCCGATTCTTTCTAATGAACGGGCAATCCAAAGCACATCCAACATCCGGGTAATGTTTCTTGGGTCTTCCATCATCTTGGTAATCAACTGGCGGATGATACTGCCGTATTCACGATCGACATTTTCATCCAAACCGGTAATTGTGGTCACGCCTTCTATGTTCATCCTGGCAAATACATCCAGCGCGCCGTGCAGCATTTCCTGAACCAATTCGGCCATGTGTTCCAGTTCGTAATATTGGTCATGTTTGTTGCTGTCGGCTCCCGCCAATTGTATGGCCATCTCGGCGATGCGTTCGGCCATATCGCCGACGCGTTCAAGCTCATTAACCACTTTGATTACGGTAATTAACAATCTTAAATCGAATGCGGCAGGTTGCCTTAACGCTAAGATTTGCATGCATTCCTGATCGATAGCCATTTCCAGCGCATCGACCTGATTGTCTTGTTTGATGACCAGTTCGGCCATTTCCATATCGCCGGTTGCAAAAGCGCTAACGGCTAGCTCTATTTGCTGTTCAACCAGTCCGCCCATGGTTAAAACTTTGTTGCGTACATCTTCCAGCTCTTTATTGAACTGGCCTGATATGTGCTGTCCTATTTTGCTGTTGTCCATTGCTTGCTCCTGGTTAGCCGTACCGACCGGTAATGTAATCTTCGGTTTGTTTCTTTTGAGGATTGGTAAACAACTCGCTGGTCGTACCCATCTCTATCAATTCGCCCATGTACATAAATGCGGTGTAGTCCGAAACCCGTGCGGCCTGCTGCATATTGTGCGTGACGATAACTATCGTGTATTTTTCTTTAAGCTCGTTGATCAGTTCTTCAATTTTTAAGGTTGAAATAGGGTCCAGCGCCGATGCGGGTTCATCCAGTAACAGCACTTCGGGCTCTATCGCAATCGCTCTGGCAATCACCAGCCGCTGTTGCTGTCCGCCTGACAAACCTAGGGCGTTATCATTCAAGCGGTCTTTAACTTCATCCCACAGCGCTGCACCGCGCAACGCATTTTCAACCGTTTCTTCCAAAACTCGTTTGTCGTTAATGCCCTGAATTCTAAGGCCGTAAGTGACATTCTCGAAGATAGATTTGGGGAAGGGATTCGGCTTTTGAAATACCATGCCGACGCGCCTGCGTAAAGCGGCGACATTGACGGATTTATCGTAAATATTTTCATCATCGAGCAGAATCTTGCCTTCGATGGTGACGTTATCGACCAAGTCATTCATTCGGTTGATGCAGCGCAGCAGTGTCGATTTGCCGCAACCGCTGGGGCCAATATAGGCGGTTACCTTTTTCTTCGGCATTTCCATATTAACGTTATGCAAAGCCTGCTTGTCCGCATAGAAAAGATTTAAATTTTCTACTTTGATACAGGTCTCATTCGGCTCAGCCGTTTTTTTCTGATCGCGTAAAACTGAACTTACATCAATGGCATGTGTACGTACGTGTTGATCTGTCATTTCTTTAACCTTCCAGTGCCCGGTATTTTTCTCGCAGATGATTTCTGATTAAAATGGCTGATAAATTCAGCCCCACAATGACCAGTACCAACAATAATGATGTCGCATAAACCAAGGGTCTCGCCGCCTCAACATTGGGGCTTTGAAAGCCGACATCATAAATATGAAATCCTAAATGCATAAATTTTCTGTCCAAATGCAAGAACGGATAATTGCCGTCCAGCGGCAATGTGGGCGCCATTTTTACCACACCCACCAGCATTAACGGAGCCACTTCGCCGGCCGCCCGCGCCACAGCCAGAATCAAGCCGGTCATCATCGCCGGGCTTGCCATCGGCAATACCGTCAGCCACAGAGTCTCCAGTTTGGTAGCGCCCAGGGCCAGACTGCCTTCGCGTATCGATTTGGGGATACGCGCCAAACCTTCTTCGGTTGACACGATAACCACCGGCAAAGTCAGCAAAGCCAGGGTAATTGAAGCCCATAGTAAGCCTGGCGTACCGTAGACCGGCGCAGGTGCCGCTTCCGGGAAAAACAGCTGATCGATGTTGCCTCCCAGGATATAGACAAAAAAGCCCAAGCCGAATACCCCGTAAACAATCGAGGGTACGCCCGCCAGATTGTTGACCGCGATTCGGATCAAGCGGGTGATAAAACCCTGCTTGGCATATTCGCGTAAATATACTGCCGCAATGACGCCGAACGGGGTGACGATAATCGACATCATGATCACCATCATCACTGTACCAAAAATAGCCGGAAAAATACCGCCTTCGGTATTAGCCTCGCGCGGATCATCGGTTAAAAATTCAACCAGTTTAGCGCCATAATGCCAGACTTTATCGAACCGGCTCATGGTGTTCGGCTGGAAAATCCTGACTACTTTGGCCACGGGTATTTCAATTTCCTTGCCGCCTTCGGTTGTTGCGACCAGGCTATCCCGTCTTATTTGTCGATACAGCTCGCTTAACTGCGTTTGATATTTTTTATAGTCAATTTCCAACTCCGCTTTTTCGGCGGCCAACCGTTGCTCAGCTGCCGCATCCCAGCGATTGTTCAGTTCCAGTCTTTTCTGTTCAAGCCTTAACTGTTCCAGACTGTAGTTGATCGCACCGACTTCTTTTTTTTCCAGGTGGGCTATTTCCTTAAAAATAGCCAAAGCTTGATCTATTCGGGCTTGAGCGGCAGGCCAAGCTTGATCGCCTGCAGCGATAATCTTGCCGCTTTCCTTGACCGCAAGCAATTGGCCGTAGAAATTACCCCATTCACGTCGTTCCACTACCATCAGTTCGGCAGGCGTCTGTTGCTGTTGGATATTGCGCTCCAATATCCAACGAAAATCAGCGCCGGTAATATCCCGGTTGCCGGTTTTAATCAGGTATTGCACCAGCGTATCTTCATCATCGGCCATGATATGACCGGTTGATTTTGCCATCGCGGCTGGCGTAATACTGGTATCGATATGCTCGCCGATAATGGTTTGGACTGGCCCGCCCGGTTCCTGATAGCTGAACTGTATAACGGGGGCAGGCCAGAAGTGACCGACTCCGCGCACTACAATTAAGCCCAGCACGCCGACTACCATAATAAGGCAGGTACTGACTGCCGCCGCATTGAGCCATACCCAGGGAGTACCGCTTTTAAACCATGCTTTAATCATAATAGACTCATCATAATGAACTGTATTTTTCACGTAAGCGCTGACGAATGACTTCGGCCAGCGTATTAAAAACAAAAGTAAACATAAACAAAACCAGAGCCGCTAAAAACAGGATTCGATAATGGGTACTGTCAACTTCCGATTCCGGCATTTCCACCGCGATATTGGCAGCCAGGGTACGCATGCCCTGAAAAACGCTTAAATCCATGACCGGTGTATTTCCGGTTGCCATTAATACAATCATGGTTTCGCCGACGGCCCGGCCGAAACCGATCATCACCGCAGAAAAAATTCCCGGACTTGCGGTTAACAGCACTACCCTGATCATGGTTTGCCAGGGCGTCGCGCCTAATGCCAGTGAGCCTACGGTCAAATGTTTGGGCACGCTAAAAATCGCATCTTCGGCGATTGAGAAAATAGTCGGAATCACCGCAAAGCCCATCGCCACACCGACCACCAAGGAATTGCGTTGGTCGTAGCCTATGCCCATTTCAGCCTTCAACCAATCCTGTAGGGTGCCGTGAAACAAGTAAGTTTCCAATGGCACGCTTACCTGAAAGGCAATCCAGCCGCTGAGTAAAATAACCGGGATTAATAGGGCTGCATCCCAGCCTTCAGGGAGATTTTGGGTAATGGTTTTGGGTAGAAATTGCCAGGCGAAGGCAAACAGCATCACGCCGACAGGAACGATCATCAATAGGGCAAAGATTCCGGTCAGGTGCTCTTCCATAAACGGAGCCAGCCAAAGGCCGGCAAGAAAGCCCAAAATAACCGTCGGCAACGCACCCATAATTTCAATAGAGGGTTTTACGTACTGTCGCATCCCCGGGGCCATAAAATAAGCGGTGTAAATCGCCCCCATCAGTGCCAGTGGAATGGCGACTAACATCGCATAAAATGACGCCTTCAGGGTGCCGAAAACCAATGGCGTTAAGCTGTATTTAGGCTCAAAATCATTATTTGCCGAAGAAGATTGCCAGATATAATCAGGTTTCGGATAGCTTTCGTACCAGACTTTCTGCCAAAGCGATTTGATCGAAACTTCGGGATGTTCATTATCGACTTGCCAGAAATGCATGTTGCCGGCTGCCGACTGCAACAACAAGGCATTGGCTCTCGGTGACAAAATCGCTGTCGATGGTAAGGCATCGCTGACCCGTTCTTTAATCATTTCCCGTTCAGCGGTTGAATGATAAATGCCTACGATGCCGTCGGCATCGGTGGTCATAAAGCCTTTACGACGCTGTTCTGAGTTGATCGCAATGATCGCTTTATCAGAGACCTTAAATGCCCTGATTTTTTGCATGGCAGGGCGATTCAGTTTGTCTCTAACCATGCTCCACTGTGACACCAAGCCGCTGGAGTCGCCTATCATCAGCGAAAGATCGCCATTTAAAAAAGTCACACTGGTAATCTTTTGTCCCGCATCAACCACATTCAGTTGCTGCTTTAAGTCTGGGCTGCTCTTGTCGCTAATATCGAAATAGCCCAACTGTCCGTCGTTGTTGATCAGATACAGATTGGACTCATCCTTGTCGATTAAAATTTCGGCAATACCCGCAGTCGGCAGATCCAGAACCGAATCCGTACGCGTTAAAGCCGCCTCATCAGCAAATAAAGATAGTTCTTTTTTAAAATTGATCAGGCGTATTTTATCGGCCGTTTTGGCAACGATAGTCGTTGAATCAGAGCCCACTTTAACCGCGATTGCCTCCAAAGCGGCGCCGGACTCATCCAGTGCCAAAGGTTGTTCGCCCAATGGATATTTAAGCGACGGCGTAATAAGCCGAACATTGTCCGGATAAGTGACTTTATATTGCTGTTTAGCGATGATGGCCCGGCCATCGGATAAACCGTAAATGACTGCGCCTTCTTTGATAGGACTGCCCTGAGCAAAGCTGGTGATATGTGCGCCTTCGGGTATTGCCACAGCTTGTGTCAACAGGGTTTTACCCGTAGCGGCATTAAAAAACACCACTTGCCCGCTGTCGGTAAACCGGGCTGCGACCTCATTTTGCTCTTCTATTGCCAGCAGCAAGGTATTGCCCAGTGCCTGCTCGGGTACCGGGTATTCGCTGACCGGCGCTGCGCTAGCCGATATAAATAGCGGATACACCACATACAGTAAATAGAAGAAAATCAGTACGATGGCGACGATCACACCCAGACCGCCCGCCACCACGCCATAGCGTGCCAAGGCATCTTTAATAAGTCGCCAGCGCTGGTGATATTCGCCGGAACTGATTTTTATGGGTCGCTTAGGTTCCATACCGCTTGCGGCACTTCCGCCATCCTTGGCAGTCGCGGGAGGTTGTTTTATCGGGGCGTTTATTTCTGACATGCTAAAGAGACTAGAAATTAAATAGAACAATGATATAACAAAAAAACAAAAAACGACCAAGACTCACAAAGCAAATCTTGGCCGTTTTTTGTCAGATGCATTTTTACTTACTGAGGGGGAAGATAATAACACATTCGGGCTGACATCCTTGTCCTACGCATTCCTGCGCGATATTAAATCCTTAGCTTATTTAAGCGTAGTCAATATTTTATCAACCACTTTTGCAGGCAGAGGAATATAGCCGTCTTTTATAACCACTTGCTGACCTGTTTTTGACAACACCATTTTGATAAATTCATTTTCTAACGGTGCCAGCGGTTGGTTTGGCTTCTTGTTGACATAAACATACAAGTAGCGAGTCAAAGGATAAGTGCCGGAAACTGCATTTTCGGGTGTTGGATCAACAAATGTCTTGCTGCCCTTGGCTGCTAAAGGCACCATCTTAACGCCCGACGTTGTATAGCCCATGCCGGAGTAACCGATGCCGTTAACCGAAGAAGTGACTGATTGAACAACCGACGCGGAACCGGGCTGCTCATTGACGTTACTTTTTAAGTCACCCTTGCATAAAGCGTGTTCTTTAAAATAGCCGTAAGTACCTGAAACCGAGTTACGTCCGTATAACTGGATGCTTTTTGAGCCCCAAGCGGCAACACCGGCGTCGCCCCAGGTTTCAATATTTGTGCCGCCGCATTTGTTGGTGGAAGAGAAAATACCATCGACTTGTTCCATGGTCAGACCTTTAACCGGGTTGTCCTTGTTGACAAGGACCGCCAGCGCATCAATAGCTACTGGAATAGCGGTAGGCTTGTAGCCGTATTTATCTTCGAAGGCTTCAAGCTCGTCATCTTTCATTTGGCGGCTCATAGGCCCGAGGTTTGATGTGCCTTCAGTCAATGCAGGAGGCGCTGTTGAAGAGCCCGCTGCTTGAATTTGAATGTTGACATTAGGATAAGCGCGGTTAAATTCTTCAGCCCATAGCGTCATCAGATTGGCCAGCGTATCGGAGCCGACACTGGACAGGTTGCCTGAAATACCGCTGGCTTTTTGATACTCGGGAACACCGGCATCAACAGTCTGTACGGCACCAGCAACACTGCTGGTTAATGCTGCGATACCAAAACCGATCGCAGTTACCAACGATTTAGTTTTAAAAGATACTTTCATGGTTAACTCTCAAATAAATTAAAGTGGCTCTATTATGTAAATAGAATATGACAACAATATTACAGTGCGGTTTTTTTTGCTATGCTAAGGCTTCAGCGCAAAATGGCTGTTTATCTTAACTTATTTTTTTGGCGAATATCGGCTGATGCAGCTTTTTTGATCTATCCTTATGGCCGTGTCATTAAACATTAATACTAAGCTGTTATGCTAAAAAATTAACCACCAAATGACTTCTGAATCGATACCTTGTGATCAATATGTCCTTACAATTTGAATTCCCCGCGAATTTAACGGCTGAAAATTTTATTGCCGCATTAAGTCATGAGGTCGACACGCAACTGGCTTCAAGGCAGTCATCCTGCAAAACCTATTACGACAGCTTTGACTGGCGATTGTACTCAAACGACATCACTGGCGAGTTTAACCAAGCAAAATCGGCTTCATCTTTAACATTAAGATCGATTAAAAATGGTTCGGTTATTGCCGAATCAGAGCGTAAGAAAGTTCCTTTATTCAGCAAAGAATTCGAACCCGGAATAATACATGATATCGTGGCACCGCTGTTGGAAATGCGCGCATTATTGCCGGTTTGCACGCTGGAATATGAGGTTTATCACCTCAATATCGTTAATAAAAATGAAAAAATCATAGTCCGGCTGTTAATCGAAGCATACAGTCAATTCAATAGCCGCGTTCTTTTGCAACCGGTAAAAGGCTACGACAAGGCCGCCGAACATATTGCCGAACTATTGACCGCAACACTGGGCTTAACAGCGACGGATAAATCTGTTTTGTTAACAGCTCTGCAGCTTCAGGGCCGCAAGCCTAAAGATTACTCATCAAAATTGAATATCAATCTTGACCCCGAAATGCGTGCCGATATTGCCGGCAAATATATCTACAGTCACCTGTTAAAAGCCATTAAAGTCAACGAACAGGGGACTATTGCCCATACCGACAGCGAGTTTTTGCACGACTTTAGAGTTGCGGTCAGAAGAACCCGCGCGGGACTCAGCCAGATCAAAGGCATACTACCTCCAAATATCAGCGCGCATTATGCCGATTTTTTCTGCTGGCTGGGGCAGATTACCGGACCGGCACGAGACTTGGATGTCTATCTGCTGAGCTTTGACCGCTATAAAAGCAGTCTGCCGGACTCAATCAGGGAAGACCTCAATCCGTTATATGATTTCTTACTCATCAAACAGCAAAAAGCCCGGAAGGAACTGGCAAAAAAACTGCAGTCAGCCCAGTATCTATCCACCCTGGCTGAATGGGAGCTGTACCTTAAAGAGCCCTCATATAAAAAACCGCTTGAGGAAAATGCTAAGCTGAGCATTAAAGAACTTGCCGACAGGAGAATATGGAAGACTTTTACCCGTGTGATGCACGAAGGTGAAGCGATTAACGGCTCATCAGCGGATGAAGCATTACATGATTTAAGAAAATCCTGTAAAAAGCTGCGCTACCTGATGGAATTTTTCCAAAGCCTTTATTCTGAGCATCAAATAAAACACCTGATTAGGAAATTGAAAGGCCTGCAGGAAGTTTTGGGCGACTTTCAGGATTATGCCGTTCAAGAACGCACCCTAAAGCTGTTTAGCGAAGAAATGATGGCGCTTAATATCCCTGCCAATACCTTTTTAGCCATGGGTGTCTTGATTCAAGATCTTGATGCTCATCGATGCTGTGCCCGCAAGGACTTTGCATCAGAATTTGAGGTTTTTCAGCAGGAAGAAAATCAGTCTGACTTTAGATTACTGTTCGCCTCGTCAAAATCCTCCCGTCATCAGCATTGAGTGTGAGGGATACATCCATCTCATAATATTGTATGATTAAAACGTAGGGATTATTTCAGTATGAGTCGTTCGGGGTAGCGCTGTTGCCATTTTTAATCAATCTTCCTTGCTGGTTTAAACCTCGGCCTTTAGGCCGAAAGGAGCGCCCGCAACAAGCGAAGCGATGTTGCTTTATCGGGCGCGGATTGGGGAGGGGATGCATACCCCTGCCCAATCGTTGGTTTCATCCCAACGGGATGTTTCCTTATTGCTAGTAGAAATAATCGTTTTTAAAACTTACGCCTAATTAAACTATAAGGGTTAAACATTATGAATAAGTTCAAGTTGATAATAGGTTTTGTATGCGCCATGTTAATTGCCGGATGTGCTGGAGGGCCTACACATGAAAGCACCGGGGAATTTTTAGACGATTCTGTGCTCACTACCAAAGTTAAAACCACTATATTAAGTGATTCCAGGCTTAAGCTGCTACAAATCAGCGTTGAAACCTACAAGGGCGTCGTTCAGCTAAGTGGGTTTGTGGACTCTGAGAGCGCCGCCACCAGAGCGGTGGAGCTGACAAGAAAGGTTAAGGGAGTCAAGTCGGTTAATAATAGCTTAGTGGTGAAGTAAGCAGGGGTGTCTGGGCAGATTTATTTCTGCAATATCTCTGCCCAGACAGTCGTCGATTTGTACATCTACATCAGGTTAATGCCAGTTCATGCTCGTCTAATGCAGGTTCGGCTATAGTCGTTACATTGGCTATTTCAGCCTGTTGAGGTGCTCTCGGCATCCCGCTTCGCTGCTTTATGAAGTCGTCGGCAATTGCTCTCGGCAACTGCTCCATGCGTTGCTCTACCTCCTTCATCCATGGAGTCGTACCTCCTGCATCCGTGCAGTCGTCATTTTGTGTATACAAAAAACGCCTAATTTCAACGCTCAGCGCAACGTCAAAGTTGGCGCTAAATTCGTCGAGTTCGGTATCTTGTACCGGTAACAGTTGTTGTGCCTTGGCTGCAACCCAATTGATAATCATCAGAACACCTTGTTGTTTTGTTAGCTTGTTGCTGATTATGCAACAACTTGATTAAATTTATATGACAGTAGGATCAACCCTGTTATTTATTGGCTACGGGCTTCAAGCCCCATTTTGGGGATAATCGGACAACGCGGTAAAAAATGGTAGAATTGCCGTTTTTGTGTAATCCGAGAACATCCCCTATTCATGTCTAATTCCCTGAAGCTCCCCCTTGAGTTACTGAAACTAAATGTCGATCTAACGGGCTTTGAGTTCCCAGCAGCACCTGAACTGCCCAATACCATTTTAGGGCAGTCCAGAGCCCAGTCGGCGCTGGAGTTTGGCGTTGCAATGCGCAACCCAGGTTACAATGTTTTTGTGATGGGCGAGCCGGGATTGGGCCGGTTGTCGATGATTACCAACCATCTGAATGCTCAGGCAAAAACGCTGTCCGCGCCGCCGTCCTATGCTTATGTCGATAACTTTACTAACCCGAGAGAACCGGTGGCCGTTGAGCTGCCCGCAGAGCATGGATTGACGCTCAGCAAGGATATTGAAAAGTTAATCGATAACCTGCTGGCGACCTTTCCCGCCGTCTTTGAAAGCCCCACTTATCAACAAAAAAAGGGGGCTATTGAGCGCCATTACAACCAGTACTATAACGATGCCATCGATCTGGTCGATAAAAAGGCTCAAACCTTGAGTATTGCGTTATTCAGGGAAGGCGAATCGATTTCTTTTGCACCTATCCAGGACAACAAGGCGCTGAATGAAGATCAATTCACCCAGTTGCCGCTGCCGGAACGGGAAATCTTTCATAAGCATGTTGAGGAACTGGAAGAATATCTGAGCGACGTATTGCTGGAATTACCGCAGTGGCGCAGAGCCATGGTCGAGAAAATCAAGCAGCTGGATACCGACACCATCAGTCTGGCGATAGAGCCGTTGTTTGCCGAACTGAATGACAGCTATCAAAATATCGATGACGTGCTTACCTTTTTAGCGGAAATTAAAAAAAACCTCAGCAACACCATTGCCGATTATCTGATGCCCGGGCGAACGCCGGAACCCCAGGATAACACCGCAAAACGGCTGTTGCTGACCGAGCTGTATGCGCCCAACATTCTGGTCGATAACCTGCAGGAAAGCGGTGCGCCGGTTGTTTACGAGCCGCATCCGATTTATCAGAACCTGTTCGGGCGCATTGAATATGTCAGCGATCAGGGCGCACTGGTCACCAATTATCGGCGGATTTGCGCCGGTTCCTTGCACAAGGCCAATGGCGGTTATTTGATTCTCGATGCCGAAAAGCTGCTGAATTATCCGTTCGTCTGGGAAGGCCTTAAACGGGCCCTGCAATCCGGACGCATCGAAATCGAATCGCCCTATTCGGATTTAGGCATTAACACCATCACCCTCAAGCCCGAAGTCATCCCGTTAAACGTTAAAGTGATCCTGGTTGGCTCCAGAGATATTTATTATCTGCTCGAAGAATTGGATGATGAGTTTAACGAGATGTTCAAAATCCTTGCCGACTTTGACAATTACATTCCGCGTAACGACGAGTCGATGCAACGCTTTATACTGCTGATGATTAAGCAGGCGGCAGATTCCGGTGTCAAGCCGTTAACGCGGACAGCTATTGAATGCCTGATTGAGCACAGCTGTCGCATTGCCGAAAATCAGCATCATTTTTCCGCCCGCATCAAAGATTCGCTGGAAATTATCGCCGAAGCCAACCTGTTTTGTCAGCGCGACAATCAGCCAGTGTGCGACCGGGCGCATATCGAACAGGCTTTGGCCGCAAGAGAGCATCGCAACGGCAGAATGCCCGAGAATATCCTCGAAGAAATGCTGGTCGGCACCATTCTGATCGATACCGAAGGTGTCGCAATAGGTAAAGTCAACGGCTTAACCGTGCTGGAAGTCGGCGGCAGCAGCTTTGGCGCGCCGGTGCGTATTACCACCAGCGTTCATCCCGGCTCCAGAGGCATTGTCGATGTCGAGAGGGAAGTAGAACTGGGGCAATCCATTCATTCCAAAGGCGTGATGATCTTGACCGGCTATTTGGGGCACACCTATGCCCAGCAATTTCCGCTCGCCATATCGGGCAGCATAGCCATAGAGCAATCCTATGGCTATATCGACGGCGACAGCGCCTCGCTGGCCGAGCTTTGCTGTCTTATTTCAGCACTGACCCGGACGCCGATTAAGCAGACTTTTGCGGTGACCGGCTCGATCAACCAGTACGGCGAAGTTCAGGCGGTAGGCGGCGTTAATGAGAAAATAGAAGGCTTCTTCAGGTTGTGTCAGGCGCGAGGCCTTAACGGACAACACGCCGCTATTATTCCAGCAGCCAACAAGCGCAACCTGATGCTGAAACAGGAAGTGATCGATGCGGTAGCAAAGGGGCTGTTTGCGGTTTATACGGTGTCCAGCGTAGATGAAACGCTGGAATTATTGACCGGGAAACCGGCTGGTGTGTTAGATGACGAAGGCCTGTACCCGGAAGACAGCATTAATTTTAAAGCTATCTCAAGGTTGAAAGAGATTTCGGATATGGCTACGGATGAGGAGGATAAGGAGGAGGGGATTTAGGCCAACGGAGAGGATGACAGTTGTCTAATCAAAGCAACGTTTCCACAGCGTTGCACTCGTCGGCGGTCAATTCAAAATCGAAGATCGCAAGGTCTTCTCGCATATGGCTTGCCGATGTAGTACCGGTTAAGGGGATAATGTCGGTTTGGCTCAGGTAGCGGAAAAATACTTGGGCCGCGCTGCGCCGGTATTTTGCCGCTAGAGTTTGAACGGTGGCATGTGCCAAAACTTGGGGATTGCCGGTCAGCGTCCAGAAGCTTTGGTAAATGATTCGATGTTGTCTGCAAAAATTGCGGATGCTGCGGTCGTACTGGGTCTGCGCATAAAAACGGTTTTGGATGACGGCTGGTTTGATCGTGGCCTCTCGATACAATAGCGCAAGCTGTTGGGGATCGTAGCAATTGCTGATTCCAAGCTGCTTGGCACCACCGTCGTGAAATATCCGCTCCATTGCCCGCCACACTTCCAGGGTCTGCTGTTGATTTGCCAATGGTGAGTGCAGCACTAAGCAATCCAAATAGGTGGTTTGCAGATTTTTCAGCGAGGTTTGAAATGATTGCGCTACTTGCTTACCTAGGTTGGCCTTGGGATCATAAGGCAGCCGCATCGGATCCTGGCCGTTTAATGAGGTGAATTTGCTTTGCAGATAAAGATCACTGCGATCTATCCCGCGACGCAGACAAGCCGCCACGCCGTCACCCACGCCCGCTTCGTTATAATGCTTAGGCTGGCAGGCCGTATCGATACCGCGAAAACCCAGTTCGATAGCCTGTTCTACTAGCGCCGCCGTGTTATCTTTTTTCCAGGCCGTGCCGTAAATAATCCGGGGTATCCGTACGTCGTAAGCGGACGTTAAAAAGTCGATATGGTTCATCACATTTCCTTGCTGGTCTGAAACCGCCCTCTTCAGGGGGATTATTTGAGATTGACAGCGAGACACCCGCGCCGCTATCCTTTTTGATAACCTTCTCGTTCACGGAGAGGAACAATCCGCCGACCTCTATTCGTCGGCGGCTGTCATTCGATGGCTGAGGTCGGGTACGCTTAAAACATTAATTCACGGAGTTTATCATGAAAAAAACGCTGGGTTATGCGGCCCATAATCACAATACGCCGCTGGTGCCGTTCAGTTTTGAACGGCGTGATCCTATGGCTACCGATGTCCGGATTGAGATTTTGTTCTGCGGGGTTTGTCACTCCGATATTCATCAAGTGCGTAACGAGTGGGGTAGTTCGGTATTTCCGATGGTGCCCGGTCATGAAATTGTTGGCAAAGTGACCCAAGTGGGTAGTGAGGTCAGCAATTTTAAACTCGGGGATACCGTTGGTGTCGGTTGTCTGGTTGATTCTTGTAAGGCATGCCCTGATTGCAATGATAATCTGGAGCAATTCTGTGATAACGCAGTATTTACGTATAACAGTCCCGATAAGCATACCGGCGGTAGTAACTACGGCGGCTATTCCAGGCAGATTGTCGTCAATCAGGATTTTGTGCTGCATGTTTCGGATAAACTTGATCCGGCGGCTGTAGCCCCGTTGTTATGTGCGGGAATTACCACTTATTCTCCGTTGAGGCACTGGAAGGTAGGCAAAGGAGACAAGGTCGGCATCGTTGGCTTGGGCGGACTGGGGCACATGGGAATAAAGTTTGCCCATGCGTTTGGCGCACACGTCGTGCTTTTTACCACAACACCCGGCAAGGCAGAAGACGCCAAACGGCTAGGTGCTGATGAAGTAGTCATATCCAAAAATGCCGATGAGATGCAACAGCATCTTGCCAGTTTTGACTTCATCCTGAACACCGTGGCGGCACCGCATAATCTGGATAATTACACCGCTTTGCTGAAACGTGATGGTACGTTATGTCTGCTGGGTGTGCCTGACCACCCGCATCCGTCACCTGCTGTCGGCAACTTGATTTTCAAGCGTCGCCGTATTGTGGGTTCTTTGATTGGCGGTTTGAAAGAGACGCAGGAAATGCTCGATTTCTGTGCTGAAAACGCGATCACTTCAGACGTCGAAATCATCCCTATCCAGCAGATTAACGAAGCCTACGAGCGCGTGTTGAAAAGCGATGTGAAGTATCGCTTTGTTATCGATTTGGCTAGTCTAAAATAGTCTGTAGCTTAACAGGACTACTGTGTAAGCTAAAGGTAATGGCCGGTGTGGAACGAGAGGGTTGAACGCCGGCAGTGAGCTTTTGAATATTAATCGGCAATTTTTACCAGCCAGCCGTCATCGCCTTTGCACTTGTTTTGTCCTTCAGCAGTGATAGCAATTCTGGCGTATACGCCTTTTAACGACATTGGAATGGTTCCGCTTGCCTGAAAACCACCTTTGTTTGCGGTGACTTTGAGGTTGGTGGGTAGACCTTTTACGGTAACTTTGATGGTATTTGGCAACGTGTTTGCAGACGCTAAAAAAGAAAAGTCTGAGCCTGCTGCAACTTCGGTATTTTCAGTCGGAGTAAAATCGGCAAACTTAGGTTTGGTACAGGATTTTGAGCTACTGCTGCTGCCGTAAGCCCATGAAGCGCTAGTTACAATCATTAAAACTAAAATCCACAAGAAGTTATAGCGTTGTTTCATCATCATGCCTCATCGTGTTGTTAGGGTGGTTTATATGTGTTTTGTTGCCGGTGACTTGCAGCGACCTATAAGGTAAACGGTCAAGCAGATATCCAACGGTATTTTTAAGGTTAGCCCTGACCGATTTTGATAATAATCCCAAGTTAAAATGAACACAACAAGACAATTTAAGCGGGACTATCTTTGTTGCCTACTGCATCGGCAATCGATCGATAAATCCAATTTGAATTATAATTGATGTAATTTTTGGCGAATTGGAATAACTATGCGGCAAGCAATTAAGGCAAAACACGAGTTGCGCTTGTATGAGCTTAAAAAAGCGGTGAACGATTTTATTGAGTTCACTGAAAATTTAACGCTACTTCAGTCGGTTAATGAAAAAGCGCGGGAAATGGCTCAGGCGGTTGATATGTTGCAACAATTATTGCAACAAGGCTTGGATGCCAATAAGCTGGTCAGCGCTGTTAATACTTCCGAGGCGTCGACGCTGCTTGATGAGATTGTCGATGCCGATGCGGTGAGTGAACTGGAAGCTTATATGCTGTCGGCGGCAGAAGGTATAGAAGATGCCGAGGTCACGCAGTTTTTAACCGAGGTCATGGACAAGGTTGAGCGTAAATATAATCTGCTGCTTGAAAAAGCGCATGCTTATAATGCGCTGCTTAAAAGCTAGGCGAGTGCGGTTTTAATAATTACGTTGGACAGAAAATTTCGCCAATAAAGTCAATGCTTGTTTGTATTCGGAGTCGGGCAGCACACTTAATGCACTGATCGCTTTTTGAGCTTCCTCATCGGCACGTTGTTCTGTGTAATCAATGGCTTTAGTGCGTTGCACGATCGCGTAAACTTCGTTGAAGGCATCGCGATCGCCATTTTTGATCGCATCAATAACGATTTTGGCCTCGCTTTCGTTGCTGTTTTGAATGGCGTAAATCAGCGGTAAGGTTGGCTTTCCCTCTGCCAAGTCATCGCCGAGATTTTTTCCCAGTTCATCTTTGCTGGCTTTGTAATCGAGGGCGTCATCAATCAGCTGAAAGGCGATGCCCAGATGTTGGCCGTATAGCGCTAGGCCTTGTTCGGTTTCAGCTGACGCTCCAGCGATAACGGCGGCCAATTTGGTCGCGGCGCTGAATAAAATAGCGGTTTTTCTGGCAATAACTTCGAGGTATTTTTGTTCGGTGGTCTCGGGATTATTGCAGTTTAACAGTTGCAGCACTTCGCCTTCGGCAATGGCGGTAGTGGTTTTCGACAGGATTTCCATTACCCGCATATTGCCGGTACGCACCATCATTTCAAACGCGCTGGAATAAAGGTAATCGCCTACCAATATGCTGGCCGCATTGCCCCAGACGGCATTGGCGGATTCTTTACCGCGTCTGAGGTCGGAGTCGTCAACAACGTCATCATGCAGCAGTGTGGCGGTGTGGATAAATTCAATGACCGCCGCCATCAGCAGGTGGTTGTCGCTGGCACCACCTAAGGCCTTGGCTGCCAATAACAGCAGCATTGGACGTAATCGTTTGCCGCCGCTGCTGACGATATAATGGCTCATCTGGTTGATGAGGACAACATCTGAACTTAACTCGCCAATAATGAGCTGATCGACGGCTTTTGCCTCAGCGGTAGTTAATTGCTTAATTGAGTCAAAATCAATGGGAGCGAGCGTGTTAGCGGGGGATTGTGAGTGCGATGCCATCATGTCGTGTTGCGTGTAAGTTTGGGTTACTTTTCATGGCGATAGCTATGAAAATCAAATTCTGCTACGCTATTATAGCTTAATAAAACCTTAATCGCCCATGCTATTGGCGTGGTAGGTTGATGATAATGGCTTTTTTATATTATTTTTAAAAGATATTTAGGACATAAGTTTAATTTAGATTGACTTAGCTTTGATTTATAAATATAATTTTTTGTTCACTTTAAACAGATTAATGCTTGATGGAGCTTGCGCCGATGTATGCGGTAATTCAAACAGGTGGTAAACAGTACCGCGTAGAAGAAGGTACTTACTTAAAAATAGAAAAACTGGAGCTAGGCGAAGGCGACAGCATTGAATTCGATAAAGTACTGATGATTCAGTCAGACGATGCTGTTCAGGTCGGGATGCCTTTTATCGAAGGCGGAAAAGTTACAGCGACTGTCCTGTCTCAAGGTAGACATAAAAAAGTCAAAATTATTAAATTCAGAAGACGTAAGCACCATATGAAACAAATGGGGCATCGTCAGTACTATACAGAAATCCAGATTACTGGTATTTCTGCTTAAGATATTAGGAGTTACAGATGGCTCATAAAAAAGCTGGTGGTAGTACTCGTAACGGACGTGACTCTAATGCAAAAAGATTAGGTGTTAAGCGTTACGGTGGTGAGAGTGTGACGGCAGGCAATATTATTGTTCGTCAACGTGGAACTAAGTTTCATGCTGGTGATAATGTAGGTTGCGGAAAAGATCATACTTTGTTTGCAACGGCTGATGGCAAAGTGGTTTTTCAGGTCAAAGGACCTCATAGCCGCAAATTTATCAGTATTGTTGCTGCATAAGACATACGGCTGTATCGCGCTATAACATGGCGAGGCAGTTAGGTCGGGTTAGTTTAATCCGGCAACTTAAAAAAGCTCCGCCGTTCATGGCGGGGCTTTTTTTGTTTTTATCGGTTGAGTTTTAAGTTTGGCGGCGTGTGATTTATGAGATTTGTTGATGAAGCAGAAGTTCGCGTAGAAGCGGGCGATGGCGGCAATGGTACTATCGGCTTTCGGCGCGAGAAATACATTCCTATGGGTGGCCCTGATGGCGGCGATGGCGGCGATGGCGGCAGTGTTTATCTGATTGCAGCAGAGAATGTAAATACCCTGGTGGATTTTCGCTATCATGCCGTACACAGGGCGGAGCGCGGACAAAGGGGTATGAGTCGAAATTGCACCGGCAGAAAAGGCGATGATTGCTATGTGCCGGTACCGCTAGGAACCCAGGTTTCTGATGCGGAAACAGGTGAGGTCATAGGTGATTTAACCAGGGTCGACCAAACGCTGCTGGTCGCTCAAGGCGGGTTTCATGGTTTAGGCAATACGCGTTTTAAAAGCAGTATTAATAGAGCGCCGCAAAAGGCCAGTAAAGGTAGTGAGGGCGAGCATCGCAGGCTTAATCTGGAACTGACGTTGATTGCCGATGTCGGTTTGCTGGGTATGCCCAATGCCGGGAAATCCAGCTTGATACGCTCGGTATCGGCGGCAACGCCCAAGGTTGCCGACTATCCTTTTACAACCTTGCATCCCAATCTGGGCGTGGTTAGGGTTGACGATTTGCGCAGCTTTGTTATTGCCGATATTCCTGGTGTTATTGAGGGTGCGGCTGAAGGTGCGGGTCTCGGCTTGCAGTTTCTGAAGCATTTGCTGCGCACTGGCTTACTGTTGCATCTGATTGATGTTGAGCCTTACGAGAGCATGGAGTCGCCGGTACAGGCAGCTAAAAAAATTATTCATGAAGTCGAGAAATGGAGCGATGAGTTGGCCGCCAAACCACGTTGGCTGGTGTTGAACAAGATAGACCGTCTGCCCGCTGATGAAGTCGACGAGCGATGCCAGGCTATTGTCGATGAGCTGGAATGGACCGGCCCGGTATTTAAAATTGCAGCCATTAACGGCAGCGGTACCAGAGAGCTGATGTTCGCCATCATGAGCTTTTTGGAACAGCAACGGCGGGAAAAAAGTGAGCAGGGCTGATTTTGCCAAGGTTAAGCGGGTTGTCGTCAAAATAGGCAGCTCTTTGTTAACCAAGGGTGGACGGGGGCTTGATAAGGCCTCCATTGCAGCCTGGGTTGAGCAGATGGCCGGTTTAAGGCGGCAATCTATCGATGTGATACTGGTTTCTTCGGGTTCCGTCGCAGAAGGCATGTGTCGCTTGGGCATGAAAGTGCGACCCAAGACCTTGCATGAGTTACAGGCTGCGGCATCGGTGGGGCAAATGGGCTTGGTGCGCGTTTTTGACGATAATTTTCAGCGGCATCAGTTGCATGCGGCGCAGGTGCTATTAACGCATGACGATTTATCGAACCGGCAGCGCTATTTAAACGCCAGAAGCACGTTGCTGACCTTGCTCAAGTTTGGTGTGGTGCCGGTTATTAATGAAAATGATGCGGTTGCGACCGAAGAAATTCGCTTTGGCGATAATGATACGCTGGCCGCATTGGTGGCCAATCTGGTCGAGGCCGAGCTGCTGATTATTCTGACCGACCAGCAGGGCTTGTTTACCGGCGATCCCGGCTTGCATCCTGACGCGAAACTTATTTCCGAGATCAGTGTTAACGATGATCGGCTGGATGTCATGGCCGGCGATAGTCGCAGCGGCTTGGGTCGAGGCGGCATGTGCACCAAAGTTCGAGCTGCGCGGCTGGCATCCCGATCCGGAGCGGCAACAGTGATTGCTGCGGGCGCGGTCGACAATGTTATTACTGCGGTAATTGCCGGGGCCGAGTTGGGCACCTATTTATTGCCTGACATAGAGCCAATGGTGGCCAGAAAACGTTGGCTTGCCGGGCAGTTGCAGATCAAAGGGCGCTTGGTTCTGGATGCGGGCGCAGTCATGATGTTGAAAAACGAAGGCAAAAGCCTGTTGGCGGTCGGCGTTAAAGCAGTGTCGGGCCGGTTCGGGCGTGGCGAGTTGGTTTCTTGTGTCGATGAAGCCGGTTTTGAAGTTGCGCGTGGACTGGTTAATTACGGCAATGGCGATGCTCAATTAATAGCGGGCAGGAGCAGTTCCGAATTTGAAGGTATTCTGGGTTATTTCGATGACGCAGAGCTGATACATCGGGATAATCTGGTGCTGATTTAACGTGATTAGCCAGGCAATAAAAAAGGCCGTAACTCAATGAGTCCGGCCTTTTTTATTGAGTAAGGCTAAAGCTGTTAAGCGATAGCTTTTACTTTTGCATTCAGTCTGCTTTTACCGCGTGCGGCTTTATTCTTGTGAATAATGCCTTTGGTAACTGCTGAATCGATAATCGGAACGGCAGTATTGTATGCGGCTTGCGCTTTTTCTTTGTCGCCAAGTTTAACTGCGGCAATGATTTTTTTAATGAAGGTGCGTAAGTTGCTACGTTGTCCTGCGTTGCGAATACGGCTTTTTTCCGCTTGTCGCGCACGCTTTTTAGCTTGTGCTGTATTAGCCATAGTGTCTCGATTCTTGTGGTAAGTTAATTAAACCGTGTATTATCATTAGAAGTGGTAATATTGTCAAACGTTTTTAACGCAACACAGCAGGAGTAGCATTGAGCAGGCAACTTTTCAAATCCGCAGTAGTTGTCGGCAGCATGACTCTGATCTCACGTATACTCGGGTTTATCCGGGATATGTTGATTGCACATTTCTTCGGCGTGGATTCGGCAACCGATGCCTTTTTTGTGGCGTTCAAGATTCCCAATTTTTTGCGGCGATTATTTGCCGAGGGCGCTTTTGCCCACGCCTTTGTTCCGGTGTTATCCGATTACAAAGAACGTGGCAGCAAAGTCGCATTGAAACAGTTTATCGATAAAACCGCCGGAACCCTGTCCGTTTTTTTACTGCTGATTACGGTGATCGGCGTCGTTGCCGCTCCGGTGCTTATCATGCTGCTGGCCCCCGGTTTTATGTGGCAAGGAACTCAGTACGAGCTGTCCGTGCAACTGTTACAAATTACCTTTCCGTACTTGTTTTTTATCGCGTTGGTGGCTTTTGCCGGAGGCATTTTAAATGCGCACGGACAATTTGCGATCCCCGCGTTAACGCCGGTTTTTCTGAATATCTGCATGATTGCCGCCGCAATCTGGCTGGCGCCATTGATGGACGTGCCGGTTACGGCCTTAGCATGGGGCGTTTTTGCGGCGGGCATCGTGCAGCTGTTGTTTCAGTTCCCCGCGTTGATGCGCTTGGGCCTGATGCCTAGACCAAGATTAGGTTTTGATGACTCGGGCGTTAAACGGATTATAAGCCTGATGCTACCGGCGATATTTAGCGTCTCGGTGACGCAGATCAACTTGTTACTGGATACCTTGATAGCCTCATTCTTAACCGTAGGCAGCGTGTCCTGGCTGTATTATTCCGATCGACTGGTGGAGTTTCCATTAGGCATTTTGGGTATTGCGCTGGCAACGGTTATTTTGCCGAATTTATCCAAAAGTCATGCAGCAGAAGATGCGACAACTTTTTCAAATGCGCTGGATTGGGGCTTGCGCTGGGTTGTTCTGGTAGGCTTGCCCGCCACCATTGGCTTGGTGATACTGGCTGAGCCAATGCTGTCGACACTGTTCCAATATAATGAATTCGGCGTCAGCGATGTGCATTTGGCAGGGCAGAGCCTGAAGGCGTATTCATTGGGTTTGCTGGGCTTTATCCTGATTAAAGTACTGGTGCCGGGATTTACCTCGCGCGGCGACATGAAAACGCCGGTACGCTACGGGGTTTACGCGATGCTAGTCAGTCTAGGCCTGAATCTGGTGCTGGTTTTCCCGCTGGCACATGCGGGGCTAGCTTTAGCGACATCCTTGGGCGCTTTTTTTAACGCGGCCTTGTTGCTGATAAAATTGCACAAAGACAAGGTGTATCAACCGGCTAACGGTTGGTGGTTGTTTGTTGCCAGAGTCTCTCTGGCCGGTGCAGCCATGGCGGCAGGCCTCTTTTATTTTGTCGATACGGCCTGGTGGAATGACTGGGATTCGACAGCGCGCGTGATCAATTTGATGAAATGGATAGGCTTAGGCTTGGTCATTTACGGCGCAACATTGCTGGTAACGGGCTTAAGGTTAAAGCATTTGACCGGTCGTACGCACAGCTCAATAGTTTGAATTTAACCGGAGCTAGATCGAAAAGCTAAACGGTTGGTTTATTATTAGCAGTTTCCAGAACGTCGATAATTTCATTGCATTCTATGACACTTTTGTCTTCACTGACAATATAGTCCGCCAACGCAGTAATTGCCCGCCAATTTGACCTTTCATTAACGAAGCTGAATGCCGCCAAAAATAACGCAGTGATTTTTTGTTCTCTCAGTACTTTATTTGCAATAAAGCATTCAAGATATTCGCGGACTTTTTCTAAATCGGAAGTGCCGCCAAAGTAATGCAGGTCATTTAACTGTATGAGACCAGAGTTAATCAGTTCTCTGTCCCGTTGTGCGATATATTTTGCTTCAGCCAAAGGTCCGGCCAGGATATTGATCATATCCGCTTCAAAAGCGCATTGATAAGCAATTTTCTGGGCTAAAGAAAAGCCGTCTGTTGTTTCTTCAATTGATGAGGGCAGTGTATGAATTAAGCGGCCACCGTCTATGTTGGCAATATATTTCGTGTCAGATTTACTTGAAAACCGTGATGATTGAAAATCATCATTCACCGAAGTGATAAAAATCTGAAAAAAGATCGGTGGTAATTTTTTTTGTTTGTTGCCGAGGTAAATAGCTGCTGCGTGCCCAGCTTCATGAATAGCAACTTTCCTATTGATTTCTTGATGTGTCAGATTTAACGCTTTGTTAAAAATGTGGTTACGATTCATGATATTGATCCGGAGATATGATGTATTAAATTGTTTCGAATTGAGCTTTTATTAGCCCTTCATTCATGACAGCTTGAAATGAGCAGGATCAATCTTAAAAGTGTTTTGTTAATGGTTTCTTAACGGTCTCTAAATAGATAGGACAGCCACTGCTTTAGCCGTGGGGCAGGGCGCTCTATAAAACGAACAATTAGGGAGTGCTTCTGAAGGGTGGTTTCGGGTTGAAACAGGACAGTCAATGTCAGTTTCAATTGAGACCATTTTTTGACGGCGCCAGATCAATTCCGGCTGATAATCTCCCGATGCGCGGTCAGCCGCGCATCGGGAGTTGCGTGTCTATTTAAAATTCAACCCTGCGTTAACCTGATTTCCGCTTCACGGTATTTTGCCGCACAATACTCAGCCACTTCCGCGGGCAAATGCGGGCCCGGCGCGGTTTTATCCCAGTCCAGAGTTTCCAGATAATCACGGATATATTGCTTGTCGAAACTGGGCGGACTGATGCCGACCCGATATTGATCGGCAGGCCAGAAGCGTGATGAATCTGGTGTTAAAGCTTCATCGATCAGGTATAAAACGCCGTCATCGTCGACGCCGAATTCGAATTTGGTATCGGCAATAATAATGCCCCGTTCTTTGGCGTAGGCGGCGGCTTCCTTGTACAGTTTCAGGCTGGCGTCGCGCACTTTTCCGGCCAACTCCCAGCCCATCAATTCGACGGTTTTGTCAAAAGAGACGTTTTCATCATGCTGATCCACTTCGGCTTTTGTGGACGGCGTATAAATGGGTTCCGGTAATTGCTGCGCCTGCTGCAAGCCTTCGGGCAGTTTAATGCCGCAGATAGCACCTGATTTTTGATAATCTTTCCAGCCGGAGCCGATCAGATAACCGCGCACAATCGCTTCAACCGGCAGCGGTTTTAACAATTTGACGACGATAGCGCGGCCTTCAATCTGTGCGCGCTCGGCGGCATCGGGCACGACTTGTTCCAGAGGAATGTCAGACAGGTGATTGGGCATAACGTGCTTCATTTTTTCAAACCAGAAATTGGACACGCTGGTTAAAACCCGGCCTTTGCCAGGGATAGGGTCAGGCAAAATCACATCGAATGCAGACAGCCGGTCGGTGGTCACAATCAGCATGTGCCGGTCATCAATGTCGTAAATATCCCGTACTTTGCCGCGTGCTCTGAGCTTTAAAGACGACAGTGTTGATTGGTATAGCGCTTCTGGAGCAGTCATAGGTTCTCGCTGGGGTCAAATAGAATGATTTTATCAGTTGTTCGGGGCTGGGTTAACCAACAATCCGATTTATATAGCGTAATGGGCCACCGGCCGGTCGCCCATTACGCTTTATCCTGTGTTCGGGTTATTTCATTTTCATTCCTCAACGGAACATATCCTTATTCACCGCTTTATCCATGGCGATTTTTGCAGTAATGATGCCTTTATCAACCAGCTCTTTCATATTCTGATCCAGCGTCTGCATGCCGTCCTTGCGACCGGTTTGAATCGCAGAATACATTTGCGCTACTTTGGCTTCACGGATCAGGTTTCTAATCGCCGCTGTACCCACCATGATTTCATGAGCGGCAACACGCCCGCCGCCGATTTTCTTCAGCAGGGTTTGCGAAATAACCGCCTGTAATGATTCAGACAGCATGGATCGAATCATGTCTTTTTCGGCGGCAGGAAATACGTCGATAATACGGTCGATGGTTTTCGCGGCAGAAGTGGTATGCAAAGTGCCGAACACCAGATGACCGGTTTCTGCCGCAGTCATCGCCAGACGGATGGTTTCCAGATCGCGCATTTCACCGACTAGAATAATATCGGGATCTTCCCGTAGCGCTGAACGCAACGCTTCAGCAAAGCCGTGGGTGTCGCGCTTGATTTCCCGTTGGTTAATCAACGATTTTTGGCTCTCATGAACAAACTCGATAGGGTCTTCTACGGTCAGTATGTGTGCATAATCATTGCAGTTAATATGATTAATCATCGCCGCCAGCGTAGTTGACTTGCCGGAGCCGGTAGGGCCGGTCACCAGAACCATGCCGCGTGGTTTTTGGCATAATTCTTCAAAAAACTTGGGCGCTTTCAACTCTTCCAGACTCATGATGACCGAGGGAATCGTTCTAAATACAGCGGCGGCGCCACGCTCCTGATTAAATGCGTTAACACGAAACCGGGCAACACCGGGTAATTCGAATGAAAAATCAGTTTCCAAAAACTCCTCATAATCCTTGCGTTGCTTGTCATTCATAATGTCATAAATCAGCGCATGCACTTCTTTATGATCCAAAGCAGGAATATTGATCCGGCGAATATCGCCATCAATCCTGATCATAGGCGGGAGTCCCGCCGATAAATGTAAATCCGACGCTTTGTTTTTAGCTGAAAAAGCCAGCAATTCGGCAATATCCATAACATCCTTAGGAGAAGACAAAAAAATATCTTTATACCATAGATCATCGGGTTGTTTTTTTGAAACTGTGTTGTTGTGTTAGTTGTCGCTTGAATTTATGTTAGGTTAAATTCATCGGTAACAATTTAAGATGATTCACCACGAAGACAGGACGTTATTTACCTTTCTTAAAAATGACAGGGCTTGCTTTGGTTGTTTTGCGATTTTGATCGGTGTGCTGTGGGCAGCTGCGCGGAGAGAAAAAAGCGGATTTAAAAAAATCGACAATGAAAAGCAAACACTATAATAACCGACGACTCACTGAGGAAAAACCATGGCAACCCTAGCGCAAAGACTCAAACACATACGCTCGCAAATCAACGATGCAGAGCTGGCCTATAACCGTCAGCCCGGATCGGTGCTGTTATTGGCGGTCAGCAAAACCAAGCCATCCGAAGCGATTGCCTGTGCCTATCAATTTGGGCAACGCCATTTTGGCGAAAACTATTTGCAGGAAGCATTGAAAAAACAACAGGAACTGGGTGCTTACGCTATTACCTGGCATTTTATCGGCCCGATACAATCGAATAAAACCAAGGCATTGGCAACCCACTTTGACTGGGTACACAGTGTAGACAGTTTAAAAATAGCCCGCCGCCTTAGCGAACAGCGCCCGTCTCATTTGCCGCCGTTAAATATTTGCCTGCAAGTCAATATCAGTGATGAACCCAGCAAGTCCGGCATTACCTTGGCTGAATTGCCGCCATTGTGCGAGTTAGTCGCCAAACTGCCGAATCTCAAATTACGCGGCGTCATGGCCATTCCCGCGCCGCAACAGGATTTTGAGCAACAACGCCGGCCCTATAAAATACTTTATCAGGCCGTTGCAAAGTTGGGGCAACCCGAGCTGGATACCTTCTCGTTCGGTATGACCGGCGATTTAACCGCCGCGATAGCCGAAGGCTCGACTATCGTCAGAATCGGCACCGCGTTGTTTGGCGAGCGGGATTATTCGCAAATGTAGGCGTTAACTCAAATCATCGGGTTCCTCAATAACCGGATTAATCAATGTTCCGATGCCCTCAATTTCAATCCGGGCAGTTTGTCCCGGCAGCAGATAACCGCGCGGTTTCATTTTTACGCCGACCCCGGCCGGTGTGCCGGTGGCAATCACATCGCCCGGCTCCAGCGTCATCGCCTGCGACAAATAGGCGATCATTTCATAGCAGTTAAAAATCATCTGTCCGGTATTGGCATGTTGCCGCAGTTCATCGTCAACCCAGGTTTTAAGATTCAGGTTATGCGGGTCGCCGATTTCATCGCTAGTCACTAGCCAAGGCCCCAACGGGCCGTGAGTATCGAATGATTTGCCCAAGGTAAACGTCGGCGAACGAAACTGCCAGTCGCGCACCGACACATCGTTGGCAATGGTAAATCCGGCAATGACTTGGTGAGCCTTATCGACCGGCACATGGCGGCAGCGGGTGCCGATAACAAAAGCCAGTTCGCCTTCATAATCCAGTTTATCGGAGACTTTAGGCCGGTGTATCGCATCGCCAGGCCCGATCACACAGGTGCCTTGTTTGGTGAAAAAACTGGGATATTCCGGCTTATCCCTGCCGGTTTCTTCGATATGGTCGGCATAGTTCAAGCTGATACCTAAATATTTACCCGGTCTTGGCACCGGCGCATGCAGCTTGACTTGATCCAGAGCGATACGATCGTTGCCGTTGTCGATTTGCTGCTGCATCGCCTCCAAGGCTCTGGCACCTGCACCCAGAAATTCAAGCAGGGTTGCCGGGATTTTAGTATTATTTTTGCTGTCAACCACAAGGCCATCAACGACAGCGCCTACGCGAGTTTCGTGATTATGAGTAAAGGTTACCAGTTTCATCAGTTAAGCTTTTCCGTACGATTTCAGGTGCCGCTATTATAAACACAAGCGTAAACGTAAGAGTTTGTGCAAAAAAAAGATATAATTAATTATTTTTAATTTAATGAGGAACATAAAATGAATGAAAACTGGATTGCGCCTTCTATCCTGTCAGCTAATTTCGCCAAATTGGGTGAAGAGGTTGATAACGTTTTAAAAGCGGGTGCCGATGTGGTGCATTTTGATGTCATGGATAACCATTTCGTGCCTAACCTGACTATCGGGCCTTTGGTTTGCGAAGCGTTGAGAAAACACGGCGTTACCGCACCGATTGACGTACATTTGATGGTTGAGCCGGTTGACCGTCTTATTCCCGACTTTGCTAAAGCCGGCGCCAGCAT
This sequence comes from Candidatus Methylobacter titanis, assembly GCA_029946125.1. GTDB lineage: Bacteria > Pseudomonadota > Gammaproteobacteria > Methylococcales > Methylomonadaceae > Methylobacter_A > Methylobacter_A titanis. The sequence continues at coordinate 27,703 of JAQSDX010000005.1, forward strand.
TATTACCTTCCATCCCGAAGCCTCCGTGCATATCGACCGCACCCTGCAATTGATCAAAGATTGTGGCTGCAAGGCTGGATTGGTATTTAACCCTGGCACACCGCTGCATTATCTGGATTATGTGATGGATAAGCTGGACATGATTTTGTTGATGTCGGTCAACCCCGGCTTTGGCGGTCAGTCGTTCATTCCTTCGGCGCTGGATAAATTAAGGCTGGTCAGAAAAAGAATCGACGACAGCGGTTTGGCTATTCGTCTGGAAATCGACGGCGGCGTTAAAGTCGACAATATCCGCGACATTAAAGCGGCGGGTGCCGATACTTTCGTCGCAGGTTCAGCGATTTTCAGCCAGCCGGATTATAAAAAAGTGATCGATGAAATGCGTGCTGAATTGGCTAAAGCGGTTTAAAGATTAGTTTAGGGCGGTTATCGTTCCAGCGCTCGTCTTGATACATATCTCGAAGTAGGCCGGAATAAGGCTATCGAAGCGCGTAGCGCGAAATAGCGTTTCCGGCCTACGCAACTATTTTTCATTATATGGATGAAGCAATCAAGTCATTGCAATATCAAAATCATGATATGAAGCTTGGTAAATAGTATTGGCGTCGCACGAGTTAATTAAGAAAGAAAAAGTAGCAGAGTTAAAGTCTCTTATAAAGGCAAGATTAATATTGAAATAGATATTGATTCGCTTAGAAACAGAAATACATAGGTTGATCGATAAAATTATTTTGACACGATAACGCTACACACATTGAATAACAAAAATGACCCCAGAACAATTCACTCACTATGCCCGGCAGGGCTACAACCGCATCCCGATTTGCCGCGAAGTGCTGGCTGATTTGGATACGCCCTTGAGCGCCTATCTGAAACTGGCTGACGGCGCTTATTCCTATTTATTTGAATCGGTGCATGGCGGCGAGCAGTGGGGTCGTTATTCGATCATCGGTCTGCCCTGCAAGACCATCGTGAAAATTACCGGCAATCAAATCCGTCTGGAACAAGACGGCGAACTGCTGGAAACGCTCAATCACGATAATCCGCTGATCTGGATAGAGCAGTTTAAAGAACGCTACAACGTTCCCGATATTGACACTCTGCCCCGGTTTAACGGCGGCCTAGTCGGCTATTTCGGCTATGAAACCATCGGCTATATCGAGCCGAAGTTGCGTGGCACAGCAAAGCCCGACCCGCTGGGCAATCCGGATATTCTGCTGATGGTGTCCGAAGACATGCTGGTGTTCGACAACCTGTCCGGCAAAATGCTGCTGCTGACTCACGCCAATCCCGAAGAAGCCGATGCCTATAACCGTGCCGTCGCACGGGTCGATGGTTTGGCCGTCAAACTACGCGAACTACAAGCCAAGCCGGTAAAGAACCAGACCCACAACAAAGTCGAAGAGTCCGATTTTATCTCCGGCTTTACCCAACAGGGCTATGAAGATGCAGTACTGAAAGCCAAAGAATACATCACCGACGGCGACATCATGCAGGTGGTGTTATCGCAACGCATGTCCATCCCCTACACCGCCTCGCCGCTTAATTTATACCGGGCTTTGCGTTGTTTGAATCCTTCGCCGTACATGTTTTACCTGAACCTGGACGATTTCCATATCGTCGGCTCGTCGCCGGAAATTCTGGTCAGACTGGAAGACAACATGGTCACGGTCCGCCCGATTGCCGGTACCCGCCGTCGTGGCGAAACGCCGGAACAGGATCTTGAACTGGAAAAAGAGCTGCTGGCCGATCCCAAAGAACTGGCCGAGCATTTGATGCTGATCGACTTGGGCCGCAATGATGTCGGCCGGGTCGCGGAAATCGGCACGGTGCAGTTGACCGATAAAATGATCGTCGAACGCTATTCGCATGTGATGCATATTGTCTCCAACGTTACCGGCCAGTTACAGCGAGGCGACAACGCCTTTGACGTGCTGGCAGCGACTTTTCCCGCCGGTACCGTCAGCGGCGCGCCGAAAATACGCGCGATGGAAATTATCGACGAACTCGAACCCGTCAAGCGCGGCGTTTATGCGGGCGCAGTCGGCTACATAGCCTGGTCGGGCAACCTGGATACCGCCATCGCGATCAGGACTGCCGTGATCAAAAACAATATGTTACATATACAAGCCGGTGCCGGTATCGTTTACGATTCAGTGCCCAGAAACGAATGGGATGAGACCATGAATAAAGGCCGCGCAATATTCCGCGCTGTGAGTATGGTCGAAGCAGGTTTGGACGGAGAGCAATCATGAGTGCAGTTAAAGTGGTCATGGTCGATAACTACGACTCGTTCACTTACAACCTGGTGCAATATTTCGGCGAGTTAGGCGCTGACGTGACCGTGGTGCGTAACGATCAGGTGAGTATCGAAGACCTGGAAAAGCTTGCGCCCGATAAACTGGTAATTTCCCCCGGTCCCTGCACCCCCAAGGAAGCCGGTATCTCGGTTGCAGCGATCTTAAAGTTTGCAGGAAAAATTCCTATCCTGGGTGTTTGTCTGGGACACCAAAGTATCGGTTACGCGTTCGGCGGCCATATCGTCCATGCCAAAAGCATCATGCACGGTAAAACCTCGCCGGTTTATCATCAGAATCAAGGCGTATTTAAAGGGCTTAATAACCCGTTTATAGCCACCCGTTATCATTCGCTGGTTATCGAACAGGCGACCTTGCCCGATTGTCTGGAAATAACCGCCTGGACGCAGGACGAAGCGGGAAAGCTGGATGAAATCATGGGTGTAAGGCACAAACAGCTGGATATTGAGGGCGTGCAATTTCATCCCGAGTCGATTTTGACTGAGCATGGGCATGATTTGTTGAGGAATTTTTTGGAAAGGTGATTGTTAGTCACTCCCGCGTTACGGACCTGAGATTGAGTGCCTAAATGAGCCCAACAGTATTTAAAGAAAATGGCTATCGGTTCTTTTTCTTCTCCAGAGAAGAACCAAGAATGCATGTCCATATTGTTTCGGGAGACGGAGAGGCTAAATTCTGGCTGGAACCGGAAATTGAATTGGCTAGAAATTATCAATACTCAAGAAAGCAGTTAAAAGAAATCGAATCACTTCTGGAGGCACATTACAATGAGCTTATTAGCGCATGGCAACAGCACTTCCCCGGTTGAAGTTACGCATATTTCAACCCACGGGGTCTGGCTGCTGACTGATGATGAAGAATTATTCATGTCCTATGACGATTTCCCGTGGTTTAAAAGTCAGCAGATTAAATCGGTCATTCATGTTGAAGAGCAATCGCCGGGGCACTTTTATTGGCCAGATATTGATGTGGATTTAACGCTGGAAATCATCAGGCATCCAGAACGCTTTCCATTGCAGGCAAAAAGTCCCTAACGAAAGACAATAACACATCAGCTGAAAGCATCAAACCACGAAGGACACGAAGAAAAAATGCCGTGTTTTTCGTGTCTCGGCAACTGCTCCCTGCGTTGCTCTACCTTCTGCATCCGTGCAGTCGTTCGCGATTAACAAATCAGGAGTGCATCATGAGTCGTATCGTCTGGCTATTCTTAAGCGTAGCATTGTTTACATCCGCCACTCAGGCAAAGCCGTTAACCCCGGAACAGGTGCCGGAACCGCTTAAACCCTGGATAGCCTGGGTGTTGCAGGATAGCCCTGAACCCGTCTGCCCTTTTATCTACAACAGTTATGAGCAAAAACGCTGTAGCTGGCCTACTCAAACCCAACTGAATTTAACGGCCGAAAAAGGCGTTTTTTCGATGAGCTGGACGGTGTATCAGGACAGCTGGATCAGCTTGCCGGGCGATAAAACACACTGGCCGCTGAATGTGACGGTTGATAACAAAACCGCTCTGGTCATGGATAAAAACGGTGACCCCTCGATTAAACTGGCTGCGGGCTCGCAGCATCAAATTAATGGCGAGTTCTTCTGGGCCGCTATGCCGGATAACTTAAAAGTACCCGGCGATACCGGGCTGATTGAGCTGCGTATTAATGGCGCTATCATACCGACACCGACCATAAGAAACGGACAGCTGTGGCTAAAGGAAAGCGAGACAGGTTTAAAGAAGCCGGAAAATATCCAGAACAATCTGGATATTCAGCTATTTCGAAAAATCACCGACGAAGTGCCCGTGCAGGTTTTAATCCGGCTGGTGCTGGAAGTCTCCGGCGAGCAGCGTGAAATCAAATTGCCCAAGCCCATGCTGGACGGTTTTATTCCGCTGAGTTTGCAAAGTCCGTTGCCCGCCCGATTGGAACCCGACGGACAGTTATTGGTTCAACTGCGTCCCGGCCGCTGGCAGATCGACATACTGGCCAGAAACAGCAAAGAACTGAATGAACTCCCGCTCAAGGGCGACCGGCCGGTCGCCTCTACCGAACCGCCGGTCGTTGCTGCTGACCAAGGCATCCATTGGCCGGAGTCGGAAATCTGGTCGTTTGAAGCCCGTCCGCAACTGCGCGTGGTTGAAATCGAACATCTCAGCGCCATAGATCCCAGCCTGACCAATTTGCCTGACGACTGGAAAAACCTCCCGGCCTATAAAATCAATCAAGGTCAGGCTATGGGTTTTAAAACCCTACGCCGGGGCGACCCGGAACCTGAGCCCAATCAACTCAATCTATCCAGAAAGCTATGGCTGGATTTTGACGGATCAGGCTATACCGTCAATGACATCATCACCGGCAAGATGACCCGCGGCTGGCGGCTGAACAGCTTGCCGCAAACGCAGTTGGGAAGAGTTACTTTAAACGGTAGTAACCAGTTTATTACCCAGGACAAATCCGGCAAGCAAGGTGTTGAAGTCAGAAGCGGCACGATAACGCTGGATGCCGATAGCCGCGCCGTCGGTGCCGTCAGCTCTGTCAGCGCGGTGGGTTGGGAGCAGGATTTTCACACGGTCAGCGCCGAACTGAACCTGCCGCCGGGTTGGCGTTTGCTGGCGGCCAGCGGCGTGGACAATGTGCCTGACAGCTGGATTTCCCGCTGGACCTTGCTGGACTTGTTTGTGGTGTTAATTGCCGCGCTGGCAACAGGCAGGCTGTGGAATCCCTATTGGGGCTTTCTCGCCTTGGTAACACTGGTATTAATCTGGCATGAACCCGGTGCGCCTCAATTCGTCTGGCTGAATATTCTGGCCGCAACCGCATTGATTAGGGTATTACCGCAAGGCAGGTTCTTAAAATTTATCAACGGGTATCGCTATGCTTTCTGGCTGGCGTTAATCGTGATGACCTTGCCTTTTATGGTGGAGCAGATACGTACCGGGCTTTATCCGCAACTGGAAAAACCCGCTCAAGCGATCAATATGCCCGGCTTCCAGGATAGCGGTATGCTTGGAAGAGTGGCACAAATGAGTGTACCGGCTCCGGCCTCTGAAGCGATCAACGAGATGAAAGCAAAAGTATTAAGAAGATCGATGTCATCCGATTCCGCAGCGTATTATGGCGCTACAGATCAAGCGGTCGACTTCGACCGCATCGACCCTAAAGCCAAAGTGCAGACCGGGCCCGGCTTGCCGCAATGGCAATGGAACAAGGTCATGTTGTCATGGAACGGTTCGGTTGATGCCCGGCAACAGCTGCACTTATGGTATTTAACGCCGACGCTGACTCTGCTGCTCAATTTCGTCCGCGTGATTCTAGTCGTGGTGCTGGCCTTGCTGATGTTCGGCGTTGCCGAAAAATTCAAGTTTACAACCGCTAAATCAGCGACGCCTTTGCTGCTGTGGTTTTTGCTGTTGCCGATGCTGTCGTTGCCGTCAGCCAAAGTCTATGCCGAACTTCCGGACAAGGCTTTACTGGACGAACTCAGAAGCCGACTGCTGGAAAAACCGGTACCGCCGGACTGCTTGCCGGGCTGTGCGCAAATCCCGCAGATGAAAATAGCCATTACCGACAAGGAACTGACTATTTCTCTGCAAATTCATGCCCAGCAATCCGTGGCGATTCCGTTACCGGCCGAATATGAGCAATGGTTTCCTAATCAAATTCTGGTTGACGGCAAAACAGCGCCAGGGCTGTATCGCGATAATAACGGCTTGTGGATTAACTTAGGCGAAGGCGAACATCACGTCGTGCTGAGCGGAGCTGTGCCCTCATTAAGCAAATTCACGCTGCCGTTACCGTTAAAACCGAACTGGGTCAGCATTCAGAATACTGGTTGGCAAGTTATCGGCCTACAGGAAAACAGCCAGGTTGACGATCAACTGCAATTTAGCCGGATAAATCAAACCAAACAACAGCAAGGCGACCCGTTAGAGCGCATAAGCGAATTCGTCCTGGAGCCGGGCGCGTTGCCGCCGTTTGTCAGGATTGAGCGCATCCTGCAACTGGGTTTGGACTGGCGCGTCGTCACCCGGATCATCCGAGTTTCGCCGGCCGATTCCGCCGTGGTATTGGCCGTGCCCTTGTTGCCGGGCGAGTCGGTTACCAGTGCAGGCATCCACGTTAAAGACGGCAAAGCCGAGGTCAATATCCCTGCCCGGCAAACCGAACTGCAATGGGAATCGACGCTGGAAAAATCGGAACAAATCGATGTTGTCGCCACTCAAACCGAGCAATGGATAGAAGTGTTGCAAGCGGATATAAGCCCCATCTGGCATATTGAAACTTCCGGCATCGCGATGATCCACCTGAATAACGAAGGACAATGGCTGCCTGAATGGCATCCCTGGCCCGGAGAGAAAATCACCCTGCACATAACCAGGCCGGAGGCGGTAGAAGGGCAAACCCTGACCATCGACAACAGCCGCTTAAGCATTAAGCCGGGACAGCGCACTCAGGAAGCCGAATTAAACCTTAATTTAAGAAGCTCGCAAGGCTCGCAGCACACGCTGATCCTGCCGGAAAATGCGGTGTTACAAAGCGTCGCTATTAATGGACAGATTCAGCCGATCAGGCAGGATGGCAGCAAGCTCACCTTGCCGATTAATCCCGGCAAGCAGCAAGTCTCAATCAGCTGGCGGGAAGCGACCGGCATAAGCGGCATCATGAGGACGCCGCAGGTCGACTTGGGAACGGTGAGTGTCAACGCCAACCTGCATATCGGCCTGGGTCAGGATCGTTGGGTATTATTTACGCTGGGGCCGAAAATGGGGCCTGCTGTGTTATTTTGGGGTGTGCTGATGGTTGTTTTTATGGTGTCGCTAGGTTTGGGCAAAATCCCGCTGACGCCTTTAAGAAACCGGCACTGGTTTTTGTTGTTGGTCGGGCTTAGCCAGATTCCGCTGCTGTCGGCAGGTCTGGTAATTGCGTGGTTAATGCTGTTAGGTTGGCGCAAGACCCAGCAGGCTTCGGACTTGCGTTATTTTAATGCCGTGCAAATTATTATCGGCGGCTTAACCTTGGTCTCGCTGAGCCTGTTGTTTTTGGCGGTTGAGCAGGGTTTGTTGGGTTCGCCCGATATGCAGATCATCGGCAACCAGTCCTCGGCGTTCAACCTGAACTGGTACCAGGATAGAAGCCCGGCGACGTTGCCCATTGCGACGCTGATCTCGGTTCCGCTGATAGTGTACCGGTTATTGATGCTGGCCTGGTCGCTATGGTTGGCGGTGTCATTGCTCAACTGGCTGAAATGGGGCTGGGCGTGTTTTTCAAATAACGGGCTTTGGCATAAAAGCGTAGCTAAGAAGGAAACGGTAGTTGTTGAGCAGGGAGATAAATGGCTAGCCGATGATGAGCATTAAACATTATCGCCAATATAGGAGCGGGCAAAAGCCCGCTCCTATATTTTAATTTCTGGAAAGCGAAGGACTCGTAAAATAGTGCTATTCGACGTTACTCGGCTCGTTCGACATCAAACACGGTGCCGCGAGCCGCAATAACTCTTACTTTGGTGTTAATATCGCAATCTTGTCCATGAACTTTCCAGATAGAATCATCGACTTTTATTTTGCCTTCGCCATTTTCTATCGGCTTATATAGGCTAAAAACTCTGCCGATGTATTGTTGTCCGCGTTTATTTAACAACGGGTGATCTGTTATCACGGGGTATTTTTTGCCATAAAGTCGCCAGAAGGTGATAGCAGAAATAGAGAGTACGGAAAAAATCAATGCCTGCAATTCGACACTCATTGAGGGTATCAGTAACAGCAGGCATCCGGTTACAAAGCTTGATGCCGCCAACCACATAAAGAAAAAACCGGGGGCTAACAGTTCTATAACCAGAAGGACTAAAGCTAACTCCCACCAATTCCAAAAAAAAATCTCCAGCTCAGTCATCTTAGCTTTTTTTGCTCAAGGCTTCTTTAGCCAGTTCGCCAATGCCGCCAAGGGCGCCAATTACGCTGGATGAATCCAGCGGCATAAAAACCAGTTTGCTATTGTTAGACGCGCCAATATCTTTTAACGCTTCTATATATTTTTGCGCGACAAAATAATTGATCGCCTGGACATCGCCTTTACCGATGGCTTCCGACACCATTAACGTCGCTCTGGCTTCGGCCTGAGCCAAGCGTTCACGGGCATCGGCATCACGGTAGGAGGCTTCTTTGCGGCCTTCCGCTTCCAAAATGGCGGCCTGTTGTGCGCCTTCTGCGCGTAAAATCTCGGACTGTCTTAGACCTTCGGCTTCCAGAATCGATGCGCGTTTTAAACGCTCGGCTTTCATTTGTCTGCCCATGGCTTCGACCAAATCTTTAGGCGGCGCAATGTCTTTTATTTCGATCCGGGTGACTTTGATGCCCCACGGCGTAGTGGCGTCATCGACAACGGACAGCAGCTTTGCGTTGATGTCATCCCGGCGCGACAGTAATTCATCCAGATCCATGGAACCCATGACCGTACGAATATTGGTCATCACCAAATTCAGAATGGCCCAATCCAGTTGGCGGACTTCATAAGCGGCTTTGGCAGCATCCATTACCTGGTAAAAAACCACGCCATCCACCGTCACCATCGCGTTATCTTTGGTAATAACTTCTTGCGACGGCACATCCATCACTTGCTCCATCATGATCATTTTGTTGCCGATACGATCAATAATCGGCACGATAATGTTCAAGCCGGGCGTCAGTGTATTGATATATTTACCAAAACGCTCAACGGTGTATTCCATGCCCTGAGGAACCGATTTGACACTCATAAATACCACTAAGACAGCGAAAATTAACAATGCTAAAACAAAATTATCCATATAAATCCCTGATTTTCATGTAAAAAACTCTATATATAAGAGTTTTTTTGACACGGAATGTGTCAATAAACAGCGAACAAATCGTATTTTATTAGCTGACTGAAAAAAGCAATGCTAAGAATTAAAGTAAAACCGTTAAAATAACATCGCGGCGTATTGCAAACAACCGCATAACTAATAATAATATAAATCTATCTAAATGTAAGTTAACGAGTAATTATAATGCTGATAAACGCCGCTTTTCACACTGGGATTTGGGCCTTGGTTTTTTTTATTGTCGGAATGATTAAGCCAAGATGGCCTTTATTCTTTTTGAAAAAACCGGACAGATTTAAAATTCTGATTATATCGACCATCCTATTTATGATTTCCGCTACGCTTTACGGTGAAGGCAACCGGCAAGCCAAACTGGCACAGGCTCCTAAACCCGCTGCTGCTGAAAGCTTCGATCCGGCTTCCGCTCCCGTTCCTGTACCTATGCCTGCACCTGCACCGGTGAGCAAACCGAATTCTCCAAAAATTTAACGCATCCACTCAACTCACTGCAGATATTCCGGGCCTCCACGTAACAATCTCAGGAACAATGGCTTGGCAACTTTATTGAAAGCGCTTGCAGCACAGGCGATGGGTTTGACGGTTACCATCACGTTGGCCTGGATGTCGCCTGCGCTGTTTCACGGCTCATGGCGTTTGGCACTGATACAAGGTGCTGCAGCTGCGTTGTGGTCAACCGTTTTACGCCAGCGGTATTGGTGGATTCTCATCCATTTGCTGTTTCTGCCCATGGCAATTGCGATGCTCACCTTGCAGCTGTCTTCCTGGTTGTATCTGTCGATTGTGCTACTGTTGGCTCTGGTGTTCTGGGGTACAGTCAAGGGCGATGTGCCGTTATTCCTGTCCTCTAGCGCGGTAGCAGATGCGGTGGCGACCATGGTTGAACAGGAAAACGCCAGCGTGTTTGCTGACCTCGGTGCCGGGGTTGGCTCGGTGGCAGTGCCGCTGGCGCAACGTCGAGCCATTACGATTCATGCGTGGGAGCGTGCGCCGCTACCGTGGCTGATTACCGCTAGTCGCTGCCGCAAACTGCCGAATGCGTGCGTAAAACGCGCCAGTTTATGGGAATGCAATCTTGCCGGTTATGATGTGGTGTTTGCGTTTCTTTCCCCGGCGGTCATGGTGAAGCTTGGCGAAAAGGTTGGTAGTGAAATGCGCACCGGACGCTTATTCATCTCTTCATCCTTCCCGATTCCTGGCTGGAATCCGGAATCGATAGTGCAGATCGATGATCGACGCAGAACAAAACTTTTTTGCTATCGGATATAGTTTTTTAGGCGCGTTCAGATATTTCCATCAAAACCAGCTGCACCGATGCCAACGTCAAACTCCGGCAATAAATCCCACTGCCTCGATGCCCTCAATGGCGCAACGTTCGTCCTGATCGGAACTGTCACCGCTAATACCTACTGCACCGATGACATTGTTTTTGGTATCACGAATCAAAACGCCGCCCGGAACCGGCATTAAGTTTCCACCGGTTATGCCGATCAAGGCATTCATAAAATCGGGCCGTTTTTCGGCAACGCTGGCTAAACTTCGTGACGATATGCCCATGCTGACCGCGCCCCAGGCTTTTGCGGTGGCAATTTGCTGTCTGATCATGGTCGCGCCATCTTCCCGTTGCATGGCTTTTAAATGCCCGGCTTCGTCCAGAACTACTACGGTAAGCGGAGCCATGTTTAGTTTACGGGCCTTGTTGGTTGCGGTATTGATAATGATATTGGCTTTTTCAAGTGTTAGTGATTTCATCTATCGTTCTCTTCCTGTTGAAGTCGTTGTTATTTTAATAGCGGCAGTAACTGCAGCCACACTTTATCTGCAATCGCAGGTTGCCCTTTGGCATTGGGATGCAGTCCGTCCGCTTGCATCATGTCCTTAGTCAACGCGACATCCTCCATGATAAAAGGCACATACGGAACACCCAGTTCTGTGGCTAATTGAGGGTAAATGGTGTAAAAAAGATCGGTATAGCGCTTACCGTAATTGGGCGGAATTCTCATGCTCAGCAACAACACCTTGGCACCGGCTTGCTGTGCGCGATGGGCAATTTCGGCAAGATTGCTTTTTATTAATGTCGGCGGTAAACCGCGCAAGCCGTCATTAGCACCCAGTTCAATGATGATGATATTCGGCTTATGCAAGGTTAAGGCCCGGTCTATCCGCGCTAAACCACCCGCGCTGGTATCTCCGCTAATGCTTTCATTATGGATAGTATAGTCCGGCTCCTTTTCATCCAATTTTTTCTGTAATAAGGCCACCCAGCCCTGTGCCACTTCAATTCCGTAACCGGCACTGATACTATCACCCAATACCACAATGGTTTTGGCCGTAGCGGTCATCGACATTAACGAAACAATTACAGCAAATAAAAAACGGGTCATTATGCAAACTCAATCATTAAACAACATTAACAGCACCTGCTCCCGGCAGGATGGTGGCATACACGCCGTCCCTGGCGATCGCCGCTCCTGTTCCCGACAGGATTACGGCATACACGCCGTCCCTGGCGATATAGTAACGGAAAAGCTGAGTAAATCGGTTATTACCTCCGATGGAATATTGCATATCTTGTCATCCATAGATTTGATAATCAAATCCGGTGAGAGTATTGCGATTGTCGGCGAGTCGGGTTCAGGTAAATCTACCTTAATCAGCCTGCTGGCCGGATTAGACACGCCAACTTCCGGATCCATCAGTTTGAACGGAAAATCATTAACCGCGATGAACGAAGACGGTAGGGCGGCAATGCGCAATCAGCTGATTGGCTTTGTCTTCCAGTCTTTTCAATTGCTGCAAGGACTGACCGCACTGGAAAACGTGATGCTGCCTTTGGAATTAAGCGGCGATAAAAACGCCAACGCCTCGGCTACTGCATTATTGGATAGAGTCGGCTTGTCGCATCGTTTATCGCATACACCACAGAAACTTTCCGGTGGCGAGCAGCAGCGTGTCGCATTGGCCAGAGCCTTTGTGACCAGGCCCTCGATTTTATTTGCCGATGAGCCGACCGGCAATCTTGATAGCAAAACCGGCGCGTGTATTGTTGATTTATTGTTCGAACTTAATCAGGAAAACAACACCACATTAATTCTGGTGACGCATGATCAGGCTTTGGCTGCACGTTGCCAACGCATTATTAAACTGGATGCAGGACGCATAGTGACAGTCACGTCCAATGAAAAAGCATAGTCTACGAATTGTGGTGGCGAATTCATTCGCCCAGGGCGACTACCAACAGTAGGTGCTTTAGGCGAAGTCGCTTCCACAGGAACTTGACGATGTATAAAAACCGAAAACTTAAGCGCTCAGAGTATAGTAACTACATTTTTACAGGCAAACTTATGACACGTTTTCATTTGGCATTGCGGCTGTTATGGCGCGACAGCCGCTCCGGCGAATTAACCATACTGGTATTGGCTTTGATTATTGCGGTCACCAGTTCAACCGCCATATCGCTGTTTGCAGATCGCCTGCAACGCACCATGAGCACTCAGGCCGCAGAGTTTTTGGCGGCGGATTTGGTGATCTCAAGCCCAACCACGATTCCAGTCGAATGGCTGGCCAAGGCAGCGCAGCTTAATCTCGCTCAAGCGCAAACGGTTGAGTTTTCCAGCGTGTTGATTGAACATAATGAGTTGTTATTGGCGGGTATTAAAGCCGTCAGTTCCGCTTACCCCTTACGCGGTTTTTTAAAAACCACGACGGCGGATTATCTGACCGAAACTGTTACACACACGGGTCCAAAATCGGGGAATGCCTGGGTTGATAAGCGCATTTTGCCGGCGCTGAAACTAAACCTCGGCGATGCCTTACAGGTTGGAGAAAAACATCTCACCGTCAGTCACATCATCACTTATGAACCCGACAAGCGCGGCGATTTTTACAGCTTCTCCCCGCGCGTTATGATTAATGCCGACGATTTGCCAGCGACCGGCATATTGCAGCCAGGCAGTCATGTGCATTATTTCTTTCAATTTAGCGGCGACAACAAAGCATTAGCCCAATTCAATCGCTGGATCAAGCCGCAGTTGAATCCGTCTCAACGCATTATGGATATACATGAAGACCGCCCGGAACTGGGCTCGGCGCTGGAACGTGCGGAACGTTATCTGGGCTTATCCAGTATTATCGTCATCTTGATTTCCGGCGTGGCGATTGCAATGGCGACCCGGCGTTATACCGAACGGCACTTTAACGCCACCGCTATCCTGCGTTGTCTGGGCTGTAAACAGCGCGAAATTCTTTGGCTTTATGGCAGTCAGTTGGTCGTCTTGGGTTTATTAGCTAGCGCTATCGGTTGCCTGTTGGGCTGGTTTGTGCAGCAAGCGCTGTTTCATTTATTAAGATCATTATTACCGCAGCAAGTCGCTAATCCCAGTTTACTGGCGGTTTCATTCGGATTTATTATCGGCATGGCGATTTTGTTGGGTTTCGCGCTGCCGCCATTATTGCGCCTTAAAAAGGTTTCGCCGTTACGAGTATTGCGTCGCGAACTGGAACCTTTACCCAGTAGCGCATGGCTGATTTATGGCTTGGCAGTCGGCATTATTGGCGTATTAATCTGGCGCTATACCGATGATCTTAAAATGACGACGACTATTCTCGGTGTCGGCTTGGGCACCATGCTGCTGCTTGGCTTGCTGGTTTACGGCCTGCTAAGGGTAAGCCGTAAACTGCTGCCGCACATGAGCCTGACCTGGCGATTCGGCCTGCAAGGCTTGTTAAGAAACAGTCGCGCCAGCGTCAGCCAAATACTGGCTTTCAGTATTACGCTGGTGGCTATGGTGCTCAGTTTTACCGTGCGCACCGACTTAATCGATAACTGGCAAAAGCAGTTGCCTGATAATGCACCCAACCATTTCGCGCTGAATATTTTTCCCGATCAACAATCCGCTTTTCAACAAGAACTGCAACAGCAGCACATCAACGGCAGTCAGTTTTACCCTGTGATTAGAGGCCGTCTGGTAGAAATTAATAACGTGCCGGTGCAACAGGTGGTCAGTAAGGAAACTCAGGGCGAAAGCGCCACGCATCGCGAATTAAGCCTTACCTGGACTAAAGATTTGCCTGAAGATAATAAAATTTCCGCCGGAAACTGGTGGCAGGATGACCAAAGCGGGCTGGTTTCTGTTGAACAGAAGCTGGCCAAAAGCTTAAAAATAAAGCTGGGCGATCACTTGACCTTCACCGTAGGCAGTGAACAGATTAAAGCGACGGTATCCAGTATCCGCGAACTTCGGTGGGATACGATGAAGCCGAATTTTTATATGGTGTTCTCGCCCGGCACGCTGGATGCCTACCCCAGCACCTTTATCACCAGTTTTTATTTGCCTGATGCGCAAAAAAACGTCCTAAATACGCTGGTAAAAAAATATCCCAGCACCACCATTCTGGAAGTCGATTTAATTTTGCAGCAATTTAAAACCATTCTGACCCAATTGACCCAAGCCATAAACTACCTGCTTTACTTCGCGTTAATGGCCGGATTTACGGTATTGTTCGCCGCCGTTTATTCCACGTTGGATAACCGGATTTATGAGGGTGCTTTAATGAGAACGCTGGGCGCTAATCGCTCATTTTTAAGAAAAACCCATATTATTGAGTTTAGCCTGCTCGGATTGATTTCCGGCCTGTTAGCCGTAATCATTGCAGAAGCCATCCTCTATGCCCTATATACACAAGTTATGCATTTGGATTACAGTATCAATGTTTATTTGTGGGGGCTTATTCCATTAATCGGCGCTGTATTTGTTGGTCTGGCCGGATGTTGGGGGGTGAAAGATGTGGTGAATAAATCTCCACTACAAGTCTTAAGAGAACTATAATATTGTTGGTTTTAGAAGTGGTCCCTGTTCATTTTTTATTCATAAACATTGAACTACCATTGCAGAAAATCTCACTACTAAAGGAAGAATCGATATGAAAAAATTAACAACCAGCATCGTTTTGATAGGCAGTACATTAATCTCAGGTTGCTACAGTTACGGAGGATGGACGCCGACAGTTGACGCCTCTAATGACCGTAATGCCTATCGAATCAACCAGGATATGGCTGAATGTAAAGAGCTTGCTAGTCATGCTTCCGGTGGCGCTGCAAAAGAAACCGCTATCGGTGCGGGAGTCGGCGGTTTAATTGGAGCGGCTGGAGGTGCAATTGTTGGTGCGTTCACTGGCAGTCCGGGCGCAGGCGCAGCCATAGGCGCTGCGGCGGGTGGTTTTGGTGGTGGTGCAGTCAAAGGACTTAGTTCGGAAGATAAATTTAAAAATGCTTATAACAACTGCATGAGCGGCCGCGGACACAACGTTGTCAGATAATTTGATTAACATTTAAAATCCTCAATACTGCAACACAGGGACGTGTTTGCTTAGGTTGCGTAAAGGACGGCCAGAGCCGCACCATTAACGCGTACAAAAAACTTGTAGCCCGTATGTAGCGTAGCGGAATACCGGCGATCTGCGCCACAAAGCCCTGGATTTTGCAAGCTCCATCCAGGCTACTTGCTGGTTTGATTCGTTCTTTAGCTTAGTCGCTTAGGCTCGGCTCTAGCAAACCTCAATAAAAAATCCGCTAGATAAGCCGCACTGTCTGAACTATAAACGTTGTGGGATTCATAGATCGTCAACAACCTTATTTGCAGCACAGCCGCTATGCGACTGAATGTCAGCGCAGATACTTTGGCTTCGTTATGCGCATAGCCTCGAAAATCGGTTTGATTGATCAAATAAAACCCCGAAGCTGATGCCTGAGCGGAAAACTTTGTTACCGCATGGGCGGGAAGCAACAGGTAAAACAAACCCTGCGGGGCTAATAAACTTCCTGCAACGCTGATCAAATCGGCAAAGGGCAGTTGATCGGTGTGTCGGGCGGCATTTCTCAGGGTGTCGACGGTCTTGAGATGATTTTCGAAAAATGGCGGATTGCTGATGATAAGGTCGTATTGCCGGTCGGCGGTTAAGGCAAAGCTTTGAATATCCTGATGCACAAGCTCAAGTCGTTCGGCCCACGGGCTGTTGTTGACGTTAATATTGGCCTCTTGATAAGCTTCTTGCGTTAACTCTACGGCAGTCACTTTTGCCGCGTCCAGTTGGGCGGCCATTAGTGTAAGCACGCCGGTTCCTGCGCCGATGTCCAGCACTTGGTCGCCCTGTTTGACCGGAGCCATAGCGCCGAATAAAACGGCATCGGTGCATATTTTCATGCCTGAGTGTTTTTGTAACACTGAAAACTGCTGAAAGCGGAAGGTCGACATAGTTTGGATGAAGTTAATATTGGGACTATATTGCACACGGGCATAGGTTATATTGATTAGCATAGCGCTTTCCATACGCTCGCTCTAGCTCATTCCGGTGTTTTGTAGGGCCAGCAGACAACACAGTGTAAGCCGAAGCTGATTAAGGTTTGCCGAATATGACCTGACGGGCTGAATCTAAAGGCTGAGAAATTGCATTTTACCAAAAAAGTCCGTAAAGCCCCTTCCTTCAGCTGGGGGATGTCAGGATGCTGTTGATTTGTTTTTGTTATCATCTATAATTTTTGTCGTTGGGTGCGCTGTTGCTGCGTATCTCCTGCCATCAGGGTCACTGAGATGGCGTGAAGTAAGACGATTTTCAGAGTCGTCCTCTTCGGGCATGGAGGGCTGTACTAAGGAATCCCCTGCTTTAGCTGGGGGTGGATGTCAATGAAAATCGGCTTTATTATAGAGCAAGATTCAAACGCCACTAAGGCCGGACAAAAAGAGGACGCTGTCATGAAAGAATATGAAGACGTACGCCACAGTCTAATCGATATGCTGGAAGATCTTGATGATCGGCTGACTAAGATTACGCATGATGTTAAAGAGCCTTTAGATAAAGACTTTGAAGAGCAGGCGACCCAAGCGGAAAATGATGAGGTTTTGGATAGCTTGGGCAATGCCGCAAGAACGGAAATAGAACTGGTCAAGCAGGCTATCACCAGAATTGACAAGGGCCAATACGGGTTGTGTCAGGTTTGTGGGCAACCGATCAGTAAGGAGCGATTAAAAGCCATACCTTATTCCACTCTGTGTATAAAGTGCGCCAGTCAGATGGGCGCTAAGCAATAAAAGTCGGTTTGAGGGTGCTTACTCGGTCATCAATATAATAGAACGCAGATGACGCTGATACTTAAGATAAAAATAAGATTTTTTTCTTAAACTATCTGCGTTTATCTTATTTATTTGTGTCGCCTTCAGGGACAGATATTGGCTCCTCGGTAATTGCTCCTGCGCTCTATTTTTCTAACGGATGCATCGTTACGTTTTAGGATGAAAAACGGAGGTTGCAATGCCATTTTTTCAAATCTTTTTGGTTAAATAGCTTCTCCCACTTATAATTCGTCAAAACGTCCACGTTTTTTATTATTTCCCCCTATTTCACTACAACCAGAGACCTGTTTAACAATGAAAATGAAAATTGCTCTATTTTTAGGATTGTTGCTCATTACCAATGTGAGCTTTGCTGATTTAAAGATTGGTTTTGTCAATATACCTGCCGTTCTTGAAAAAGCCCCCCAAGCCGAAAAAGCTAAAAAACGATTGGAACAAGAGTTTTCACCGCGCGATAAGCAGTTAGTTGCTCAGCAAAAAGAAATTCAAAGCATGGATGATAGAATAGCCAAAGATTCCGCCGTAATGGGTGCGTCAGAGCGAACAAATATGGAAAGAGATATCCTCAACAAGAAAAGGGATGCAAAAAGAGCTCAACAAGAATTTAGCGAAGATTTTAATGTTCGTCGTAATGAAGAATTGGGTAAGTTGCAAAATCGTATTGTTGAAGTTATTCGCGGCATAGCCAAAGATCAAAGCTATGATTTGCTGCTTACTGATGGTGTTATTTATGCCAGCGACCAAATTGATGTCACGGCTCAAGTTCAACAAAAATTAGCTGCCTTGCCAAATTAATTGATTTTTACCGGCAGTCCTTGAGACTGTCGGAGCAACAAGTTCCATCGTTAAAGGCGACCGCGTCTGGTTGCCTTTACGGCACAGATGTCATCATGTGCCTTTGATTTCTCCCATTTTCCTCTTTATCATCAAACCTAGCTGCGTAGATTCAATTGCCGTATTTCCGGCAATCCAACCCAAATTCTGCCTGATGAATTTATACGACTTGATAGCGCTATGAACACGTTTCCACGCGTATTAAAAGATTCATCGTAACCCCCGATTCATGTACCGATAAGGAGTTATATGGTCGAGTAATTTGCGGGCTAATTAAGCTGCTTTAATCAGCCTGTTTTTTATCGCCAGGCCTGAAAAAAAGTCATTGTTTTTTCACTATATTTTAGGCGGTCGTTGAATTCATTATGGATTTTTGCCCTAGACAATGAGTTTTATTCGTGTAGTATGTTTCTGGTATTAAACAAAAAAACGATAGATTTTTTTTTGCTATTCCTTAAGTTATTATTCACAACCTAGATACTGCAAAGCGCTGCTGAAAAAATATCGTATGTGTTTGAAATTAAATATAAATATCATGAATTATGGGGCTGTTATTTCATAAGAAATGAATGGGTTGATTTGAGTTTTTTATATTTAATATCAATTATATATAATTCTACTATGTAGAGTACGCAGGATTCGGTGATTAGTTTTTAACATAGATTTATCTCTATTGTTAATTGTTTAGTGCTATAAACAATATTAACTATATACCAAGTATAAGGCATGTCTAAAACTACGCATTTAACAATCGAACTACGCCCACCTTTGCCAGAAGATGCTGCATCAGTATTCAAGCTGGTTAATCAATGCCCCCCATTGGATCCCAATTCCATGTATTGCAATTTATTGCAATGCAGTCATTTTGCAGGCACCTCGATTGCTGCTGTTTGCCAGGGAGAACTAGTGGGATTTATCTCTGGTTATCTTATTCCGGGTCGTCCTGACACGCTGTTCATCTGGCAAGTAGCTGTCGGGGAGAAAGCTCGAGGTCAAGGACTGGCAACCAGAATGTTGCAAAACATCTGGCTACAACCTCAATGCAGCAATGTCAGCTATCTTGAAACGACCATTACAGAGTCGAATCAGGCTTCGTGGGCGCTATTTCAGGGTTTGGCAAATAAGCTGAAAACGGAACTCAATACATCGGTGATGTTTGATCGTGAACGGCATTTTGACAATGAACATGACACAGAAATGTTGGTCAGAATTGGCCCTATCAAATGATACCCCGGGGTGGACGCTTGACTACAGGCGTTCATCCAACAACAAACAGGAAAATTAATAATGAAAATTTTTGAAGAGATTGAATCAGAAGTACAAAGTTATGCCCGCTCATTTCCGCGGATATTCAACAAAGCGCAAGGCGAATTTCTTTATGATGAAGAAGGTAATCAATATCTGGATTTTTTAGCCGGTGCCGGTACCTTAAATTACGGCCATAATAATCCCATTTTCAAAGAAAAACTACTCGATTATATTCAACGCGATGGCATTACCCATGGTCTGGATTTACATACCAAGGCTAAAGGGGAGTTTCTTGAAACTTTTAATGAAAAAATCCTAAAGCCTCGTGGTTTGAATTACGTTGTTCAATTTACCGGTCCAACTGGTACCAATGCTGTTGAGGCAGCCTTGAAATTAGCCAGAAATGTGACCGGCCGTGAAAATATCATTGCCTTTACCAATGGCTTCCATGGCGTCACTCTGGGTGCATTGGCGGCAACGGGTAACTCCCATCATCGCGGCGCTTCCGGTGTCAGTCTCAATGGCGTCAGCCGGATGCCTTATGACGGTTATTTGGGTGAAGGCATAGATACAACCGCTTTTTTGGATAAGGTGTTATGTGATTCCAGCAGTGGTATAGATAAACCCGCTGCAGTTATTGTTGAAACCGTTCAGGGTGAAGGCGGAATTAATGCCGCCAGTTTTGAATGGCTGGCCAATTTACAAGCGGTGTGCAGAAAGCACGACGTGTTGCTGATTGTGGATGATATACAGGCAGGATGTGGACGTACCGGAACGTATTTTAGTTTTGAAGATGCGGGTATTTATCCTGATATGGTGACCTTATCCAAATCATTGGGTGGTTATGGTTTACCGTTTGCCGTGGTTCTTTTTAAACCGGAATTGGATCAATGGAAGCCCGGAGAGCATAACGGTACTTTCAGAGGAAATAATTTAGCCTTTGTAACGGCAACGGCGGCCATAGATCATTATTGGTCGGATGATAAATTTTCTAAAGAAATCAAGCGGAAAGGTAAGTACATTTCAGAGCGTCTTACTAATATCGTCGATAATTATAGCAACGGCAGTTTT
Organism: Candidatus Methylobacter titanis; assembly: GCA_029946125.1. Taxonomy (GTDB): domain Bacteria; phylum Pseudomonadota; class Gammaproteobacteria; order Methylococcales; family Methylomonadaceae; genus Methylobacter_A; species Methylobacter_A titanis. Next base: position 48,155 of record JAQSDX010000005.1, read on the forward strand.
ACCACTCGTGGGTTAGGTATGTTCCAGGGTATTCATTGTGTCAATGGCGATCTGGCTGGAAAAATTACTCGAAAGGCCTTTCAACAGGGGCTGATTATTGAAACGAGCGGTGCTGATGATCAAGTAGTCAAGTTTTTCTGCCCGTTGATTATCAGTGATGAAAATTTGAAAAAAGGTATCGATATCGTTGAGCAAGCGATAAAGGAAGTTTGCGCCAAGGAACATTCTATTCCTGAAGAAAAAAACTACTTTTAACCGCGAAAAATAACTAACTGAAGTTTCCCGTTGTTGAGCCCGCAACGTATAAAGGGAAAGGATTAAATTGGGTTTTGTTATAAACCCAGTAAACCCTGCATAAAATACCTGCCCCTGCATAAATAGCGGGATTAGACCTCTTATAAACGAGGAAGCTTCAGTAATTAGCTATATCATAAAGAAGGCATAATCATGATAGTGAGAACATTACCAGACGCTGAAAAAACCGGACGCCGTATCGTTTCGCCAGATGGCAACTGGGAAAGTACTCGGTTGTTATTGAAAGATGACAATATGGGTTTTTCCTTTCATATTACGACGATCTACCAGGGAGCTGATTTTCAGATGCATTATCAAAATCATCTGGAATCAGTCTACTGTATTTCCGGAGAGGGTGAGGTTGAAACCCTGGATGATGGTAAAAAACATGCCATTAGCCCGGGTACGCTTTATATTCTGGATAAACATGATAAGCATATATTGCGTGCTTATAAGGAAATGAAACTGGCATGTGTCTTTAATCCTCCCTTGAGCGGCAAGGAAGTACACAATGCTGAGGGCGCCTATGAGTTGATTTCAGAGGCTGTTGCCGACTAATCAATGAAATTTATAGAGGCAGAAATATTCACCATGAGTGTTAACAATAAACAGACTCCGAATCAGGTTAAAGATTTTTATCCATCCCGTGGCGGCAAAACAGCGCAATTGATACAGCGGCAAGACCCCGTTCTCTACGCTGCAACTGCCAGTAATAGCCCCATAGATTACAAACTTGTTAAGCAATACGAACAACAAGGGTTTCTGGTTCTGGATGACGTGTTTACTGAAAAAGAGGTTTGCTGTTTTCAGCAGGAGCTTGACAGCATGAGACATGATGATCGTCGTAAAGCCTCTGAGCAAACCATTACCGAGCCCGGGAGTGGCGATATCAGGTCAATCTTCAATGTGCATCAGAACAGTGCGATGTTTAAAAAATTGGCTTCGGATGTTCGTCTGGCTGGTTTGGCGCAATATCTATTGGGTGATGAGGTCTATATTCATCAGTCGCGGGTTAATTACAAACCGGAGTTTCGTGGCAAGGGATTTTATTGGCATTCAGATTTTGAAACCTGGCATGTTGAAGATGGTATGCCCAGAATGCGTGCTTTAAGTATGTCCATTACGCTGACAGAAAATTATCAGCACAATGGCCCACTGATGATGATTCCTGATTCTCATAAAGACTATGCCGTGTGTGAGGGAGATGCGCCTGCCGAGCACTACAAGTCATCGCTTAAAAAACAGGAATACGGTATTCCTAGCGACAGCTCTCTTCAGCAAATGGTGGAGAAAGGTGAGAGGATTGTGACAGCGACCGGTAAACCAGGCAGCGTGATTATTTTTGATTGCAATGTTATGCATGGATCTAACAGCAATATCACCCCTTATCCGCGTTCCAATATCTTTTTTGTCTATAATGCGGTGAGTAATCGAGTTGCAGAGCCGTTCTCTACTAATCCGCCGCGCCCCGAATACATCTGCACGAGAAAGCATATTCAAGCCATTGCCCCGCAAACGGTTCAATTCATCCTCGATTAGCTGGGTTAAAAATCTTCATGATTTCTTGAATTTTACAACCTTGTTCAAAGGACTCAGATTGATTTCATCGACCACGATATGTGCTCGCGAATTAAGCACATAGGAGACTGCTTCGGCGACATCTTCCGGCTTTATAAAATGGCTATCATCGTCGCCCGGCTCAAAAGACAGTTGTTCAAAAAATGCCGTTTTGACCATGCCGGGATTAATCAGACAAACCCGCACCTTGCTTTTGCCGCATTCTTCGCGCAAGGCTTGGGTAAAGCCGCGCAGCGCAAACTTGCTGGCGCAATACATCGTCCCTTTGCGACTGCCTTTTAAGGCGGCTTCCGAGCCGATAAAAATCAAATCGCTGTGCCCTTTACGTTTTAACGCAGGCAGTAACGCTCTTACCAAAAAGGCCTGGCTGGTAAAGTTTAGCGTCATCAGCTCTTCAATTTGAGCGTAGGAAAACTCCTCTATTGAGCCGAACTGTCCTCTCCCTGCACAAAAAACCACCGCATCGATTTCGGGAAAGGCTTGTTCCAGTTCGCCGATTTTTTGCGCTATATCGGTTAACCGGCTTAAATCCAGTTGCACGGGAGTGAAGTTATCCATCGGTCGGATAAACTTGGCGCTATCGCGGGATACGCCGAGCACCCGATGCCCCTGTTGCAATAAATTCCTGGCGATGGCTCGGCCTATGCCGGAGCTGGCCCCGGTCACCAGAATGGTGCGTTTTATAGCGTGCATGGAAAAAATTTGTCGGATGGTATGTAAGTTAAGAGTTGTTCGCTGCAGTAATGCATCATCTCCTGCTCCAGTTCTTGTTTATACGAAACCATCCCTTGTTGACTCACCAAGGGGCCTGCAAAAAGTTTTTCTTCGGGATAAAGTTTATGCACTTTTTTAAAGAAATTCTCCGGCAGTCTGAATACGCCAAGACTGACCGAGTGCAACAGGTTTAGATCGATACGGGAAAAAACCTGCTCGAATAATTGCCGATACTGCTGTTGATAGCCTTTTTGATAAAGCAACGGATCGAAGCGCAGTCCGATTTGCCAGCCTTGTTGCTGCAATTTGACCAATGCATCCAGACGCCGCTGTACCGATGGCGCTTTGTCCTCGACTTTTGCGGCTATTTCATCCGGGGACAGACTGAACGCCACGATACATCGTGGCAAGGGTTCGCGGTTTAACAGGCTTCTGACCTGGGTGCTTTTGGTTCTTAGTTCCAGCCAGGCATTGGGCAGTGTGGCAAAAAACGGCAAAAACTGCTCGGCAAACCGGGTTACCGGCTCCAAAGCCAGACTGTCGCAATCGTAGCCGGAAAAAAAATGCAGGTTTTCGTCCGGTGATTCGGCACATAGTTGGCGGATGTCTTGCTGGAAATCCTCGTAATTGACAAACAGCAGGTAATTGGCCGACTGATACATGCCCTGTAAAAAACAGTAACGGCAATCGTACAGACAGTTGAGCATGTGCGAGAAATAATAATTTCTTGTCGCCCCGATGCCGTAACCCGGCGGAGCAGGCAGCGCAAAGTTTTTATATTTTTCCGCCAATATCAAGGCAGGCTGTTGCTTTTGCAGGCGAAAGTTTTGCGCTTTGGGGTTAAACACTTCGCCGTAACGGCCACAGGTTATTTTTCTGGCTTGGGGAAATCGCGCCACAATATCGAGAACACGTGGGTGCTGCAAGATAGCTTGTTCTATATAAATGGTTTCAATCATAAGTTCTGTTTATCGTTTGGTACGGCTAATGTAGCACAGCTTGCCAGATCAAAAGCCTTGTGATTTATTATGCCGACCTCATATAGGGTAAAATACTTTCAACTCAACCAACACATTAACCAGCATGAAAATACATAAAATAGGATTTATCGGCGGCGGTAATATGGCATCCAGTCTGATTAGCGGATTGATTGCCAGCGGACATACACCGGAGCAGATTTGGGTGTCGGATATTAACCCGGACACGCTGACTGACCTGGCGAAACAACTGCACATTAATACTTCGGTTAACAATGACGACATCATCAATGCGGTCGATGTCGTGGTTTTAGCGGTCAAGCCGCAGACACTGAGCGCCGTGGCACAAAGCGTTGCTGCGCTAATTCAGCAAAAAAAATCGCTGGTGGTCTCTATTGCCGCCGGTATAAACCAGAACAGTTTAAGCCGCTGGTTAGGCGCTGATACCGCGATAGTGCGTTGCATGCCCAACACCCCGGCACTGGTATTGACCGGCGCTACCGCCTTGCATGCCAACGACAAGGTGACAGCTGAACAACGCGATCTGGCGGAAAACATCTTACGGTCGGTCGGCATTGCGCTGTGGGTTAACGATGAAGCCGAGTTGGACGCGGTGACCGCCGTTTCCGGCAGCGGCCCCGCCTATTATTTCCTGCTGATGGAAGCCATGGAAAAAGCCGCATTAGAGCTGGGTTTGAGCGAACAGACCGCGCGTTTACTGGTACAACAGACGGCATTGGGCGCGGCCAAAATAGCGCTGGAATCGGCCGAATCGCCGGAACAGTTACGCAAGCGCGTCACCTCTCCCGGCGGCACGACCCAGCAGGCTATAGAAACGTTTGAGCAAGGCGGTTTTACCGAGCTGGTGTCAAAAGCCTTACATGCGGCACGAGACCGATCTATTGAAATGTCTAAACAAATGGAGAACTTCTAATGGGTTCAAGCTACATGGCCGATCCGGCTATTTTTATCATCGATTCGCTGTTTTCTCTGTATATTTTAGCGGTGTTACTGCGCTTTTTATTGCAATGGTGCGGCGCCGATTTTTACAACCCAATTTCCCAGTTTCTGGTCAAAGTGACGCACCCGCCGTTAAAACTGCTACGCCGCTTTGTTCCGTCTATCGGAAAAATAGATACGTCGTCGCTGGTTCTGGTATTTGGCCTGCAAATGCTGGCCGATTTTTCCATATTACTGCTGAAGGGCATCGCTATCAGTATCGGCGCATTGACGATTTTATCGTTGACCCAGCTGGTTTCGTTGCTGATCAATATCTTCATCTATGCGGTATTTGCCAGAGCCATTCTCAGCTGGCTGAATCCCGGCTCGTTTAATGCCGCATCGTCTATCTTGAACAGCCTGACCGAACCTGTGCTTGATCTTTGCCGCAAATTCATTCCCGATCTGGGCGGCATTGACTTGTCGCCTTTAGCCGCGTTAATGCTATTGCAACTGGCAAAAATGGTGGTGCTGCCGCCGCTGCATCAATTAGCCAATTTGATTGGTTAAACCGGTGATCGGTTGAACGGGTACCGCTGGCAACATTGCGTTTTGACGCAGAAGCTCCCTGTTCAACCCAAGGCCGGCAAGAATGAATGGTCGGGACTGCAGGGCGACAGATTAAAACTCAGGATCAAGGCGGCGCCAGTCGACGGCAAAGCCATCCGTATCTGATCGGGTTTATAGCCGATGAGTTCGCCAAAGAAATCCCCATACCTGTCTGATGCGCTGCAATTCGATCTTTCCTTGTTACGATTGCGATTTAAAGACTAAAAAACGGCCATGATGAAGCCAAGGTTTTTTGTCTTGCACCTTTTGCCTTTCGCCTGCTCTTCCAGTATCTTTGCCCTATCATTTATTTTCCCTGGAAAAAACCACACCTCAGCCATGCAAACACGCACTTTTTCAGCCAGTATTTTTCTGGTTTGTTTTCTTTTTTTATGTGGCAGCCAGTCTGCACTTGCCAAAAAAATGTACCGTTGGGTAAATGAAAATGGCGAAACCATTTTCTCCGATCAGGTTCCGCCGGAACAGTCTCAATATCGGCGAGAATCGCTAAGCGACAAAGGCCGGGTTCTTGCCGTCACCGAAAAGGCAAAAACAAAAGAACAGCAGGCGATGGATGAACGACTGAGTACCCTGAAAAAAGCTCAGGAAGAAATCATCGCCCAGCAACAAGCTAACGACAAAGTGCTGCTCAGCACCTTCCGTAATGTGAAGGACATGGAAGAGAGTATTTACGCAACCCTACAGACTCTGGATGCTCAACGAAACGTGGCTCAGGGCAATTTAAAACGGGTAGAAAATCAACTGGGAATACAGCAAAAGAAAGCCGCAGAACTCGAACGTAACGGCAAAAAAATGACAAAAGATTTGCTGAGTGACATCAAACAAACAGAAGCACAGATACAAGTTGCTTATGCCGAAATAAACAAACAGATCGAAAAAAAGAATCGGGCCAAGGCCGAATTTGAAGCCGACATCGAACGTTTTACATTTTTAACCCGGGACCATAAAGACCCCTCTAAAGAATCTGACAAGATTGCAGAGAATAAAGTTGCCGATGACATGGGTTTATACACCTGCCGGACTGATGAGCTTTGCGTAAAGGCTTGGATGAGCGCGCATGAGTTCATCAAAACGCATGCCACAACACCGATTGATACCGATACTGACAAATTGATTCTGGGCAGGGCACCAGCAACCGACAGCGACCTGAGCTTGGCGATTTCAAAAATAGAAGATGAAAACAAAAAAAAGCAGCTTTTCCTTAACATTCGCTGTTGGGAATCATCGGCAGGCACTGAACTCTGCGCCAGCCAGAAAGTGCGTGACATAAGGACGGCGTTCAGGCCGTTTATTGAAGCTGCGGTGGGTGAGTAATGAGCCAGCACGCGGCGAATTCGACCAACGTTTCAACGACTATCGGAAGTGCCGTCTGACGGGGTTCATCGCTTTTGCGCTCACGTTGCCGTTTACAGGCAAGGGCCGTAGGATTCGATCAGACACGAAGTTTTTACCTTGGATTTTCTTCGTGTCTCGGCAACTGCTCCATGCGTTGCTCTACCTCCTGCATCCATGCAAGTCGTTCGTGGTGGAATTCCTTACCCATTCAGCAGCAATGTACCAACCCCCTGATCGGTAAACAGTTCCAGCAGCACCGCATGGTCGACACGACCGTCAATAATATGCACGCTGGTCACACCACCTTTTATCGCATCGGTAGCGCAGCGGGTTTTGGGGATCATGCCGCCGGAAATGGTGCCGTCAGCGATAAGTTCCTCGGTCTTTTTGATCGATAAACCGGTCAGCAGCGCGCCCTGTTTGTCCAGGATGCCCGGTATATTGGTCAGCAAAATCAGTTTCTCGGCTTTTAACTGTTCGGCAATTTTCCCGGCAACCAGATCGGCATTGATGTTATAGGAATGACCGTCTTCACCAACCCCGATCGGGGCGATAACCGGAATAAAATCACTGCTGCCGAGCATATCGAGTACCGCCGGATCTATACTGCTGACTTCGCCGACATGGCCCAGATCGATAATCTCCGGGGCCAGCGCTCCAGGCAAGGCTTCGCGAGGAGTAAGGTGCAGTTTTTTAGCCCGAATAAAATTGCCGTCTTTGCCGGTCAAGCCAACCGCTTTGCCGCCGTGCATGTTGATTAAATTGACGATTTCTTTATTGACCAGTCCGCCCAGCACCATCTCAACCACATCCATGGTTTCGCTGTCGGTGATGCGCATGCCGTCGACAAAGCCTGTGGTTTTACCCAGTTTTTCCAGCAACTGACCGATTTGCGGCCCGCCACCGTGAACCACTATCGGGTTTAAGCCGACCAGTTTCATCAATACGATGTCTCGTGCGAAGCTATGTTTGAGTTCTTCATCAATCATCGCATTGCCGCCGAATTTAACCACGATGGTTTTGCCTTTAAAACGTTGAATATAGGGCAGAGCCTCAATCAGCACATCGGCTATCTGGTGAGCGGTTCTTTTTTGCATCATGTTAATTTTCCGTTATGGGTGATGTTACGTATTGGCCACGAAAAGCACGAAAATGTTTAAAGGGGTGTGCTGTAAGTTGGGGTGTGCTGTAAGTTATTGTTACCCCGTTTGTCATTTAAGCACAATGACATTGTAGGAGCGGGGCCATGCCCGCGCCATTTGAACAGGGATTGCAAAGTTGTCGCTCCTTCTTCGCGGACATGGCCCGCTCCTACAAGCGGTGAATGATTTTGCCTGCCTGCAAAGTATGGGTTACCCGGCCTTTCAGGGTTTGCCCCCAAAACGGCGTGTTAACGCCCTGGCTTTTCCAGTTTTCCGAATTAATCTGCCAGTCGAGTTCCGGGTCGAAAATACATACATCGGCTGAGAAGCCGGGCGTTAACGCGCCGCTGTTTAAGCGCAGCACCCGCGCCGGATTGGCGCTTAAGCAGGCGATGCCCTGTTTCAGGGTTATCGCGTGCCGTGTGACCAGTTTCAGCATTAACGGCAACAGGTTTTCCAAGGATGACATCCCCGGTTCGGTTTCCGGGAACGCACCCAGCTTGGCGTCCAGATCATGCGGCTGATGATCGGAACAGATGCTGTTGATCGTGCCGACGGCTAGCCCTCGTCTTAAATACTGCCTATCTTCTTCGGTACGCAATGGCGGCAACACATGATAAGCGCTGTCAAAAGGCTTCATGTCGTTTTCAGTCAGATGCAGTTGATGGATGGAGACATCGGCACTGACTTTCAAGCCATATTTTTTGGCCTGATGTATTTTAATCACTGATCGTTTGCAGCTTAACTGGCCAAAATGTACTCGGCAGCCGGTCAGCTCGGCCAGTTCCAGGCATTGTGCCAGAGCGATGGTTTCGGCGGCTTCGGGAATGCTGGGCAAACCGTAGCGGGTGGCGACTACGCCTTCATGGGCGCAACCGTTATTGCCCAACCAAAAATCATTAGGCCGGAACATCAATAACAAATCATGACTGGCCGCATATTCCATGGCTCGTCTTAAAATCAACAGATTTTTCACCGGCCGATTGGCATTACCGACCGCTATGCAGCCAGCTTGTTTCAGCGATAGCATCGAGCTGAGTTCGGTGCCTTCCAGTTTCTGGGTGAGGGCGCCAATTACATAAATTTGCGGGTAATCGGCTTTTTCTGCCAGCTCCTTGATCAGCTCGACCACGGCGGTGGTATCGATCACCGGCACGGTATCCGGTTGCAGGCACAGGGTGGTAACACCGGCAGCGGCAGCGGCACGCACTTCGCTTTTAAAGGTCGCTTTGCGGCTGTGTCCCATATCCCGCAAACGCGTACTTAAGTCGATAAAGCCGGGACAGACGATTTGATTTTCGGCATTGATAACCGTATCCGGTTTAAATCCAGCCGGTTCGTCAGTCACCGACACAATCTTGCCGCCTTTGATATACACGGAACCGATGCGATCGATGTCGTTGGCCGGATCGATGATCCTGCCGTGATTTATGTGAATTTTCATCATGCAACTCCCTTATCGCCAGGGATGGTGTGTATGCCACTAGCCGATAGGGAATCGGCGTGGCGATCGCCAGGGATGGTGTGTATGCCGCTAAACCTACCGGGAGCAGGTGCGGTTTGCATCGCCATGGCCATGATGGCCATGCGCACCGCGATGCCGTTGCTGACTTGTTTGAGTATTACCGACTGCGGGCCGTCCGCGACTTTGGAATCAATCTCTACGCCCCGGTTGATAGGACCTGGGTGCATCACGATAGCATCGGGTTTGGCGATTTTGAGTTTTTCTTCGGTCAGTCCGAAACACTTGAAATACTCGCTTTCGCTGGGCAGTAGCGCCGAACTCATGCGTTCTTTCTGCAAACGCAGCATCATCACCACATCAATATCTTTAAGCCCTTCGGTTAAATTATGCGAAACGTTCACGCCTAAACTTTCCACATGCGCGGGCAATAAGGTTTTGGGCGCAATCACTCTGACTTCGGCGGCACCCAGGGTATTTAATGCCTGGATCTCCGAGCGCGCCACTCGAGAATGCAATATATCGCCGATAATGGCGACTCTGAGGCTGGAAAAATCCGGTTTGAGCTGGCGTATCGTAAACATGTCCAGCATCGCCTGCGTCGGGTGCGCGTGCTGCCCATCGCCGGCATTGATTACGCTGATATGCGACGCGGTTTGCTGGGCGATAAAATGCGCCGCGCCGCTGAGTGCATGGCGCACCACAAACATATCGACAAACATGGCTTCCAGATTGCGGATGGTGTCGAGCAGACTTTCGCCTTTTGACGTGGCCGAGGTGGCGATATTCATATTGATGACATCGGCGGACAGACGCGTCGCTGCCAATTCGAAGGTTGTTCGGGTGCGGGTACTGTTTTCAAAAAACAGATTGACGATGGTTTTGCCGCGCAACAGCGGAACTTTTTTAACCTGGTGCTCCGACATCCCGGCGAATGACTCGGCAGTATCGAGAATTTCGGTTAATAAGCTCTTGCTCAGGCCTTCGATGGTCAAAAAATGTTTGAGCTTGCCTTCCGTATTTAATTGCAGGTTATCAGTCATTGCTTATGCCACTGCTTCAATAGTTTCCAGGTGAACGGCCAAGGGTTCCGGTCCGGTCAATTTAATCCGTTGATCCGGATCTAAGGTAATGCTGGTACCAACACAATCGGGATTTAACGGGATTTGCCTGCCGTCGCGCTCTATCAGTACCGCCAGCACGATCTGGTTCGGCCTGCCGTAATCGAAAATTTCATTCATCGCGGCACGTATGGTTCTGCCGGTATAAAAAACATCATCGATCAGGATAAGGTCTCGGCCTTCAATGTGAGTCGGCAACTGGCTCGGCTTTACATTGGGGTTAACGCCGATTTGCGAAAAATCGTCCCGGTAAAATGAGATATCCAGCAGCCCCAAAGGTTCGCTGATATGTAAACGGCGGTGCATTTGCTCGGCAATCCAGACGCCGCCGGTACGGATGCCTATCATCAGCGGATTAACCAGCTGTCGTTCATCGATAATGCGTTTTAGCTCAGCTTCCAGGTGATTTAATAATTCGGGTATTGCTAACACTTAATAGTCCTTTCTTGTACGGTCATTTAACCAGGTTTGCAAGATAAGCTGGGCGGCGAGTTGATCTTGCACTTCCCAGAGTTTGCTTGCACTGACGCTGACTTCATCAAACAGTAGTTGTTTGGCCTCATAGGTCGACAGGGTCTCATCCTGCTGGAAAACCGGCAGTTGATAACGGCCTTCCAGCTGTCGGCAAAATTTTAACATACGCGGCGTTACCGGGTTGTCAGAGCCGTCGGCCTGCTTTGATATGCCGACCACTAAACCGGCCGGCCGCCATTCTTGTATCAGCTTGCCGATGATTTCCCAGTTAGGGATTTGATTGATCGAGCGTATGGTTTGTAGTGGACTTGCGCTAACTGTGGTCGTTTGACCGACCGCTGTGCCTATCTTTTTAGTACCGAAATCGAAACCCAAATAGGTATCGGTGTTGGCTTTGGCTAGTAAGGGGTCTTGCATAGTTTATATCGCCAGGGATGGTGTGTATGCCGCAAACCTGCCGGGAGCAGGTGCGGCGTCTGGTTGGTATTCAAAGAAAGATTAGGCTGAAGGTCACAGGCAATACAGTTACCCAAAATTAGCCATGTCCTGCCGGGGCAGTCAATTGATTAATATCAATGCCGATCTGGTCGGCTGCCGCATTCCAGCGCAAGTTAACGGGCGTATCAAATATAATTTGTTTACCGCAAGGCGTATTAAGCCAGGCATTATCCAGGATCTCTTTTTCCAATTGCCCTGCGCCCCAACCGGCATAGCCTAACGCGACCAGATACTGTTCTGGGCCTACGCCTGTGGCAATGGCTTCAAGTACATCACGTGAAGTTGTCAGGGAAATGGTCTCTGAAACGGCTATGGTTGCATGCCAATCTCCACCGGAAGTATGTATCACGAAGCCGTGTTGCTGTTGCACCGGGCCACCTGCAAAAATCGGCATTTCGGCGGCAGCGGGCGAGGTGACGTCTATACCCATCTGTTTAAAAATTTCGCCCAGCTTCATGTCCGTTGATCGATTAATGACGATACCTAATGCACCGTCTTCATTATGTTGACACAAATAGGTAACCGTATGAAAAAAATTGGGATCCGCCAGAGTGGGCATGGCGATAATAAACTGGTTGGTTAAGTAAGTAGCTTGGTTCATGGATCTTAGTATCAAAGTTTATAGTCACTTAAGCAACTGTTTATCGCGAGGTCATACCCGATTCATCAGAAAATTTCCAAACCCGGGTAATGACCAAAACATCGAGCTCTTTCAGCAAGTCGGCAGGTAACGGTGCAAATGGCGCGCTCATACGAACAATTCTTTTAGCAGCCTCATCCAATGCCGGATTTCCCGACGACTGGTTGATGCGTATGCTGTAAATGCTGCCGTCGGCTTTAATGCCGACATCCATGGTTAAGATGCCGGAAAAGTTTTTCTTGATGGCCACTTCCGGGTAATTAAGATTGCCGGTACGCTCCACCTTAGATTCCCAATCTTTCATGTATTGGGCGGCCACATATTTATGGGCGCTCACCGAGTTGACAAATTTTATCTTAGTTTGCTCGGCACTTTGCTGGTTTAGCCTGATTTCGGTACCCAATTGCGCAATTTGTTGCTGTAGCAACTCAGGCGACAATTGTGGATGCTTTTCAGCCGGGTGCTTTGTATCCGGCTTGCTTGCAGTAACGATTTTCTTTTCTGCCTTTTTTTGAGTGATCAGTTTTTTCGCTACTTTAGGCTCGCTGTGTTCCGCTACGCTCTTTTTTAGCTGTTTGGGCTGGTTTTTGCCCTGGCTGGGCAGTTGTTGTGGCGGCGGCTGTTTCGGCTTCTTACTTTGTTCGCCAGCGCCCAGCTGATTTTCCGGCGCTAAAAACGTCGCCTTTTCAGGCACTTTTGGTGTCGGTATATTGACGAGGGTAATATCGATAGCACGGCTGACTTGCGCCGGCTGCGGCGCGGTGAAATTAATGCCCAGTCCGATAACAACATGAATGACCGTCGCTACAAATAAGGCAATCAATAATGAATCATTGGTAGACAGCTCTGCAGGTGGATCAAATATTGGCTGATGTGTGCTCATTATCATCATGGATGGTGTGTATGCCGCAAACCTGCCGGGAGCAGGTGCGGCAGCAGGACGGTTTCAATATGGTCCATCAGTTGACCGCAAATATTCAAGCCAAACTGGCGATCCAGTTCCTGAACGCAAGTGGGACTGGTCACATTAATTTCGGTCAGCGTATCGCCAATCACATCGATCCCGACAAAAACCAGGCCTTTTTCCCGTAATGTAGGTCCGACCTGGCCCGCAATCCAGCGATCTCGCTCGGTGAGTTCCCGGCCTTCGGCCCGCCCGCCCGCCGCCAAATTGCCGCGGGTTTCGCCTTGTGCAGGGATGCGCGCCAGAGAGTAGGGTATGACCTCGCCATTAACCAGCAATATCCGTTTATCGCCGTCTACAATTTGCGGCAGATACTTTTGCGCCATCACATAGCGACTGTTGTACTGGGTCATGGTTTCCAGAATCACGCTAAGATTGGGATCGTTTTGGCGCAAATGGAAAATAGAAGTACCGCCCATGCCATCCAGCGGTTTTAAAATAATTTCGCCTTGCTCCAGCAAAAAACGCCTGATTCTGGCTGGCTCTCTAGCGACTAAAGTCTCAGCGCAACACTGCGGAAACCATGCGGTAAAAAGCTTTTCATTGGCATCCCGCAACGACTGCGGTTTGTTAACCACATAAACACCCATACTTTCCGCGCGTTCCAGCAAATAGGTGGCATAAATATATTCCTGATCGAAAGGAGGGTCCTTGCGCATCATAATTACGTCCAGCTGATCCAAAGGAATGTCCTGCTCGGCCGTAAACTCGTGCCAGCTTTTTTCATCTCGCTGAACTTTAATCGTTCGTGTTCTGGCATAAGCTCTGCCGTTTCTCAGGAATAAATCGTTGAGCTCCATATAATGCAGCTCCCAGCCTCGAGCCTGTGCTTCAAGTAACATTGCAAAACTGGTGTCTTTTTTTATGTTGATATGGTCTATGGAGTCCATGACCATGCCGAGTTTAATGGGCATATTTTTTCCTGGTAATTGTTTGAGTCGCAAGGCTAAAGGCTAAAAAATGAGGCATCTTTTGCCCTTCGTCTTGCGCCTTTTATCGTATTCATTTTATAGATTCTTATTTACCTTGGAAAGAATTTTTGGTATAAAGCTCGGCTAACTTTTGAATTTAGGCACGCATTAGGGGTTAATCATGTCCAAAGTATGTCAAGTAACAGGCAAACGCCCGGTTACAGGTAATAACGTTTCACACGCTAACAACAGAACTAAAAGACGCTTTTGTCCGAATCTGCAACATCACAGATTCTGGGTAGAAAGCGAAAATCGCTGGGTTCGCCTCAGAATTTCCACCAAAGGTATGCGTATCATTGACAAAAATGGCATTGATGCTGTTCTTGCCGACTTGCGTAAATCTGGCTATAACGCTTAAAAGAGGATAGAAAAATGCGCGATAAAATTAAATTGGTTTCTAGCGAAGGCACCGGGCACTTTTATACCACTACAAAAAACAAACGGACTATGCCCGAAAAAATGGAGATCAAGAAATTTGATCCTGTGGTTCGTAAATACGTTATTTATAAAGAAGCTAAAATCAAATAATTAGTTGATTTAAACGCTCTTTTCCGGCTTGTACTCCACGAGCGCAAGCCACGCGTAGCATGGCCCGACGTCAGTAATTTTGACTGTCGGGTTAGGTTGCCGCATTTTTCCCTGCGGACAAAGCTCACCTGTCCGACCTCACACTTGCTTTAGTTTATCCAGCACCTGGGTTAACTTCTCCACTTGCTTGTGCAATACTCGACATTGCTTTTCAGCATTTTGCCGGTCAAATTCCAGCTTCATACACTTATCATTAAGCTGTTGGTTGGTATTTTTCAGCGCTTCATTTTCCACTTTAAGCGTGTTGACTTGATCTTCGAGGATACTAACAGAGGCGTTTGCTGACGACTGTATTGATGAAGACGCCGTTGCCGAATTATCGACAGCTTGTTTTTGATCACTTTGTTGATCAGAGCTTTCCGGGTCAGCATCAGCAGAAATAGGCGCTTCATTTTCCGGTTTAGGCGCAAGACTTTCCATCCCGCCTCTCAAAATCATGGCTTCGATCTTATGCCTGAGCAGTAAAAATGCGGCCGCCTCGCTAATCTTGCCATCTCGACAAACAACAATGACAAGCTTTTCATGGCTTAAGGTTTTAAGCTGTATTCTTAAGGAGAAAAAAGGCGCATTGATGCTGCCGTCAAGATGTTGAGCGTCATATTCATCCTGCGAGCGGACATCCAACAAAACAGCGCCTTTTATTATCGCCGCCTGCATTTCCGCATAATCAATAAACTTTAAACAGGGCTCTTTTATTAACGATACAAATTGTTTTTTGTCCAAGCGTAACAAAGTAATATCGGTCGCTGCCGTAATCGTTACGTTTCTGGGCGCGCCGGAAAGCAATGAGTCTTCGCCAAAAGTGTCACCGTTTGCCAGCTGAGCTAATGTAATCTCTTTGGCATTAGGTGATGGTTTACGCGTTAACAGGCATCGTCCATTTTTAATCAGGTAATAATAATCTCCTGTGCCGCCTTGCTCGAGGATGTGCTCGCCCTTTTTATAATAAATGGCCTCCAAACTCATCAATATTTTTTGTAAATTGGCGGGGGGGAGACGTTGGAAAATAGGCGATCTCAATAACGCTGTCATCCAATCTTCTGGATCATCTTTAGTCTCGTCAATGACCATGTAACTGTGGTTCTCTTGGTAAGCAATAGGAAGGGGATTATTAACAATATCAGTGTGCAGGCGCAAGAAACGTACTTTTCCGTTCGCGACTGCGTCAATTTTTTTTGGGATCTGGTGTGCCAATGCAAACTTCGCAGAATCGCTACTTGCGGCAATCACCTCGACAACCAACCCGGCTGCCTGAAGCGTAACCTCGCCACTTAGCAGATAAACAAAATGGGGGGCTATATCGCCTTTTTTAAACAAGAAACCGTCCTGAGCTTCTTCGACAGTCATTTCAGCGCATAACGCAGCAAACTGAACGCCCGGTAGGGTTGCGAGCGGAATTAGCTTGCGAATAATCAGTCCATCTTCAGAATTGATGTCTACGGCCATTTGAATATTCTATGCAAGATCAGCGTTAAATGACAGTGTTGATTGTTTAAAAAACTACTTTAACACACCTTGTATTAAACATTTTTGCACGTATATTATTGGTTGTGTCTATTTAACAAGTTCCGGAAAATCATGATGAACACAAAATTAGTCAAACAGCTGTTATTTATAGGTATAACGTTGCTACCTGCTTATTTTTGTACGGCTTCTGTTGCGCAAACTGGCTTGCCGTCCTACATTGACGGTCAGCCATTACCGTCTCTGGCTCCTATGCTTGAGCGCAGCATGCCGGCGGTGGTTAATATTTCAACGTCGACCCAGATTATGGTCAGTGAAAATCCACTGATGCAGGATCCTGTTTTTCGCCAGTTTTTTAACATTCCCAATCAGCTGCGTCAACAACAAAGGAACAGCTTGGGTTCCGGCGTTATTATTGACAGCAACGAAGGCTATATTCTGACCAATAACCATGTTATCGATAAAGCCGACAAAATTATGGTGACCTTGAATGATGGTCGCCAGCTTTCGGCTAAACTAATCGGCACCGATCCTGAAGCGGATGTCGCTATCATTCAGATTCTTGCAGAAAACTTAACCATGTTGCCTATTGCTGATTCCAGTCAACTGAGAGTCGGTGATTTTGTTGTCGCCATCGGTAATCCATTCGGCCTGGGACAAACCGTTACCTCCGGCATAGTCAGCGCTTTGGGTCGTTCGGGCCTTGGCATAGAAGGCTACGAAGATTTTATTCAGACCGATGCATCCATTAACCCTGGCAATTCAGGCGGGGCTCTGGTTAATCTACGCGGTGAATTTGTCGGCATGAATACCGCAATTCTCGCCCCCAGCGGCGGTAATATCGGTATCGGCTTTGCAATCCCATCTAATATGGTCATGACCATTAAAGAGTCGCTGGTTAAGCACGGTGAAGTCCGCCGTGGATTGTTAGGCGTTACCACGCAGGATCTGACGTCTGAACTGGTCAAAGCCTTTAATTTAAAAAACAAGCATGGCGCTGCGATTAGCCGGATTGAAAGCGGTTCGCCAGCAGCAAAAGCCGGACTGGAGCCGGGCGATATTATTGTTACCGCTAATGGCCGCGCCATTAAAAACAGTCATGATGTGCGCAATATTGTCGGCCTGATGCAGATTGGCGATAACGTGGAGTTGGAATATTTTCGTGGCAATGAGAAAAAACGAGTAACGGCGACAATAGGCAAGCAGGAGTTGCCGCAATTGGCCGGGGATAAACTGCATCGCACCTTACAGGGTACGCTGTTAAGCGTACCGCTAAAGACTCAGAACGAAGGTGTTTTAATTGAAAAAGTCGACGCGACGTCTAATGCTTGGCGCCTAGGCTTGCGTCCCGGTGACGTTATCGTGTCGGCAAATCGTTATCGCGTTCGTAATATTGAAGAGTTAAAACGGGTCATTGACCCAAACGGCGCGCTGTTGATTAATATTCAGCGGGGACAGGAAGGATTCTTTGTTGTGTTAAAGTGATCAGATGAAAAGCGCAAGGCAACAGGCGAAAGGTGCGTAATTTGAACCTTGAATCCTGACCCCTTCGCTTTTTGTCCTTCGCCCTTCGCCTTTAAAAAATATGACTACAGACAGAAAATTCATCCCGTTAAACATCGCTATCCTGGTCGTTTCCGACAGCCGCACCGCTGCCGACGATGTATCCGGAAAAATACTGGCGGAACGTGCAACCGATGCAGGACATCAGGTTACCGAAAAGAAAATAGTCGCTGACGACATCTATCAAATCAGGGCGGCGGTTTCAAACTGGATTGCCGCAGATAAGGTTAATGTCGTGATCGCCACCGGCGGCACCGGCGTCACCGGCAGGGATGGTACGCCTGAGGCGGTTGCGCCGTTGCTGGACAAGGTTCTGGACGGTTTTGGCGAAATTTTCAGGATGCTTTCCTATCAGGACATTAAAACCTCAAGCATTCAGTCCAGGGCCATTGCCGGCGTCGCCAATGCAACCTATATTTTTTGCCTGCCCGGCTCATCGGGAGCCTGCCGCACCGCCTGGGATGCACTGATTAAAGAGCAACTGGATCATCGTACCCGGCCTTGCAATCTGGTGCAGTTGATGCCCAGACTATTGGAAAAGTAGATGCATTTTTTATTGCTCGGCGCGCTAAGCGCTTTAATCGGCGTCGGCATGGGCGCATTCGGCGCTCATGGTTTAAAAACCGTCATCAGTCCAGAGATGCTGGCTGTCTACCAAACCGGAGTGACCTATCAAATGTACCATGCACTAGGTCTGATCGGCATTGCTCTGATCAACCAGCAAGCACCCGATTCCAAATTATTGCACTGGGCCGGTCGCTTGATGTTCAGCGGCATACTGTTATTTTCCGGCAGCTTGTATTTGCTGGCTCTCCTTAATCTTAAATGGCTAGGCATGATCACCCCCATCGGCGGTGTTTGTTTTTTAACAGCCTGGTTACTCATCACAATTTTCGCAGCCAAAAACATCAGGGCTTCCGATCACAACAACAGGTAACAATAATGCGCGACGCAAACCCCCAAACCATTTATCTGAAAGACTACACCGTACCCGAATACCTGATTCATAGCGTAGCCTTGAATTTTGACCTGGATGATGAAAACACCCGGGTGAGTTCACGACTCACCCTGAGCCGCAACCCTGCCAGTCAGTCCAAAGACACGGCGCTGACCTTATCGGGTGAAAATATGAAGCTCATCCGCATCAATCTGGATGACGGCACAAATCCGTCTGGAGCGGATTTGCATTTACCCGAAGGGCTCTGGGCAGGACAGCCCAGAGTGAATGACTTAAGCAAAGATCAATATCTGCAAACCCAGGATGCGTTAATCATTAACCAGGTTCCGCAGCAGCAACGTTTTGTCTTAACGATCGAAAATAGTATCAACCCGAAAGCCAACACCGCTCTGGAAGGACTGTATCTATCCAGCGGCATGTTGTGCACTCAGTGCGAGGCGGAAGGCTTTAGAAAAATCACTTATTTTCTGGACCGGCCCGATGTAATGACCTTGTTCACCACAACGCTGGTTGGCGACAAAGACCGTTATCCGGTGTTGTTATCCAACGGCAATAAAGTCGCCCAAGGCGAATTGCCGGATAATCGCCACTGGGTAACCTGGGAAGATCCGTTCAACAAGCCCTGTTATTTATTTGCGCTGGTTGCAGGACAACTGGAATGCGTTGAAGACCGCTTTACCACGCAATCCGGTCGCGACATCGACCTGCAAATCTTTGTCGAAAAACACGATGTCGATAAATGCGACCATGCGATGCAGTCGCTGAAAAACGCCATGCTTTGGGATGAACAGGTCTATGGTCGCGAATACGATCTGGATTTATACATGATCGTCGCGGTCAGCCACTTCAACATGGGCGCGATGGAAAACAAGGGACTGAACGTATTCAATACCAAATTTGTGCTGGCACGGCCCGATACCGCAACCGACTCCGATTATGAACATATCGAAGGCGTGATCGGTCATGAATATTTCCATAACTGGACCGGTAATCGCATCACCTGCCGGGACTGGTTCCAGCTCAGCCTGAAAGAAGGCTTTACCGTGTTTCGCGATCAGGAATTTACCGGCGACCGAGCCTCAAAAGCGGTAAAACGCATCGAAGACGTCAACATGCTGCGTACCCGCCAGTTTGCTGAAGATGCCGGACCGCTGGCGCATCCGATACGCCCTGATGCCTATATAGAAATCAACAACTTTTACACCTTGACCGTGTATGAAAAAGGCGCTGAAGTGGTGCGCATGATCCACACGTTGGTGGGCACTGACGGCTTTCGCAAAGGCAGCGATTTGTATTTTGAGCGTCACGATGGACAGGCGGTTACTTGCGATGATTTCGTTAACGCGATGGAAGCGGCCAATAATATTGATTTAAGCCAATTTCGCCGCTGGTATGCGCAGGCTGGAACGCCGGTATTGACCGTTCAACAGCACTATGACCCATCCGCACAAACCCTGACGTTAACCTTGAGCCAAAACTGCCCGCCAACGCCTGGGCAAGCGCTTAAAGAGCCACTGCATATTCCGGTAACGGTGGGTTTACTTAACAAAGACGGCTCTGTAGCGCCTTGCAAGTTACAAGCTGGTGGAGAGACTTCGCCTAAAGCGCCTACTGTTGGCAGTCGCCCAGGGCGGATAAATCCGCCCCTACAAAGCCTTCTGCAACTCACCCAATCCGAACAAGTCTTTACCTTTGAAAACTTAGTCGAACAGCCGGTGGTGTCTATCCTAAGAGGCTTTTCAGCGCCGGTTAAACTGGTCATGGAACGCAGTTTGGATGAGCTGGCGTTTTTATTAAGCTACGACAGCGACACCTTTAATCGCTGGGAAGCCGGGCAGCAACTGGCCGGACAGATTATTTCAGGCCTGATTGCCGATTGGCAAAGCGGCAGAGACATGCACGTCAGTCCTATCATGGTCGCCGCTATTCAACAGGTGCTGGAGCAACCCTGGGATGACTTGTCGTATTTCTCTTTATTATTAAGTCTGCCCTCGGAAACCTATCTGGCCGAACAAATGCAGGTTGTCGATGTTGAAGCGATTCATGCCGCCCGCGAATTTGTGCTACTGACCTTAGCCGAACAACTTGAGGCGAAATTTCAGGCTTTATATCGGAATAATCATCGGGATGAGTCCGGACAGTTTGATTCCGGCGCAATCGGCCGCAGACGCATCAAAAACACCTGTTTAAGCTATCTCAGTAAGCTGGAAAATAAGCATATTTATCAATTATCCCAACAGCAATTTAACCAAGCTAAAAATATGACCGACCAAATGGCGGCATTAACGGTTATCGTCAATAACCCACATCCCGCCAAACAACAGTGTCTGGACAGCTTTTACCATCAATGGCAAGCGGAAGCGCTGGTTATCGACAAATGGTTTGCGCTGCAAGCCTCCAGCAGCATGCCCGAAGCCTTTGCAACTGTGCAGGCGTTAATGCAACACCCGGCATTCGATTTAAAAAACCCGAACCGGGTCAGGTCATTAATCGGCGCTTTCAGCCAGTCCAATCCGCTGCATTTTCACGCCGCCAACGGGCAAGGCTATCGCTTCCTCGCCGATCAGATTATCGCGCTGAACACCTTGAACCCGCAGATTGCCTCGCGCATGGTCGGCGCGTTAACGTCTTGGCGCAGATTTGATGAAGGCAGGCAAGCCCTGATCAAAACCCAACTGGAACGGATCATGACCACCGAGGCGATTTCCAAAGATGTTTACGAAGTGGCGAGTAAAAGCCTGGCTCAGCAAGCGTAAATCCTCATTGACGTAGGAGCGGGCCATGCCCGCGAAGATTTACGGCGATCTGTTTGCCATACCCGCACCCATCGCGGGCATGGCCCGCTCCTACAGTGCTTAACTAAAAAATAAAATTATTAGGTGCTGAGCACTTGAGGTAATTCAATGAATGTTGTTGCAAAAAATGTATTAATTACCGGTGCCGCTAAGCGCATAGGCGCGGCTTGTGCGCGGTTGTTGCATAGCGAGGGCTGTAATGTTTTTTTGCATTACCGGTCTTCGGCGACAGAAGCGCAGCAGCTTTGCGATGAACTGAATCAACTTCGGCCCGATTCGGCAAGAATCATGCAGGCCGACTTGCTGAACATGGCCGAGTTGAAGGCTGTTGCCAGAGCGGCCAGTCTGGCCTGGGGCGGCATAGATGTGCTGGTCAATAACGCCTCGTCCTTTTACCCAACGGCCATGACCGATGTAAGCGAACAGCAATGGGACGAGTTATTGGGCAGTAATTTAAAAGCGCCGTTTTTTCTGGCGCAAGCCTTGGCAAAGACCTTAGCCGACAATAAGGGCTGCATCGTCAATATTGTCGACATCCATGCCGAACGGGGCTTAAGCGGTTATCCTGTGTACAGTATCGCCAAAGCCGGACTGGCCGCCATGACCAAGGTTTTGGCCAAGGAGTTGGGGCCGGAAGTCCGGGTCAACGGGGTGGCTCCGGGAGCCATACTCTGGCCGGATAACGATTTATCCGAACCGGTCAAAGTGGAGATACTGCAACGAGTGGCTTTAAAGCGTAGCGGTGAGCCATTTGATATTGCCAAAGCAGTGCTGTTTTTGATTAAGGATGCCGACTACATCACCGGTCAAATACTGACTGTCGATGGCGGGCGCACCCTATTTTGTTGAGGCCCAGGATGGCGTGACAAGTTTTTGTTTAAGATCGGTCTTGTCGAATTGTTTCCAAAGCTCGGCATAGCAAAGCTGGCTGATCGGGTGTTTTAAGTCGGGGGCGATTTCGGCCAAAGGCTCCAGCACAAAAGCGTAATGTTCAATTTCATCGCGGGGTATTTGCAGGCGGCCATCGTTGATAATCAGATCGCCGTATAAAATCAAATCCAAGTCCAGGGTGCGTGCGGCAAATTTTCGGCTGTCGCGGGTACGACCATTATCCAGCTCAATTTGTCGTAGTTGTTTGGCTACTGTCTTCGCCTCCAAATCGGAATCAAAGCCGACCACCAGATTGTAGAAAACATCGCCGGTAAAGCCCACAGCTTCGGTTTCATAAATACTTGAAATCGTCAGTTCGCCAAAGACTTGTTCAAGCGCGCTGAGGCTGGCAGGAATGTATTTATCCTTATCTATATTACTGCCTATGCTGATGTAGCCTTTGGTCACGGGTTTACTTCTCCACGTTCAATCACAATGCCGACATCGCTGGCGCCGCTGATAGCACCTTTTTTATTCAGGGTTATTTTCACCCAAGGCACATTAAATTCGTTGCGGATAATATCGGCTATTTCTGAAATTAATTTTTCAACCAGCAAAAACTGACTGCCTTCAACAAAAGAAATAATACGGTGAGAAACTGTTTTGTAATCAAGCGTGTATTGAATATCGTCGGTTTCCGCGGCTTTCCGAATGTCAAAAGCCATCTCAATATCAAGGACGACGGTTTGCTTGGTCACTCGTTCCCAGTCAAAAATACCGATGATAGTTTCAACTTCCAAGCCGCCTAAAAATATGATGTCCATAATGATTTCCGGTTATGATGCGTGTTTTTTAAAAAGCGCTCAGTATCAGGGAAACGCGCCCTGCTGACAAGTTCAAAATGATGAAAAGGTTACCTAATGATTGAATGGTTGTTTGTTCCGGCTGCCTATTTGATAGGCTCAATTTCCAGTGCGATTATAATTTGTCGCCTGATGGGTTTGCCTGATCCTAGAGAGCAAGGCTCGGGAAACCCCGGTGCGACCAATGTAATGCGTATAGGCGGGAAAAAAGCGGCAGCGATTACCCTGCTGGGCGATTCGCTGAAAGGCTTAATTCCAGTCTATGCCGCGAATGCATTGGGACTGCCTTTCGAATTAGTTGCGGCGACCGGCTTGGCCGCCTTTATGGGTCATCTTTATCCGGTATTTTTCGGCTTTAAGGGCGGCAAGGGTGTTGCGACCTCGGTCGGGGTGTTGCTCGGATTTTCCTGGGTGCTCGGCTTTGCCTTCATGGCAACCTGGTTTTTGATTTACAAGCTGGGCAAGATTTCATCCTTATCCGCCTTAGTCGCCTCGATCCTGTCGCCGGTTTTTGCCTGGTTTATAGCGGGGAACGAGGCTATCGTTGCCGCTTCATTGATTATGACGGTTTTTTTATTATGGCGGCATAAAGGCAATATTCAGCGCTTGCTGGCTGGACAAGAAGGCTGATTCAGGCGAAAGGTGCAAGGCTAAAGTTCTGTAGGATGTGCTGAGGTACGAAGCGCATCATTCGCGAACGATGCGCTTCACTTTGTTCTGCACATCCTACGGCCCTATAAATTAGCGTACCTTATCGCGTTGTGTCAAAACGTAAAACTCTTAATTCCGGTGGAAATAATTAACCAATTATTATTTGAATTACACTTTGAAGTGGGAGTAACCATTAATAGTTCACTCTGTTTTGGCAAGTAAATGGTGTAAATCCCACCTTTGAAGATTTTGTTTGTGCGTTTTGACACAGCCTGGATCGAAAACAGCCATTGCGCCCGTTAAGCCAAGCAGTTCAATAAGCTGGCTACTTTGCGTTCGCCCTTCGCCTTGCACCTTTCGCCTGATTTAATTCAATTCACTAATCGGCCAGCGAGGACGCGCATAAATTTCCAGTCCTTGCTGCTGGCCTGCCATTAAACGCTGACAGCCTGCATAGGCAATCATCGCGCCGTTATCGGTACAAAATTCGAGTCTCGGAAAATAGAGCTGGGCATTCTCCTTGGCAACCATTTGGGTCAAGCTGGCGCGAATTTGCTTATTGGCGCTGACGCCGCCGGCAATAACCAGTCTTTTTAGGCCGGTTTGCTGTAAAGCCCGCTTGCATTTAATACTCAGCGTTTCGGCAACTGCCTGTTGAAATGCGGCGGCAATATCGGCTTTGTCCTGCTCGGTTTTGCCGGAAGCGTTAAAGGTATTCATGGTGAATGTTTTTAAGCCGCTAAAACTAAAGTCCAATCCGGGGCGATCGGTCATCGGACGAGGAAATTTAATCTGCGGTGTGCCCTGTTCGGCGAGTGCGGACAGCCTTGGTCCGCCCGGATAGCCCAGGCCCAGCATCTTCGCGGTTTTATCAAAAGCTTCGCCGGCGGCATCATCTAGGGATTCACCTAATAGTTGATAACGGCCAATACCCTCAACCTGTACCAGCAGGGTATGTCCGCCTGAAATCAGCAGTGCAACAAAAGGAAATTCCGGCGGATTTTCTTCCAGCATCGGTGCCAGCAGATGCCCTTCCATATGATGAACGGCAATGGCGGGAACTTGCCATGCCCAAGCCAGGCTTCTGGCTGTGGCCGCACCAACCAATAACGCTCCCATCAGGCCGGGTCCTGCGGTGTAAGCAATGCCGTTAATATCAATGCTGGCGAGTTGACTTTCCTGCAAGCATTGCTTGATCAGCGGCACTAATTTGCGGATGTGGTCGCGTGATGCCAGCTCAGGAACAACGCCTCCATATTCGCTGTGCATTTCGACTTGGCTGTATAAAAGGTGACTACACAGGCCGTGTTCGGAGTGATAAATAGCGACGCCGGTTTCGTCGCAAGAGGTTTCTATGCCTAAAACGTACATTGAGTTTTTGAATTTTATAAAAGTAAAGGTATAATTAAGGGTTCTGTTTGTTCAGTGGATTGAAAAATCCTAACTTTTTAAATATTAACATATTCAGGTCATTATAATGCCTTCAGTAAAAATCAAAGAAAACGAACCTTTTGATATTGCAATTCGTCGCTTTAAACGCGCTTGTGAAAAAGCCGGTGTATTGGCAGAAGTGCGTCGTCGTGAGTTTTATGAAAAACCAACTGCAGAACGCAAACGTAAAGGCGCTGCTGCCGTTAAACGTCACTTGAAAAAATTAGCGCGTGAACGTTATGCGTTGAAAAACTTACGTCGCGGACGTCCTGCACTGTAAATATTAAGGTTAATACGATGGATTTGTTAACAGATCGTATCAAGGAAGATATGAAGGCCTCCATGAAAGGTGGCCATAAGGCAAGACTAGGGGTGATTCGTTTGATTTTGGCTGCCATTAAGCAGGTTGAGGTCGACGAGCGCATTGTTTTGGATAATGAACGGGTTATCCTGGTTCTTGATAAGATGCTCAAGCAGCGTCGCGAATCCATTCGTCAATTTGCTGATGCTGGTCGACAGGATTTGGTCGCTATTGAAGAGGCTGAAATTCCAGTAATTCAGGATTTTTTGCCGCAAGCTCTGACTGAAGCCGAAGTTGACTTAATGGTTAAAGACGCGGTTGCCGAGTCCGGTGCAGAATCGGTTAAGGATATGGGCAAGGTCATGGCTTTGCTTAAAGCAAAAATGCAAGGACGCGCGGATATGTCGGCTGTGAGTGTCAAAATTAAGGCTGCACTAGCTGGGTAGTTTTTTTATTGACTTTGTGCGGCAACGACTCTTGTGCCGCCTCGGCAACCGCTCCCTGCGTTGTTCTGCCTCCTACATGACCCACAGGGATACGGGGAATGCAGAGAAATGACAGGATCATTTCCTGTTCATGCAGTCGTAAGGCGTCTACTTTTGTCAGTCTTCTCCATTAGATCGGCAGTCGGAGCATTGTGTGTCAGGTAGAATCCCTCGCGAGTTTATTGATGAGCTTTTGGTGCGGGTTGATATTGTCGACTTAATCGATTCGCACGTCCCTCTAAAAAAAACGGGTAACAATTTTGTCGCCCGCTGCCCTTTTCATGCCGAAAAAACGCCCAGTTTTTCTGTAAACCAAAAGAAACAATTCTTTTATTGCTTTGGCTGCGGCGCTAGCGGTAACGCGATTAGCTTTCTGATGGATTTTAGCCATCTTGATTTTGTTGAGGCGGTTGAAGACTTGGCCGGATTTGCCGGGGTCGAGGTGCCCAGGGAATCAATCGAATATCAGCCAGGGCAGAAGAAAGAAGACTTAAATAGTTTGTATTTGCTAATGGAGCAGGTAGCTAATTTTTATGCAGAGCAGCTGCGGATCGGTGATGAAGGAAAAAAAGCCGTTGAGTATTTAAAAAATAGAGGCGTCAGCGGCGATTGTGCCGGTGATTTTATGCTGGGCTATGCGCCAGACGAATGGAATGCCTTGGCGTCTCGATTTAACCCAAGATTATTACTCGATGCTGGGTTACTAGTCAGTAAAGAAGACGGGCACACCTATGACCGTTTTCGTGGTCGAATCATGTTCCCTATCAGGGATAAGCGTGCTCGGATTATTGGCTTTGGTGGGCGGGTACTTGACGATTCTTTGCCCAAATACTTGAATTCTCCAGAAACATCCCTATTTCACAAAGGCAAAGAAGTTTATGGCTTGTATGAGCTTCTGGAAAAAAATGCCAAGCCCCAGAGGATTCTGATTGTTGAAGGCTATATGGATGTTATCGCCCTAGCTCAATTTGACATTCGTTACGCGGTTGCAGTCCTAGGAACGGCGGCTTCGCAGGCACATCTGGATTTATTGTTCCGGTTTTCCTCGGAACTGGTATTTTGTTTCGATGGTGACAAGGCAGGCAGGGAAGCGGCATGGAGAGCGATGGACGCCGCTTTTTCCAGCTTAAAAGATGGGCGACAGATTCGTATTATGCTGTTACCGCAAAATCATGATCCTGATTTGCTAATACGAGAGGAAGGGGTTGATGGGTTTGTTGGTCGCGTACAGGGAGCCGAAACCTTGTCGGAATATTTTTTCGGGCATTTTTCGAATGAGTTAAATCTGTCCGAAATGGAAGGTCGAGCGCAATTAGTCAGTAAGGCTAAGCCTTATCTGGAGAAGCTGCCGGAGAGTGTTTTTAAAGAGATGATGTTTGCGCGACTAAGAGAACTGTCTGGGTGGGATCGCCTGGATATTTTGGAGAATGCAGCTACACTTGCTCTTAAGTCTGCGCCAAAAATAGGTGGGAAGCGGCCTCAGGATAATGGCAGGCTGTCGTCGGCGCGCGTTGCAGTCGCCTTGCTGGTTCAGAATCCCAGGCTAGCTGAGTTGCTTGATCAACGAGAAATAGACTGGAGTGGGCTTGAATTTTCAGGGGCGCCTCTGTTTAAAAATATTTTAAACATGATTGCAGGTAAACATCCGACAAATGCAGCTGTTTTGATGGAGTGTTATCGAGATGCTGCTGAAGAAAAATCCATAAAAGCATTGGCTTTTTTGGATCTGCAGATTTCCGATGACAAGGTAGATGTCGTATTTTGTGACGCAGTAAACAGATTGCTAATTCAAGCCAGGGAGGCTGGATTAGCTAGATTGCTGGATAAAGACAAGACCAAGGGATTGGATGCACAGGAAAAAGAGCTGTTGCGTAAAATGCTTACAGGTAAATAGTTTCATGCCCGACACCCTTCGGGTAAATGCAAATCTGTTTCAGACAGATTTGTGGTGCAAAATAACAGGAATTTGTAGTATAATTTTCGGTTCGGCGAAGTTAGGTCGAGCAGAGTCTTACGTGAGTAAATATGAATCAAGAACAACAGCAGTCCCAACTTAAACAATTGATAGCCAAAGGCAAAATGCAGGGTTACCTGACTTATGCCGAGGTTAATGATCACTTGCCTAGTGATATTGTTGATCCTGAGCAAATTGAAGATATTATTGGCATGATCAATGATATGGGGATTCAGGTTTACGAAGTTGCTCCAGA
The DNA here is from genome assembly GCA_029946125.1 of Candidatus Methylobacter titanis. Lineage (GTDB taxonomy): Bacteria > Pseudomonadota > Gammaproteobacteria > Methylococcales > Methylomonadaceae > Methylobacter_A > Methylobacter_A titanis. Next base: position 76,073 of record JAQSDX010000005.1, read on the forward strand.
TGAAGACTCCCTTATTACTGATTCAGCGGCCGCATCTGCGGACGATGAAGATGCTGAAGAAGTGGCCGCTTTAGCCTCTGTTGATAGTGAGTTCGGCAGAACCACGGATCCAGTGCGCATGTACATGCGGGAAATGGGCTCAGTGGAATTACTGACTCGCGCAGACGAATTAAAAATTGCTAAACGTATTGAAGAAGGTCAGCAGCAACTGGTTAAAGCCATTGCTCGTTCCTGCATAGTAGTTGAAAATTTTTTACAATCATTTGATAGTATTACCGGTGAAGAAGGCAGTATTCGCCTGACGGATTTAATTTCCGGTTTTGTCGATTTATCTGAGCCCGAAGATTTTGTCGCCGCACTGCCTGTGACCGACGATGCCGAAGAGACTGATGCTGAAGAAGAGCCGAAGGGGCTTAATTACGAGGAAGTTAAAGAAAAAGTAGAAGTGCTCCGAAAACAGTTGAAATCGGCTGCTGCTACGATCAAAAAGCATGGCTATTCGAGTGACAAAGCAGGGCATGAGCTTGATGCGTTAGCTGATCTGTTTATGGAGTTTAAATGGATTCCCGCGTATTTAAAGAAATTGACAGCTATTATTCCTAATGGCGTTACTGCTGTGCGTGAGCAGGAGAGGCTCATTATGGATGTTTGTATCAATCATGCAAAGATGCCTCGTAAGGAGTTTATTGCCTCTTTTCCTGGACAGGAAACCAGTTTAGAATGGTTCGATCAGTATTTGAATGCCGGAAGCAAGTACTCGGCTGCATTGAAAGAGCGTGAAAAAGACGTCAGAAAAGCGCAAAGAATATTAAGCGATATAGAGGCGGAATATAGCCTGAACATTAGCGGATTAAAGGATATTAATCGGCGCATGTCTATCGGTGAAGCTAAAGCGAGACGCGCGAAAAAAGAAATGATTGAGGCTAATTTAAGGCTAGTCATTTCCATTGCTAAAAAATACACTAATCGCGGATTACAATTCCTGGATTTGATTCAGGAAGGCAATATCGGTTTAATGAAGGCGGTCGATAAGTTTGAATATCGTCGCGGCTACAAATTTTCTACCTATGCAACCTGGTGGATCAGACAGGCGATCACTCGATCCATAGCGGATCAGGCCAGAACTATTCGTATTCCGGTGCATATGATCGAAACGATCAATAAGTTGAATCGAATTTCTCGGCAGATACTTCAAGAATTAGGACGGGAGGCAACGCCGGAAGAATTGGCTGAGCGCATGGAAATGCCTGAAGATAAGGTTCGTAAGGTATTGAAAATTGCCAAAGAGCCTATTTCTATGGAAACCCCCATTGGTGATGATGAAGATTCTCATTTGGGAGATTTCATAGAAGATGCTAAAGTATTGTCCCCAGTGGAAGCAGCAACGATTGCCGGCTTACGTGAATCGACACAAAACGTGTTGGCGGGATTAACCGCAAGGGAAGCTAAAGTTCTGCGCATGCGGTTCGGTATCAATATGAATACCGATCATACGCTGGAAGAAGTAGGCAAACAATTCGATGTGACGCGTGAAAGAATCCGTCAAATTGAAGCCAAAGCATTGAGAAAACTCAGGCATCCATCAAGATCGGAGCAATTAAGATGCTTCCTGGATGGTGAATAAATAAACATAAGGGCCCTTAGCTCAGTTGGTTAGAGCGTCCGACTCATAATCGGCAGGTCGTAGGTTCAAGTCCTACAGGGCCCACCATACATAAGAAAGGCTGCCTCGGCAGCCTTTTGTACATCAGGGTTTTACATTTTAAAGGTGGTATCGTGAGCAATAATTATACTTTTACATCGGAATCAGTGTCAGAAGGGCATCCTGATAAAGTTGCCGATCAAATTTCAGATGCGGTACTTGACGCTTTATTGGCTCAAGATCCACGTTCACGTGTCGCTTGCGAAACCCTGGTAAAAACCGGCATGGTCATTTTGGCCGGTGAAGTGACTACCGATGCCTGGGTTGACCTTGAAGCCCTGGTACGCAAAGTCGTTTGCGACATCGGTTATGATCACGGCGACATCGGTTTTGACGGCCAAAGTTGCGCGGTTTTAAATGCTATCGGCAAGCAATCGGCGGATATTGCGATGGGTGTTGACGAGGCCGCTAATCATGAGCAGGGTGCAGGCGATCAGGGCTTAATGTTCGGTTATGCCAGCAATGAAACCGATGTGCTGATGCCGGCTCCGATTACCTACGCTCATCTGTTGGTCAAGCGTCAGGCCGAAGTACGTAAAAATAAAACCCTGCCTTGGCTGCGCCCTGATGCGAAAAGTCAGGTTACCTTTCGCTACGAAAACAACAAACCCGTCGCGATTGACGCGGTCGTGTTGTCAACCCAGCATTCGCCTGACATTGGTGCAAAAGCCTTGCATGAAGCGGTGATGGACGAAATTATTTTACCGGTTCTGCCCAAAGAATGGCTGCATAAAGACACCAAATATTTCATTAATCCAACCGGTCAATTCATTATCGGTGGCCCCGTCGGCGACTGCGGCTTAACCGGGCGTAAAATTATCGTTGATACTTACGGCGGCATGGCACGACACGGTGGCGGTGCATTTTCCGGCAAAGATCCATCAAAAGTTGATCGTTCTGCAGCGTACATGGCACGCTATGTAGCCAAAAATATTGTTGCAGCCGAATTAGCTGAGCGCTGCGAGATCCAGGTTTCATATGCCATTGGTGTTGCAGAACCTACGTCGATCAGTATTGAAACTTTTGGTACCGGTAAGGTCAGTGAAGACAGACTGGTGGAAATTGTCAGAGATATTTTTGATCTAAGACCCAAAGGCCTGATTTCCATGTTGGGCTTGTTGAAGCCTATCTACCAAACAACGGCTGCGTATGGCCATTTTGGTCGCACCGAAGACTCCTTTAGTTGGGAAAAAACCGACAAAGTTGACGCATTAAAAGATGCAGTCGGCCTTTAACTAAATACAGGAAATATAATGAGCCAAGCAGATTATAAAATTGCCGATATTACTTTAGCCTCATGGGGCCGTAAAGAAATTAATATTGCCGAAACTGAAATGCCGGGATTGATGGCATTGCGTGAAGAATTCGGCGCAGCACAGCCCTTGAAAGGCGCGCGTATTGCCGGTTGTTTGCACATGACTATTCAGACAGCGGTATTGATTGAAACTCTGACTGCATTGGGCGCAACTGTGCGCTGGTCTTCCTGCAACATTTTTTCTACCCAAGATCATGCCGCGGCGGCAATGGCGGCGGCCGGAATTCCTGTTTTCGCCTGGAAAGGCGAAACCGAAGCAGAAGCCGAATGGTGTATCGCCCAAACCATTGACGGCGTTGATGGCTGGCGCCCGAACATGATCCTGGATGATGGCGGCGACTTGACCGTCATGATGCATGACAAATATCCCGAATTAATGGCCGATATTAAAGGCTTGTCCGAAGAAACCACTACCGGCGTATTGCGTCTGTACGAGATGGTCGCCAAAGGCACTTTAAAAGTTCCTGCATTCAATGTTAACGATTCGGTCACCAAATCAAAATTCGATAACCTGTACGGTTGCCGCGAATCGCTGGTTGACGGCATCAAGCGCGCCACCGACGTGATGATCGCCGGTAAAATCGCCGTAGTCTGCGGTTACGGCGATGTCGGCAAAGGTTGTGCGCAATCGTTACGCGGCCTCGGGGCAACGGTATTGATTACCGAAATCGACCCGATTTGCGCACTGCAAGCGGCGATGGAAGGTTACCGCGTAGTCACCATGGAAGATGCGGCACCGCTGGCTAATATTTTTGTGACCGCGACCGGCAACTTTAATATTATTACTCATCAACACATGGTTGCGATGAGAGATCAGGCGATTGTTTGCAACATCGGCCATTTCGATGCGGAAATTGAAATTTCCTCATTGCGTCAATACACCTGGGAAAATATCAAGCCCCAAGTGGATCATGTGATTTTTCCTGACGGCAAACGCCTGATTATTTTGGCAGAAGGCCGTCTGGTTAATCTGGGTTGCGGCACCGGTCATCCAAGTTTTGTGATGTCTAATTCATTTTGCAACCAGGTTCTGGCGCAAATGGAGCTTTGGGCAAATGCGGCGCAGTATGAAAACAAAGTTTATATCCTGCCTAAGAAACTCGATGAAAAGGTCGCAAGATCGCATCTGAAACAATTGGGCGTGAATTTGACGGTCTTAACCGATGCGCAAGCCAAGTACATCAATGTTCCGGTTGAAGGCCCATTTAAAGCCGATCATTATCGTTATTGATTAATCATCGTTCCCTATAGTCACTGTCACTGATTTTATATTGTGGGCGCGAATTTATTCGCGCTTTTTAACTCACTGCGCGAATAAATTTGCGCCCACAGCGGTATCGACAAAAACCGTGGGAACGATACAGTATAGATTCCCGTCAGTGAGACCCAAAAAATGCAATCACAAAAAACACATCCCCAATTATTCAGTTTTGAATTTTACCCGCCAAAAACCGAAGAAGGCGCGGCAAACTTGCAGCTTGTCCATAGCAAACTGGCCAAACTCAATCCCGATTTTTTTTCCGTTACCTTCGGCGCCGGGGGCTCGACCCGCGATCTTACCTTCACTACGGTCATCGAAATTCAAGCCAAAGGTATCGCCGCCGCGCCGCATTTATCCTGTGTTGCCTCAACCAAAGCCAATATTCGCGCGATACTGAAAGACTATCAGGATCATGGTATTAGTAAAATTGTCGCGTTAAGAGGCGATTTGCCTTCCGGCATGATGTCAGCCGGAGAATTTCGCTATGCCAATGAACTGGTCGAGTTTATTCGCCAGGAAACCGGCGATCATTTCCAGATTCATGTTGCCGCCTATCCAGAAATACATCCGCAAGCCGCCAGCGGCGCGGAAGATTTTAAAAACTTCAAGCGTAAAGTCGCTGCGGGTGCCGATGCGGTCATCACTCAATATTTTTACAATGCCGAAGCGTATTTTTATTTTGTCGATGCCTGTGAGAAAAGCGGCATAACGATTCCTATCGTGCCCGGCATTATGCCGATTACCCAATATACGCAATTGTTCCGATTTTCAGAAATGTGCGGTGCGGACATTCCCCGCTGGCTGCGCAAACGCCTGGAAAGCTTTGGCGATGACAGGGAATCTGTACAAGCATTCGGCCTGGACGTGGTCAGCGAACTTTGCCAACGTTTGTTGGATGGCGGCGCGCCGGGCTTGCATTTTTATACGATGAATCAGGCCGCGCCTACCCTGGCTATTCTGGAGAACCTGAAATAACTTCTGATACCCCACAGGTGGTATCAGAACCCAACTGCTTAAGTGCGAAATACCGATAAACAGGCGATTAAAAGTATTATATTCACCACGAAGACACGAAGGAAAAATATAAACTTCGCGTCCCTCGTGTCTTCGTGGTGAATAACAGAACCGGATATGCAGGGTACATTCTTTACCGGATATCGCCTAAGGGCTCAGCTTTCATTTAACCTTTCACCATGTCGCCTGTGTCTAATAAATCCCTTTCCGATCGAGATCTTTCCGTTTTGTGGCATCCGTGCACACAAATGAAAGATCACGAAACTTTCCCGATTATTCCGATCAAAAAAGGCCAGGGTATTTGGCTGGAAGACTTTGACGGCAATCGCTATCTTGATGCGATCAGTTCGTGGTGGGTGAATCTATTCGGACACGCTAATCCCATCATCAATGCGGCATTAAAAGACCAGCTCGATACCCTGGAGCATGTGATTTTTGCCGGATTCACCCATGAGTCGGCCGTCAAGCTGGCAGAAAAACTGGTCGAAATAACGCCGGAAGGGCTGAACCGTTGTTTTTATGCCGATAATGGCTCTTCTGCGGTAGAAGTCGCACTCAAGATGAGTTTTCATTATTGGCGTAACCTTGGACAAATTCAAAAAACCAGATTCATCACGCTGGAAAACAGTTATCACGGCGAAACCTTGGGTGCGCTGGCCGTCGGCAATGTGCCGCTGTATAAAGAAACCTACGCGCCGTTATTAATGGACGTGATCACCGTGCCCGGTCCGGACTGTTATCAGCGTGAACCCGGCGAATCCTGGGAGGATTATTCCACCCGCCGTTTTGCCTTGATGGAGCAGACACTGCAACAACACAGCGATACGGTTTGCGCGGTCATCATCGAGCCATTGGTGCAATGCGCCGGCAATATGCGCATGTATGATCCGGTCTATTTAACCTTGCTCCGAGCAGCCTGTGATAAATACCAGGTGCATTTAATCGCCGATGAAATTGCGGTTGGTTTCGGACGCACCGGAACTTTATTTGCCTGTGAACAGGCGGCAATCAGCCCCGATTTTATCTGTTTGTCCAAAGGCTTGACGGGCGGCTATTTACCGTTGTCGGCGGTATTGACCACCGATCAGGTGTATCAGGCTTTTTATGCGGATTATCAGAACATGAGTGCTTTTTTGCACTCCCATAGTTATACCGGAAACGCGCTGGCTTGCCGGGCAGGGTTAGCGACGATAGAGATTTTTCAGCACCATAACATCATTGAAAAAAACAAATTCTTGGCTGATAGCATGGCGAAAGTGGCGGCACGTTTTCATGACCATCCGCATGTCTCCGAAGTCCGGCAAACCGGCATGATCCTGGCGATTGAAATGGTCAAGAATAAACACACCCGCGAACCTTATCCCTGGCAGGAACGTCGCGGGCTTAAAGTCTATCAATACGCGCTGTCCAAAGGTGTCTTATTGCGGCCCTTGGGCAACGTCATTTATTTCATGCCGCCCTATATTGTGACTGAGGATCAGCTTTTGTTAATCGCCGAGGTCGCTTGGCAAGGCATACAACAGGCGGTTAAGGACTGATTATGCGAGTCTCCCGATTATATACGCCAGCACCGCTGGTTACAGGCAAGCTGATCGAACTGGATGATGACAACGGCCATTATGTCAGAACCGTGTTGCGACTGAAAAAAGACGCCGAAGTCATTTTATTTAACGGTCAGGGCGGCGAATATTTGTGTACGGTTAGTGAGGTCAGCCGGAAAGCCGTACTGATTTCCGTTGAACAATGGATTGACCGTAGCGTGGAATCGCCGTTGCAGGTCATCCTGGGGCTGGGTATCTCACGAGGCGACCGAATGGATTTGACCGTACAAAAAGCCGTGGAATTAGGCGTTAACCAGATTACGCCGTTATTGACCGAGCGTTGCCTGGTGCAATTCAAAGGCGAAAAAAAGCCGCAGCGTTTGTTGCATTGGCAAAAAATCGTTCAACATGCGGCCGAACAAAGCGGCAGAACCGCCTTGCCTGCCTTGCTGGAAGTTGAGCAGCTACAAAACTGGGTAGGCAAGCAACAGGGGCTAAAGGTGTTTCTCGATCCTTATGCCGAAACCACATTAACCGAGTTAAAACCCGAAACGATGAAAGCCTGTCCTGAGCGCAGTCGAAGGGTGACCTTGCTTACCGGCCCCGAAGGCGGTTTTTCCGATCAGGAACGGGAACTGGCGAAAGCTTCCGGCTTTATCCCGGTCCGTTTAGGCGCCCGCATATTAAGGACCGAAACCGCATCGATTGCCGCCTTAGCCGCCGTACAGCTGTTATGGGGCGATTTTGGCCGGGTGCCTAATCCGGAAATGGGAAGTTAATGATGAAAAAATACCTTATTTGTTCAATAGTGCCCTTGCTGGTGTTGCTGGCAGCCAGCTCAATGGCCTGTTTGTTAGGTTATTTGATCGCGGTGGGACTGGACGATCAGTCCATGTTACGAAAACTGATCATCCGCTTGACGCAGATATTCCTGCTGCTGAGCATTTTCCCGGCAATGGCCTATCTGAACTTTAAAAAAGAGGACTTGGGCTTTAGCGCAAGGTCGAAGTTTTTAAAACAGTTACCACAAGGATTAGGGCTGGGATTGCTGACCTTGCTGCCGGTATTTATTATTCTGTATGCTCTGGGAGTCAATATTATTGATCAGCCGCAGCAATGGACAATCGGTTTCCTGGCTAAAAAAACAGGGCTTTCATTGTTGCTGGCGCTGTTAATTGCAGTGGTCGAAGAATCCGTTTTTAGAGGAATGCTGTTGGCTGGTTTAAAAAACAAGCTGCCGACGATTGCCGCCATTGTAATCAGCTCAGCTTATTTTGCAGCGCTGCATTTTCTGGATAGCAAAACCGAAATACCCGCGCAGGAATTTAATGTATTCAGCGGCTTTATCTTATTGGGTAACGCATTTATCAATGTGCTGAATCCGCAAAATCTATCGGCATTTCTTTCCTTGTTGGTGGTCGGTATTTTTCTTGCGGTGCTGAGGACGCAGGTAAAGGAAAGTCTGGGCTTATGTATCGGCTGCCATGCCGGTTGGGTGTGGCAAATAAAAATGAACGGCAGCCTGTTCAATACCGATTTTAGCTCGGAATATCTTTATCTGGTCAGCAGTTATAATCATGTTGTCGGGCCTTTAGTCACCGGATGGCTCGGTCTCGCCGTCATCGGCTATTTTGTTTACAAAAAGGCCAGGAAAGCCGTCTAATCCCTGAAATTCTCAAACTGCAATGGCATTTCCAGCTGCTCTGCTCTTAGCATCTTAATCACTTCCTGCAAGTCATCCCGGTTTTTGCCGGTCACCCTGACCTGATCGCCCTGAATAGCCGCCTGGACTTTCAGTTTTTTATCCTTAATCAATTTGACGATTTTCTTGGCCAGCGCCGAATCCAGGCCCTGCTTCATGATGATTTCCTGGCGTACCGATTTACCGCCGGGCTTGGGATCGCCGACTTCCATGCAGGCAATATCAACGCCGCGTCGACTGAGTTTTGAGCAGACCACACTGAACATTTGCTGCAACTGAAACGTCGATTCAGAGGTCATAATCAGTTTATCGTCGGCCAATTCAAAGCTGGAGTCCGTGCCTTTAAAATCAAAGCGTGTGGTCACTTCTTTATTGGCTTGGTCGACGGCGTTTTTAATCTCGTGCTTGTCGAATTCGGAAATTATGTCGAAAGTAGGCATGGTTATCATTACAAAATAGGGTAAAAAAGAGATTTTACTATAAGGGTGTTTAAAACATTATTCAACTTTCAGTCGGCGCTGATTCGGCTTTAATAAACTCGGCGACGGCCTTAATGCGCAAGCGGCGTATCGCCTCGCCGATATGCGAACCTTTAAGTTCGCCATTCAGGATAGACGACGTGTCAACCGAAGCCGCCGCCTTGGCGGCGCCGCTCAGCAGTTCGGCCTGAGGGTAGGGCGTATTTTCAAATCCGGTTCTGCCTTTGGCATCGGCTTCGCAAGCTTGCAAAAATTCAGACAATTTATGCCTAGGCTTATAGGCTCCCAGAGCGGCCAGCATATCGGTTATTGTTGAGGCGCGTAGTTCAAAAACCCGGTGACAATGCGTATGGTATTGCATCACCTGCATAGCCAAGGTTTTAAACGAATTCGGCACACGCAAACGCATGCATAGCTGTTCCAGAATCCGCAGCCCCTGGGTTTCATGCCCGTAATGATGAGGCCAATTAGTACGGGGTGTCACGCCCTTGCCCAGATCGTGGACCAGCGCCGCAAATCGGACTTCGGGGCTAGCCGACAACAGCGCCGCCTGCTCCAAACAGAGCATCACATGAATGCCGGTATCGATTTCCGGATGATAGTGTTCCGGCTGCGGCACACCAAATAAGCACTGTATTTCCGGGAAGATTTTATCCAGTGCCGCGCAAGCTTTTAAGGTATAGAAAAAAGCGCTGGGCGATTTCTCATTCAGCGCCTTGAACAGTTCCGCCCAGACCCGTTCGGGAACCAGGTGATCCACTTCCCCTGCAGTCACCATGGATTGCATCAAACTTCGGGTTTCTTCGGCCAGCGTAAAACCCAGATGCCCGTAGCGGGCGGCAAAACGGGCGATACGCAGAATCCGTACCGGATCTTCGGCAAAGGCCGGTGAAATATGCCGGAAAATGCGTTTTTCAAGATCGATCTGACCGCCGTAAGGGTCGATAAGCCGGCCTTCCGGCGTCATTGCCATTGCATTGATCGTCAGGTCGCGGCGAATCAAATCCTGTTCCAGACTGACATCGGGCGCTGCGTGTATGGTGAAACCTTTATAGCCGGGTGCGGTTTTTCGCTCGGTTCTGGCCAGTGCATATTCTTCATGCGTTTTCGGGTGTAAAAACACCGGGAAATCCTTGCCCACTGGCCTGTAGCCATGCTTCACCATGGATTCCGGGGTTTCGCCCAGCACTACCCAGTCCCGCTCCTTGATCGGAAGCCCCAGTAATTTATCGCGCACCGCACCGCCGACAAGGTATATTTCCACAGAGTCTCTCAGTCGTTTAAAAGTGCGCCTAGAATAGCACAGCCGTAGGCAAAAAAAGGCATAATGCCGATACAGGCAATCAGCACATTATCAGGAGAATCAAGTGATCGTCATTTTTTTAGCCAGCATTTTATTGGGCGCGGTAGGAGGATTAATGGCCGGACTTTTCGGAATAGGCGGCGGCCTGATTATTGTGCCGGTATTAGCCCTATTATTTGCGGCGCAAGGATTCTCCTCGGAACTGATCATGATCATGTCGGTGGCAACCTCACTGGCGACCATTATTTTTACCTCTATCTCTTCGGTGCTGGCACACCATCGCTTGAATGCCGTCTTGTGGAATAGAATACTGGCCCTGGGACCTGGGATTATGATCGGTGCAGCTGTCGGGGCCGTCATCGCGGATCATCTGTCCAGCGGCGTATTACGGGTTATATTTATCATCTATCTGCTAGGCGTGGGCATACAAATGGCTTTACAGCTAAAACCCAAACCCGGACAGCAGCAACCTTCCAAAACCTTGGATTTAGGTGCATCCGGCATAATGGGGCTGGTGTCGTCATTACTGGGAATAGGCGGGGGCACGCTTACCGTGCCTTTTTTAGTCCATTTTCAAATGCCGATGCGCAATGCCGTGGCTGTGGCCAGCGCCTGCGGTTTGCCGATAGCCGTAGTCGGAACGATAGGCTATGCGCTATTGGGCAAGGATGCGTTGCAGCTGCCGGACTGGAGTTTTGGCTATATCTATATGCCCTCCTTTTTGGGCATAGTGCTGCCCAGCATGTATACCGCGCCGATAGGCGCAAAGCTGGCTCACAAACTGCCTGCGGAAAAATTAAAACGCTATTTCTCGCTGCTGCTGTTTGTGATGGCGGCCAAGCTGATCTGGTTTTGAACACCGGTTGCCATAAAATTTACTTTATTTTTATGCCGCCAAATTTGCGATAATGCACAATCATTTTACTGACAAGGGTTCCGTTGCACATGTGGTTTAAAAATCTAAGTATTTTCCGTCTTACTGAAGAATTCACTTTGGCTCCAGAAGACCTGGAACTCAAACTTGAACAAATGGCTTTTCGTCCTTGCGGCAGTCATGAAGAATTTACTTTCGGTTGGGCTTCACCGTTGGGCAAGTCGTCCGATCAGCTGGTGCATAGCGCGAACGGTTTTTTAATGCTGTGCGGAAAAAAAGAAGAAAGAGTCCTGCCTGCGTCTGTCGTCAATGAAATGATGCAGGAAAAAATTGTTGAAACCGAAGAACAACAAGGGCGTAAATTAGCCAAAAAAGAACGCGACGCGATCAAGGATGAACTTATCTTTGAGTTATTGCCCAGAGCCTTCACCTTCTCGAACAAGACTTACGCCTATATCGACCCTAAAGGCGGCTGGCTGATAGTCGATGCGGCTTCTGCCAAAAAAGCCGAAGATTTGCTGAGCAATTTGCGCAAATGCTTAGGCTCACTGCCGGCTGTTCCGCTCAATACCCTCGAAAAACCGGTTAAAGTTATGACCGAGTGGCTGATCAACCATCAGGCGCCGGACGACATCACTATTGAAGACGAATGTGAATTGCGTTCACCGGAAGAAGAAGGCGGTATTATCCGTTGTAAACGCCATGACCTGAGTCTGCCTGAAATTAAAAACCATCTGGATACCGGCAAAGAAGTCATCAAACTGGCGCTGAATTGGTCAGACCGTCTTTCTTTCATTCTCGATGAGAATCTGGCCGTTAAGCGCCTGAAGTTTCTTGATCTGATTCAGGATCAGGCATCCGATATGAATACCGACTCCGAAGCCGAGCAATTCGATGTCGATTTTTCGATTATGTCGTTGGAACTGGCAAACTTCCTGCCGCGTTTGCTGGAGTTATTCGGCGGCGAGCATAAAGCGTAAGCTTCTGCCAACAAACTCGCCACCGTCGCCGCTCAAAAAGACCAGCGCGATGTGCGAGAGGGTAGCTTGCAGTGAAGCTTTGATGCGCTTACACTGCAAGATCATATTTTAACTGTCCGTGAGGAACTTCCCATGTTAGAAAAACACCAACAAGCCCCCCAGTTCAGCTCAAAAAATCAATTTAATGAATCGGTTAATTTGTCTGATTACCTCGGGAAAAACAACGTGGTCTTGTATTTCTATCCCAAAGACGACACCCCGGGCTGCACCATAGAAGCCAACCAATTTACCCAGTTAGCCGGAGAATTTGCCAAAGCGGATACCGTGGTTATCGGTGTGAGCAAGGACTCCTGCGCCAGCCATGCTGATTTTATTAACAAATTCGATTTGAAACTGGATTTACTGGCGGATGTCGATGGCGAACTCTGCGAGAGCTACGGCGTATGGCAGGAGCGGGAAAAAAATGGCGTAAAAAGCATGGCTATTCTTCGCTCCACATTCATTATCGACAAGCAAGGCGTATTGGTTGAAGCAGCCTATGGCGTTACGCCTGAAGGTCATGCTCAAGAAATATTGGAAAAAGTGAAAATCTTGTAAGCAATGACAAACTTTAATTTCACCATCCATCATGCCAGCCTTATTGTTGCCGATACGGCAGAATCGCTGAAATTTTACTGCGATGTTTTCGGCATGCAACAGGTCGACAGGCCTGATCTGGGCTTTCCCGGCGCATGGTTGCAGTTAGGGGCTCAGCAGATACATTTATTGGAACTGAAAAATTTCGATCCGACAACCGGTCGCCCCGAACATGGCGGCCGTGATCGGCATATCGCCTTAAGTGTGCAGGAATTGGCACCGGTTAAGGCGGTGTTGGACAAAAACGGTATCGCCTACACCTTGAGTAAATCAGGACGAAAAGCATTATTCTGTCGCGACCCGGACGGCAATGCGCTGGAGATTCTTCAGCAACTATAAATGACAAATCACCGAAACAACCCCCTATTTAACATTAAATAGGGATTTGATCAGCAGTTCTCATTATGGAAATACATTGCAACATAAAATCCCTAAAAATGATGGTTAACTTTTTAATGTTGTTAAATCATAACCTTATGTGAGAGGTAATTGCTATCCTATGACAATAACGTATATTTACCGATTTGGCTTTATTATATTTTTTCTGTGTCTGGTTCTGGCGTTGTTTATAGGTGGTTCACAGCCCGAAGCCGTCGGTTTGTTTGAGCCCCCTGTTGATAAGCTGGTACATTTTTTCTACTTTGCGACCTTCACTTTCCTTATAGCAATGAGTGATATTATGCCACTCAAATATGCCGCTATGTTGACAGTTGCGTTGGGCGCGGTAGATGAGTTACACCAAATGGTACTACCGGGGCGCTCACCCGGTTTTGATGATTGGCTGGCGGATAGTTTTGGTGCTGTTATCGTTGTCTGCATTTTTTCCATCGTCAGAAAGCAGCAAATAGCTAGGGCTATATAGATTGATCAAAAGAATGAGCATAAAATATTCGCTTAATTTCAACGCCACTGCACTATTGCTAACTTGCTTTGCAAATTTGTTGCCAGGCCGGATGGTGCTGCAGGGTCGTCAATGCCGATTCCAGCAGCGCGTGACCCTGTTCGGTCCGGTGCCAGGTCGACGCGCCGGACGGGTGGGGTAGCGGTATCGCTTCTGTGCGGTGGCCGTGAAAGGTGATAGGGTGAAGTTTACCTATCACATCGTTGAGTCTATTGACTGGCATCAATTGGCCAATTGCCAGTTTGCCGATCGGCAGAATCAGGTCGGGTTTAAGCAAATCGATTTCCGCTTGCAGCCAGCCAGCGCAGTTACCGATTTCGGCCGGACTCGGCACACGATCGCCGCCCTTGGGTTTTTTACCCGGAAAACAGCGACACACCGCAGCCATATAAACGCGCTGCCGAAAAGCCTCCTCATCAAGCCCAATGCGCTCAAACCATTTGAACAGGGTTTTACCGGCTGTCCAGGCAAAGGGTTTGCCAAAGCCCCCTTCCTTATCGCCAGGCGCTTGACCGATCAATAAAATCGGCGACAATACCGGATTTCCGCTTACAACCGGGCCGATCATCGCGGGGCATTTAGTGCAATTCGACAATGCAGCGCGGTGGTCGCGCATAATTTGTTCGCGTGTAGGCATGCTTAAGAACCCTCAAAAATCGATGTCGATGCCGACCGGACAATGATCGGATCCGGTAATGTCCGGCAGAATAAAGGCCTGCTTGACTTTATCGACTAGCACTTTGCTGGTCAGCATATAATCGATCCGCCAACCGACGTTTCTTGCCCTTGCCCCGGCGCGGTAGCTCCACCAGCTATAGGCGACGGTATCGGGATGGAAATACCGGAAGGTGTCGACCAGTCCGGCGTCGAGAAAACCGCTGAAACCATCAATTTCGACCTGGGTATAACCGGCCGATTTATTGTAATTCGGTTTCGGACGGGCGATATCGATTGCCTGGTGCGCGACATTGAAATCGCCGCCGATGATCAGCGGTTTTTTGCTTTGCAGTTGCTGACAATAGGCTAGAAATTCGAGATCCCAGCCTTGCCGATAATCCAGCCGGGCCAATTCTGCGCCCGAATTGGGCACATAGACGTTGAGCAGAAAAAACTGCTCGAATTCGGCGACGATCACGCGGCCTTCAAGGTCGTGCTCGGCAATACCGATGTCGTTAATGATTTGCAGCGGCTCTTGTCGCGATAGGATCGTAACGCCGGAATAGCCCTTACGTTCGGCGCAGTTGGAATAAATGTGATAGCCGTCGATTCCTTCAAGTGCCTTATCGATCTGGTCGGCTTGCGCCTTGGTTTCCTGCAGCAGAATGCAGTCGGCATCAAGCCGCGCGAGCGTATCGGCAAAGCCTTTGCTTTGTATTGAGCGAATGCCGTTGACATTCCAGGAAATTATTTTCATGCGATGATTCAGTCCGATGTGTTAGACGTTAAGTCTTAAATACTGATGTTACGCAGCCAGTAATTTTTGCAACTCTTCATAAGCTATCTGGTTCGCTTTGATAAACAGCTTAGTTCTT
>JAQSDX010000060.1 GCA_029946125.1 Candidatus Methylobacter titanis
AAGTACAGTTCAGCGTAGCGCAAGGCCAAAAAGGCCCGCAAGCTGAAAACGTAACGGTCATCTAAGTACGAAACGCCCGCTTCAGCAGTATGCGGGCAGGAGGCGGGAGAATTTTCTTTGCCTCCACAAAATCCTAAGAACCGGCAGATTCCCCAAAAGGACCGCCGGTTTTTTTATGTCTGTCGATTTTTGACGGATGCATTAACAACTCTGCAGCAGGGAGTTGTGGCGTTGGCTTAATGATGCCTTCGTTCACGATGGCCATTGCCGCGATGTCTATCGCCATCGCCATCGCGATAGTGACCGCCATGACCGTGACCTCCGTCATAAAAATGATGTGGATATACGCAAGCGCTGACTAACAGTATCAACCCGCAGAGCATAATTCTTCTTGTTATTAATGCCATTACCGTATCCCTTATGTAAATAATGATAAGAAAGAATAACCGGTGATTGCTGAATAACGCATGAATCAACTTTATTAGCCATGATATTGATATGCCACAGGCACACAGCTGAGCCACGAGGCTGTTCTTTGGGCTGGGAAAGTCGAGGCGGCATAAGCTGGATGATTGTATTACATAGCTAAGGATGGCTTTAGGTCGCCAGTGTGCTAAGCGGTTCGGGAGATAGCATTTAAAGGCTTGCACTTTAAGTTGATCGGATGATTTGCGGATTATGCTAGAGTTATTAGAGCTAATATTCTAATTTTTCGCGTAATTTACGAATAATCATCCCAGAATCCTCATTAACGGTTTTCTGTGGCTTGGAATTAATTTAACCAATAACCTGCTGTAAGGCGGGAGGTGAGCGGAAAATGTTGGTTAAGAATATGATGAGGTAGATTAAGGATGTCGATTATTGAGGTGAAAGGCGCAAGGAGAGAAAAATATCCATTATTATTCACCAACGGTGGTTTACACTGTTTCTTGACATAGGCTAGTGCCAGTAGGTGCTACAGACTGCAACAGGTGAGCAAAAATGCGCAAAACAATAATCAATCAGGCCGGTGAAAACACCCCATCTTTCGATCTGGATTTTCTGGATTTGGAGCATTTAGCCCAAGTAGAGTTTACCTCGGAGTGCCTGGAACATCCTGTCGAGTCGGCCTTGTTATTGACGGAGGATTCTGTGTCAGGATGGCAGGCGGCAACTGCCGGTGAACAAATAATTCGTGTTGTTTTCGATCAACCCCGGACTATAGAGCATATTGTTCTTATGTTTGAGGAGCGACAGCAGTCGCGCACTCAAGAATTTGTGCTGCTTTGGCTGATGGATAATGAGGATGCTTACCACGAGATTTTGCGTCAGCAATATCACTTTAGTCCGCCAAATACCACCTGCGAAATTGAGCATTATGAGGTCAGGCTTAATCAATTAAAGGTACTGGAATTAAGAATAATTCCTGAGATCAATGGGGGTGATGCTTGTGCCACACTTAAACAGTTGCGTCTTGCGTAAATGCCGCTTCTAATGGCTATGACTGTTCATATTGGTGTGATAGTTAAATAAATAACAAAAAATTGTGTCTGGTTTAACCAAGCCAGCCAAAGAGGAGGGGAAGCTATGATGTTTACAGCATCTGAATCAGTTCTCATTGCATTATTGATGGGCTTAGTCGGGAGTTTATTCGTGATTCGAGAGTTGCGACGCGTTCTTGCCTATGACCAGGGTAATGAAACCATGCAAGCCATTGCCAAGGCTATTCAGGAAGGATCTACGGCTTTTTTGTCGCGAGAATATCGGGTCATAGCGATTTTTGTTGCGATTGTCGCTACGGTTATTGCTTCGTTTTTACATTGGCAGACTGCGCTTTGTTTTGTGGTCGGTGCGATTGCATCGGCAAGCGCGGGCTACTTGGGGATGTATGTGGCAGTTCGCGCCAACGTCCGAACCGCAGCGGCGGCCAGTCGAAGCCTGCATGAAGGCTTGCGTGTTGCCTTTGGCAGCGGCTCGATTATGGGCATGGCGGTGGTCAGTTTTAGTTTGATCGGCATGACGGTTCTGTTTTTGATATTTAACGGCAATCCGAATCAATT
Source organism: Candidatus Methylobacter titanis (assembly GCA_029946125.1). Taxonomy (GTDB): domain Bacteria; phylum Pseudomonadota; class Gammaproteobacteria; order Methylococcales; family Methylomonadaceae; genus Methylobacter_A; species Methylobacter_A titanis. The sequence goes on from JAQSDX010000060.1 coordinate 2,040, forward strand.
GACCTATATTACCGGTTTTGGTTTTGGCGCCAGCAGTATTGCGCTGTTTGCCAGGGTCGGCGGCGGCATTTACACCAAAGCCGCCGATGTGGGTGCAGACTTGGTGGGTAAGGTCGAGCAAGGCATTCCGGAAGACGATCCGCGCAATCCCGCCGTCATTGCCGATAATGTGGGCGATAATGTCGGTGACGTTGCCGGCATGGGTGCAGACTTGTTTGAAAGTTATACGGGTTCAATTATTGCTGCGGCTACTCTGGGTGCGGCGTTGGGTGCAAAATCTCCGGCTTTTATCGGGCTGCCTTTTCTGGTTGCCGCAGTAGGCGTAATTGCCAGTTTGTTCGGTATTTATATGGTGACCGGCAGAAAGTTAAAATCCGCAAAAAATACAAAGGACGCCAAAGCCCCCAGTTTGGATGAGTTGTTGAAAGTGTTGCGTCGTTCAGTTTGGGGTGCTTCAGTGCTCATTTTGGCGCTTTCTTTATTTGTTATATATTACTCGGGTGTCAATTATAATTATGGGTTGGTTATCCTGGTCGGTTTGGTGGCAGGTAACGCCATTGCTTATGTGACTGAATATTACACGACCTACTCGGAAAAACCCACACAAGGCATTGCTTATGCTACACAAACAGGCGCTGCAACCACCATTATTCAAGGCTTGGCGGTAGGCATGATGAGTACCGTATTTCCGGTATTGATAGTCGCGACGGCTATCTTGTTGAGTATATGGCTGGGTCATAAAGCCGACGGCACGATGGCCGCCGGTCTTTACGCGGTCGCTTTGGCGGGTGTGGGCATGCTTAGCACCTTGGGTGTTACCTTGGCGACCGATGCTTACGGTCCGGTTGCCGATAATGCGGGCGGCATTGCTGAAATGAGTCATCTGCCCAGTGAAGTACGGCTCCGTACTGATGCGCTGGATAGCTTAGGCAACACCACTGCCGCTACCGGTAAAGGTTTTGCGATCGGCTCGGCAGTGTTAACGGCGCTGGCTCTATTAGCCGCTTATGTGACCGCCGCAGAAATCGACAATTTGAATATTCTGGGGCCTACCGTACTGCCGGGACTCCTGATTGGCGCGATGATGCCTTATCTGTTTTCCGCGCTGACCATGCTAGCTGTCGGTAAAGCGGCTCACGAGATTGTTGTTGAAGTGCGTCGTCAGTTTCGTGAAATTCCGGGCTTGATGGACGGTACAGGAAAGCCTGATTACGCGACCTGTGTCGGTATCAGCACCGAAAGCGCTTTGCGTGAAATGATCTTGCCTGGTGCATTGGCGGTCATTGTGCCAATAGTTGTAGGGCATGTTTTGGGTAAAGAGGCCCTTGCGGGTATGCTCGTCGGCACGATGTCGTCCGGATTTTTGCTGGCGGTGATGATGGCGAATGCGGGTGGTGCCTGGGACAATGCGAAAAAATGGATTGAAACAGGGCAATATGGTGGCAAGGGGTCCGCTTCTCACAAAGCTGCGGTGGTGGGCGACACCGTAGGTGATCCGTTTAAAGACACCAGCGGCCCGTCTTTAAATATCTTGATCAAGCTGATGACTATAGTCAGTCTTGTTTTTGCTACTTCATTCGGTTCGGGGTGGCTTAATTTTTAAAGAAGCACACGAAATTTTGTAATTATCCGGCAAACGCAGGTTTTTATTTTTGCTTTTCTTCATACTCTTCGCGTCTTTGTGGTAAAAGTATTTTTTTAATTGAATAGGCTTAAGCGGTGTGTGACCGCTAAGTTTTAAAGCCTAACTTACGGGGTTGATATGTTTAAACAGCTGATTGTTTTGTTGATGATGATGGTTTTGTCCGGTTGCGGTTATAACACGCTACAGTCCAGCGACGAGGACATTAAGGCGACTTGGGCGGAGGTGCTGAATCAGTATCAGCGCCGCGCTGATCTGGTGCCTAATTTAGTCAATGTGGTGAAAGGCTACGCGGCTCACGAAAAGGATGTGCTGGTCGAAGTGACCGAAGCTCGCGCCAAAGTCGGGGCGTTGCAGGCTACACCCGAATTGGTTAATGATGAGCAAGCGTTCCAAAAGTTTATCGCCGCTCAGGGGCAAATGACCAGTGCGATTTCACGGCTGTTGGCGGTGGCGGAAAGCTATCCGCAACTGAAAGCCGATGGTCTGTTTCGTGATTTACAGGCTCAATTGGAAGGTACCGAAAATCGTATCACCGTCGCACGCAATCGTTATATTGCTGCGGTCAAGGAATACAACATTACCGTGCGATCTTTCCCTTCCAACTTGACTGCGATGATGTTCGGTTACCGGACCAAACCAAGCTTTACGGTAGAAAATGAACAAACTATTGCGGTTCCGCCCAAAGTGGATTTTGGTGTTCCTGCAGCAACGGTGAATAGTCATTAATATGTCGTCTTTGATATTTCCAGGAGGTCGCTACGGACTCGGATTTTTCTTGTTGTTATTTTGCATAACGGCCTGTGCTGTAGTTGGAGTTCCCAAGCTGGCGCAACGGGTCACCGATCTCACCTCTACACTTAGCGCCGAACAGGTTAATGCATTGGAGGCTAAGCTGACTGCGTTTGAAGCGAAAAAAGGCAGCCAGATTGCGGTGTTAATCGTCCCGACCACGCAACCTAAAGATATAGCCGAGTTTGGTATAGAGGTTGCGGATTTATGGCAAACCGGTCGTAAAGGTGTCGATGACGGCGTTATCCTGATCGTTGCCAAGGATGACCGCAAGCTGCGGTTGGAAGTTGGCTATGGTTTGGAAGGCATTATTCCCGATGCAGTTGCCAAGCGGGTAATTGCCGAGACTATTACGCCGTTTTTTAAGGCGGGTGATTATGCGGGCGGCATCGATGCTGGGGTTGAGCAACTAATTAAGCTGATCGAAGGCGAGAATTTGCCTGCGCCATCTGAAAATCCGACTGAAAAACTGGGTGAAGGAGCTTTCATTTTCATTTTGATGGGTGGCTTAATCGCAGGTTTTATACTGTCAGCCGTGGTGGGTCGAGTCATGGCCGGCATGCTGGCGGGATTGGGTAGTGGCATCGTGGCCGTACTGGTTTTAGGCTTAGCTTTTTCGGTAGCGTTATTTGTCGGGATAATGATTTTTTTTATTGTCAGTGTCCGTTCAACGGGTGGGCGCGGATTGTCTAACGGAGGCGGCTTTGGCGGGAGTGGTGGTGGCTCATGGAGTGGTGGTGGCGGTGGCTTTGGCGGAGGAGGCGCATCAGGATCATGGTAAATATTAAGCGTTGGTTTCGACATGCTCTTATGCCGCCATGGCGCTGGCGCGTGTCGTTTCCTAAGGTTGTGTTGGCCGAGATAGAGCGGGCAGTCCAGCAGTCCGAGCTTCAGCATCGTGGCGAGCTTCGTTTTGCTGTTGAAAATACGCTGGCATTGGCTAGGGTTTGGCGTGGCATATCGGCTCGGCAGCGCGCGATAGAGGTGTTTTCAAATTTACGGGTCTGGGATACCGAAGAGAACAGCGGTGTGTTGATTTATCTGTTACTGGCAGATCGGGAAGTTCATATTATCGCAGACCGGGGGATTGCCAAGTTCGTGGCGCAAGCGGAGTGGGATGAGACAGCCGAGGCTATGCAGAAAGAATTCAAACAGGGTGATTTTTTGCATGGCTCGATACGAGGCATCGAGCGTATTACGCTGTTGTTGGCAGCGCATTTTCCGCCCGGTACAAGTAACCCTAATGAACTTGCCAATAAGCCTGTTATTGTTAAATAATGATAAAGATACTGCACACAGATTTGACGAATTTGTTGTTTCCATATACCATTGCTCGGTTATGTTAGCTCGATTACCTGAATATATAGATCCCTTGCACCTCGCTGATAAGCGTGGTGAATTGAAGGGGCAAATACCCGTAAGTAGCTTGGATCGTTTGGCAGATTTACTGTTTGACGAGACAGGAGCTGTAACTGTGGATCTTTTTTTTGGTCGGGAAGGAAGGTTGGCCAAAATTGAGGGGTACATGGAAGCAGTTCTGGAGCTTGAATGTCAAAATTGCCTACAGGCAGTGCCGTGGCCTGTCAAGCATACCGTTAAGCTGGGTATTGTTACTTCAATAGATCAAGCAGACAGATTACCCGAGGATTACGAGCCACTGTTAGTTGTTGAGGGTAAAATGCCTTTAAAAAACATTGTCGAAGACGAATTATTGCTTATTTTGCCTGCATTCCCCAGGCACTCGCACAATTGTCTCGCTCATAAGTCTGGTAATAAAGAGGCGGATTTTGCACTTAATGAGCAGCAGTCGTCCACCAAAAATCCTTTTTCCATCTTAGCCAAATTTAAAAACACTGGAGATTTATAATGGCCGTACAAAAAAGTAAAGTATCGCGTTCAAGACGTGGTCAACGTCGTTCACACGATGCGTTAACAGGTAGAACCTTATCTCAGGATCCAATCACGGGTGAAACTCATATTCGCCATCACATGACTCCAGACGGTTTCTTTAAAGGTCGTCAAATTGTAAGCAATGGCAGCGAAGATTAATCAATCTTCCGTTCTTGTAGCATAATGATATGCCGAAGCTGATCAGATCAGCTTCGGCTTCTTTGTAATAACTCAGGAGTTATCCGTAAGCGTGAGCCTAACAATTTCGATTGATGCAATGGGCGGGGATCACGGTCCTGAAGTTACCATACCGGCATCATTGGATTGTTTAAAGAACAATCCAGACTTAAAACTAATTTTAGTGGGTGACGAAACTGTTCTCAAGCAACAGTTGGCGCAGGCATTAATTAATTATCAAGATAGGCTTACCATTCAGCACGCATCCCAATGCGTTGAAATGGATGAGTCTCCGTCCAAAGCGCTAAAAAATAAAAAAGACTCGTCTATGCGGGTTGCCATCAACCTAGTTCATGACGGTCGTGCAGATGCCTGCGTTAGTGCCGGAAATACCGGGGCTTTAATGGCGACTGCCCGATTTGTACTTAAAATGATCCCCGGTATCAGTCGTCCAGCCATTATTTCGACGTTGCCGTCAATTAGCGGGCATACCCATGTGCTTGATTTGGGAGCAAATGTGGATTGTACGGCGGAACACCTTTTTCAATTTGCGGTGATGGGTGCGGAACTGGTTAAAGCGGTTGAAAATATTGATAATCCCAGAGTGGGCTTGTTAAATATTGGTGAAGAAGATATGAAAGGTAATGAGCAGGTTAAAGCGGCTGCAAAATTACTGGAAAATTCGTCGTTAAACTATATAGGTTATGTGGAAGGTAATTCTTTAAATGCGGGCCATGTTCAGGTTGATTTGATTGTTACCGATGGTTTTGTTGGTAATGTTGCGCTCAAGGCTATTGAAGGTGCGGCAAAAATGATAGGTACTGCGTTAAAAGAGGCTTTTGGCAAAAATATCTTTACCAAATTGGCAGGATTGCTGGTCTATCCGGTGCTTAAATCCTTTAAAAAGCGTATCGATCCGCGCTTGTATAATGGTGCAAGCTTTTTAGGCTTACGCGGGTTAGTCATTAAAAGTCATGGCGGCGCTGATGTGCTGGCGTTTAAAACAGCTATTCATCTTGCTGAGATTGAAGTCAAAAAAGACGTTATCAAAAAAATAAGCGAACAAGTCGAAAAAACCTTGGCCCTGAGAGAGAATGCATGACGCGATATTCAAAAGTAATCGGTACCGGTGGTTATTTGCCGGAAGAAGTTCGCACCAATGAACAAATATCACAAACTGTTGATACTTCCGATAGCTGGATTTTTGAGCGTACCGGCATTAAAAGTCGTCGCATTGCAGGCGCTGACGAAACAGCCTCAAGCATGGCTGAAATCGCGGCAAGACAGGCTATAGCAGCTGCCGCATGTGATCCCGAAGACATCGATTTGATCATCGTTGCGACCGGGACGCCTGATCGTGTTTACCCCAGTACCGGCTGTTTATTGCAGCGGCGTTTGGGTATTAAAAACTGCGTTGCCTTTGATGTGCAGGCCGCCTGTTCAGGTTCGATTTTTGCGTTGAGTATTGCCGATCAATATATAAAATCAGGTGTTGCCAAGATGGTTCTTGTTGTGGGCTCTGAAATCTGTTCGCGCGTTGTTGACTGGACGGACCGGGGCACTTGTATTTTATTTGGTGATGGTGCGGGCGCGGTATTGTTGAGTGCATCGGATAATGCCGGTGTTTTGTCGACGCATATTCATTCTGATGGTGAATATGAAGACCTATTGTATTGTCCAAATCCTCAGGCGGCTACCGAGGCAAATAAAGATGAAGCAGGTTACATCAACATGCGCGGCAACGAAGTGTTCAAGGTGGCTGTCAACACGCTGGGGCGCATAGTCGATGAAACGCTGGCTGCAAATAACATGCAGCAATCCGATATTGACTGGCTGGTTCCTCACCAAGCGAACATGCGGATTATAGCGGCGACAGCAAAAAAATTAAAAATGTCCATGGATCATGTTATTTTGACCCTTGAGACTCAGGGGAATACTTCATCTGCCTCCGTGCTGCTCGCCCTCAATGAAGGTGTTCGGGATGGTCGGATTCAACGCGGACAAGTCGTGTTGCTTGAAGCGTTTGGCGCAGGATTCACTTGGGGTTCTGCATTAATTAAGTACTAAAAGCGTATTAAAATGAATAACCAAACTTATAATTTAGCTTTTGTTTTTCCAGGACAAGGGTCGCAATCAGTCGGCATGTTAACGGATTTGGCTGCCCGCTATCCTGAAGTAAGGCATGTATTTGAACGAGCATCTGATGTGCTGGGAAAAGATCTATGGTCAATTGTTTCTGAGGGTTCAGAGGAAGAACTTAATCAAACGCATAATACCCAGCCTGCCATGCTGGCTGCCGGTGTCGCCGTTTGGGAGCTTTGGTGTAAGCACAGTAGTGTTCGCCCCGCGTGGATGGCTGGACATAGTCTGGGAGAATATACTGCCTTGGTTTGTTCGGAGGCTCTGTCATTTGAAGATGGCATAAGACTGGTTGCTGCAAGAGGGCGTTTGATGCAGGAAGCAGTACCTCCTGGTGTTGGCGCGATGGCGGCAATTTTGGGCCTTGAAGATCATCAAGTTGTTAAGGTTTGTATCGATGCGGCTGAGGATGAAATCGTTTCTGCGGTTAATTTCAATTCGCCGGGGCAGGTGGTTATTGCAGGCAATGTTGCTGCCGTAGAAAGAGCCATGTTGGCGGCAAAAGCGACGGGCGCCAAAAAAGTCGTACTGTTGTCGGTCAGCGTGCCTTCGCATTGTGCATTAATGGAGTCGGCAGCTAAAAAGCTGGATCAACAATTGCAGAATACGGTTATTGATACGCCCAAAATGACGCTGATTCATAACGTAGATGTCGCATCGCACAGCGCCCCTGAAGTCATCCGTAACGCATTAAAAGAACAGCTCTATAAGCCTGTGCGTTGGGCTGACAGTATCAAGTTTATGCATGATCAGGGCGTTACCTGTTTTGTTGAATGCGGTCCCGGCAAGGCATTAATCGGATTGAATAAACGTATCGCCAAGGATGCCGAGCATAGATCCATTTATGATTCGGAATCATTCAATATAGTATTGGAGCAACTCAATGGCTAAAAAAATAGCTTTAGTGACGGGTGCCAGTCGCGGTATCGGTCGAGCAATCGCAGTCAGATTGGCTCAGGATGGTTTTTTTGTTATTGGTACTGCCACCACCGATAACGGCGCCGATTCAATTTCTGCCTATCTGGGTGAGCAGGGCAAGGGCTTGAAGCTTGACGTCGCTAATCCGGAATCTATCGCAGAAGTCATGAAAATGGTTAATGACGAGTTTGGAGCGCCTGCGGTATTGGTTAATAATGCCGGCATCACTCGTGATAATTTGTTGATGCGTATGAAAGATGAAGAGTGGGATGATATTATCAGCACTAACCTGACTTCGGTTTTTCGTATGAGCAAAGCAGTACTGCGAGGCATGATGAAAGCCAAAACAGGCCGTATTATCAATATTTCATCGGTTGTCGGTGCAACTGGCAATGCAGGGCAGGCAAATTATGCCGCCGCAAAGGCCGGTATGGTTGGCTTTGCCAAATCCATGGCCAAAGAAGTGGGGTCGCGCAATATTACTATCAATACGGTGTCGCCTGGGTTTATTGATACCGATATGACTAAGGAGCTGGGTGATGATATTAAGAATGCCCTACTGTCATCTATTCCTCTGTCTCGTTTGGGTAAGGCAGAAGAGATCGCCCATACGGTTTCATTCCTGGCTTCTGATGGTGCAGCGTATATCACCGGTGAAAATATTCATGTCAATGGTGGCATGTTCATGCCGTAAGAGGTGTCGCCTATAGGTCATAACACTACGTTCATGCCTTATTATTGTGACATTATTGCAATATAAAGTATAATTCCCCCGCCGTCTGGAATTTCCGGAGACGGGATTTCAAATAAAATTAATAACAATACTATTGTAGGTTTCAGGCTAGACCCTGGTGAACTTACAGTGTTTGAGGATAATAACTATGAGTAACATTGAAGAACGAGTAAAAAAGATTGTTGCAGAACAATTGGGTGTTAAAGAAGATATTGCTACTGATGCTTCATTTGTAGATGATCTTGGTGCTGATTCTCTTGATACAGTTGAACTCGTCATGGCTCTTGAAGAAGAATTCGAATGCGAAATTCCAGACGATGAAGCTGAAAAAATCACAACTGTTCAGCAAGCTATCGATTACGTAGTAAAAAACGCTTCTTAAAAACTGATTTTTGTAGGTTGGGTTACGACCCCCAAGGATGGGGGATCAAGCGACGCATGGAGCACAAACCGATGACTGCATGGATGCAGGAGGTAGAGCAATTAGGAGAAATTGCCGAGCGTAGCGTAACCCAAGGTAGTGCTTCGATTGCAGTGTTACGTTGCACTATCGACCTATCTAATCCTTTATTCCCGCCTTTATTTTTCTTACGGTAAATCACATTGAGCAAACGCCGAGTTGTCATAACTGGATTAGGCGCAATCACGCCTTTAGCTAATACGGTCTCAGAAACATGGGATGGGATTATTAATGGTAAAAGCGGTATAAGCCCAATTGATTCTTTCGACATTTCTTCTTTTGCCACCACCTTTGGCGGCGTCATAAGAAATTTTGACATCAGTCAGTATATTCCCGAAAAAGATGCCAAACGCATGGATGGATTTATCCATTATGGTATTGCCGCTGGCTGCCAGGCTATTGAAGATTCAGGTATTGAAGTCACCGAAGCGAATGCCGAGCGCATCGGCGTTGCTATCGGATCGGGTATCGGTGGTATTACCGGTATTGAAGAATGCTATGCGGCCTATGATAAAAGCGGCCCGCGACGTATTTCGCCGTTCTTTGTCCCAGGCAACATTATCAACATGATTTCAGGCAACCTTTCAATCAAATATGGATTAAAAGGACCTAACTATGCCATTGTTACCGCCTGTTCTACAGGTACGCACAACATTGGCGATGCTGCACGATTGATTAAATATGGCGATGCCGATGTGATGATTGCAGGCGGCGCAGAGCGCTGCACAACATCACCGACAGCGATGGGCGGATTTGCCTCGGCAAAAGCCTTGTCACGCCGCAATGACAATCCACAGGCCGCTAGTCGTCCTTGGGATAAAGATCGAGACGGCTTTGTATTAAGTGACGGTGCCGGCGTTGTAGTTCTTGAAGAATTGGAACATGCCAAAGCGCGTGGCGCAAAAATTTATGCTGAATTAGTGGGCTTTGGAATGAGCGGTGACGCTTACCATATGACCACGCCTTCAGTTGGTGGCGAAGGCGCAGCACGTTGCATGAAAAATGCACTGCGTGATGCCGGTTTAAATGCGGATGCTGTCGATTACATCAATGCCCATGGCACATCAACCCCGGCCGGTGATATTGGCGAAACCCAGGCGATGAAAGCCGCTTTGGGTGATCATGCCTATAAAGTTGCAATTAGCTCAACAAAATCCATGATTGGCCATCTATTAGGTGCAGCAGGCGGTATTGAAGCGGTGTTGACCGCATTAAGTATTAAAAATCAAATTGCTCCGCCGACCATCAATCTGGAAAATCAAGATCCCGAATGCGATCTTGATTTTGTCCCGAATACCGCAAGAAATATGAAAATCGATGTAGCTATGTCAAATTCCTTCGGTTTTGGCGGTACTAACGGTTCGTTGATTTTTAAACGGTACGAGTAATTAGCTTTGTCGGGTGGGCAGTGCTTTTTTGCCCACCTTTGCCATAATGTCACCTATTCTGCATGGGTACCGTCAGGCTGAAAAATGATTCTCATCAATGGTGAAAGCAAGGAGTATATCGAAATATCCGACCGCGGTTTTCAATACGGCGATGGATTATTCGAAACCATTGAAGTGAGAGGCGGACATGTTGTTTGTCTTCAGCGGCATTTAGAGCGGTTAAATTCAGGTTGCCTTCGGCTTCAGATCCCTTTTCCCGGTGCAGAATTAATTAGTCTTGAAGCTGAAAAACTTTGCCGCAGTATGCCTTCCAACCGGGCTGTGCTTAAAATTATAGTCACACGCGGCTCAGGTGGACGTGGTTATCGGCCACCGGATGTTATTCAAGCTACTCGCGTATTAAGTCTTCATCCTTACCCCGACTACCCGACAAACTATTCAGAGCAGGGTATAGTCGCGCGTTTCTGCGCGACTCGGCTAGGCTTGAACCCTGCCTTAGCGGGCATTAAGCATTTAAACCGGCTTGAACAGGTTATGGCGAGAGCAGAATGGACTGACTCAGCGATTCAGGAAGGGCTGATGTTGGATATTAATGATCATGTTATTGAGGGAACAATGACGAATCTGTTCTACATTAAAAATAATAGTCTTTATACCGCAGCACTCGAGCAATCAGGTGTTGCCGGTATTATGCGCAGCATTATAATGATGCTTTCAGTCGAGCAAGGTCTTCCCGTCGTTGAACATATGTTTACCAGCGACCAGCTGTTATCAGCTGATGAAGTATTCGTCTGTAATTCAGTTATTGGTATCTGGCCTATCAAGCAAATCGCAACGACGCATTTCTCAGTCGGTCCGGTAACTCAGAGCATTCAAATCCAACTGAGCGAGTTTACCAGTAGAGGTATCAACAATGAACAATAAAATCATTGGCTTTGTCTTGCTGATCTTAAGTTTTGTAGGCGGCTGGCTGTGGATGGACTACCAGAGTGCGTTAACTAAACCGGTGCTGGTCGGCGAAACGGTTTATATAGAAATTGAAAAAGGCGACTCGCTTAACCGCATTATCGACAAGCTTGTCGCTCAGAAATTGGCTGTTAAACCCTTTTGGTTTAAAGTCGTTGCCTTGCAGGAAAATGCACTCAAAAAACTGAAAACAGGGGAATATGAGCTAACTTCCGAGCTGACTTTGCCCGAAATAATAGCGTTATTCGTTCAGGGAAAAACCAAGCAGCATGCTATTACTTTTCCGGAAGGCTGGAGTTTTAAAGAAATACTGCATGAAATTGAGAAAAACCCCAATATCGAACATACCTTAAGCAGTGTCGATTTTAAAAGCATCATGAGCAAACTTGAGTCAGAAGCGACTGCTCCTGCATCGCCTGAAGGCTTGATTTTCCCCGACACTTATTTTTTCGAAAAACATACGCCCGATGTATCTGTATTAAAACGAGCCTACGATAAAATGCAGCAGGTATTGCAACAAGAATGGCTCAATAAAGAAGAAAATCTATCGTTTAAAACGCCTTATGAAGCGCTGATTCTTGCTTCGATTGTAGAAAAGGAAACCGGGGTCGCTGCTGAAAGACCCTTAATCGCTGGTGTATTTATCCGTAGGTTGGAACAGAATATGTTGTTGCAAACCGATCCTACCGTCATTTACGGGATGGGCGAAAGTTATCAGGGTGATATTCGATCTAAAGATCTAACCACAGCTACACCGTACAATACTTATGTTATTAGCGGTTTACCGCCAACGCCGATTGCGATGCCCGGACGTGATGCACTTCATGCGGTCTTGCATCCTGCGAAGGACGACAGCCTTTATTTTGTCGCTCGTGGCGACGGTACGCATGTGTTTTCAGCAACTTTAAAAGACCACAACTCTGCCATTGATAAATTTCAAAGGAACAAAAAATGATCCGAGGGAAATTTATTACCCTGGAAGGTGGAGAGGGGGTAGGCAAAACTACCAATATGGCTTTTATAAAAGATTACTTACAACAACATGATATTTCTGTTGTGGTGACGCGTGAACCCGGCGGCACCGAGTTGGCTGAAAAAATACGTAAATTATTGCTGGATAACGACAGCGAGACCATTTCAGAACAGGCCGAATTATTGCTGATGTTTGCGGCAAGAGCCCAACATATAAAGCATGTGATCGAGCCGGCTTTGGCGCATGGAAAATGGGTGCTTTGCGATCGATTTACCGATGCCACCTACGCCTATCAGGGCGGAGGCCGGAACATGAAAATTAGCACCATACAATGGCTGGAAAATCTGGTGCAAGGCACATTAAGACCTGATTTAACCCTGTTATTGGATGCGCCGGTTGACATAGGTATAGAGAGAGTCAGAAAACGCGGTGCTTTTGATCGTTTTGAGTCAGAAAAAGTCAGTTTTTTTGAAAACATTAGGCGCGCTTATTTATTGCAGGCTGAACTGTACCCGGAGCGCATTAAACTTATAAAAGCCAATCAACCGTTACCCGATGTGCAAAGAGCCATTACCGATGTCATTCGTGTTTTGCTCGGGTTGTGCAGCTTGAATTGTCCGGCTTCTCCAAGGCACGGCAGCGTAAAATGACTTTTCCGAACCGGTTATTACCCTGGCAACAGCATCAATGGGAGCATCTGTGCAGTTATATCGCGCAAAAACGTATTCCTCAGGCTTTACTCATTACCGGCAATAAAGGACTGGGCAAGCAGCAATTAGCTCATCAGTTCGCCGCTGGCCTGCTTTGTGCAACACCGCAGGCCAGCGGTACGGCTTGCGGGCATTGCAGCAGCTGTTTGCTGGTTAATGCGGATACACATCCCGATTTTATCCAGATACAGCCCGAGGAACCGGGTAAAGGCATTGGTATCGGGCAGATACGGAGTCTGATTGGCCGCTTAACCTTAAAACCCCAGTTTGAGACTCAGCGTGTTGTTATTGTCAATCCCGCCGACAAGATGAATAATGCAGCGGCTAATGCCTTCTTGAAATGCCTTGAAGAGCCGACCGAACGCACCAGCATCATATTAATTACCGAAAAACCAGCCAAATTGCCCGCAACTATTATCAGTCGTTGCCAGAAACTGGCGGTAGTCACGCCGGATAAGGACGTCGCGGTTAAGTGGCTGGCAGAAATAATGCAATGCGATGCCGCTACCAATAAAACTTTGCAGCTCAATGTCTCTTTAGCGCAGGGAGCGCCTTTACTGGCGCTGGAATATGCCAATGATCAAACATTAACCTTGCGTAACGAATGTTTCGATGCCTGGATGGCGATAGCGAAACAGCTTAAATCTCCGGTTATTATCGCCGAAGATTGGCACAAGCTACCGGCATCGCCGCTAATATTCTGGATAACATCTTGGGTTATCGATTTGATTAAGTGTTTTTACCAGGCTCAGGTTGCAAATTTATATAATCCAGATTTGAATGAGCCATTGCAGGAACTGTCACGGAGACTGGAATTAAAAGGGCTTTATAAATTGTATGATTTATTATTGTCAGATCGGCAGCGACTGGATACCCAAATAAACAAGCAGTTATTGTTTGAGGAAATTTTAATCCAATGGTACGAACTTAACCGGAGTAAATGACATGGCAGATGCAGCGCCAGGACAAGGCATATTGTCCCTTTCCATTAAAGATAAAAACGCGTTGTACGCAGCCTACATGTCTTTTATTACCAATGGAGGTCTGTTTATTCCTACCAACCGTGAATATGAAATGGGGCAGGAAGTCTTTATGTTGCTCAATTTAATGGATGAAACCGAACGGCTGCCGATAGCCGGTAAAATAATCTGGATAACGCCTCCCGGCTCAGAAGGCTATAGGGCCAGCGGCGTCGGCGTACAATTTAGCGATCAGGACGGCGGACTAGCGCGCAACAAAATTGAAAACTATCTGGCCGGTTCTTTAGAAAATGACCGTTCGACGCATACTATGTAAATAAGACCAAAGGCGAAAGGTTAAGGGCAGACGTTGATGCTCAGGTTTTTTCGCCCTTAGCCTTGTGCCTTTTGCCTGCTTTTATAAAAACTTTTATGTTAATAGATTCCCATTGTCACCTGGATCGTATCGATCTGGCACCCTATCAAAATGATTTTTCCTGTTTTATGCGCGAAGCGGAAAATAGCCAAATTGAACACCTGTTATGTATTGCGATAGATTTGGAAGCCTATCCGGCAATGCTGGATTTGGTGTCTGCTTATGCGCAAATATCCGTGACCGTAGGGATGCATCCCAATGTTCAGGATGGCCAAGACCCCAGTGTCGAAGAGCTTATTGCTTTAGGGCGCCCCGATAAAGTCATCGGCATAGGTGAAACCGGTTTGGATTATTTTCGTAGTGAAGGCGATGTAGATTGGCAGCGCCAACGCTTCAGAAACCATATTAATGCTGCAAAAGCGTTGCATAAACCGTTGATTATCCACACCCGGGAAGCTAAAGACGATACCCTGCGTATCCTGGAAGAAGAGGGCGCGGGTGAAGTAGGGGGGGTTATCCATTGTTTTACCGAAGACTGGGAATTTGCTAAAAAAGCCTTGGATTTGAATTTTTATATCTCCTTTTCAGGTATAGTCACTTTTAACAATGCCAAGGAAATCAAAGCAGTCGCCAAAAAAGTACCCGCCGACCGCTTCCTTATCGAAACCGATTCGCCCTATCTGGCTCCAGTACCCTTCCGCGGCAGACCCAACTATCCAACCTACGTACGCTATGTTGCCGAACACGTAGCAGAATTGCGTGGCACGACGATCAATAAAATCGCAGAGTTATCGACTGAAAATTTTTATCGGTTATTCAAGTTCGCCTAAACTATAAATTGTTGTAAGGGGTTGTTGTTTCAGCGCTTATGAAAAATGATGAGACAGGCAAGGTACAAAATTGTCTGGATATTGGTATCGCCAGTCAACAATTGACTATCTATGCGGATGGCAACCCGGTGCAGGTTTATCCGGTTTCCACTGCTAAAAAAGGCGTAGGTCAGCTAATGGGCAGCGAATGTACGCCCACTGGCTGGCATAATATCAGGGCTAAAATTGGCGCGGGTCAGCGGTTAAACTCGGTTTTTGTCGGCAGACGGGCGACCGGTGAAATATACAGCGCTGACCTGGGTAGGCAATATCCGCAACGAGACTGGATATTAACCCGGATTCTGTGGCTGGGTGGACTGGAACCGCATAAAAATCGTTACGGCAAAGTCGATACTACTTGGCGATATATTTATATACATGGGTGTCCTGATCAGCTCGTGCAGGGTAGTCCTGAATCGCACGGCTGTATTCGTATGAAAAATGCCGATGTATTGGATTTGTTTAATCGGGTAGAAGTTGGAGTTAAGGTTTACATTCATGAATAATTGTTTTTCAGTCAAGGTAAAGTTTGATTGTGTCCAAAAGAGGCCTGCATGACACGCATCATTCTAGGTATTGAATATGATGGCAGCGGTTTTTGCGGTTGGCAGTGGCAAACGAATCAGCGCAGTGTTCAGCAAGTGCTTGAACAGGCTTTGTCGAGAGTTGCTAATCATAAGGTCACCGTGCAGTGTGCCGGAAGAACCGATACCGGTGTGCATGCGCTTGAGCAGGTGGTGCATTTTGACGCAAAAACAGAGCGCGAACTTCATGCCTGGATGCTGGGCGGCAACAGTAATTTGCCGGATGATGTCAGAATCACCTGGGTAAAGCAGGCCGTAGGCGATTTTCATGCCAGATACAGCGCCATTGCCCGTTTTTATCGCTATATTATTCTTAATCGGCCGATAAAATCGGCATTATTGCGCAAGCAGGTGACTTGGCATCATAACCCGCTGGATGTCGATAAAATGCACAGGGCGGCGCAACATCTGATCGGCAAGCATGATTTTTCTTCGTTCAGGGCGCAAGGTTGTCAATCGAAAAGTCCTTGTCGGCAGATGTATTTTATTCATGTTTATCGGGAGGATGACAAGGTCATTATTGATATTTCCGCCAATGCTTTTTTGCATCACATGGTCAGGAATATTGCCGGAGTATTGATGGACATAGGGGCTGGAAAGCAGGAGATAAACTGGACTCTGGAGCTGCTTGAGGTTAAAAGCCGTAAGCTGGGTGGAGTGACTGCAGCGCCTGACGGCTTGTATCTGGGGGCGGTTTATTATCCGGAGCATTACGGCATTGGCAAGCATCCGATATTTGATAAATTGCCGGATGATGCCAAGCGGCATGATTAACGATTAGTCCCGATTGCACTGATGAGATGAATCTAAGAAAGATATTAGACCTCGATCCGCGTTTGGTAAAGCGTCACCAACAGTTGGTGACTGAGTGCGTGTTTTAAAAGTCAGTCGCAAAGTCGCCCTAACATTAAATTTATCA
>JAQSDX010000061.1 GCA_029946125.1 Candidatus Methylobacter titanis
GGCATGGAGGGCTGTACTAAGGAATCCCCTTGCTTTAGCTGGGGGTGGATGTCAAAGACGAGTTTGCTACCTTAATTCATCTTAATCAGATCGCAGAACAAAAACAGGCAGAACCCCAAGTGTTGCGCAGGAAGTAACGGTAAATAAGCGAAAAATTTGATGCCTGGATAAAAAACACTCCCTTTAACAAGAGAGTGCTTCCAGCTTTTGCAATGTTTCTAATCGGCCAAGCGCTTACCAATACGGTAGTAAGTATCTTTCAGTTCTTCACCGACT
This sequence comes from Candidatus Methylobacter titanis, assembly GCA_029946125.1. GTDB lineage: Bacteria > Pseudomonadota > Gammaproteobacteria > Methylococcales > Methylomonadaceae > Methylobacter_A > Methylobacter_A titanis. The sequence goes on from JAQSDX010000061.1 coordinate 277, forward strand.
ATTTTGGCTTTGGCAATAAACTCTTCTGAAGTCTCCACCGAATCATCCGCTATTTCAGTAGCTTTGATTTTTAAACGGTGCCATTTTTTTTCGGCTTCTTCAAATTCTTGCTTGGCCTCCATAGAAGCCAAATGCAGTTTTAAATTAATTTCATCACGTTCTATTTGCAGCTTATCTAATAAATTATCAAAATCTTCTTTTATTGACATGACTCACCTCATTTTTATTAATCATCGTTTAACTTAAAAAACTAGTTGATATTGCATAATCATTTATAGTGTAGATAAATCAATCACTACAATCAATACGTAATACCACCAGTCCGACCGGACAACTGACATCTCAAACACCTTACGTTGCCTAGGTTTCAGATGTTTTTTTTACTTTTGATTTAACAAAATTGTAAACATTAACTGGTATAGTGTTAAGAACGTGAAAGTGTCCTGCTATCACCCTCCATGACAGAAAACTTTATGACTCACGAACTTTTATTATTACGACACGCCAAATCGGATTGGTCGGCTGATATGGATGATTTTTTCCGCCCACTGAATAAACGTGGCCGTCGCGCCGCCAAGCGGGTGGGACGCTGGCTGCATGAGCAGCATTTGATACCCGACACCATACTCAGCTCTCCGGCTACGCGTGCGCTGACAACGGCGCAACGGGTTTGCAAGCAGTTGGGCATAGACGAGTCGGCCATTGTCTGCGACTCGCGCATTTATCAAGCAGACGTCCTGACTTTGCTTGCGGTACTAAAATCCCGTCACCAAGATCAACGCGTGCTGCTGGTCGGCCATAACCCCGGCTTAGAAGACTTGTTATTAAAATTAACCTCCCATTCGGTTCCATTATCCGCTAACGGGAAATATCTGCCTACCGCCGCTTTAGCCCAACTCACTTTCAAAGGTGCTTGGACAGAACTGTCCGAAGGTGCCGCCACATTAGTCACGCTGATTCGTCCGGATAGCCTGCCTGAATAATAAAAAAGAGAATATATTCATGTTACGACTATTCAATATCGACAAAGGGCGGCTCAAAGAACAAACGCCGCAGGACAATCAACTCAAGCAGGCAGTGGCTAAAGCCGCTTGGATAGATGCCCACGATGCCAGCGACAGTGAGCGGGCGCTACTGCAAGCCTTTTTGCGTACGGAGTTGCCAGAGTCGGATGATGTGGAAGAAATCGAGTCTTCGGCGCGTTACTTTACCGATAACACCGGCATTCATGTACGCTCTTTGTTTCTCGCCCAAAGCGAGGGACGGCACAGCACGGCGACCGTCGCCTTCATCTTGCAAAACGACCGCTTAATTACCCTGCGCGATGGAGCCTTGGCCGATTTTCGCCTGCTGCGTATGCGCGCCCGGCGTGGACAGATAGAGGCCCATTCTCCGCAGGAATTACTGGTAATGATGTTCGAACAAAAAGTGGAGAATCTCGCCGACGCACTGGAAGACATTCATCGTAAACTGGAAGATGTCAGTTATCTGGTGCTGGAAGAAATAGACTCCGACCTTGAAAACGCCATTGATCAACTGGCCAAATTGGAGGATAGCAACGGCAAGATTCGACTATGCCTGATGGATACACAACGCTCCATATCCTTCTTGCAACGGCATTTGCGCAACCAGCCCGAGTTGCAGGAAACGGCGCGGGAGATTATGCGCGACGTAGAAACGTTGATGTCGCATACCACTTTCCTGTTCGATAAAATCAATTTCTTGATGGACTCGACCCAGGGCTTTATCAACATTGCCCAGAACAAGATCATTAAAATCTTTTCCATTGCCGCCGTGGTATTTCTACCCCCTACCTTGGTAGCCAGTATTTACGGCATGAATTTTCGCTTTATGCCAGAACTCAGTTTGCGCCTGGGCTATCCGGGTGCACTGGGCTTAATGCTGCTGGCGGGTATTGCACCTTATTGGTTTTTTAAACGGAAAGGCTGGTTGTGAGCTAGGTATAACTCATCCATAGCGGCAACCTACACGGCTGCCGCGTAATGGCTATGTTAAAATAAAAAAAATGAGCCAGTTCCCCCTATGCTCAACACCTTCAACAGGGAAAATCGTCATGACCAAGGAACCCTTTTTTCGTCTCAATCAAGAACCTGAGGCCCTGAGCGGCTTTTCCCGCACCGTCGCAGAAATTGAATGGTTACTGCTGGTCTTGATGTTGTTCTATCTGGTAGTGGGCCATACCGAGGAAAGCGTTAAAATCTTTTTATTAGGCGGCCTCTGCGCTTTCGCAGGCTTCGTCATGGCATTCCATTACTTCAACTTTTTTACCCAAGCCAACATTTGGAAGCTAGCCTTAGAAACGTGGGTCATGATCTTGTTAATCACCTGGTTTGTCTGGCACACCGGACGCCAAGAGAGCCTGTTGCTTAACTTGTACTTTCTACCCATCATTACCAGCGCCCTGGCTTTAGGCAAGCTAACGACATTATTGGAAGTGCTATTAATCGGCAGTTGTTATCTGTATTTGGGCAAAAACGACCTAGCTGGCGGCGAGTTCTTTTCCCTAAGCCAAAGCAGCGTCCTGTTGACGTGGCTATTTCCTATGTTACTGGTGGGTTACATCACCACCATGCTGTCTAACGACATCTACCACGCTTTCAGCCGTATCAAAACCACCGCGCAAACCGATGAATTAACTAATCTCTACAACCGCCGCGCCTTCATGGAACTATTGGAAAAACAATTGCAACAAGCCCGGCGCGGTGGATATACCTTCAGTCTATTACTGGGAGATTGCGATAACTTAAAAAGCATCAATGACCAATACGGTCACGAAGCAGGCAACCTGTTATTACAAACTATCGCCGATAACTTTCGCCACTGTTTAAGAGGCTGCGACACCGCAGCCCGCTACGGGGGCGACGAATTCACCGTATTACTGCCGGAAACCACTGTAGAAGCGGCAGAACGGGTGGCAAAGCGCATCAAAGATACATTGGTCGCAAGCAGTTTCAACTACCGAAGCAACGCAATCACCACCGATATCAGCATCGGCATTGCCACCTATCCACAACACGGCGATACGGCTGAAGCATTGTTATATCATGCAGACCAAGCCATGTATGCCAACAAGCGCGAAAGTAAAAATCAAGTTGCCGCACAGGTCGCGATCTAATGTATCTTCTTTTAAAGCCCAGCAAGGCTGGGCACCCTACCCCATGAGAAACAATTCCTTAATTAATAGCTCAACGCCCCCAGTTACCATTAAACCCAAAATAAACATAGCCAATGATGTTGTCATTATATTGAGATTGTTCAATACGAATTTGTTCATGGCGGTTAACCCTTGGTAAATAATTCAAAGGGTTATTCTGATTAAGCGATGTTAAAGTTTGATGACACCGCTATTAAGTTTCTATGACACGGCAATGCGGCGTTCATTTAATACAACCCATCAATCACCAACTGGCCTAATCGAATAGGGCGCAGTATTTTGGCAAAAAATCGTATGACTGACTCTTTACAAAAACAAACACCGAAGTACTGATGTCGAGACCACCTGCTTGATGGTGGCAACAGGTTTTCACGATGTTTACGCTCCGGCGTCGAAATTTCAAAACAGCATCACCTTTGTTTAATGCAAAAATCGCCAGCGCATCGATTTACCTCAACGGTAATATGTGACAATTTATTAATGCCCCCATAGCGAAACTCTTTTAATAGCTCCTTATAATATTCCGGCGCTTTGGGATTATGCGACACTATCGAGATAATTATCGCAAAATGACCGGGACCTACCCGCCAGATATGAAGGTCTGAAATACGGTTGTCGGCGTCATTTTCTATTTTTTCTTTTATCGCCAATTTATATTCCAATGCTATGCTTTCATCCAGTAAAACCGGACTGGTCTCTGTCAGTAACGAATACGACCATTGAAGGATAATCAGTGCCCCCACCATACCCATAACCGGATCCAGCCAATTCCAGCCATAATATTTACCCAGTCCCAGTGCAATAATGGCCAGCACTGAAGTCAATGCATCGGCAAGTACATGCAGATAAGCCGCTTTAAGATTATGGTCATGGTGATGATCAGCGTGACCATGTCCATGATGATCTTTAAGCAGCAGCGCACAAATCAAGTTAATCAATAAGCCGAAACCAGCAATGGCAATAGCTTCATTAAAATGAATGGTGTGCGGATGAACGATGCGCTGCCCTGACTCAACCAACATAATCAAGGCTACCACGCCCAGAACAATAGAACTGGTATAGCCCCCCAGAACACCGACTTTTGCGGGACTGAACGCAAAGGTCTGATCATGCGCATGAACACGGGAATAGCGATAAGCAATTAGAGTAATAATGAACGCGGCAACATGTGTGCCCATGTGCCAGCCATCGGCCAGCAGCGCCATCGAGCCAAACAAGTTGCCCGTGATTATTTCCAGAATCATGGTAAAAAAAGTGAGTACCAGAACCAGCTTGGTTCGCCGCTCCCCTTTTTTATTAAGGGCTGAAAAATTGTGTTCGTGCTTCAGAATATCTAATGTGTGCGCATGCATTCCGAACCCTGTTTTTGTATTCGTTAAACTAACCAATCCAATAAAATAATGTGCTGCGCCTATTTCTTTTGATCAGGCCGTCATGATGACGGAAATTCTATTTTATAGAATAACCATCGCTTTTGATAAGGATTATTTGGCAGGGTCTGATCGCAAACTCAAACTGACAGGCATAAAAAAAGGGTTATCATTCTGATAACCCTTCTATTAATGGCGTCCCCAGGGGGGTTCGAACCCCCGTTACCGCCGTGAAAGGGCGGTGTCCTAGGCCACTAGACGATGGGGACTAAACTGGTTTAGTCAGCCTATACTCAACTGTACATCAACTTACTTATTTATGCTTCGAACAGCACAAAAAGCAAAACTATAAAAAAAGGCCTATGCTTATAGGCCTTAATATAATGGCGTCCCCAGGGGGGTTCGAACCCCCGTTACCGCCGTGAAAGGGCGGTGTCCTAGGCCACTAGACGATGGGGACTAGAACTGATCAACTATTGGTGGAGCCAAGCGGGATCGAACCGCTGACCTCAACACTGCCAGTGTTGCGCTCTCCCAATTGAGCTATGGCCCCTAAGTTGAGAACCGGCATTGTACATTAATTATCCATCCTGTCCAATACTAATTTAAATTATTTATATGATTTATGGCTCGCCGTATTCTCGCCAAAGTCTTTTCTTTACCCAGCAATGATAAGGTAATATCAATCGCCGGCGAAACCGCTGAGCCGCAAACGGCAACACGCAAAGGCTGAGCAACCTTACCCAGACCCAGCGCCATGGTTTCAGCCAGATTCAGTACAATCTGATGCAGCGCCTCACCCTGCCATTCTGTTACCTCAGTAAAGTCATCATGCAACCGCGCCAAAACCTCTGCCGCGGCTGGGGTAAAATTCTTTTTAGCCGCTTTTTCATCATAGGCGTCGAAATCCTTGTAAAAATAAACGCTGGCAGCCGCTATTTCAACCAGGGTCTTGCAGCGTTCGCGTTGCGCCTTGACCATATCGACAAGACTCGGCCCATCGGTAGGATCGATACCCAGTTCGCCCATGTGCCAGCTTAAATGACGCGCCACATGAGCAGGATCACCCGTCATAATGTAATGATGATTCAGCCATAACAGCTTTTCGGTGTTGAATGTCGATGCCGACACGTTGACATTTTCCAACGCAAAATGCTCAATCATTTCATCAACAGAAAAAATCTCCTGATCGCCATGCGACCAACCCAGACGCACCAGATAATTCAACAAGGCTTCGGGCAAATAGCCGTCATCACGAAATTGCATCACACTGACCGCACCGTGGCGCTTTGACAACCTGGCGCCATCAGAACCGAGGATCATCGGAAGATGTGCGTATTTGGGCAGTTTGGCACCCAGAGCTTGAAGAATATTCATCTGCCTGGGCGTGTTGTTGATATGATCGTCGCCGCGTATCACATGGGTGACCTGCATATCCATGTCATCAACCACCACCGTTAAATTATAAGTCGGCGTGCCATCGCCTCGGGCGATAATCAAATCATCCAATTCTTTATTGCCGACCACAATGTCGCCTTTAATCAAATCGGGAATGGTTACTACGCCATCGACAGGATTTTTAAAACGGATGACGGCTTCCCGATCATTCTTAGGCTCATCAGAATCCCTGCACTTGCCGTTATAGCGCGGCTTTTCCTTATTAGCCATTTGCTCGGTACGCAACTGCTCCAGCTCGTCTTTACTGCAATAGCAGTAATAGGCATTGCCCTGATCCAGCAACTGCTGAATAATCTGTTTATACCGATCGAAATGATGGGTCTGATAAAACGGCCCCTCATCATATTCCAGCCCCAACCAAGTCATGCCTTCCAAAATAGCATCGACCGATTCCTGCGTGGACCGTTCCAGATCGGTATCCTCGATCCGTAAAATAAACTTTCCGCCATGCTTGCGTGCATAAAGCCAGGAAAACAAGGCAGTGCGGGCACCGCCTACATGCAGATAACCCGTTGGACTCGGGGCAAAACGTGTTTTTATACTCATTTGATATTATTTCGTCAGTAAAATTCTGTTGGCGTATTCTTTCGGGATTTGCTTAGAGGCAGTCAAGCGCATCGCTTGATAATTAAAAGCAATCGCTCCCTTAGCGGCGGCATTCTTGCCCAAAATAGCCAATGAAGGGCCATGGCCTTGGGCGGCGGCTTTTTGGTACCACGCTGTCGCCATTTTAACATCATTTTTCACACCGATGCCCCGGTCGTATAGCGCCGCCATAACCACTTCAGCCTCAATAACGCCTTGATTTGCAGATTTTAACATCCACTCGGCGGCTTTTTGCTCATCTATTTCAACGCCGTTACGACCTAATAAATACATCGCCCCCAATTTAGCTTGCGCCATTGCATGGCCTTGCATTGCGGCTTGTCGGACATCATCCTGCAGTGCTTGTTGTTCCGCCTGCACACCCGGGCCAAGTAACAATAACAAAGCTAACATGATTAATTTGAACATCAATGGAACCCCCTTTTTCTTTAATTGAAAAACCCGCATTATTTCACGCCAGAAACCAAAGATACATTACCCCAGAAAACCAGCTCCTTTGAAGACTGCTATTAATTGATATTACAGATAGCAACTACCTGCGTATTATCCGCCCCACGTAGCAATGAAAGCGCTTGCATTCGACAATGAGATTGATCACAGCAAGCCGGGGATATAAGTTTTCCGCACCAACATCCCATCGATTTTCTGGTACTTGCGTGGATCGCGCCTTGCTATTAACCTGAATTTAACCAATCAATTGTTACAATAAGTATTTCCACTGATTTTATAAATAATTTGATTCCTATATCCTGTAGCCGTTAACATTCCAATTGATTGCTTTAGGCTTACCTATTCAATTTAACGCCAATAGCAGGAGGATAACATCGTGTTATCTTAAACGATTTGGTAATCAGGAGATATTCCATGAAAAAAATATTTATCATTGCAGCCGCTATTGCCAGCGCACTTCTATCGGGTTGCGCTTCACAACCGTTGAGCACTTTCAATGCATTTCACCCGGCAGAGCTAAACGATTTGGTTGCTTCAGGACAGTACCTACAAAAAACCGATAACTTCTTTGTCCTCAATGATTCCTCATCATCAATGGCCGAAACTTATCATGGTGCTGGCTACCCGGCCCAGCCTTCCCCTACCAAACTCTCCGTCGAAAAAGAAATCCTGAGCAGAATAAACCTGACCCTTCCTGACCTGAAAATAACCTCAAGCATTCGCAGCTTTGGTTTCGGCCCCTGTCTGGACTGGGGATTCACCCGGCTTAATCTAGCGCCGACCCCCTACTCAAAGTCATCATTCGGTAGCGGTATCGATACATTGACCTGCGCAAGCGGCGGCTCACCGATGATTAACGGAATTGAGGGAACGGCCAACGATTTAGCAAACACAACCGGCAACATCGCCGTTTTGATCCTCAGCGATGGCTATGGACTGGATGCTAATCCTTATGCCGCAGTTCAATCGCTGAAACAACAGTATGGCGACAGGTTATGCGTTTATACCGTCTGGGTAGGTAATGAAAAAGACAGTCAAGGTCAAATCGTATTAAATAATCTCTCCAACATGGGCGGCTGCGGATTTAGCACCACGGCTGATCGGATTTCCAGCAGCGCCGACATGGCCAGATTTGTACAAAGCGTTTTTCTAAAATCCGGCACACCACCGGTTGCCGACTGCTCAATGCTCGATGATGATGCCGACGGCATTAATAATTGCGATGATAAATGCCCTGACACCTTAAAAGGCGCTCACGTTAACCCATTCGGGTGCTGGATTGTTGATATAAAATTCGACAATGATAAGAGTGACATCAAACCCTATTACTATGCTGAACTCGATAATGCCGTTAGCGTCATCAAACACAATCCCGGCATCAATATTGAAGTACAAGGCCACACCAGCAGCACCGGCACTGCGGCATACAACCAAGCATTATCCGAACGCCGCGCACTGTCGGTTAAAAACTATTTAAGCGACAAATACGTCCATGCAGACACCGCATTGACCGCTCGCGGATACGGCTTAACCCAACCTGTCGACACCAATGAAACCGAAGCAGGTCGGGCCAACAACCGCCGAGTTGAACTGAAAGTGCTTAAGTAAGGTTAACGGATACAGCCAAACCGGAAACGCTCCAGAGTTTCCGCATACCAAAAAGGGCGGGTTAGTTACCCGCCCTTTTTTATCTACGCCACATCGACGATTTGATTCGGACAGCCTCTCAGGAGAGTTACAGATCCAAATCTACAAGCTTAACTCCAGCAATTTCCTTGTCTGTCACTAATGCACTACAAATGCCCAGCCCTAAAGCTATATCCCGCACCTGCCACATTGCAGCCTGGCCGCAATCAACCGGAACCCTTAAAAACCCAGCTTGGTTTTCAGGATTAACCACACAATGATTTAACCCTAAGCCGATACCGCGCCCGGTGGCTTTAACGAAAGCTTCTTTACGCGTCCAGAAGCGATAAAACTCGACTGTTTTTTGAGCTTCCGGCAGCTGGTTCCAATAAGCTATTTCTTCTTCGGCAAAACATTTATCGACCAGCGCTGCTAGACTGGCTCTGGGTTTACAGCACTCTACATCCACACCTAACTGACAATTCCAGCCTACGGCAATCACCATTGTATTTGCTGAATGGGACAGATTGAATACCAGTTCAGGATTATCGGCAAGATAGGGTTTGCCGTGTTCGGCTTTTTTTATACTGATCTTTTCCGGCGGAACATTAAGCGTTTGGGCTAAAACATTTCTTAAGCGACCATGCACTTCGACATAGCGCTTGCGTAGCCAATCGTGTTTGAATTTCTCGGCTTGAGCCTGCTCGGCTGCATCGAGAACGCGCCAGCAGCTTTGGTAATGCTCATCATCGGCAACAATATTGCCATGCCATATTTCAATAGTGTCGATATTCAATTGATAACCCGGTTTCTTATTTTCACGCAATACACTCCGTTAAGCAGATTGCCGCAATCTCAGGTAGGGCGTGCCCTACAACGGCCCTCTTTAATACCCAAGTCCAATCTTTCTCCGTGTTCTTCGTGTCTTCCGTGGTGAATGATTTTTCCTGACTTAGGTAATCGCTTAACGCCCAACAACAGCCCGGCCCTCGCCCCGACGATCACTGGCCGCAGTCAATTGACCTGTGGTTTTATTCCACTGCACCGCCTGCATATTGCCATAGTGGTAACGCGCTACTTTCAGCTGATGCCCCATTGCGGCAAGCCGGGTTTGCTCATCCGCCGTCAGCGCGCCTTGTTCATATTCAATCATATCCGGCATAAATTGATGATGAAAACGCGGCACTTGCACCCATGAGTCCGGCTCATGGCCTTTGGCAAAATCCAGCGCGGCTAACAGCACCATCGAAATAATTCGACTGCCGCCCGGCGTTCCCAACACCGCGACATGAAGCCCGTCATCAAGAAAAGTGGGCGTCATACTGGACAACATACGCTTGCCCGGCGCGATCGCGTTGGCGATACCGCCTACCAGTCCGTAACCGTTCATAGCGCCCGGCAGACTGGCAAAATCATCCATATGATCGTTCAGCAATACGCCGGTTCCAGGCGCCACCAAACCCGCACCAAAAGGAAAGTTAATGCTTAAGGTTGCGGCAACCCGATTGCCTTGCTCATCAATAATCGAAAAATGGCTGGTATTGACACCCTCAGGCTGCGGTTGAATTTCTCCTGACAGCATGCCGCTGGGCAACGCTTTATCGAGTCGCAGACTGCTGCGCAATCCGGCCGCATAATCCTCGTTTAACAAGCGCTTAACCGGCATATCGATAAAGTCCGAATCGCCCAAATACAAGGTCCGATCATGATAAGCACGGCGCATGGCCTCGACGATAAGATGCTTTCGGGTTGGCTCATCGGCCTGCGTCAAATCATAACCGGACAGAATATTCAGTGCTTCAATCAACACAATACCGCCCGATGACGACGGCGCGGCGCTGGTGATTTTTATGCCGCGATAATTACCCGTTACCGGCTCCCGTTCGACAATCCGATAAGACGCCAGATCCTGTTTTGTCCAGATGCCGCCCGCCTTGTTGACGCCCGCCACCAGCTTATCGGCTACTTCGCCGCGATAAAATCCATCCCGTCCCGAATCAGCCAATTGCCTTAAGGTATGGGCCAAGTCTTTTTGCCTGAGTATTGAATAAGCCTCGGGAATATCGCCATCAGTCAAAAATATCCGTGCAGTTTGCGGGTGTTTTTTGATCAGCTCAGCCCTGAACTTGAGTAGCTTTCGATGTCTTTCACCGATGGCGAAACCGCTTTGTGCCGCCCTTATCGCAGGTTGCAGACTTTCCGCCAACGGCAAGCGTCCGTATTTTTCCGACAAATGCACCAGAGCCGCAGGCAGCCCGGGGATCGCAGCCGCTAACGCGCCATCGAGCGATAAACCGGGAATCACCTTGCCGGCCTTATCCAAAAACATCGTCTGATGAGCCGCCAACGGCGCTTTTTCGCGCCCGTCGATCATGGTTTCAAAACCGTCCTGCTCCCTGTGCAACAACCAGTAACCGCCACCGCCCAGCCCAGAACCGGAGGGTTCAACCACTGCCAATGTTGCACTGACCGCCACGGCCGCATCAAAAACATTGCCGCCTTTATCCAAAACCTCAAAACCGGCTGCCGTCGCCAGAGGATGCGCACTGGCAATTGCAGCACGGGTCCGATCCGCATAAACCTGCGCAATCCCAAAAACGGTTGTAATAAGGAGTACGGCACAATATTTCTTAAACATCTTTTCCTCAGATTAAATTTAGTTGATGCAATTAAACCACATTTGCAGGGTCTCGTTAGCTTGATGCTCAACTGATTTTTTAGGATACTCAATAAAGCCAAAGCATTAGGTATTCTTACTAATATTTTTTTTTATTTTCCTATTTAAAATACATAGTGTTGCTTTTGTTTCATACATAACTCAAAGGGCGATCCTTAATCACTATAAAGAGGTGAAAAATGACTGTAACTGCTAAAAAAGCTAAAGATCAAACTAAAAATCAAGAAGTTTCAACGTCTGACGAAGACCGCTCAACGATATATCTTCCTGACCGTGACGCCAAGATTGCCGAAATAGCCTATCACAAGGCCGAAAGCAGGGATTTTGCGCCAGGCTATGAACTTGAAGACTGGCTTGAGGCCGAACGGGAATTTTTGCTGTAACAATACAACCGGATATAAGTCGCGATGCCTCGTTAGGCCACTATTTTACAATCAATTTACCGGAGTAAATTATGTCAAATAAAGAGATAGATACCACAAAAAAAAGTTCTGAATTATCACCCAAAACATCGCTAGGCGGACCGGTGTCGTTCGATGAATTTGATAATTTTTTTGATGATTTCCTCTCCCGCAGATGGCCACGCTTGCTGGACTGGAATGTACCTACCCTGCCGGAAATCAGCATTCCAAAAGTCGATATTCTCGATCACGACAATGAAATAGAAGTTCAGGCGGCATTGCCAGGCGTTAAAAAAGAAAACCTGGAGATATCCATTAACAACCAGACCATTACCATCCGCTCTTCCACCAAGGTGGAAAAAAAGGAAGGGGAAAAAGGCAAATATTTTCGCCGCGAAATATCGCATGGCGAGTTTCAGCGCACCCTGTCCTTACCCAACAATGTCGATGGCGACAAGGCAAAAGCATCGTTCAAAGATGGCATATTGAAAGTGACCATTCCCAAAACCGAAAAGAGCAAGCGCAAAAGCATTGAAATCAGTTAGTCCTGCAAATCGGAAACACCGGTTTAACGCAAGCTAAAACCGGTATTTCCGGTCTCTTCCGAAACATTGAAAACGGATAAATACCAATAACAAGGCTTAAAACGACTTTGCCACACCGCATTTTCTCCTGGAGAAAACCAATGAAAAATGAAACTATTGCCGCTTTAGCCGCTGCCCTAGTGATTGCTCTGGGAATACAAGCTTATATGACCTATCGACTGAATGACCGGCTTAATAAGCTGACCGAGCCGTATAGTCAGACTGAAGATCCACAAACCAAACCATCGAATCGTCCCAAGTCGGTTATGGATGACGAATTCTTTATGGGACGGACCTGGAATCCTTATGCTGAAATCCAGCACATGCAAAATCAGATGGAACGGATGTTCGATCATTCATTTTCGCGTTTTCATATGAAAACCCCTTTAGGCAATTTAAGCGCTGCACCTGACGTGGATTTACAGGAAAAGTCGGATCGTTATATTGTGACGGTGAATGCGCCCGGTGCCGATGAATCATCCATGGATGTAAAACTGGAAGATCAGGTCTTGCGCATTTCCATTAAAACCGAGCATGCAAAAGATGAAACGGATGATAAAAATGGTAACTACCAATACCGGGAGCGTTTCGTCGGTCAATTCCAACGGGCATTAACCCTACCTAGCCCTATCAACACGGCCAAAATGACAACCGAATACCATAAAGGTGTGCTGACCATTACGATTCCCAAGGCATAGTTTTTAGCCCCTGATAATTTCACTTGATATAGCAGGCCTCACGATGATGCGAATTTTTCTTTTTCTGGCAACCAACGTCGCAATAATGGTTGTCATCAGTATTGTCTTTAGCCTGTTGGGCTTAAGCGGTACTTTAGATGCACAGGGCATCAATATCGACCTTAACGCACTGCTGGTCATGTCGGCAATCATCGGCATGACCGGCTCGGTCATTTCCTTAGCCATGTCGAAGTGGTCGGCAAAACAGGCCATGGGCGTTCAGCTTATCGAGCAACCACGAAACCAAACCGAGCAATGGCTGCTGACTATTGTAGCCAAACAAGCCCAACAGGCGGGCATCGGCATGCCGGAAGTCGGTATTTTTCAGACGCCGGAAGCCAACGCCTTTGCTACCGGAATGAACCGGAACAGCGCATTGGTAGCAGTCAGTACCGGTTTGCTGCAACGCATGAGCAACGATGAGGTTGAAGCCGTGATCGGTCATGAAATCACTCATGTCGCGAATGGCGATATGGTGACAATGGCCTTGATGCAGGGCGTGGTAAACACCTTTGTTTACTTTTTTGCCAGCATCATCGGTCATGTTGTCGACCGCGTCATCCTCCAAAACGAACGGGGGCATGGCATGGGTTATTTTCTCGCCCAGATGGTTGCGCAAATTGCCTTGGGGTTTCTTGCCTCACTACTGGTCATGTGGTTTTCCCGTTACCGGGAATTTAAAGCCGATGCCGGCGGCGCCAAGCTGGCCGGACGAGGAAAAATGATCAGCGCTCTTCATGCCTTGCAACGTGAATACGAGCCGCAAGACCTGCCCGGACAACTATCGGCATTCGGTATTAATGGTAGGGGTGGCCTCAGCAAGTTGTTTATGAGCCATCCACCCTTGGAAGAGCGTATTGCGGCGTTACAAAATATCCGTTGAGAGGATATAGACAACATGATTTCAGTCAATGCTAAGCCATGCCGTAAAGCCAGCTAATCGGCATCAATGGATTTCAGAAGCGGCTTATTACAAAGCCCTGGCCAGAAAATTTGAGCCGGGCAAAGAATTAGCCGACTGGTTAGAGGCTGAACTAGACTATTCCAATAGACTGATAACCCTGTACATTTATATTTTGGAAGAAGACGGAGCGATAACAATTTTAAGCTTACAACAGTTGGCAGAGTTTATCGGCATTAAAAATTCAGAGGATATTCTTTCAGAAATAGAACTGATACGAGCCATTCAAAATGCTACCGGACATAGACCTTGCTTCCAACCTGGAAGCAATATGAATTGCGAAGAAATGGAATGCAAATGGAGAGCCGAGTGCCGAAAATTGATTTCAGCTTGGTATTGATCAATAGAAACCGAGGTTTCCCAGTTTTTGAGTCCGCACAGCGTTCAAAACGTTTTACTACTCAGTTTCCACTAGCACACTTTGTGGAAATTTTCTAACCTGACGCATCACGCTGCTTGCAGTTAAAGTCGGCCATACTCGCTTTGAAAACCCCGCCTCGACTAACGCTTCCATAACCCAAGTATTACAATTGTTGAGCAAATGATAACGCCCTTTAGCATCATAAAATGTACTGTATGCATACAGGCCTCGACCCAATCCGATTAAAGCGTCCTGGCTGTCCCTTGCGAAAGAGCTATCGATATACCGTAACATGGACTTTAAACGCTCTCGGGAAATCGGAATACCTTCTATGTCGCTATGCCGAAAATAAAACTCGGGGCGATCACTAAGCCCTGCGACATGCATGACTGAACCGGTAGGGAAAAATAATGCTCTGATGGCCAAAAACACCGAAAAAGAATCGGCCTGATAAAAAGCCTGATCACCCCAACCAAATTCGATAAAGCGTATCTCTTCAAAATCGAAACGTAATCCCTGAATAATTTCAGTTACCGAGTCGGCATCGATAACGATGCCGGTATGCATACCGTGATCGACAATATAGAGGGTTATTTCTTCCGCTTGAACATTTTCAACCGGAGCGGAAGAGCAGTCGCTATGCATGAAACCAAAGACCAGAAGGATAAGCAGTTTTAGTGACATGAAAAAAGTATTTATTCCATTTTACTGAAAAAACGTTCAAATTTTAGATTCATCAAAGATGCAAGACCGGCATGTTGCCTCGTCCCGCTTGGAAGATGAACGCTGCATATAATGAGTACCCCACGAAATTGGAAAAACCTTTTTTCAAAGGCAAAGGTAAGCCATTACTTTTTATAATACTTTCACAGTGTGGCGTGAATCCTTTTATCAGGTTAAAGTAGATGCAAACACGCGTTAAAACGATTTTTTTCACTGAAAGGAGAAACTGTATCTTGATAGACTATAAAAGGGTAGTGGGAACAATATTTGCCGTAATATTTCATGCTTTGTCGATTTTATTAGTACTTATAGCAAGTTATGATTTTGTAAGTTATGCGCTCAATCCTCAGGGAGAGTTTATGACAACGGTAATACACGCCGTTAATACCTTTGTTATCGCCTTAGCTATGTTTGAACTTGGTGCTGGCATTAGTAAAGAATACAGCTCTTCAGATGATGAAGAAAACATATACTCCAATATCAGAAGAATAATCACCCGATTTGTCGGAACAGCCTGCATTGCACTTGTATTGGAAGCGCTGATAATGATTATAAAATATAGTCAGTTAGAATTGGCTGGCAATCTGTATTATCCTGTCGGCATACTTTTCGGCAGCAGTTTTTTACTGGTAGCCCTCGGCGCCTTCCTTTGGTTGACGAAAGGACATAAAGAGTGAAATCTCTTCTTTGCTGTTTAAAAGCAACAAAGGATCAAGCAGCAGCATAAAGGGTAACGCCAAAAACGCGTCATCTGCAAAGCACGAGGTCTACCACTACCTTAAGCGTTGCACGGTGTTTGGCCGCAGTCACGTTGATTTGCGTTAAAAATCGGTGCCATCGTGAATCCTATGCTCCCAATATCGTCGTTGCCAAAGCCGATATTCGCCCCACGAATGTCGGGAGTTAACGGCATTCCAGACGTATGCAGGTCGTGTGTAAAGTGGGACTTTATCGCCCGCCAGCAACCCGGTTCCACCGTTATAACACCCTGTTGCACCATCAATGAGTTGGAAAATCACGTAGATCAGCGGCACAAAGCCTCGGATTCCGCATGCTCCTTACAGTATTTGGAAAGGGTATATGACGTGCATAGCTATAGCTCTTGGGAGCTACCCAGCTTCTGTTCAGCAATGTTCAAAAAACGGTTATTCCTTTTTTCTAAAAAATGTCGCTCAAGTTTTTGAACATAGGCATAGATTCCATATAGAACCCCTCCACCTATTGGCAGTACAAAATACCAATGCTCTTTAGCAACACGCAATAAACTTAATATTTCCTCACCATAGAAATAAGCAGGTGTTACGGTAATTGCGGCCCATACCCATGCGCTAAGAAGATTAATTAATGCAAATTTTCTTGCCGAGTACTTGGTAATACCAATAGACATGGGAATGACAGTACGCAAACCATACATATAGCGCTGCATAAAAATAATGGGCCAACCATATTTTTTTAACAGCAAATGCGCAATGGCAAATTTACGCCGCTGCTTATGCAGTTTGCGCTGAATATAGCCTTTATTAAAGCGGCCAATGTAAAAATAGATTTGATCGCCAGTAAAACCACCCAGACCCGCCACAAAAATTGTCGTACAGTATTGCATATCACCGGTATGGGACAGGATTCCCCCCATAATCAAGCCCATTTCCCCTTCGAATATGCTCCACAGAAACAAAACAATGTAACCGTACTCCTTAAGCCAACCAATAAATAATTCTTCCATAAAATCCTTAATTTCGTTGAGATACTGCTCTACGCCCATCATCCGAGTTAAAATCGCATACTTTTTAAGATCTTACCCATTAATTTTCAATGAGTTTTATTTTTTTAAAGTTATACGTTTTCAAAGTAGGATGGAAGCAATTGTAACCCTGTTTACAGTCATCAAATTAAAAACTTCGTTTTCAATAATCAATAACATATTGGACATGGATCGTGTAAGTTGCCATTACGTGAATTACCCCGCCCTAAAGGACGGTGCTTCTAACGTCAATGGCACGAGCAAGAACGGAGGGTTTACGCCCTCTGACTTGGCTAACAGTGCCTCGGTTAGCAGTACCGGCGATTCCCGCCGCTATCATTCGTTGCGCTTCATTGCGGATGTTTTGGGCGGCGTTTATATCCCTGTCATGCAGAGAGCCACACTGATCACACCGCCATGAGCGGATATTCAAAGGCATTGAGGATTGAACGGCTAAGCAACACGAACAGGCTTTAGAACTCGGAAAGAAGCGATTCACTTCGATATAGCCCTTGCCTGCTTGTTCGGTCTTGTATTTGAGCATCGTGGTGAATGCCCCCCCAGCCTGCATCACCGATGGCTTTAGCCAAACAGTGATTCCTCATCATGCCTTTTACATGCAAATCCTCGACGGCGATCACTTGGTTTTCGTTCACTAGCCGACGGGACAGTTTATGCAAATAGTCTTTGCGTGCGTTTGCCACATGCTCATGCGCTTTTGCCACCA
>JAQSDX010000062.1 GCA_029946125.1 Candidatus Methylobacter titanis
CATCTTCAGGGCCCGAAAATACACGCGTCGCATTATAAATTCACTCGGCAAAAATGCTGAGGATTTCTTAATTGACGATAGGATTTTCCAGGCCGCAGAAATCGGTAGAATTCATGCAAAAGCAGCGTGATTTTTGGCGAAGGTATTGATTAATATCAATTCATTATCCTATTTGTGTAGATAGCTTTGCTTTAGCTGGGGAGGTTGTCAATTTCACGCTTTGCTTCATGCGATTGTTTGCAAAAGAGTGGGTACTATGTGTTATATTATAACATTACACTTAAACGTGAATTTAATACGCATTATGCAAACTCAACAACTACCGGTGACTGTGCTATCAGGCTTTTTAGGCGCAGGCAAAACTACGCTGCTTAACCATATCTTGGCAAATCGGGAGGGTCTAAAAATAGCCGTGATTGTCAATGACATGAGCGAAATCAACATTGACGCGGCGCTCGTTAAAAACGAGATTACGCTCAATCGTGCCGAAGAAAAACTGGTTGAAATGAGCAATGGCTGCATTTGCTGCACATTGCGCGAAGACTTACTGGTGGAAGTCGGACAATTAGCCAAAGAAGGCCGGTTCGATTATCTGTTGATTGAATCGACCGGTATCGCAGAACCGATGCCGATTGCCGAGACCTTTACCTTCAGGGATGAAGACGGCGTCAGCTTGTCCGACATTTCGGTGCTGGACACCCTGGTGACGGTGGTCGATGCGGTTAATTTCATGCGAGATTATCTGGAAGCGCAATCGCTGAAAGACATTAATGCCGAGCTGGGCGAGGATGATGAACGCAATATCGCCGACTTGCTGGTGGAGCAGGTGGAATTCAGCAACGTGATTCTGATTTCAAAAGCCGATTTGGTGTGCAGCGATGAGTTAGCTAATCTGAGCGTCATTCTTAAATCCCTGAATCGGGACGCCGAGATTATCCCGATGGTGATGGGACGAGCGCCTTTGCAGAAAATCATCAATACCGGCCGTTTCAATTTCGAGCAAGCGGAACAGGCGCCTGGTTGGCTGCAAGAAATGCGTGGTACTCACAAACCCGAAACCGAGGAATATGGCATTGCCAGTTTTGTTTATGCCGCCCGTAAGCCGTTTCACCCTGAGCGTTTTTACGATTATCTGCATCGCGACGACTGGGATAACGGCACTTTGCTGCGTTCCAAAGGTTTCTTTTGGCTGGCCTCGCGGCCTGAATGGGTGGGCAACTGGTCGCAAGCCGGGGGCACCATGCAACATGGCTGCGCCGGACGTTGGTGGGCATCGGTGCCTGAATCGGAATGGCCTGAAGATTCCATCGCAGATATTCGCGCTAACTGGCAAGTCCCCTTTGGCGACTGCCGTCAAGAACTGGTCTTTATCGGCCAAAACATTAATGTTGATAAGGCTCGTCAGGAATTGGACCTATGTTTGCTAAGCGATGACGAATTATCTGCCGGTGAAGACGTGTGGAAAACCTATCGGGATGATTTTCCTGCATGGCTTGCTGATGAATAGTCTTGAACGGACCGTGTCCGCGCTGAGAGCGGGTCCGCTTCGGTTTGAGGGTAAATGCTTAAAAGGAATGGCTTCAAATGCATTGCTTGTTGTGCTGCTTCTGTTCTTAGCCAATGCGCTAACACATCAGTTGCCGAATGCGATTGCCGATTTTATTTACCGGACACGTTAAAACAATAACCATGAATCTTACCTTTGAAATGATTGCGGCGGTTATTTGTGCCAGTTTTGTGGTTAGTCTAGTGTCGTTAACCGGCATGTTTGCGTTGTGGATTGAGCCGGAACGTCTTAAGCGCATCATTCCTTATCTGGTGGCGCTGGCGGTTGGGGTGTTGTTGGGCGATGCTTTTATTCATCTGATCCCCGATGCGGTGGCGAGGCAGGGTTCAATCTCTACGGTATGTTTAACGGTGTTGTTGGGTATGCTTTTATTTTTTGTGCTGGAAAAACTGGTGCGCTGGCGGCATGACCATCATATTGACATATTTGATGATAATGAACCCATCAAACCCATCGCGAAGATGAATTTGATGGGCGATGCGGTACATAATTTTGTCGACGGTATTTTGATTAGCGGCAGTTTTCTAGTGGATCCGGTATTAGGATTTACCACGACCTTGGCCATCATCGCCCATGAAATTCCCCAGGAAATCGGCGATGTCGGCGCCCTGGTTTATGGCGGATATTCACCGGCCAAAGCGGTTCTTTATAATTTTTATTGCTCGCTGACTGTCGTCGTCGGCGCGGTATTTACCCTGTTGTTCAGTCAAGTAGCGGAATCATCCTTGGTGTTTTTGCTGCCGATTGCTGCCGGCGGCTTTATCTATATTGCCGCTACCGACATGATTCCCGCTTTACACGAACATTCAACACTCCCCCATCTGTTTGGGCAAACTGCAATTTTCGCCTTCGGCATCGGCTTTATGCAGTCGATTATTATTCTGGAATATTTTTTATTCAATCAATGAGGACAAATATGGTTGTCACTGCGCAGCATTTAATAACACCGCCTTATTCCCAGGCTTACCTGTCTGACGACGTGGCTGATTTGGCTCAAATCTATCAACCGGCTATCAATATTTGCCTGGTAGAGCGTCAGGTTGATAGCGAACTGAGCCACTTTGTCGGGCATTTGTTAAAGCACCCGAATCCCATTAGTTTTATCGAAAGCATTGAGTTTGCATCATTTAATTTTTTTGGTTTACTGCCTCACACCGGGCACTTGCCGGGTTACCGAGCCTTTTGCAAAGATGTGGCCGCTTTAACGGCGCTTTATTGCGATCTATTCGAGTTGAAGCGTGTCGGCTTGCGTTTGCATACCTTGGATCATGCCATGTGTCCCAAATTTCATGTCGATTCGGTGACTTGCCGCCTGGTTTGCACTTACGGCGGCATCGGCACCGAATGGCTGGAAGATGCTTATGCCGACCGGCGTAAATTGGGCAGCGGTTCCGGCGGCTTAAGCGATGAGCTTTCAGGCCTAATTTTGGACAATAACGCGGTACATAAGATGCCCCCCTATGCTATCGGCTTGCTGAAAGGCGGTCTTTGGGAGGGCAATGAACAGCATGGCGCGATACATCGTTCGCCGTCGCTGACTCAAGAATCGCCCCGCCGGTTATTGTTGACGCTCGATTTTGGCCAATAAACCTACCAACTTACTGATTAGCAAGGAGTCTCAGCCAGCACCGTCATACTGGCATCCCTGCCGGAATGACGGAGTTTTTGGCGTTGACTGAAACATCTTACTAATCAGAAAATTATTTATAACCTAATCAAGGAAAACCCAATGTCTGATTCAATCCACACCCTGCCTGTTCCCGTCACCATTTTGACCGGTTTTTTAGGCGCAGGAAAAACGACGCTGTTAAATCGTATCCTGTCCGAGGAACATGGCCGCCGCATTGCGGTCATCGAGAATGAATTCGGCGAAGCCGGTATCGATAACGATCTGCTGATTCAGGGTGAAGAGCAGATCGTCGAAATGAACAACGGCTGTATTTGCTGCACCGTGCGCGGCGATTTGGTGCGGATTTTGGGCGAGTTGGCGGAAAAACGCGAAAACGGCCTGTTGCACTTTGAACGGGTCATTATCGAAACCACCGGACTGGCGGACCCTGCTCCTGTCGCGCAAACATTTTTTGTCGAACAGGATATTGGCGAATATTATGTGCTCGATGCGATTATTACCGTCGTTGATGCCAAACATGCACTCAAACAACTCGATGAATGCCATGAAGCGGAAGAACAGGTCGGCTTTGCTGACCGCTTGTTATTATCCAAAACCGACTTGATCACGCCGGAACAACTGGCCACATTGGAAGCGCGGTTACGTGCAATTAACGCGCGTGCGCCTATCGCTCATGCTCATTTTGGCGACACCGACATCAGTGAAATTCTCGACATACGCGGTTTCAATCTCAATGCCATTCTGGAAATTGAGCCCGATTTTCTGGAAGATGTCAGCCATGAACATGATGCCGGTATCGCGTCTTTTGTATACCGCACCGACAAGGCTTTCGATGCGGCAAAAATGATCGCCTTTATCGATGTCATAATCAGGGATTACGGCAACGATTTATTACGCTATAAAGGCATCGTCCATATAGCGGGCTGCGATCGCAAGGTGATTTACCAGGGCGTACACATGCTGCTGGCAGACAGTATCGGCGTGCCTTGGGCGGCCGATGAAATCCGCCGGTCAACGCTGGTCTTTATCGGGCGTAACCTGCCCAAACAGGCCATACACGAGGCGCTAGACAGTTGCAGGATCATTTGAGATGTTGACGCGTTTAACAGGCGGGCGTATTTACGATCCCGCCCAAGGCCTGAACGGCACCGTTCAAGACCTGTTTATCCGCGATGGCGCGATTATTCCCCAGCCTGATTCAGGCGTAGCGATTGATGCCGATTATGATGTTTCCGGCAAAGTCGTCATGGCCGGGGCGATTGATATTCATAGCCACATTGCCGGCGGCAACGTTAACACCGCGCGCTTGTTGCTGCCCGAACAGCACCGCAACTACATGGCCCGCAAGTTGGGTCACGCGTTCAGTACCGCGCGCTGGTCAACCACGGAAACCGGCTATCGCTACGCGCAAATGGGTTACACCACCGTGGTTGAACCGGCGGTCTTACCCGCTAACGCGCTGGATGCTCATTTACAGATGGCCGATATTCCGATCATCGATACTGCAGGCCTGGCCATTCTCGGTAACGATGATTTCTTGTTGCGGCTGCTGCGCGCTAAGGCTAGTCAAAACCAGATCAACGATTATGTGGCCTGGACCTTACAGGCGACCCGCTGTTTGGGTTTAAAGGTGATCAATGCCGGCGGTGCCAATGCCTTTAAATCGAATGTGCGCCGTTTTGCCTTGGACGATGTGGTGCCGGATTATGGCGTGAGCTCCCGGCATATTTTGCAAACGCTGCAACGCGCGGCCTGCGACATTCAACTGCCGCATCCGGTGCATGTGCATTGCAATAATTTGGGCATTCCCGGCAATGTCGATACCGCTATCGCCACCATGGAAGCCGCGCAAGGCTTGCCGATGCACTTGGCGCATATCCAGTTCTACGGCTATGGCAGCGAAGGTGGCCGGGGCTTTTCATCGGCGGCGGCCAAGTTAATCGATGGTTTTAATCAACATCGCAATATCACCATGGACGTCGGCCAGGTGTTGTTTGGCCAGACCGTGACCATTTCCGGCGATGTGATTGCCCAATACAGCCGCCGTAACGATGCGACGCCCAATAAATGGGTGATGTGGGATGCCGAATGCGAAGGCAGCGGCGGAGCGGTTCCGTACCGTTATCAGCAAAAAAGTTTTGTTAACAGCCTGCAATGGCTGATCGGGCTGGAAATATTTTTGCTGGCCGAAGACCCGTGGCGCTTGTTTTTTACCACCGATCATCCTAACGGCGGGCCGTTTACGCGCTATCCGCATTTGATCCGCTTGTTAATGGATTACGATTTTCGCCTGGAATGTATGGCCGAATTAAACCAGGAAGCGGTCGCCATGAGTTTATTAAAAGAGCTGAAAAAGGAGTTTTCGTTGTATGAAATAGCCGTCATGACCCGTACCGCCGCAGCGCGTATGCTCGGCTTAAAGGATCGGGGGCATTTAATGCCCGGCGCCATTGCCGATATTGCGGTGTACACTCCGCAGGCCGATAAGGAGGCCATGTTCAGCGCTGCCGACCTAGTCTTTAAAAACGGGGAATTGGTGGTAAAAAACGGCAGCATTCAGCAGCGCCGTAACGGTACCACGCAAATGATTCAGCTGCCCTTCGAACCGCATATCAAACGCCACATACAGGCTTACTACGACCGTTTTTATAACCTGAGCCTGGATAATTTCACGGTGGCCGATGTCAGTTTTAGTCAAGCTGATAGTGAACGCTTTGTCAGCCATGATGCCGGGCAGCCTTATCTTGCAGGCGATTCAAAAACCCCCAATTTTAATAAACTATGAACCCTTACAACGTGTACTCAACCACTAAAGTCATTGAACGCATACCGGTATTTATTATCAGCGGTTTTCTCGGCAGCGGGAAAACCACGTTACTGAACCGTTTATTGAGCCATGCGCCCAAATCTGCGGTGATTATCAATGAATTCGGCACCACCCCGATCGATCAACAATTACTGCGCGAGCATCAAGTGCCGTTATCAACCTTGGTCGGCGGCTGCTTGTGCTGCCAGGTGATAGGTTCATTAACGCCCTTGCTTAAAAACCTGCGCATGGCTTGGGATTCCGGGGACAGGCCTTTCGAACGATTGATCATTGAAACCAGCGGCGTTGCCAATCCTGAACCGGTACTGGATATCTTATTAAGGGAGCGTTGGCTAGCCAAGCGTTATAGCTTGCAAGGCGTTATCACTACCGTTTCAGCGGTTATGGATGAAGATTATTTTGACTATTTTCCTGAGGCGCAAGCCGCCTGTGCTTGGGCAGATACGGTGGTCATGACGCAAACCGATTTGGCGACAGCCGAACAAATTGAACGCATCAGTGCACGCCTCAGTCAATTGGCTCCGGCTGCAACTCGGCTGACCGCTGTGCAAGGCGAAATCGATCCCGATGTACTGCTCAACTTTCCAAAGAAATTCCGGCGACTGCGCGGTACTGAAGAGCTCGATTTGCCCGATCACGGCTTTAGCAGCATCAGCTTGCAGCTTGAACATCCGTTACCTTGGGAACGTTTACAACAAGCGTTAAAGTACTTGGTTTCACACTATCCTAAACAGCTGGTTCGCTTAAAAGGCATGGTTTACACGCCTGAACAAAATCAACCTTTACTGGTGCAGGGTGCAGCCGGAAGGCTTTATCCTGCAACGCGGCTGCCGGTAAGGGCTTCTGATGACGGTATCGGGCGATTGGTTATTATTACCCATGGTGAAGTCAATGCCTTAGCAGAAGATTTGATGACGCGATTACGTAATTAGTGCGTGAGCCTAGGCACATTATTTTGTCTACGAAAACCCAAAGCAGCTGCTTTTAGGCATCAGCAAAAGCACCAAAATTTTCAATGAGAGACTACGCTGTAGGCCATTAGCCAAAGGGTGAATGGTCAAATCATTGACATCCTCTCCCAGCTATGACCTAAACGGTGGGGTTTTACGCTACCTGTGGATAAAACATGCTGATTTCTTTGGTGTCTTCGGTGTCGCCTAAAGTCGTGTGTTTTTGGACTAACTGCCGAGCCGTAATTCCTTGAGTTTCATCAAATTTCTTCGCTGGTCTGAAACCGCCCCCTTCAAGGGGATTATTGGAGTTTGACAACGATGCACTGGCATCGTTATTCTTTTTGGTAACCTCCTCGTTCACGGGGAGGAAAATCCACCGACCTCTATCCGTCGGCGGGTGTCACTCGACGGATGAGGTCGGATGTGGATTGAAACATCAATGCATAGACCGATTCCAGATGGGGTGCGGCTACGCCTAGCCGCTGGGCGGCGCGAAGGGTATTGCCAAGGATGGCTTCGGTTTCCATCGGCTGGCCGTTTTCATAATCCAGCAACATGCTGGTTTTATAAGGCGGCATTGCGTAGGTATGGGCTATGTTGATGTTAACAATATCGTCTGGCAACGGATGTCCCGAAGCCGCCGCGATGTTGCACACTTCCTGCATGATGCTGCGTACCAAAGACTCCTGGGTTTTCAGGATGTCCAGCGTCGGCAAGCCTCCCGATAATACCGATAGCGGGTTGAACGGCGCGTTCCAGACACATTTTTGCCAGCGCCCGGTAACAATGTTTTCGGTCGCGTTGCCGTCTATGCCGGATTGCCTGAAAAGTTCGCACAACTGCGCGGTTTTAGGGCTGACGCCGTTCGGCAGATTGCCTAAAGCCAGACGGCCATAGGCCAAATGCACTATCTCGCCGGGACCGACCCGGTTGCAGCAAATAAACGCCAGACCGCTGACGACTTCATTGTTGGGGAAGGCGGTCAGCAGTTCCTGTTCGATGTCCACGCCATTCTGGATAAAGACTATCGCCGTGTTTTTAGCAACAGCCGGGCGCAGCAGGGCGACCCTATCCAGAGCCGGAATGACTTTGGTGCAGAGTAAAATATAGTCCGCAGTTCCTTCAAAATCCGCAGCATTTTTTAGGACTTGAGCCGGGGTAAAATGCCAGCGGCCGAGCGGGTGACTGTCGATGATAAAACCGTGTTGCTTGACCTGATCGTAATCAGAGCGGCAAACTACCGAAACCTCGGCACCGGCCTTTGCCAGCAGCGCGCCGTAAAAGGCGCCGATGGCGCCTGCTCCAATAACCAGCACTTTAATCACGGCTGTCTTCGTCCAGAATCTGTTTTAAAAAAGGAATGGTTAATTTACGTTTGGCGGCCAATGATGCCCTATCCAGTTTTTCCAGTAAAGCCCATAAAGAGGCCAGATCTCTGTGGTAATGCGTCAGCAGAAAACGTCCTGCTTGTGGGGCGATTTCAAAGCCCATGTGATCGGCTTTAAAGATCAATGCCGCCACCCGGTCGCTATCGGTTAAGGGCTGTATTTTTAAGGTCAGCCCCCAATTAAGACGGGTTTTAAGGTCGGGTAACTGGATAGCAATCGCATTGGGCGCGGAAGATGCCGATACGATCAGTTTGTGGCCGCGATCACGGTGCTGATTAAAGAAATTAAAAAAAGCCTGCTCCCAGGCTGCGTTGCCGGCGATGGCTTCGATGTTGTCGAAACAAACGACATTATAGTCATCCAGTCCGCTCAGCATGGCCGAATCAGGCAATTGTGCATGGGCTAAATCAAAATAGAACGAGCTGAGCTTGTGACGCGGCGCTTGGTGACAACAGGCTTGCAGTAAGTGGCTTTTGCCCAGTCCCGATTTGCCCCAGAGGAAAATTTGCTGCTCACCTACGCCTGCAACGCACTGTTGTAAGTGAGTGACGATTTCCTGATTGGCGCCGGGAAAAAAATCCTCAAACGTTTGATTCGCTCTGAACTCAAAATGCAAAGGCAGTTGCTGCGCCATGGTCAGTTCTGTTTTCCCGCAAAGCGTATATAAAATGTGGTGCCGAAAAAAAGCATCAGGCTCAGCAGGATTTCAAGCGATGCATACAGCCGTTCATCAGGATTAACGTAGGCTTCGGCAGTACCGTGGAGAAAATAAATCAGGCTGATGTAGGCTGCCCACGCGCAACTTCTGGGATTGCGATTCAGCAAGCCGCGCATGGGCAGCAATAACGGCGTAACGGCGACCAGTAAAACCAAGGCTACCGGTAAGCGGGTGGAAGGTACGAGCACGGTATTCCACAGCATTAATAAGGCGAACAGCCCGAAAAAACCGGTCAGGGCGATGATGTAGTAGTAAATCGGTTTTATGGTCATGACGATTGTTTCAGCTGCAGCGCGGTTTTAGCCAGCCGAGCGCCGAGCGCTCTGCACAGGGTTTTTTCGGGATCGCTCAAACGCGTGTGATCCGTCGATACGTGGCTGGGGCCGTAGGGCGTGCCGCCGCTGGTGGTTTCACGCAACGCATGTTCAGTATAGGGTAAGCCCAGCAGCAACATGCCGTGGTGCAAGAGCGGCAACATCATCGATAACAAGGTGCTTTCCTGGCCGCCGTGCATGCTGCCGGTTGAGGTAAATACGCCGCCGGGTTTGCCGGATAGTGCGCCTGAGAACCAGATTTCGGTAGTGCTATCGATAAAGTATTTTAGCGGCGCGGCCATATTGCCGAAATGGGTCGGACTGCCCAGCGCCAGGCCGTCGCAGGATTTTAAATCGTCAAGGGTCGCGTAAACTGCGCCATGGTCGGGAATGCTGGCTGCGGTTTTTTCAGAGACAGCTGAAACATCGGGGACGGTTCTGAGTACCGCTTCAACGCCGTCAACGGATTCAACGCCGCGAGCGATATGATTAGCCATGTCGGCGGTAGCACCATTGCGGGAGAAATATAACACCAGGATCTTTGTCATAAGCAGGGCAATTAAAGAATGGCGAGTACAGCTTCGGGCGGACGACCCAGCGCCGCCTTGCCGTTGGTAACAACAATGGGCCGTTCAATGAGAATAGGATGGTCCACCATGGCTGTTATCAGCGCCTGTCGATCCAGTGAAGCATCGTCCAGGCCGTTGGCCTTATAGGCAGCTTCAGTTTTGCGCATCAATTTTCGCGGCTCCATGTCCAGTTTTTGCAGGAGGTCGTCCAGCTCCTGAACGCTGGGAGGCGTTTTAAGATACTCGATAATCTCCGGTGCTATGCCTTGCTGTTGTAACAATTGCAAGGTTTGCCGGGATTTGCTGCAACGCGGATTGTGATAAATCTTTACGCTCATGGTTCGCCCGCTCATTAAAATAAAAAAGCTATAATAGCATTTTTAACAAAACACAGGCCTTGAAAAGGCAACAACCCTAATTATGGATAGAGCAATAGACAGACTCAGGCAATATTGGATATTAGCGCGATTTGACAAGCCTATCGGCATCCTGATTTTATTGTGGCCGGCATTGTGGGCGCTGTGGGTTGCCAGCGACGGCAAGCCCGATGTGTTGGTTTTGACGGTTATTTGTCTGGGCGTCGTGCTGATGCGGGCTGCCGGTTGCGTGATTAACGATTACGCCGACCGCGACTTTGACCCGCATGTGCAGCGCACCCAACATCGGCCTATCGCCGCAGGCAAGGTAAAGCCCAAGGAAGCGCTGCTGGTTTTTGTGGTGTTGTGTTTGTGCGCGTTCGGGTTGGTGTTATTGCTGAATAGCTACACCATCCTGCTGTCGTTTGTCGCCGCATTTTTGGCTGCCAGCTATCCGTTTATGAAGCGGTATACCCAGCTGCCTCAGGCCTATTTGGGTATCGCGTTCGGTTGGGCGGTGCCGATGGCTTTTTCGGCACAGCTAAACAGCATTCCGCCGGTGGCCTGGGTGATGTATTTGGCTGTGGTGTTATGGGCCTTGGTTTACGACACCATGTATGCAATGGTCGATAAGGAGGATGATTTAAAAATAGGCGTTAAATCGACTGCCATACTGTTCGGCGCTTATGACCGGGAAATCATGGGGGGATTGCAGCTTATCATACTCGGCTTGCTGATGACCGTCGGGCAAATGATAGACGCAAACTGGCCATATTATGGCGGTCTTTTACTGGCGGCAGGCTTGTCGGTTTATCAGCAAAAACTGATTTTTCACCGGGAAAAAACGCTTTGCTTTAAGGCGTTTTTGAACAATAACTGGTTTGGTCTAGTCGTATTCCTTGGGTTATTAGTGGATTATTGGCTACGGTGAAACAAGGTGTCTGCTTGGGTCGGTGTTTTGCCCGGCAGTTTTTCGTATCAGATAGTATCCAAGCGCGCCGAACTCTTGCAACATAGCGGCCCTTTCTTTATAGATATGACGCACGAATACGACTAATTAACAGGGTCGTAACAGGCTTTAACGTTAACTTCAATATAAAGGCTTTGAACTGAATTTATCCCGAACCATGCAAAATACCGTTGTGTTTTATTTAGCCTTCCTAGTAATATTACTTACCTTTAGATATTTGGTATCGAATCATTTTAGTTAAGCATTGAGGAATAATCATGACAACAATAACAGACCCCATCATCGGTAGTTGGTACAAGGATGTAGAGAACAACCTGAAGTTTAAGGTCGTCGCCATTGAAGAAAGCGATGACTCTATCGAAGTTCAATACCTTAACGGCGATATCGGCGAATATGATCATGACAGCTGGTATAGCTCAACCTTTGATTATATCGAGGATCCCGAAGACTGGAGCGCGCCTTTTGACGACATTGAAACCGATGATCTGGGCTATACCGATACCGACAAACACAAGCCAAATCCTGAAGACGTAGACATCGAAGATTATCTGGATTAATTAGGAAACCATTACATGAAAATGAGTCCGCAGGAATTTCTGGACTGGAAATCGAAACGCATTACCCTACTGGCAATGTCCGGTGCGGGTAAAACCACGCTGGCCAATAAACTACCCAAAGCCAAATGGTTCCACTATTCCGGTGACTACCGGATAGGCACAAAATATCTGGAAGAGCCTATTCTGGACAATATTAAACGTCAGGCTATGCGTGTTCCTTTTCTGCGCGAGTTGCTGCTTTCCGACTCCATTCATATCAGCAATAAAATAACCGTCGATAATCTGGCTCCTGTTTCCAGCTTTCTCGGCAAGCTCGGCAATGCCGATTTGGGCGGATTGTCTTTGCAGGAATTCAAGCGTCGCCAAAAGCTGCATCATCAGGCCGAAATTGCCGCGATGAATGATGTGCCGGATTTTATCAGTAAGGTTGAAGATATTTACGGTTATAAGCATTTTGTCAATGACGCCGGGGGTAGCGTCAGTGAGCTGGATAGCCAGGAAGTGCTGGAAACGCTGGCACAAAACACGCTGATTGTTTACATCAAAATACCTCCGGCGTTGGAACAAACCATTATTGAACGCGCTAAATCCGATCCCAAGCCGCTTTATTATCGGGAAGCGTTTCTTGATGAAAAGCTTGCCGAATTCATGCGCCTTAAGAATTACGCTTCCACCGATGATATGCCGCCGGATGATTTTGTCTCCTGGGTTTTCCCTGAATTATTTAAATCCCGACTGCCCCGTTATCAGGCTATTGCCGATCAATACGGCTATACTATCGATGCGAATGATGTCGCCACCGTTAAAAGTGAGGATGATTTTATCCGGCTTATCGCCGATGCGCTGGGTTCACAGCAATGATATGGATGGAGTCCGCTTATGCCTTTAGTTGCCTATACTGATTTACCCACATTCCAACGTCTTCGTGAAGAAGGGGAGGAAATATTAGATCCTGAGCGCGCCAGTAATCAGGATATACGGGAAATGCATGTCGGACTGCTCAATATGATGCCCGATGCGGCGCTGGAAGCGACAGAAAGACAGTTTTTCCGGCTGGTGGGGGCGTGCAATCAAATTGTTCAATTTCATGTGCATCCTTTTACCATTGAAGGATTGCAAAGAAGTCCGGAAGCAAAAGCCCATATTGCCAAGTATTACGAACCCTTTGAGCAAATCAAACGGGACGGCCTCGATGCGCTGATCATCAGCGGTGCTAATGTCACCCATGCCCGATTACCCGAAGAAGAGTTCTGGGAGCCGTTAAACGAGGTTTTTTTCTGGGCCAAGGAAAATGTCACTTCGATACTGTGTTCATGTCTTGCCACTCATGCGGTCATTCAATATTGTTACGGTATCGAGCGCACCCGCTTACCGGCCAAACGCTGGGGGGTATTTTCACACAAGCTAATCGATCGCAGCCATCCGTTGGTTGCCGAGATCAATACCCGGTTTGATGTGCCGCATTCCCGGTTTAATGAAATATTCCAAAGCGATATGGAACAACACGGACTCAAAGTTCTGGCGGCCAGCAAAGACGCGGGTGTGCATCTTGCTGTTAGCCCGGACGGTTTTCGTATCGTGTTTTTTCAGGGACATCCTGAATATGATGACGTTAGCCTATTGAAAGAATACAAGCGTGAAGTCCTGCGCTTTTATCGCGCCGAAATAAACGACTATCCGCCGTTCCCCGAAAATTATTTTAATGAGATCGTCCAGCAGATTTTAGTCGATTATGAGCAGCAGGTTAGATCAGCCAAGCAGAACGGGCAGAGACTGGAAGAATTCCCGGAAAGCCTGATTCTGGAGCATATTGACAATACCTGGAGCGACACGGCAAAAGCGGTATTCAACAACTGGTTGGGAAAAATATATCAACTCACCCATCAAGAACGAGGTCTGCCGTTTATGGATGGCATAGACCCAAACAATCCCTTAGGTTTATAGGTGCATAAGCAATTTTTGCAGCAAGCTGTTGACCTGGCAGTAGAAAATGCGATGTCAGGGCAGGGCGGCCCTTATGGTGCGCTTATCGTAAAAGATGGGCAGCTGATTGCCGCCAGCGGCAACAAGGTCACCAGCACTATTGACCCTACCGCCCATGCCGAAGTGATGGCGATACGTCTGGCGTGTAAAAAACTGAATGACTTTCAGTTGCAGGATTGCATCCTTTATTCCAGTTGCGAACCCTGCCCGATGTGCTTAGGTGCAATCTACTGGGCGAGGCTGGCAAAAGTCTATTTTGCTTGTAGTCGACATGATGCCGCTGCCGCCAATTTTGACGACAGCTTTATTTATGATGAGATTTCGGTGTTGCCGCATCAGCGCCGCATCGCCATGCTGCATCTAAACCTGCCGAATGCGATGCAACCGTTTAACGTTTGGGCTGAAAAGAGCGATAAAGTCGTTTATTAAAAAAACAGGCTAAAGGTAAAAGGCTAAGAGCGACCCTGTTGAAACTTGAGTTTTTTCGCCCTTAGCCTTTCGTCTTGCGCCTCTGTCATTTATCGGCAACTTTAATCAGCCAGCCAATCTTCTCGGAACAGCCTAATACCGCGTTGGCATTGCTATTGATCCTGACAAATTTACCGGTGAAAGCGGTGGGTAACTTTGCGTTAACGCGGTGAAAACTGCTGTTACTTTCAACGGTAAAGTCGATATCTTGTTTTTTAGCGGTCAATTTTATGCTGTGTGGATCGGTCCAAGGGGAGAGCGTAAAGGAGAATGTTGATTCTGGTGCAACCTCGATTTTCTCGGACTCACTATAGACAGGAAGATTAAAGTCTCTAAATTGAGGCTTTTTGCAAGCTACTTCGGTCTCGCCGGGATCATAGGCGGAAACTGTGCTGGTAAATAATGCCGCAGCAATAAATAGTATCGGGCTAAATGATCTTGTTATTTTCATATCTACTCCTAAAAAAACTTGGTGTTGCTATGGGTGATTTCGATTGACTCCTAGGCGCTTAAAGAATCGCGTTAATCATTTTTCAACTTGCCGCAACGTTTATGCAAACGTTACGGAAATATCTGATAGGTGAATTACTCCTACCTAAAGGAAAGAGCTTCCAGCTTCAACGGGGCGATGCTCGGCATAATGCGGAGTCTAAAGTCCCCTCGACTGGCAGTACCGGATATTCCCTCCGGCAGGCTGAATTATCAGCACGAGAAAAATCGTACAGGGATGCAAAGGCAAAATCAAGAGCATCCTTGCATCCCCCACCTGAAGGAAGTGGTTTTACGGACAAAATGGATAAAATCTACGCGCATTTATATCCTTCAGACAAAACCGACGATGTCTTGTACAATATCGGTAATTTAAATTTTAGCAAGAGAACGCAACATTGAGCGAACAAAATCAAGAAAGCTTGAATTATAAAAGTGCCGGCGTTGACATTGAGGCAGGTAATGCCTTAGTCGAACGCATCAAGCCTATTGCTGCCAGAACACGTACAGCGGGAGTTTTGGGTGGTTTGGGCGGTTTCGGTTCCCTATTTGAACTGCCGTTGGATCGTTATCAACATCCGATTCTGGTTTCCGGCACCGATGGCGTAGGAACCAAGCTAAAACTGGCTAATGAATTAGGTATTCATAATACCATCGGTATTGATCTGGTTGCCATGTGCGTCAATGATATTATCGTTCAGGGTGCAGAACCGTTGTTTTTCCTGGATTATTTCGCTACCGGAAAACTGGATGTCGATACCGCTGCATCGGTTGTAGAAGGCATTGGTAAAGGCTGTGAGCTCTCAGGTGCGGCGCTGGTCGGCGGCGAAACTGCAGAAATGCCGGGCATGTATGCCGATGGCGAGTATGATCTGGCGGGATTTTGCGTCGGCATCGTGGAAAAAAGCAAAGCACTCGATGGCAGCAAAGTCAGCACCGGCGACAAGTTGATTGGCATTGCCTCATCCGGGCCGCATTCCAACGGCTATTCATTAATCCGGAAAATCATTGCCCATAGTCATAGTGCGTTAACGGATAGCTTTGAGGGTAAATCGTTAGGCGGAGCTTTATTGGAGCCCACCCGAATCTACGTTAAGTCGTTGTTGGCGTTGCTGGATAAAGTACCGGTACATGCGCTTGCTCATATTACCGGCGGCGGTTTAACCGAGAATCTGCCGCGTGTGCTTCCCGTAGGTACTAACGCCCATATCGACCTTGCTTCCTGGGAATTTCCCGGTATTTTCAAATGGTTGCAGGAAAAAGGCAAGGTATCGCAAGCGGACATGTTGATCACTTTTAATTGCGGTATCGGCATGATAGTTTGTGTGGCTGCCGAAGATGAGCAGGCGACGCTTGAGATGCTTACCCAGTTAGGCGAAACAGTTTTTACTATCGGCGAACTGGTTGAGTCTGAAGGCAAGCCGCAAGTTATCTATCTGACGTAGGCCGGAATAAGGCCACCCAAGCGTAGCGCGAGGTGGTGTTTCCGGCGAATTCGGATGGAGTGCCGGACAAATCTGTGTGCAACAGGTTTGCATTTACCCGAAGGGCGTCTGGCAGGATAGCCTGACGTGAAACACCCGTTCTTGCTTATGCTCAAGCCGTCTTATTCGGGCCTACAGCTGAACTTGATGCGCGGCAAGTTTTCATTTTCCTTGGTTGCGTAACAGCTCAATAAACGTTTCTGCCGGTACGGGGGCTGTTGATGCAACCTTGATAGGTATCGCACTTTGTTCCCGCAAGCAATCCTGCTGTTGTGCCAAAGTGTGCCAAAGTGTGCCACACCTTCGGCTTGAATTTTAAAGCGCAGAATATGCCCTGCCGCAATAATAGTCGTGGCGGCAATTTCCATGTCGTCTTGAAAAAAATGAATAGCGTCGATAAAATTTTTGTCGGTTTTTAGCATATTCAGTGGAAAGTGCTTCAGATAAACCCGCGTGAAAAATCGATACCAAAGTGATCAATAGCAATACGGAACACCTTGAGCACCTAGCGAGTCCAGCAGTGCCATAATATCCAGATTCATCTTCAATTCATCCTACGTGCTATTTCAATAAACATAACAGCGGAAACCCAGAACCATGAACATCCATCCAGTCGAAGCAGCATCTTCTTCTAGCGACATCTTTTCCTCGACTTTTTTAGTTGGCAATGTCGGCGCGCCGTTTGTTATTGGATTGGCGGTCGGTTATTTTGCCAAAAAAATGTTGCGTATGGCATTATTTTTGGGAGGAGCGACAATCGTGCTGTTGTTTGTCGCGGAGCATTACGATGTTATCGATATAACCGATGAAAAGCTGCAGCATGCCGCCACTGCCGCGACGGAAGCTGCAAAAAGCTCCGGCGGGTTTCTAGTTGAGCGCCTGACCAGCATTACTAGCAAAGGTGTCAGCGGAGTTGGCGGCTTTTTTGTCGGATTGAAGTTAGGCTAGTTTTTCCGGGATCAGTAACGGATTAAGCCTAGCTTATGAGACCCGCTTAGCTTGCGTAGTTTTGCTGCGTGAATTACTCCTACCTAAAGGAAGGAGCTTCCAGCTTCATCCGTCTTACCTACATCTGACCTTCATGGATGGAGCGAATGCAGAATGATTGCCAGGAGCAATCACTGCCTTGTAGGCAAAGCTTCCGCTTCCGCTCCTGCTCACGCCCCTTGCCTACATAATCCACATGGATGTGGTGAATGCAGATATTGCATAACGCCATGGATGGCGTGTAGTAGAGTCATGCAGGAGCAATTACCGAGGAGCAAATATCTGTCCTTGTTGGCAAAAAAAATGCGGCTGATTAGGCCGCATTAGAGAAGGATATAGCGCTCTGAATTCCTAGACGGAAGTTTGCATCTCAAGAGTTGTACGTATCTTAGTGCGTGTTTTAAAAGTAGCAAAAATTGCTAACATGTAAAAATAAGCATTT
>JAQSDX010000063.1 GCA_029946125.1 Candidatus Methylobacter titanis
TGGTCGCTGTCGTTGCTGTCGTTGGACTGGTCGCTGTCGTTGCTGTCGTTGGACTGGTCGCTGTCGTTGCTGTCGTTGGACTAGTCGCAGTTGTGGCGGTAGTCGCAGTTGTAGGACTAGTTGCAGTCGTTGGCGTAGTGGGCGTAGTAGTGGTTGTGTCTGTGGCCGGAGCAGCAGGAATAAATATGTCAGTAATCGACCCGGTATCGGCTGGTGTTTCAGACAATCTCTGGGCAGTCGGTGGTGTCGAATCAGCCACTGCAGCAGCAGGAGTAGCAGGAGTAGCAGGGTTAAATATGTCAGCAACCTCAGGTAACAACGACACAGAGGGCTCATCAGATGGCTCTTGCGGTTGTTGATTAAAATCTATTTCCGCTGCCGGTAGAGGCTGATCAAGGAAAGGCACAGGGTCTTTATGACCTTCGCTATCACTAGGGTTAGGCGGCACTTCAACGCCAACGTCAACAACACTTCGATCAATATTAAGGCTATCTTTCCTGATATCGCCCTCATCAACTTGTGCAGCTTTCCTATCGCCATCAAGACTAATACTTGACTGCAGGTTCTCGTAGCCACCATCGTCAATACTGACGGATGTGCCACTAAGCGCTTCGCCACGAGCTGTCTCCGGCTCACTTTCGTCACGAGAAAGTACAGTCAAGTCATCAAGTAACTGCGCATCCTGATTGTCTTCAGTCCCTTGCTGCGTAGTAGACCCATCGCTAGATGTTTCGGTGTTATTATTTTCAGCCATGACATTCTCTTGACGGGTTGACGGGTTGACGGATTTAAATGGTGTTATGCTAATCACATCAATGACTCACCACAAGACATCCAGAAGTTATAGATCAACCTGATTGGCAAGAAACATCGCCAGCACCCTCAACGTGAGATATTGTCATTCAGAGTCCATGAATGACAATATTTAGCGCTGGGCGTGCCGCACGCCAAAAAGGGAGCGGTTAATCGTCGATTTAATCCCCATCTACGAAAAAGGCGCGCTCGGTGCGGCCCTAGTCGGCTCAATGCTGTTGACTTAAGCTTTTTTATTCATATGGCAATCAGTCTGCGCTCATATTCCCTTAAGTCAGCGGCATTGGGGAGGCAATTACCCGCCTGAGTAGTTACCTGAAACGGGCGGGATCACACCTCTATTCACAGACACGAGAAAGCGTAAATTCAACAATGGCCAGCGCGCGTTTGCGCCTCAAGTTTTCTTTAGGCCGCTCAAGCAATACGCGTACTTCCTTTGTAAACTTGATTACGCCCATTAATGAAAGCCACAGGGGCAAATCCTGTGTCTCTTCCAAAGTCAGTGGATTATGTTCGGCATAATGAGCAATAAAACTGTCAAAACGTGCAAAATCAGCTAAATGAATATATTTTTCTGCCAGCGAAAATTCAAACGCGCCATCTACCACATCGACCATACGCGGACCGACAAATGCGTTGTTAAAATCAAAGAAACGCGGCTCGCCAAACTCGCCCACAATGACGTTTTTAGGGGTAACATCACCATGGCAGTGAACAATCGGACTCCGTGAAAATAATACCTCTCGGTTCTCTCCAGGATGCCATCGCGCCGCCAAAGGAGCCAGATCAGCAAAAGCCTTGGCAATTTCAGGGGAGTGCTGAGTTCCATTAAGGTATCTATCAAAGGTAGGAAGCCAGATCATGCAGGCGTCGTCGAAATGAAAGTTTGCATCCAACTCAAGCGGCTTTTCTATCTGTACCCGATGAATCTTGGCGAAGGCTGCGCAAATTCTATCTAGAGGATATTCTGGGCGTTGTTCAATTTTTCCGGGGATCCGCTCAAACAATAACGCACTGAAGCCTTCAATAGTTGTATCTATACCGGTAGGCGCATGAATAATCTCGGCCGTAGGAACGCCGCGCTCTTTGAGCGCAGACACCAGTTTTTCTTCATAAACAGTATGCTCGGCAATTCGACTACTACTATAATTTCCTGACACTTTAAACAGCTTAAGAATCAAGTCTTGCTTATCCGCAAACACTTTAAAAATAGCATTGTCGGTGGAAACCTTCATTTTTTCCACAGCCACCTGCGGAAAACCATAAAGTTCAGTTAATCGCTTCGCTATACGTGCTTCCTCTTCGCCATAATAAACCATGCCGTCGCGAGCACGATCAAAAAAAAGCTGAGCTTTAAACTTGTGGAGAAAAGCATCGGTTTCCTCTCTATATCCCCGAGAAGGGAAGTATACATAAGCATCCACAAGATGATGAGTAAACTGGATATGGGGGAAAAGCTGCTGCCACTCCTCGACCCCTCCGGTCAAAGGAATCTGAGCAATGTGATAAACAGCGCAATGATTGGAAGCCGATGGCAGGTAACAATCCCAATGAGGAGGAATATCATCCTCTCGAGCAGGGTCAATTTCCACCAGGATATCTACATCCGAAGCCAGTTTGGCAAGTTTTCCGTGAACAAAAGGCGAGCCGTAACGTCCCATATCCCCTCGTACCGCCGAGCCCATCAGATAAATTTTATCCACTGCGGCGAAAGCGGCTATCTCCCGCATCAAAACTTTCTCTATTTTAAGTTTTAGTGCAACCTGTTCATCCGCTGGAAGTACTTCCTTGGATGGTTTGACAAAACCTAACTGAAAACCATTTAAAAGCGCACTCCAGGCACGATACATTTTCTCAGCACTGACCTTACCCGACTCGGTTGATGGCTTGTACGGAAAAATAACTTGGCGGTTCACTGATGAATAAAGCCATGATTGTGGATCGGTGTCTACATTGCTCGCCTTATCGGAATTCACCGCAAAGTAAAAATCCAATACTTGGCAGCGTAGCTGATTCAGCTCGTTGACATCAATAGCTGTCCCGGATTGGGCAAGGTAATCAACCAGTCGACCTACCTTTTTATTGCCGCGAAGGCGCCGGTAATCCATGGCGCTACGTTGCTTATCAGGACGCACCATAACAATTAGACGCTGCCCTAAATAACGTTTT
This sequence comes from Candidatus Methylobacter titanis, assembly GCA_029946125.1. GTDB lineage: Bacteria > Pseudomonadota > Gammaproteobacteria > Methylococcales > Methylomonadaceae > Methylobacter_A > Methylobacter_A titanis. Next base: position 2,983 of record JAQSDX010000063.1, read on the forward strand.
TCGCCGGGTTCGTCCTTTTCGGTACTGAAATTAATGTAATTTAAAATATCCCGGACTTTTGGCAGATGATAATGCGCCACAGATATAGCAAGCACCTCATCGGGAACATTGCCAATATCCAGCACAAAATCTACTTCATTGTCATCAAGAAGCCTGGCGACCTCATCAAAGGTTGATGCATACGAACCATCAATGTCCATCGTTCTAAATAAGTGTGCAATTTGTCGAAACTCATCCTTGTCAATAAGAAGTTTGTAGTTACGATAATGAAAGTGATAACCATCGCCACATTCCTCCAGCGAAAACCGTTGCGGATGATATTTCACCCCATGCGTCAAACGTGATTCCGTCCAAATACGAATGTCATCCTGATTTGAATTAGCCAGCTTGCCATCCTGGTATTTTTTTTCCTCAATGATGGTCTGCAACTCTGCCGATTGCTTGGCAAATGTACCCGATATTTCTTCAAACTCTTCTCTACTCAGCTCGATACGGAGGTCTCGGTAGTGGATATGAATATTTTCTTCCATATCGAGAAAAAAGTTGCGATGACGCGGCTTACCCAGGATATTGCCACGAAACAGAATTTTTTTGATAATACCCATGAATATAACCTTTAACTATTAGCGTTCGTGGAAGGACCGTGTAACCACGTCAATAACGGGTTTGGAAAGATAGGATAGCAGCGTCTTGTTTCCTGTAATCACTTCTGCCTCAACGCCCATACCTGATTGCAGTATGTTGCGCCCCGACGTTTTACCAACATAGGGGTGATCAAGAGTCACCCAACCTCGATAATAAGGTTTATTAACTTCATCTAAATTGCTTGAAGCCGAAAATCGCCTCAGTACGCCGGTAGCAAAACCAAAACGGGCGTAGTCATAGCTGTTCACCCGCAAATTAACTCTTTGGTTTACTTTGACATAACCAATATCTTTGGGTTGGATACGAATTTCAGCTTCCAATGGAACATCATCCGGAACAATCTGCATCAGCAATGCACCTGGCTGAACAATTTGCCCTAGAGTTAAAACTTGCTGCTCAAGCACATAACCCCGATGAGGCGCACGCACCACCAAACGGTCAACCTTGGCTTTCAGGCTCCCCATGGTTTCTTCAACTTCAGCTATTTCTGCGGTTGCGGTACCCATTTCATTTTGTGCCTCGCGTCGCAACTGATTGAGCGCATCAGCACGACGAAACTCTAACTCGGCAAGTTCCTGCTGGGAGACGCCAATATCCTGCTTTATTCGGCCCACTTCACCGTCGGCAGTCACCTTCGCTCTTTTCGTCTCAAGCAATACGCTTCGAGTAATCAAGTGACGTGAAGCCAGATTTTCACGCATATTGGCAAGCTCTCCGGTCAGATGTTGATCGCTTATAGAAGAACTGAGCAATTCTTTATGTTGAGCGATGCGGCGACGCTGCTGGTCAATTTGCCGGTCAAGAATCGACAGGGTGGAATCACGTGTGACCACCTGAGTATGGTAAAGCGCCTGCTGATCAGCCAGCAGATCGTCGTGCGACTTTGCCAATGATGCAAAATTGGGTTTCCGCCCCAGCGCAAAGGCATTAAGTCGCTCAACACGGAGCCTTAATGCCACTAAGCGCGTCTCTGACTGATTCAAGTTTGCGATAGCTTGGGAGCCATCCAAGCGTAACAGCTCTTGACCTTCCTGAACCAACGAACGCTCTTCAACCATGATTTCCTTAATCATACCGCCATCAAGATGTTGCACGACTTTAGGTTTACCGATAGTGATAATTTCTCCGGGGGCGCGTGCCACCTCAGTGATATGCGTCAGACCGGCCCAAAGAAAAAACAGGGTAACGGCAACAGCCACCAATTGCAGCATGGGGCGTACAAAGCCGGGGATAAGCTCATCCTCAATATGCGCCGTATCCGAAAGCAATCGGCGCTGGCGGCTTCCAAGCAGTACTGCACTTTTTTCAGTCATCACTTCGCTTTTATTGTTAAATTTTGCAAACATCATTTGCGTCCTCTCGAAAAAATCTTTTCTTTGATGCTCTCAAACGGGCCAATAGCCAATATTGAACCGCGCTCCATGTATATAGTGGTATCAGCCATACGCATATGCGCAGGGCGATGAGATACCATCAAAAGGGTGGAACGACCTCGCAACCATTCTATGCAACGCTCTAAGGCTGCTTCACCCATATTGTCCAAACCATTGCCCGGTTCGTCCAATATCACAATCGGGGCTGGTTTTAGCACAGCGCGCGCCAAAGCAATGCGTTGGCGAAAACCAATCGGCAATTGACTCGACTGACTATGTGAAATGCGGGTCTGAAACCCATTGGGCATGGCGGTAATGTCGTCAAGTATTCCCGCCATATCGGCAGCCCAGGTAATTTCATCATCGGTAGCTGCTGGATAGACTAAGCGCAAGTTTTGCATAATAGTGCCGTAAAATATATCGCAATGCTGGGGCATATAACTGATTCGGGCACGAAGATCAGCGGAAGTCAGCTGGCGAATATCAATATGATCAAGCCGTACTGTCCCAGCCTGTGGCAAATAAGTACGGGTAAGAAGCTTAAGTATGCTGGACTTTCCAGACCCATTTGGGCCGGTAATCACCACTACCTGCCCTGGCGTTACCGAAAAGGTCACACCAAGCAGCGCCGGGTCAGAGTCATGTAGATAGCGCATAGAGGTTCTGGTAAAACTGATTGCACCCTGAGATTCTGGCCTGATAGTTTGCTTTACGCCGTTATCCGCTTCTGTAGGCAAGCGCATCAGATTCTCAATTTGCTGCATACTTGTGCGGATTTTAGACATGGATATGACTGCAACAAAAAAGTTTTGCATAGGGCCAGTCAGACGCCAAACCAACATAATAGTAGCAACCATTGAGCCAGGACTAATGTCTCCATTAATCGCATTAATCGCAGATACCGCCAGCACACTAAAACCGGTCAAAGTACTCAGTATTTGTGCACTCCCGCTAATCCGGGCATGCACCTGATTGTCTAAAAAGTTAGCCATGGACGCTTTACCGCTCAGATCCCGGTAGCGTTCTACCCAAAGGTTGCGGCAACCGGCACTTCGTATCGTGTTCATCTGAGTAATGGCCTCGTCGAGAAACTCGGTGCGCTCACTGGCAGTCCTGGATGAGCGGACAATGGATCGATGGCTGATATTACGAGTACCAATGGCTAGTAAAAAGAAGAAAATAGCTGAAATCAAAACGACGAGTAGCGCCCAAGGATTAATAACGCCAATCGCAACCACCACAATAATATTAGAGGGCATTTCGAAAGCAATGACCGCAAGCGGACCCATGAAAAAATTACGCAGGCTGTCAAAGTTACGAAGACGACCGACCTGACGCGCGACTGAAACGTTCCCAGTAGAACTGGTTGGGAGGCTGATAACCCGGCGAAATACACTGGTACCGATAATATAGTCAATACGACCGCCCACATGAGCAATCAGCCGTCCCTTAAGATGGCGTACTTGAAAATCCAACACCAGCGCTATAAAGACCCCAAGCACTAGATAACTTGCCATGGTTATATCACCAGAGGGCAAAACCCGATCATAAATCGATTTCACAAAAAGGGGCGGTACCAACGCAAAAACAGTGTTTGCAACGGTAAAACCAAATGCGAGAAAAATATGCTTGCGGAATCTTTGAAATAAATTCCCAAAAAATTTAATCTCGTTGCGAGCGCCTATATCCATGTGTTCAGGCGCCCTGAACACATAAACTTCGTTTTTTACGGTGCTTGCGTCAAGAATAGTTTCACCACCCATTCCGCTATCAAAGCAGCGTAGACGTCCATCCGGCAACTTCTCCAAGACAACCTTGACTGAGCCTTTCATAGGAACAAACAAGCATGGCATCAGTCGATGATCAATGCGAGCCAAACTGCTAACAAAACTCCTAGGCAATAATCCCAAGTGCTCCATGGTTGAGCAAAGTCCTGAAAGATCAAGATGACTCTCTGCATGAGGCATAGCCTCCATTAACTCCCTTTCATTTTCGTGCCAGCCAAGTGCACGTAAAAGTGGCAGTAGGCAGATTGAAAGATCGGACTCTTCCTCAAACTGACGACGTATGAGATCTGCATAGTCGGCCACATGAGGAGGCCTTTCCAAATACGTTGCCCCCGCACCGACCTGGGCAGACTGATGGGTATCAACGGCTCTATCAACAATCCGCCCGTTAGCTATATTTAACACTCGATCCGCCAGAGTAAACCATGAAGGACGAGGCGTTATTAACACGATTGTACAAATACCCTTTAGCTGGGAAATATAATTCAACAAGCGCTTATCGCCCGCCATATCGAGCGATAAATTGGCCTCATCAAACAGAAGGACACTGGGTTTGTGCACCAATATGCGCACAATCGAGATTATTTGTCGCACTCCAGACGGTAGCGTTTCAGCATTACCTTCCCCGAGCGAGGTCTCATAACCGAGTTTCATGCTGGCTACCGCCTCATCCAGACCCAATTGATGGGCTATATCCAGAGCAGCTTCATTCAGGTTTTTGTCGAACATGGTCATGTTTTCCAAAATGGTGCCGGTAATCAATGCACCTTTTTGTGGTAACAAGCCAATTTCTCTTTGTACGCTATCGGCAGAAAACTCGGTTAGGCTGCGACCGTCAACCAGAATGTCCCCGGAATCGGCCATTATCGCCCCACCTATAATGGATAAGAGACTGCTCTTACCGCTTCCACTTTCACCTTGAATCAGGATGCATTCGCCTGCTTGAATGCTAAAGGAAATGTCCTGAAGAATGGGGTTGCCATGTCTACGCTCCAACCCAACCCGCTTGAGCTCAATGATCTCCTGAACCTGTGGTAACTCAGGTTTATCGTGATCATCATCACAAGGCATATCGTTTACTTCTTGCAGTCGTTTCTTTGCCGCAACAAAACCCTGATAACGTATCCAAACTGTCAGACCCCGACGCAAAGGCTGCAATGAACGCACCGAAAGCATCATACAGGCCGCCACCCCACCCGGCGTCATCTGTCCGGAAAGCACAGCCATTGCACTGGCAAAAACGATACTGACCGTCATCACCTGCACAAAGCTTGTACCTAAAGCGGTAGCCATGGCACTGCTATTGGACATGCTTTCACTCATATCGGCGGAACCGGCCTGAAGGCGCTCGTGGCGTCGCTCCATTTGAGCCTCCATTGCCATGGTCTTTACAGCATGGATACCGGTAAAAACTTCCACCAAATAATTGCGACGACGATCATTGGCGACATGGTTACGATCGACCAATTGTCTCAACCAACTGCCGAACCGAAAAATAACGTAAACAAAAATTACCAACAATACTACGGGTACTAATACTACCCAGCCGCCGATCACATAAATCATGCCCAGAAAAATTAGGACAAAAGGCAGGTCTAACAAAACCAACAATGCCTGCCCCGAATAAAACTCTGCGACCTTTGAAGCTGATGCCACGCGCTCAATATGAACTCCCGGTTCCTCCTGTTGCAGACGCTGGATAGGAACGTGCATTAATCTGCTTAATGCCTCCACACTGGCGTTATGCTCAAAGCGCGCGCCTAACCAACTGGTTACCAGTCCATTAACTTCGCGTAACAGTTCCTCGATAACCAGTCCTACAACGACCCCTACCACCAACAGAGCCAGGGTTTCTAAAGACTGATTCAGCACCACACGATCCATGATTTGCAGTATTGCCATCGGCAAAATCAAACCCAGAATGTTATAGAGTAAGGCAGCAACCGCTAGTAAAGGACTGACCCGGCGCAAGTCAGGAGAGCGAAATATGTCCAAAAGCGGATCAATCGAGCCTTTGCTGATTTTGCCCTTATTCAGCAAAGTTGATAATAGTGCTCGCATAGCTATTCAACTCCAGATTGATTAACTAACAGTTGTAATAATGGATGCGCAAAAGTAATGCATCCCTCTTCGTTTTGCGATAAAACCCCACTGGCAATAGCCTGTTCAACGGCAATTTGTATAGTGTCTTTGGACTCCCACATGGCTGCGGCAATTTCTGTCACCATTAAGGGAGTCGGTGCCTTGCTGACCTGACGCAGCAAAGCACGATCAAGTTTGAGTCCGTCCATGCGTGCGTTAATCACGACTTGTAAGGAGAGGGGTAAGTTGACATCCCGGTGATGGCATGACAATTCAATGGCAAAAAGCGGAACACCTGCTGCCTGCTTTACGATTGTCGCTGTGGTTTGCTCTCTATCCTGCGCGCACCAAATATCCGCATCAGACCTCACCCCTGCTTTTATTGCGTCTTTTTCCGATTGAGCAAAAGATTCGGTTATCAGTCTTTCAATGGCAGCTTTAGGTAAATGTCCCAGCCTGATAGTTTCACTGGGGGTTATCGCGTATTTAGAAAATTTACGTGCAGCCACTATGACCAACTTTCCATTCGCGGCACTTGCTGTTTCAGTCACTTTTATCAAAATATTGACGGGTAAGAGGTGAGCATCATCGACGATAATGACATCATGACCTCGGCCTGCAACTGATCTGATGCAATGCAACATGGCTTGAGGCTTTACCGGCACTCCGTTGGGATACATGTACAAGTTGCCCTCGTTGCCGTCAGAATGACAAACGAAGTGATGAATTCGGCCTTTCATATTCAGGCCATGTTCCGCAGCATAACGACATAGCAGTGATTTACCCATGCCCGTTTCACCTTCAATGTAAACGAGATGGTTTTTTTTGCCTCTAAATACCTCGGAAAACAGTGTTTGCAGACGTTCAAGTTCGGCGTCTCGTCCCCATATTAACGGCTCACTACCCGGTTCTTCGCTGCTTCCTAGCTGAGATTCCGTGAGCAGGTTTTTTTTGCCCCACGGCATTCTATTCAGCGTCTTAAATAAGATACGAGGAACAGAGTATCCATGGGCATTGGGGCCGGTTATTTGCAGCATTTTTTCCGCCGAAGCGCTCAGCGCCAACTCTCCGGGTGCTGAGTTGCTCGCAAGTTCACGTGCATGGGCAATTACCGCACTGGCGACAACCTCCCCCGACCAACCGCCATGACGATTCATGCTGGAAATTGCGAGTCCTGCGGCTAATCCGCCGCGTAAATTTTCGATAAGATTCGGATAATCCGTCAGGGCGCCAAAAACAGCATGGGCTGCACGTAGCGCCTTAAAAATATCTTGTTCAGTCCCACGCTTAATGCCGAAAATGAAATCGCCTATATGATTTTTGCTGGTCAAAAATAAGGCATCATGAGCGCCCGCTAAGGCTGAAAAAGTTGGGTGCAATTCTTGAACAATAATCATTGAACATGGCTCAGCAATGGCTTTCATAGCTGAGTCAGACAAATAAATGCTTAATACGAGGCAAGGACGACGCTCTAACATCCCTTCGGATATTTGAGCGCTTTCAGGTTGAGAAACTGGCTCCCGATTAAGGCCTTGAGAAACCGCCATGGTGCGATTGCTGACCTGGAGCTTTTTAAACAGCGCGACGACATGCTGCTTCACTGTGCCCAGGCCTATCCCCAATTCATTGGCAATTTCCTTATTAACTTTACCGGTTTTAATTAATGCCAGAATTTGCTGCTGCCGCTGAGTAAGTTCAGGCAACAGCTCAACTTCTTGACTCAGGAATGCAGTTGCTGACAACTTATCAATAGGCCCTTGATTCATACATGTCTTATCATTAACAAATTTCGCCATATAAAAAAACATCTGCGGCATTATTCAATACACCATGGGAAATTAAATGGAGTACTGAGACGTAATTGACGCAGGACAAACGCGCGAAGCAGAAGACAATATCTGTAACCACATTTCACAATTTTTTCAGACCGAACGGATTCCTTTACAGGTTTTGCAAAAAACAGCAATACGCTAAGTGGATCAACTTGACTCTCCCTACGACTGTAGCGTCAAACTTCTCGTTGCGAGATAATGATTAAATAGTCTCTAAAAATGATAAATGCATGCATTTTTACGGACTCTTTGGTAAAAACACAGCATTTCCGACATCACATAGAGTTATTAGACACTCAGTTTTATCCTTCTTTTGAAATGTAAAACGAAGGAAGCAGGAAAAACTGATATTTCCAAAACAAGCGTTCAGTAAAAATAGCCCCCCCACGACTTCTTGGAGTCTACATTAGGAGCTTGAGTGCTTAACGCTGAAGATTTTGCTTTCGTTTTGTCGCTTAATTTTTCAGGATCAGCCAGGACGGGCTTGAATGTATTGTCCTTCTCCGCTTGCACCACAGAACCGGATGATTCGTCTTCCATAAAGTCATTAAATTCATCAGCTTTAGAAGACACGAGGTTGCAACGTACCTGTTTGGCATTCAGCTCCCAGCAGAAAGTACCGGCTTCTTCTTGGCTTGAGAATCGGGCAATAAACACCCTATACCAAGTAGCGCGTTCTTGCTGTTCTTTCGCCACTTTACCTTGCAGCCGAGGCAGCGCAATGCGGTCAGTCATCAGGTTGGGAAAGCGTTGATGCAAATCACGCCAAGCATGAGTAACCCCTGAGCGATCATGTAATCCGGCTAATTCAACCAACCAAAATTCATCATCGGTATCGATTTTGCTTCCCGCCCAGTCAATGCCAGGTTCAGCTATAGGCGTCGCTACTAGAGCAGATGTACCCTGAGGACGAACACCGTCACCCGGTAATATCCCTCCTTGATGGACACCACCGCCCAAGGCACTATATAGCGAAACCAAACTATTAAAACGCTGTTGTCGTATATCGTGGTATTCATCCAGCATACGGTGGTAGGTTCGCTCAGTATCAATCAAGGTCAAAAAGTCAATACCGCCAACATCATAGGATTCCCTACTCGCTGACCAAGCACGCAATGCGGCTTCTGTGGACACTTTCTGCGCCGCTAACCGTTCTCCATTCAAATGCGTGCTAACTATTGCATCCTCGGTTTCACGTACCGCTGAATAAATAGTATGCAAATAGGTTTCCACTAACTCTTCGTGCAACGACCGTGCAAAATCGACATCCTGAGTACGCCTGCCATGATCAAAAATCGTTGTCGCCAGACTGCCTACTGCGTTATAAATAAGGCCGTAAGGCGCAAAAAAAAGTTGGGCATAGGTCAGCAAGCCCACACTGGCTTGGGAGGTTAATGTTAGCGGTGGGAATAGCCGCGCCCGCGCCACATCAATGTCGGCATCTGCCGCCAACAATCTGGCCTCGACCGCGCGTATATCCGGTCGGTGCACTAACAGCGAAGTCGGCACATCAGGCAACGCTCCCGGAAAGGTAAGCGAATCCAACCCTTTATCCGATAACGTCAGTGCGCTAGGCGTAATCCCTAGCAGTTGAGCCAGTGCGTTTGCCGCCATTTTCCGTTTCAAATCCCAACCAGGAATCGTCGCATGTACCTGAAAGTCAGCGGAACGTTGCTGCTCCAGATCAATAATGGTGGCATCGCCAACTTTCACGCGCTCACTGACAGCCTGGAGCATGCCGTGAAGTACGATTTCCGTCTCACGCGCAACACGGACGCGGTCATTAAGATAGAGATATTCAATGTACTTGGAAACGACATTAGCAATCAAAGTACGACGGACATCATCACTTTTATAAGTGGCTTGCCATAGCTGAAATTCCGCCGATTCAGCCATAGATCTGTGTTCACCCCAGACATCGACATCCCACGTACCGCGCAAGCCGACTTGATAATATTCGCGGTGCTTGGCTTGATTGTTCGAATTAATCTGGGCCGAGTTGACACCGTTGGGTGGCGAGTCATAATGCGCTTCAAGCGGAGCGGTAACAACCGGATATTGATTTGCATCCGCCTGGTTTGCACGCGCCTGGGACTGGGCTAAGCGCAGCATGGCGATACGTAAATCGGTATTATTGGCTAATGCTTGGTCAACCAGTGAATTAAGCTCGGCACTACCAAAGGGATGCCACCACTCATCAATATCTGCTTCTGTAAGTAGCTTTGTGGGTGTCCTTGCAGGCGATTTTGCAGGGACCATATCATCTTCAGCAGGGGGAGCCACATCTCCAGCTTTGGGGAAGGACGCAGATTGCTGGTATTGTGTAGAAAGGAGCACGACCGGCACATCGTAGTGATCGCGCTTTATGGCACAGCCCGACACTATCAGGATATTTAAAATAACCGAGACGAAAATAATGCCTCGGGTTCGTACAAGCCACTTCGACAGGCTCAAGACAGGCACTCTGGCGCAATACTGAAGATAAACCAAACGGTCTTGAATCTGTTCAAACGACAGATCGGCAGGAAAGCCGCTTTGCACGGCGATAGCCGCCCGAAGGGTGCCGGGCATGGAAGCCCGGCATGAATACTTTCCACATGCTAATGATTTTATCCCTGCCTTAGCGAAGTAAAGCTTCCTCGTCATAAATAGGGAAACGGGAAAACTGAACCTATCGTTCTTAATCATACGATTTATCACAAAGGTGTAAGTAAAATGAAGCCATCGGTTATAAGAGAATCATGCATTGAGTTTAAAGAGACAGCTCATTACTTTCAGTCACGGATATTTCATGATTAATTTCATCAAATTGTAAATTCAACGAAATATTAGATTGCATAGATGAATGTAAATGCCAAAATATAACTTCATATTTAATTTCAGAAGCGTCAAATGCTATATTAGCTAACCCATTAAACATAGTACTTAATTTTAAAAACTTACTTCTTACAAAGCCAGATGCCATTCCCCCATGAACAATCCAAACGCATGTTTTATTATGTTGAATAAACCAACTCTGCCACGAAGATAAAATAGCTGCTAATTCAGCATCAGTAGTGGACATAATAATATCTTGTTCAATGTTAATTAAAACAAGATCAACAGATGCAAATGCTTTTTCTTCCATATCTTGTTTAATTCCACTAAATAAATGTTTACCGTCTTTTATGCAAACAACATTCAAAAGCAGATTACCCATATCATAGATAACAAATAATTTCTTATTGATTTCAGGGAGTACATTGAATAATCCATTCCTTTCTTCAAAAGAAATCAACGCAGTTTTGATATACGGATTATGGATAATCGTTTGAATTAAAATTGATTTAGCCAAAGAAAATAGTGGAACTGTGATTACAAACAGTCCATGCTTTTCTATAGAACCGTAACACGGATCTAATTTTTTAATTCCTATTAACGATTCTGGAATAGAATATTCACTGTTGTTTAGAGCACTTATAACTTTAACAGGTATATTCGCGGGTATTTCAATATCTAGAGCTTGTTGATTTTCAACCGAACCTGATGTGTCGCCAACATTATCAGACAACGACACTGCCGCATGGACATTACCTGCAACAGATTCATCTACTGACGTTTCAACAACGAATATTTCTTGTTGTTCTTCAATAGAATCCGATGTATTAATAGTATTTTCAAGCAGAAGGGTGCCCTCCTGAGTCCCGTCTACAACTGAAGCAGACTCATTCGCAGGCGTTTTAATATCTAGGGTTGGTTGATCTTCAAGCGAATCTGACGCGTCACTAACATTCTCAGGCAACAACACCGTCGTCTGAACATCATCTACAACGGCAATAACAAATTCATCTACTGATGTTTCAACAACGAATATTTCTTGTTGTTCTTCAATAGTTGCCTGCCCGGAAACAATTTCGCTATCTCTTTCACTTAATTGCTTACTGGTCTGTACGCTATTTTGATTATCAAAGACTGTTACTTTGCCACAGGCCAGACATAGTCCTGATTTGGGCATGACTGTGTCGGAATTACAATAAGAACAATGCATCAACATAGAAAAAACACGCCCAATAATATGAGTCTTTGATTTTATTTTAAGCTTGGACTAACCGCCGAGCACCAATCTTTATCAATCAATACGCACTAAACGAAAACCCCATTCATTGCTCCTATTTTCCGGATTACTCTGCATTCGAGCCGCTGATCGCAATGTTTCTAAGCGGCTATTCCAACTACCACCTCTCAAAACCCGAGGCACATCGTTGCTGCGATCGGTACTTCCATCTAGTTGTTCTGAACCGTTGTAATAGGGATCATATTCAGATGCACACCATTCACAAACATTGCCATGCATTTCAAAAAGTCCCCAGGCATTTCCGAGAAAAGTTGCTGTCGGCATCGTTTTATGACGTGATATGCCCTTTGAAACCATTAGATGTGGCGAAGCGCCATCATAATTGGCTTGAGCAGTCGATATGGTATTGCCTGTATTAAAGGGAGTTTCCGTTCCAGCTCTACAGGCATATTCCCACTCCGCTTCGGTAGGAAGTCGACACTGCCAGCCAGTAGCATGAGATAACCATTTTGCATAGTCGACAGCATCCCAATAACTAACAAATATAACCGGCCGATTTCCACGCCCCCATTTACAATCACTGTATTTCCCTTTTCCTGTTTCCTTACAAAAAATATCAAACTGTTCAAAAGTAACTGCCGTTTTCAGCATTCTAAATCCAGACACTGTTACATCATGTAATTGCTCATCAGCGTCCTCAGCTGCATCTAGCGAACCCATCATGAATTCACCTGCGGCTATTGTTACCCAATCTGTATCTTCAACCATTGTTATGCTCATAATGCACTCATTTATAGTGTTATTTTCAAGGGCAATAGTGTCCGCATCTATTGCGATACCTACCTCATTTTTCAGTTCAGGTATATTTTCAGAGGCTTTAGCTTCAACAACAACTTTATGCTCTTTTTTCTGCACTATTTCTTCTTTATCGTCAGCTTTATCAGCGATAACATCCACAGCTTTTATGATGTCTAGCTCGGCCTTCTGCTCAGGCGTACTGATAGAGGCTTTAGTTTTAACAGCATCTTTATGTTCTTCTTGCTGTGCAATTTCCTTTTTATCGTCAGCTTTATCAACAATAACGTCCACTACTTTTGTGATGTCTACCTTAGCTTTCTGTTCTAGCGTACTGATAGAGGCTTTAGTTTTAACAGCGTCTTTATACTCTTCTTGCTGCGCCATTCCTTTTTTATCAGCAACTATATCCATTGGCACTATATACCCGGCTTTTTCAACGCAGGTTACACATACAGGTTTATCCTGAAATCGACTACTCTCAGGGAGAACTAATTGGCATTCGATACATTTAAAACTTTTTATCCCGTTATGCTCATCACCTAGCAAATTTTCACTCATAATTTCCTTCCCGACATAACATGTCTTGTGTGCACACTACGTAACACCATTAATTAAATGGCTGATTTAAAAACTTACGGCTGACTCTGTCATTATTCCAGCACCCACTTCGATAACAGTAGCATCAACTAATCGATTACTCCCATCTGAGTAACAAATCGTATGGTTTTTTGAGAATTTACAGCCCTTAACTAGCAAGCAGTTCCATTATTAATAACGGTACGCTTTCAAAGTAAGATAGAAGTAGGGTCAGTAGCAAGCACATCATTATCAAGCCACAGGGTTCCCGAATAAGACAGCACAGAAATGCACACGAGGATAACTCAATTGTATTCAGCGGAGACGACGACGTTACCGGTAAAACCTTGTAATTCAATCTTCAGCCTAAGATTCCTGTTTATTACAGCAACACAATCATCAACGCATATCTTGATTTTTAACTGCTATTTTTATTAATTTGTCTACAACAATACTTAATAAATGTGACGCAATTCAAAATTTATCTATACGTAATATAACGTATACATCGCGACCTGTCAAAGCAGCGCATACAAGCGTGTTCCTCATGAACCACGTGAATTACCCCGACCTAAAGGACGAGGCTTCTAACGTCAACGGCACGAGCAAGAACAGAGGATTTACGTCCCCTGACTTGGCTAACAGTGCCTCGATTAGCAGTACCGGCGATTCCCGCCGCTATCATTCTTTGCGCTTCATTGCGGATGTTTTGGGCGGCGTTTATATCCCTGTCATGCAGGGATCCGCACTTATCACACCGCCATGAGCGGATATTCAAAGGCATTGAGGATTGAACATGCAGGCAACACGAACAGACTTTAGAACTTGGAAAGAAGCGATTAACTTCGATATAGCCCTTGCCTGCCTGTTCGGTCTTGTATTTGAGCATTCCGGTGAATGCTCCCCAGCCTGCGTCACCGATGGACTTAGCCAAACAGTGATTCCTCATCATAC
>JAQSDX010000064.1 GCA_029946125.1 Candidatus Methylobacter titanis
GGTTCATGTTAAAAATTGCCTTTATTTTATCAGGGTTTTAAATTGGGAATTGCTGCGGCAAACGGGTGGCGATCATGGCCAATTCTATTGCCCGTCACCTGAACTGGCCAGAGCTTGAGTGCCTGTCTAGCCTTTACGCCGGCATGCTCCATGATTGCGGGGTTTCCAGAATCCACGAACACCGTCGGCTCACAGAAACCCTGGAATGGGACGGTGCCGAGGATCATTGCATCCGTGGCGCCGCTTATTTGTCGGCCTGTCCGCCGTTGGCGCATCTATCCGCCGAAATTCGCTACCACCACACCCGCTGGGAAAAACTGCTGGAATCTCCTGTCGATCATCGCGTCCGCTTGCGTGCCAACCTACTGTATCTGGCGGATCGCATCGATATGCTGCAAGTGCCTTTCCTGAACAGCGACCGGATTCTGACCGAGTATCCGGCGATTATTGCGCAAATCAAAACGCTGTCCGGCGTATTGTTTGCGCCGGAGCTGGTGGACGCCTTTGCCGAAATCGCCGATGTCGAGGCTTTTTGGCTGGCCATGGAACCCGAATATCTGGATGAAGATTTACGTAACATAGGCAGCCATATTCCAGCGACCCTGCTCGATATTCCTGCACTCAAACAACTGGCGTGGCTGTTTTCTCGCGTGGTGGATGCCAAATCCCCGTACACCGATGAGCACTCGCAACGGGTAGCGCAAATCGCCCGGCAATTGGCTATGGATTTCGGCATTAAAGGTTACGAACTGGAGCAGGTTGAAATCGCCGGACTGTTGCACGACATCGGCAAATTGCGGGTATCGGAAGACATCATCGACAAACCGGGCAGCCTGACACAAAATGAACGATCCACCATGCACCGTCACAGCTACGATACCTTCCGCATCCTGCAGCGCGTGTTTAACGATTCAAAGATTCCGGTATGGGCCGGATTCCACCATGAAACCTTGATCGGCGATGGTTATCCGTTTAAAAACGACAACAAAGAACTGGATCTGGAATGCCGCATCATTGCCGTTGCCGATATTTTTCAGGCCTTAGCGCAAGATCGGCCTTATCGACACACCATGAGTCTTGAGTATATTATCAACGATTTACAGTCGCGCGTTGCCAGCGGCCATCTTGATGCCAAAGTGGTCGCTAAACTGGCCGAAAATGCCGAACTTTATTACCGGCTGGCCATGGCTTGACCATTGGTTTTGGACTCAAAACCCACTATATTAACTAAACCAACGGAAAATTTTAAGTGTAACTAAAAATTTTCAAATTAATCCATAGTTATGAGGACACGATGATGAATATACTGATTACTGGCGGCACCGGTTTTATTGGTAGTGCCTTGGTTAAAAGCCTGATCGACCTAGGTCATGCTGTTACAGTGTTGAGCCGCAGCCCGGATAAGGTTGCCCTTATATGCGGTCCGGGCGTTAATACGTTGGGCAGCCTTGCGCAGCTTACGACAGAAGACAGCTTTCAGGTCATCATCAATCTTGCCGGTGCGCCGATAGTTGACGCACGCTGGAGCGAGGCACGTAAACAGCTGATCAGGGCCAGTCGTATCGACCTGACTGAACACTTGGTAGCCTGTATCGCACGCATGGACGTTAAGCCGGAATTATTAATCAGCGGTTCCGCTATCGGCTATTACGGCGACCAAGGCGACACGGTGTTAACCGAACAATCGACGCCTTATGAAGATTTCTCGCAACAACTTTGCGCCGATTGGGAAGCTGCGGCAAAACAGGCCGAACCATTCGATGTCAGAGTCTGCCTAATCCGAACCGGCTTGGTTATTGGCAATGGCGGCGGTTTTCTGCAACGGATGTTACCGACATTTCGCTTGGGTTTGGGTGGGCGTTTGGGTGACGGGCGGCAGTGGATGTCCTGGATTCATCGTCAGGACTGGATCAACATCGCGCTGACCATGATGGCCGATGCAACCATGCGCGGCGCTTATAATGCGACCGCGCCGAACCCGGTGACCAATGCCGAATTTACCCGAATTCTGGCGCAATGCCTGAAACGCCCTGCCCTGCTGCCGGTTCCGGCCTGCGCGTTAAAAATAATGCTTGGCGAAATGTCGCAGCTGGTGTTGAGCAGTCAGCGCGTGGTACCGGAACGGCTATTGACGCAGGGGTTTACGTTTCAATATGACGATCTTGCTGCTGCGTTAAATGAGGCGTTATCGCATCAATAGCAATCCGACTGTGAGCCCTGTGTTAGGTCATCGCTATCTATACAAGTTATCTCTTGTTCTCACGCAAGAGCGTCACTGCTATTAAGTTAAGACATCGACAGGATTGTGGCGGCGACTTCAGACGCCACAATTCAGGAAAACTTACGTAGGTAATTTTAGGTAGTAGCGGCTTGTTTAAACCGGGCTTTGCTTAGTTGACTCTCACGGGCATGATCAATAATCGGTGCGGGATAACGGCAAGCACTGTGCTGCTTGTCCCATTGATGAATGGTTTTGGGCAAAAAATCTTGCAGTTCCGACAGCCAGCGATAAATATACCGGCAGTCCCGATCAAATTTAAGCTGCTGTAGCCAGGGATTAAAAATCCTGAAATACGGTTGTGCATCGCAACCGGTCGAAGCGGCCCATTGCCAGTTGCCGTTATTGACGCAAGGATCATAATCGATCAGATGCTGGGCAAAATAACGTTCGCCCCAGCGCCAGTCGATATGCAGATCTTTGACCAGAAATGAGGCGGCAATCATGCGCACCCGGTTATGCATAAATCCGGTGGCGTTGAGTTCACGCATCCCGGCATCGACGATCGGAAAGCCAGTTTTGCCATCGCACCAAGCTTGAAAATAATCGGGATGGTTATCCCAGTGCAGATCGGCAAACTTTTCCAAAAAAGCCCGCCCGAAAACCTGCGGGAAGTGATAGGCGATATGGGTGAAAAAATCGCGCCAATACAGTTGCCGAATCAGCGGATGTTCACTACCGAGTTGTTCGATAATGGCGTAAAACACTTCCCGAACCGAACAAGTGCCGAACTTTACATGCGCGGAAAGTTTGCTGGTCGCATCCAGCGCGGGAAAGTCGCGGGTATTTTGGTAATCGGCGCAGTCGCCGAGCCGATCCAGTATCGCCAATGCCTGATCGCGACCACCCTTGATTGCCGATTCTGTAACGGATACATCAAGCTGATCAAGGCTAAATTCAGCAGCTGTCGCCAAAAAATTATGTCTAACCAATGTTTCCGGCAACGCAACCGGAAACTGTTTGGCATTATGATAAAACGCCGTAAACACTTTATAGGGTGTTTTATCCATTTTTACGGCCTGCTCCGGCTCATTAAGCAGGCTATCGGGAAGCGTATGCAGTGCAATGCCCAACTGCTTGCACGCAGCTGCCAGCTCATCATCACGCTGCCGACTGAACGGCGTGTAATCGCGATTGATAAACACCGCTTGTATCTGCTGCTGTTCGGCAAGCTGCTTTACGACCTGTTCCGGCAGTGCCTGATAAAGTGCCAGTTTGCCGCCTACTGACTGCAACTGCTGCTGAAGATCTTGAATAGACTGCAACATAAACTGCAAGCCCGGCTGGCTCTGATAAGGATGCGGCTCAATCTGCCGGGGATCGAAAATAAAGCAAGGAATGACCTGCGCTGAAAGCCGCAAGGCTTCAAGCAGTCCGGTATTATCTTCAAGACGCAGGTCGCGACGGAAGATGAACAGCGAGGTTGTATATTGAGTCATCGAAGCCTCTTTTAATAACCGTACAAAAGATAGTGAACGAGCATTTTTAGCCCTTAGTCTTTTTACTCAATAACCTGCGCCTGCTGTAGTTGCGCACGGAGCATTTCCACCCGTTTGCGATTCACCCCGAAATCGCCATGACCGGTACGCGATGCGGAACGGATATGAATTAGCCTGGCTTTTGTATCCAGTATCGCGTCTATATCATCGACAAAGCGAAACACCAGACTGGTTGCCTGGGCATGAAGCGTGTTGCCGGTTTCGTTGGTGATTACCGTTCGGCTTTGATTAAACAGGGCCTTTTTCAATGCCGCCCAGGCCGCTTCAACATTGCCGGTAATTTTAAACGGCGCAATAAAATGATCGGCATCTGTGGCCTGACTGGAAACGCAGTTGGGACTACTTGGACAAGGCGGTAATTGTTTTTCTGCTGCCTGAGTTGCTGTGCTTAGTGTCATAACGATAATATAAACAATAGTTCTAAATTTCATCAGTATAGTCCCTCGAAAAAATCTGCCGTAATAAAAGCATCGCATCAATCAGGCGCAAATACCAGCAGAGTCGATACAAAAACTATCTCTACAGCGCAAAGTTTTAGTGCTAAAGTGAAAAATCCTATCTTTAAAAAACGGCAAACTTCTATGAAAAAAATCCCTATCGGTATCAGCGGTTGTTTATTGGGCCAGAATGTCCGTTATGATGGCGGCCACAAACGCGATTCTTATATCACCGGCACCCTGGGCGAATATTTTGATTTTCAAGCTTTTTGCCCGGAAGTAGAAATTGGCCTGGGTACGCCACGCCCAACCATTCACTTAATAAAAGTCGACAATACCGTGCGCTGTGTGGGTATTAAAGATCCTGAAATCGATGTAACAGACCGGTTGCGCAATCATGCTGAATTCCAAAAAGATTTACACGCCGACTTATGCGGTTATATTTTAAAAAAGGGTTCACCCAGTTGCGGCATGGAACGGGTCAAGGTTTATGTCGGCGTTCAAGCGCATAAAGATGGCGTAGGCATTTACGCCCAGGAAATGATGCGCAATAATCCGCTGTTGCCGGTAGAGGAAGAAGGCCGACTTGGCGATCCCGGACTGCGCGAGAACTTCATCCAGCGCGTTTATGTACTCCACCGCTGGAAAACCCTGCAGGAAGAGGGCATGACCGTAAACAGCCTGACGCATTTTCATGCCCGCCATAAGCTGATCATCATGAGTCATGACGATTATCGCGACCTGGGACAACGGGTAGCCGGTGCCACCAAAGCCAATCTTGCGCAAACTGCGGAGCAATACATTTTACAGCTGATGACGACCCTTAAAAAGGTCGCCAGCCGCAAAAATCATGTCAATGTCTTGCAGCACATTCAGGGCTATTTAAAAAGGGACTTAAGCGCCGACGATAAAGCCGAACTCTGCGAAGTGGTTGAAAATTACCGCAATGGCTACGTCCCGCTGATAGTGCCGTTGACCCTGCTTAAACACCATTTCCGCAAAAGCCCCGATCCGTATATAGAACAATCCTATTACCTATCGCCTTATCCGCAAGAACTGCAACTCATCAATCAATTGTAATCATGGCAAAAATATTAATTGTCGGCTGCGGCGCAATTGGCTCGGAACTTGGTCGGGTGTTATCGGCACAAGGTCATGATGTCACCGGGCTAAAACGCAAGCCGCCTTTATCCGCGCCAAGCCTAATCAACTATGCCACTGCCGATATAAGTTCAGCTGCGGATCTGAGCGATTTGGACACCGATTTTACTCAGGCGTTTTTTATCGTTTCACCTGACGGGCGCAATGAACAAAGCTATCGCGCTGTTTATCAAACCGGCTTGGACAACCTGCTGGCCAAGCTGCCAAAAACGCAGTGGCTGATGGTCTCATCGACCAGCGTCTACGGACAAACCCAAGGCGAATGGGTGGATGAAGATTCAGTCGCAAAGCCGGAAAATATCACCAGCCGCTTGATCAGACAGGCCGAACAAACATTGATCGATTCGAACCCGGCTAATATCGTCGTGCGTTTTTCCGGAATTTACGGACCGGGGCGAGAGTATCTGTTAAGGCAGGCCATGCAAACACCGGCCATCCAGCAAAACCCGCCTTATTTCACCAACCGGATACATCAGCAGGATTGCGTTAAGGTTTTGTGTTTTTTGCTGGAACAGCGTTTGGAGGGAAAGACTTTAGCTCAATGCTATCTGGCCAGCGATAATGATCCCGCTCCGACCTGGGAGGTGATGACCTGGCTGGCAGATCAACTGCATTGCCTGCGACCGACTGCTAAAGCGGCCGATGCCGGAATGAATAAGCGCTGCAGCAATGCCAGGTTAAAGGCCTTGGGTTATCAATTCCACTATCCGAGCTATAAAGACGGCTATCTGGAATTGGTTAAATTAAACCGGAAATAGTGATGGCTGAATATATTGTGGGCGCGAATCAATTCGCACCCACAATAGAGAAAATATTAGTTATACCTCGGATAATCGGTATAACCCCTTTCATCGCCGCCATAAAAAGTCGCCTGGTCGGGCGTATTCAGCGGCAGGTTTTTGGCAAACCGCACCGGCAAATCCGGATTGGCGATAAACAACTTACCAAACGCCACCATATCCGCATGATTCTGTTCAATAGCGCTATTGCCGCTCTCCAAGTCATAACCGTTATTAGCCATGTAGAAACCGGTAAAACAGTTTCTTAACGCCTGATAATCCATCTGCCTTTCGCCGGACAGCATGTCGCCTTCCAGCACATGCAGATAAGCCAACGGATAGTCGGATAAACTTTTGGCGACTGCGTTAAAGGTTTGCTGCGGCTGACTGTCTTTAATATCGTTAAAACTGTTTTCCGGCGACACCCGAACCCCGACACGATGTGCGCCCCAGACAGCGATAACGGCTTCAACCACTTCAAGCAACAGGCGCATCCGCTTGGCAATATCGCCGCCGTAAGCGTCTTCCCGCCTATTGGTGCCGTCGCGTAAAAACTGATCCAGCAGATAACCGTTGGCGGCATGAATCTCCACGCCATCGAAACCGGCCGCTTTGGCATTTTCTGCAGCACTTGCATACTCGGCAACAATGCCCGGCAGCTCATCGAGAGTCAGCGCATGCGGCGTTTCAAAATCCTGCAAACCCTGATGGGTCATAGCCTGACCGGCGGCTTTCAACGCGGACGGCGCAACCGGTAAACATTGGCCCGGTTGTAGCGATGAATGGGAGATTCTGCCGGTATGCCAGAGCTGGATAAAAATCCGACCATCTTCATCATGAACGGCATCAGTGACACGTTTCCAACCGTCAACCTGCGCTTTTGAATGAATACCCGGCGTTCCCGGATAGCCAAGGCCAGTAGCCGATATTTGACTGCCTTCGCTAATAATCAAACCGGCTCCGGCGCGTTGCCGGTAATATTCCACATTCATGTCCTGAGGCACATTGCCCTCACCCGCCCGGTTGCGCGTCAACGGCGCCATAATTATCCGGTTGGCCAAGGCCAAATCTCCGAACAATATCGGCGAAAACAGATTGTTCTTATCACTTGTTACTGGTGTCATGATGCGTTCCTGTTGGGTTAATGTTGAAATCCAAGGCTCAACGGCAAATCCTGTAGCCTCGCCTTTTGAGGCCGTACTTGCCTCACGAATATTGTATTAGATCACCAAACAGTATTTATTGCATGTCTATGACCGTCAAGGTTTTCGCAGGCCCATATCATTATCAATACCCAGAATTGATCGAAAACCGAGATGTTCATAAATCCTCTTATTTATACAACAATCCTACGTCTCACCACCTAAGCAGTTATACGTATACTACTGATTTTTAATCAAAAAATGATATTGCACCTATGACAATTTAAGCAACAACCAAGGATATTAAAATTGTGATGGCCTATTAACCCAACGAAAAAATGCTGAGTATCGAGGTTATCTCAACCTCATCAGATATTTTTATTGAACAACGTCTGATGCCCTTAAATATATTTCGGAGTAATGACAATGAAAAAGTATTTGTATTATTTAATTCTCGCAGTAGCGCTGGTGACTACGCCAACCTATGCAAAAGATCCAACCTATAAAAAAGATCCAAAAGAACTAAAAATCCATAGCATATACAAAGATTTCATCTTTGCAAAAAAAGCAAAAGAACTAAAAATCTATGGCAAAACATACGGAGAGTGGTCTGCACAGTGGACGAAATGGGCGTATGCTGAACCAAGTGCCACAAACGCTATAAAGGATACGAGTGGGGAGTATTGCGATTTGAACCAGGATGACCCCAATGTATGGTTTCTCGCAGGCAGTTTCGGGACAACAGAGGTACGCAATTGCACTATTCCAAAAGGTCGGGCTTTGTTTTATCCGCTTATTGAAGGAGGCTGGATAGACTGCCCCCCTCCCTCCACAGACTCTGAAATATCCGAGGCAATCATTCGTCAAATCATAGCCATTGGTAAAGATGATGCCTCATCGCTCACCAGCACTTTAGATGAAGCCCCTATCTCAAGTCTTTCTTCGCAGATACTTACCGTACGGACACAGTCGCCGGTTTTTAAAGTCAACCTGCCGGATGACAACGTAGTTGGAGATGCTGGTTGCGGTCAGCCAACTTATCCAAGTGGAATTTCTGGACGCCAAATAATCGACGGATATTGGGTAATGCTTCCGCCGCTAAGTAGTGGAAAGCACGTACTTACGTTACATGGCGCAGCACTAGGGGTTCCTTTTGAGAACGAGGTAACTTATAACCTTACTGTTGAATAATTGCGGTAGACGGAGTAAAGGTCGGATATGTTTTTTATGTCTGACTTTTATAAGGTTTCACTGTGCTCCAGATTTTTTCGAGTTTCATGATTGGCTTCATTCAATGTAAATCTGTAGTTTTCGAAAACACCAGTTCTAGGATAACGAGAACTGGCGTTTTCGGCATGGCTTGTAATATTTCCTCAAACTTGCCCAGCAGGCTTGTTGGTTTTACCTTTAATCGTTTTGGTTTCTGCTTTCTTCGGCGCTTCGTTGCTAGGCTCCGAAGGTTTGCTGGTGGTCAAATCATTTTCTTCAGGCGGCCTAGGATTTTTGCCGGCCATTAAATCCTCAATTTGCAAGCGATCTATGGTTTCCCATTTCATCAGCGCATCGGCCATTTTGTGCAGGATGTCGATATTCTCTTGCAGAATGGTTTCAGCGCGTTGATAGTTATGGTCTATCACCGAACGTATTTCTTCATCGATCAGCTGTGCGACATTACTGGATACGGAACTGCCTTGAGTTCCCGGATGCCCCAAAAATGCTTGGCCGCCTTCCTCGCCATAAACCAGTGGCCCGAGTTTTTCGGAAAAACCCCAGCGCGTCACCATGTTGCGGGCCAATTCTGTAGCACGCTCAATATCATTCGATGCGCCGGTGGTCACCCGGTCGCCGCCGTAAATCATCAACTCCGCAATCCTGCCGCCAAACAAGCTGGCTATCTGGCTTTCGAGTTTGCGTTTGCTGGCGCTGTATTGATCCCGCTCAGGCAGAAACATGGTGATCCCCAGAGCGCGGCCTCTGGGCATAATACTGACTTTATAAACCGCATCATGATCCGGTGACTTTTGCCCGACGATACAATGCCCCGCTTCATGGTAGGCGGTTAACAATTTGTCCTCTTCGGTCATCACCATGGTATGCCGCTCTGCGCCCATCAGGATTTTGTCCTTGGCTTTTTCAAGATCGCTCATGCTGACTTCCTGCTTGTTGGAACGTGCGGCAAACAGCGCAGCTTCATTGACAATATTGGCCAAATCGGCACCTGAAAAACCGGGCGTACCTCGGGCAAGATATTTCAATTCGACATCGGCCGCCGCAGGCACTTTTTTGATATGCACGTTGAGAATTTGCTCACGACCACGCACATCGGGCAAGCCGACATTCACCTGACGATCGAAACGTCCCGGTCTGAGCAGGGCTTTATCGAGCACATCGGCGCGGTTGGTTGCGGCGATCACGATAACGCCTTCATTACCGTTGAAACCGTCCATTTCCACCAGCAATTGATTCAAAGTTTGCTCCCGTTCGTCATTGCCGCCACCCATGCCCGGACCGCCCCGCTGGCGACCGACAGCATCAATCTCGTCGATAAAGATAATGCAAGGAGCATGTTCTTTAGCTTGGGCAAACATATCCCTGACTCTGGATGCGCCGACACCAACAAACATTTCGACAAAATCCGAACCTGAAATGGTAAAAAACTTGACCCCCGCTTCACCCGCAATGGCTCTGGCAATCAGGGTTTTACCGGTTCCCGGCGGGCCAACCATCAAAATACCGCGCGGTATTTTTCCGCCCAATTTTTGAAATTTCTGTGGATCGGCCAAAAAATCAACCAACTCGGCCACGTCTTCTTTGGCTTCTTCACAACCGGCAACGTCGCTAAAAGTAACCATCATTTTGTCTTCTTCAAGCATTTTGGCTTTGCTCTTGCCAAAGCCACCGCCGCCCATGCCGCCTTGCGTTCTGCGCATGTAAATGACCAGCACCACTATCATTAACAGCATAGGAAACCAGGAAATAAAGATCTTCATCAGCAAGGTCTCTTCCTCCGGCGGTACTGTCCTTATCTGCACACCGGCAGTCAGAAGATCGTCGATTAAGTGCCCATCGCCGGGATTAAAGGTCTGGTAGTTTTGACCGTCTGAAGTCCGAACGCCTATCTGCTGGCCGCTCACTTCCACGCGCTCAACCTGCCCACTTTTCACCTTGCTGATAAATTCCGAATAAGCCAGGGAATCCTGTATTGGCGGCGTGGAGCGCAATCGGTCGTAGATTAAATAAACTCCGGCAATAACAACGCCGAAAATCAGAATATTAAACAAATTTTTTTTCATAGGTATCTCTCTTGGCCGCGACTGCATGGATGGTGGCCGCGACTGCTCCCGGCAGTCGTCGGCATTTCCTCCATCCATGGAGGTCAGAAGTGTCGCAATCGGTAGGGAACCGATGCGACCGCTTAATAACGAGCATTAATCATAAAAAACTCATTAATTGCTCACCATAATTGAGTTTCATTTTTTTAAGCGCCATCACTTGAATCTGCCTAACCCGCTCTCGGGTTAAGTGAAGTTCTGCGCCAATTTCCTGTAAAGTCATTTCATTATCGGTATTGATTCCGAAATGACAGCAAATAATCGTTAACTCCCGTGGATTAAGAATTTTAATCGCCTTGCTAACCCAGGCTTTAAGGTCGGATTGCTCTATTTTTTTAAACGGCTGATCAAAAACCTGCTGTTCTAAAAAAGCTATCGGTGCCAATGAATCTTCATCGTCATCTAAATTTTCCAACGATACTGCCGTTTGCGAGATAGATAAAATAGCACTTATTTGGTCAACGGGCATTTCTGAGTATTCGCTTAATTCTTTAAGCAAAGGCTCTCTGCCCGTTTTTGAAAGCAACTCGGTTTTAGCGCGTAATACCTTATGTATGTTAGCCACCTGTTCACAAGGCACACGCACGACTCTTTCGCCACGAGACAAAGCGCGGGACATAGCCTGTCTTATCCAATAAGCCGCATAGGTTGAAAACTGGAATCCGAGACGGTAATCGAATTTGTCGATAGCCCGTAATAAGCCGGTTTGACCTTCCTGAACCAGATCGTCAAAGTCTAAAAACCCGCATCGGTACCGGTTGGCTATGAACAACACCAAACCGGAATTTGCCTCGGCTAATGCCTGCCTTGAACTTAACCAAAGGTGTTCTGCAAAAATCATATCCGTTACATATTGACGCATATCGGCACCGGATAAAAACAGAAATTGCTCATCAAATTGACTAGCGCGCATGGCATTAATTATATCAGGCAGTTTTAACTTGTCGCGCCGACTTGATCCCTGCAGCCGTTTGAAAAACAAATCGGGACAATTTTTGGCTAACTGAGCGCAATCACCTCGGGTCTTGAAGGCATAAATGATAAGCTCCGTCAGCACCAGCAGGTCTTCAATCGAAAAAGGAAACGTTTGTAATGCCTCGGTTAATTGCTGTTTTTCATCGGCATCAACCTTATGCTTAAAACCTCGGCCTGAAAACGACAGGCTTGCCAGCAAGTAATAGCTCTTGATTTTTGCTAACGTAACCATCAGCGCTTCGACAGCCTGCTCAGGTTTGGACGCGTCGGCTTCGTATCGATGAAGCAACCATAACGCAGTGGCAGGAAATTGTGACAGGATATTAATCAGACTGGACTTACCGGCCTCTAAATTACTCGCCATTTGTAAAGTGCAATGCTCGGCGCTTTCTTTCGCTTCATTAACCTCATTAACAATCGCCTTTCCCGGCATTAATAAAAATTTATTTGAATACATCATAGCCCCCAAACCCTGCATACACTGTTTTTAACAGCTTATTTGACCAAGCTCCTGCTGTGAAAAATAGTGCGGTTAAAAGGAATTCATCAAATTCACATAATAATACCCATTTCATTGAATAAAAATCCTTTCAGCAGTAGGGTATATTTAAGGCCGCCCCATAGACATCAGCTTAAAAACCACTGAGATTCACTCTCTTGAATTAATATGCATGTTTTCTCCATGTCTTTCATACCCTCTGTGATGAATGACTTTTTTTGGCTGATTTAGTTAAGACTACATCAGCTTTCCGCCATAGGAGCGATAAAATACCGAATCATTGAATCCTGAAGACATAAAAGCCACTTTTATAGCTTTCTCATATCGTTTTTATAAAATTTTTATAATCGTATACTGAAAACCAAGCGTTTGTACAATACTGATATTCTATACATAAATAGGCTTTTCCTATATAAATACAAACCTCTTTTATCGTGCTTACACTCCAGAGGTCGTGAAATAATGCATATTTCAGTGCACATTAAGAGATAACCACGAAGAATACGAAATTTTCAATGAATTAAACATTTCTCCATGTCCTCAGTGATAAATAATTTTTTAGATTGATTTGGCTATTTTCACAGTCACTACGGTGAAAAGGCCGCTTATTATCATAAGCATTCAACAAGGGGTCAAGCGTTTGCAGCGGTCGGCTTTATCAGCTGCATTACCGTTTGCGTTTCGACCCTGGAGGTCTTTACAACGATTAACAGCAGCCATTAAGACAGCAGACAAACGCGTGAATGGTGGATTCCAGAAACTGTGCCGCCAAATATTATCATCGTCCCAACACTCCGGCGTCGCCTTTGGCAACACTAAAAACACTGCCGAAACAGCAAAGCGGCATGCCGAGAGCACCAAGTGTTTCAGTATACGAAACTAACCGAATCATTTCTTTCGCGTTCTTGGTGCTCTCTGTGGTAAATTTTTCTTAACTTGATTTGGCTATTACTTTCACAATCTCCGCAGCGTGAGCACGATAATCTATGCATCCTGTCGGACTAAATACATCTTGAATTTACCATGACCGCTATTCCTTTATTCATTACCGCCCCGCATCCTTGCAGCTATTTAGAGAATGAGGCGGCACAATCCGCGTTTGTTGATCCATCATTCAGGCTGGATACCGTCATTTATTCGCTGCTGATTGCTCACGGTTTCAGGCGTAGCGGCGATGATGTTTATCGCCCCCAGTGTGCGCAATGCTCGCAATGCGTTCCGGTGCGTGTGCCTGTGGCACAATTTAAGCCCAACCGCAGCCAAAAGCGTTGCTTGCAAAAAAACCGACAAACCACCGCCATCATTAAGCCCGCCGTTTTCGAACAAGCCCATTACGATCTTTATCTGCGCTACCAAAATCAGCGCCATGCCGAAGGCAACATGGCAAACACCAGTCCTGATGAATACATTAAATTTTTAGGCAGTTCATGGTGTAACACCCAATTTATAGAATTTTTTTGTGACGACGAACTTGCCGCCGTTGCGATTGTAGACCGGTTCGATAACGCCCTCTCTGCCGTTTACACCTTCTTTGACCCCCAGTTTTCCAGCTACAGTCTCGGCGTTTATGCGGTGCTGTGGCAAATACAACATGCACAGAATCAGGGCCTGGAATGGTTGTATTTAGGTTTTTGGATTGCTAACTGCCGAAAAATGAACTACAAAGACCAATACCAGCCTTTGCAAGGTTTTATCGGTCAACATTGGACCCTGATCAGCCCTTGAACCTGCGACCGAGAAACGTTTATTAAATGGTCTGATGCGCGCTGTAACCGACTCAATTGCAAGCCGTTACAGCTAAGCATAAAAAACCATCATCTTCTTGGTTAATCCCGATTGGATGCGACAAAAGCTAACATTTTTTCGATTGAGTGAGGATCTGACCAAATCAGCGCAAGAATTAATAAAGGCAAGTGGGCGCATATGAATCTACTGACATGGCGAATTTAAAGCCAAATATTGAAGCCCATCAGAAGAAATGTCTTGGCTAAATAATCAATGACTTTCGTTGCAGATTGATCATTGGGACATATTTTTCTGAGGTTGATCGCTTTTCCAATAACGCTAGTAAATAATTTTCCTAATGAGGGGGGTAAGCCCGTTGCGGCCTGGCAATGCGGCATAAACTAACGGGTGTAAATCCCACCTAGGTAATCGCTAGCCACGAGTTTGGTATTGAGCCTTGCAGGCCATAGCGGTAACGATATGCCTAATACGTAGGCACGAAAGGAAGCAAGGCGTAAAGGTAACAGGTGATGCTGACCTTGAAGGTCGAGGCGTAAAGATTCGCTCGTAAATTGATAGTAGTGACCTGTAGCCCTCATTACAACTATATTTACACGTTTCAACTGTACATTAGCAAGGCCCGACCACATCACCCTCCTGATAATTTTTACAGACCGCCTTAACCTGGGTACACCAGCCAGCTATTTCATCAACTGGCTTTTCACTGCCGTCACCATGCGCGGCAAAGATCGCCTTACGCAACCGCAGCAGAGTCGATTCCAGCGTCGCAATGTCTTCTAGGGAATATTCCTTAAATAGTTGGTTAACATAGTCCAGATGCTCGGGCACGGCTTGTTCAAATAAGGTTTGTCCCGCCGTCGTTAGTCGGACAATCTGACTGCGACCATCGGTTTTCGAGGCAATCCGTTGTACTAGGCCTTTATGCTCCATGCGATTGATAATGCCGGTCAAAGTGCCTTTAGTGATTAAGGTTTTCTCGCCCAGTCTCTTGAAGGTCATACCGAACGCATGGCCCAAGGTCAAAATAATATCTAATTGGGGCAGCGTCAGCTCTAAGGTGTACGCATGGATGGCCGCATAATTTAAAAAAGCCTGATTCGTACGCACTAACTCGCTGAGTACGCGGGGAAATTCCGTTGGAGGTGACATAGCATTTAAACCTATTTAGTTCTAATAAGAACCAAATATAGACCTAATCAAACATAGTCTCAAGCTTTTTACCTCAATTTGCCGGTATTCATCTAAAACCCTTCCGCTTTGCCATCTAAACAGTGTCTGAGCACCATCATTAAGGCGATTTTCTGGTTTTTCGGCAAGTGTTGCCGACGCTATGAAGCCAATAGTACGCGGTCTACGACTCGTCAAACCAGTGAATATAGGCATCTAAATACGGCGTAAGTAATTGATAAATATATAAAGTCAGATAACGGAACTCGATAAAAAAACAGGTCCAATAAAAATAGTTCTAATTAGAACAAATAATTGTACTAATTAGAACCAATAGTGCTAAGATATAACCCTACCTAGCGAGTCACTTGAATCATTCGTTAGGTTGAACTATTTTATTTATCACTTGTGAGGCTTACCCCATGAACACATTCAAAAAAATTCTGCTTTCTTCTGTTATGGCTATTTCTATGTCGGCTATCTCATCAACTGCTTCTGCGGTAGCGAACCCTTCCTATGAAGACGTTAAAACGGCCATCGAAAATACCCAGGCTAAAGTCGACGAGACCATTGCTGCGTTGAACAATGGCACCGACAAGGAAGTAGTCGCAGAGATGATCAGCGATGCCCGCCAATTGCAAAAAGATATTGCTAATAACGTGCTTGATCTGAAACGCAACCAAGCCAGCAACGTGTTGAAGCAAGCGCGTACAGCGGTCAAAAATAACGAACTGGAAGCGGCTAAAGAATCGTTAACTGATGCGGCAAACCGATATAAAGAAATTCAAAATCTTTATGCAGCGAATCACTAAGTGCTAAAGGTGGCCACGCCTTCAGGCAGACCCCTTTAAGTGATAGTGTAAAGAAAACCCTTATTCGGAATTCCGGATAAGGGTTTTTTGTGTAACGACGATTAGCACAATGCTGGGACTTACATCTGCGTCATGCGATGGGTTGGGACGGTTTATGCAAGTTAGGTACTGATCACAAAGTCATCAGTCGGCCTTATTTCGGACATCCTTCCATTTTATAAATAGCATAAGCTTGTCGGTCAATCTCAGCCCTTAAAGCGGCAGGCGCTTCAATGCTGTGGTAGAGGTAGCAGTTCTCGGGAGTGACCATAGTCATCATCAAGACCAATGCTTGCTATGGCTGTAATTATAGACTTATGAAAGTTTATACATCTTGAACTTGCCGAAGCATTCCATCAGCGCTTCCCTAGCTATATGAACAGCTGATGAATTTAATGTAGCCAATCAGGAAATAATCCATAAATACCTGGCACCATTGTCAATAATAGGCATTTTCACTATAGTGGAATCGTAGTATGAAAAAACCTTTCAACTTTATGAGGACTTGCTCATGAATGACTTACACAAAGATATTCTAACCGGAACGGTATTTGTCATCGGCCTAGTGGGCTTTATTTCCGGTGAATTCATTATCTCATCTGCGCTATTCGCCTTAGCGGCCATTGCCAGCAACGTCAATCTGAACCGTAAACGGGGCAAAACCGGTCAATTTTCATGGGATTGATTCATCTAACTGAAAGTCTTAACCCAGTATCTTGAAGACTTCCATGGCTTAACGACTTGGAAGTCTTTTAGTTTTCACTTCGCTTAAAACTGTTCTGCTTCACAACACCTCCTGAGCGCAAGCTAAACTAGACTAGCCGCTACCACTCGATGTTGATCGACTCTATGAATACATTCATAATTAACCGTTAAAACTGGCGTGTTCGGCTATAGAAGAATATACCTTGACATCACTATGATCAGAAGTCCATAGTAGTTTCAGCTTAGAAATAAGATTTACCCTCTGCTTATCATTTCGATGTATCTTTTGTAGTTCCTCGTCCTGTTTTTCATTTTGTAATTTCCAAATTTACCGGCTCAATCCGCCTTTTTTTAAGGCTTTATATACTCAAATTTTTATAGGACTCATTATGTCTACAATAACTACTGGCATCGTTAAATGGTTTAATTCAGAT
>JAQSDX010000065.1 GCA_029946125.1 Candidatus Methylobacter titanis
TCCTTTTTTAAAACGCACTGAATGAATAAAAGCCACTTCGGAGTTGAATCCGCCTACTTTTAAAACACGCACTGAATGAATAGCTTTCAGACCATCAAGGAAATTTGATGAAATACTTTTCAATCCTAAAAAAACTCCTTGTGCAAACAACTGACTGGTTCCAGAATTAAGCCTTACCTTACTCTAGGATTTAATCGTTATGGCGCGTACCCTTTTGGTGGTTGATGATCTTTCCGACTGGAATCCCTATTACCCCAGCGACCAGGTTATCACCTTTGAAACCTATCTTGCGACTGAGCAGGGTGACTCTTTGCAGCGTGTCCGTATCATCAACCTGTGCGGCAGCTACCGTTATCTGTCCGATGGTTATTATTGCTCCTTGCTGGCCGAAGCCAGAGGCCATCACGTTATTCCGTCGGTTAAAGTGCTAAATGACCTGGACAAAAAAGCACTGTACCGGCTACAGCTTGAAGACTTGTCGCAGACCTTGGCGCGGGCATTTAAGGCCACCGACAAGGATAAGGAAATCAACCTGTTGAGTTATTTCGGCACCACGCCAGATCCGGCTTTTCAGGACTTTTCCCGGCTGCTGTTTGAGCGCTTTTCCTGTCCGATTCTGGCAGTAACGCTACGTTACCGGCAGCAATGGGAAATCATTGGCTTAAAGGCGGTGTCGCACCGGCATCTGGATGATGAACAGCAAAGCGTTTTTGCCGACGCGCTGGATAAATTCAGCAAGAAAGTCTGGCGCAAAGGCCGCGCTCGTAAAGCGGCGCGATTCGATTTGGCGATACTGATTAACCCCGAAGAAAAATTGCCGCCCAGCAACATGGGTGCGATAAAAAAGTTTATTAAAATCGGCAGGGAACTGGGCATCGAAGTAGAACTGATAACGCAGCAACATTACGTGCGTCTACCCGAGTTTGACGGCTTGTTCATCCGCGAAACCACCAACATCGATCACCACACCTACCGTTTTGCCAAAAAGGCCGAGGCCGAGGGCTTGGTCGTTATCGACGATCCGACGTCGATGCTGCGTTGTACCAATAAAGTTTATCTGGCTGATTTATTCCGCACCCATCGTGTGCCTACGCCTAAAACCTGGCTATTGCACAAAGGCAATGCCGCGCACTTGGATAGAGTGGAAGCTGAAGCCGGTTTTCCTGTGGTGATAAAAATCCCGGACGGCTCCTTTTCTCGCGGCATCGTCAAAGTGCATGACCGCAAAGAGTTGGAACTCAAAGTCGAAGAGCTGTTTCAAAAATCCGCATTGTTGTTGGCGCAGGAATTCCTTTATACCGATTTCGACTGGCGCATCGGCATTTTCAACAACAAGGCTTTATATGCATGCCGTTATTACATGGTTAAGAATCATTGGCAGATTTACCGTCACGGCGAAAGTCGAATAGATACCGGCAGTTTTTCCACCTTGCCGACTTTTGAGGTTCCCAAAGCCGTGCTGGACGCCGCATTAAAAGCGACCTTGCCGATAGGCAACGGCTTATACGGCGTGGATGTTAAAGAAAAAGACGGCAAAGGCTATGTGATAGAAGTCAACGACAACCCCAACATCGACAGCGGCGTCGAGGACAAATATCTGGGCGACGAGCTGTACCGGTTGATTATGACCGAACTGCTGCGGCGCATGGAAAATCGCAGTAAAGGGATGTTGACGCTGTAGGCTGACCGGTAATTTGTAGGGCGCAATTAGCATAGCGTATTGCGCCTTATCGTATGTCGATAATTTGATTAGCTTCAGTGCAAGCTTTGCTTGCACTGAAGCTAATCAAAAGGCTGACCATGTTAAAACGTTACAAACATCGTCCGGCAAATCTTTTGTTGGATAAAACCAGTTATTTTATAACCGGTAGCATCTATCAAAAACGCGAGTTATTAAACGATTAATTAAAAATGCAGTTGATTGTCTTGTTGCAGCAAACGTTTACTGAATTTTGCTGGATGCTGGAGCAGTGGGTGGTGCTGAATAATCATGATCATTTGATGGCGATTAGTCATAAAGGGACAGATTTACCGAAAATCATAGCGCGTTTACATTACCAATCAGGCCAGCTTATCAGGAAAGTCTATCCCTCTGATTTGCCGGTGTGGTGGAATTACTGGGATTATTGTCCGCGTGATGAAAAAGATTATTTCATTCGTCTTAACTATTTGTTGAATAATCCTGTAAAACACGGCTACACGAAAAATCTGGCTGATTATCCTTTTTCCAGTTTTGATCAGCATATAGAAAAAGTTGGCAGGGAAAGTTTGCTGCGGCAATTTAGCAATAACAACCAATACCAATCCTTAATCCTGACCGAAGATAAATTTTAAATAACAGACAGGAGTGCAAGCTCTGCTTGCAAGGCAGGCGAAGCTTCCGTTCCTCGGCAACTGCTCCCTGCGTTGCTCTACCTCGGCAACCGCTCCCTGCGTTGCTCTACCTCCTGCATCCTTGCAGTCGCGCTCACGCCCCTTGCCTACATCCATGTAGGCAAAGCCTCACTCCAGTCAGCCACGAAGCACACTTCTTCATGCCGCTGTGTTTTGGCGTCCGCTAGCCGCCAGAGCATGAAGTGAATATCTGTTGGAACGGCAATGGTACAATTGAATGGGTTAATGAACCGCTAGGAGTGCAAGCTTCGCTTGCAAAGCAGGCAAAGCCTGCACTCCAGAAAGGCTAATGCATAGCTCAGAACAAATTTATTGCATTCGGATTTTATCGAGCTGGTTCCCAATCTCTAGATTGGGAACCCAGGAGGCGAAGCTCCAGCTTCGCGAAACGGGAAGCTGGAGCTTCCGAAACTGAATTCCCAAGCTGGAGCTTGGGAACTAGCGAAATATCATATGAATCTAAAAGCATGGAAAGAAGAAACTTTTGCGCTTCTGTTAAATAATGGAAGATTTGAGATAACTGATCCAGGACCGTTGTGTTTCCCTATAAAGAATTTTGAAATTAAGCGTGATGATAAACAAAGACTGCTTTTAACTACGCACTGTGATCCAAGATCTAGAAATGGCTCGCTAAACTCCCCTGAATTTCCAGCGGGCACAATACATTCAGTCACTGCTGGAATCACGTTATCAAGTCCTTATATGACAGTGATTGCAAAGGGAGTGATTCCGTTTGACCAAAACTCTTCATATCATTTAGCTAAAGGCCGAGAATTTACAGAAAAAGCATGGATTGATTCGCTTGAGTCCTCGCCGGACAATGTTGATCAGGTATATCAATTAATTGAATGGGTCGACAATGTGGATACATCTTTGTACATTTACCCCCACAATCTGGAAGAAAATCTGAAGACGATAGCAACCAGAAAATTTAGTGGAGAAGATGAAACGCTTACGCAACATGCTAAGGAATGGTCTTTCTCGTCTAGTCGCTGCTTAAGGTTGAACATTGCTGGCAATGAGATTTACATAGCACCGTTTAGAAATCATACAAGAGAGCGACCAAGCGGTCCTGGGTTCATCCTGTATAAGAAATTTCCTTGTGATGATATCCGCAGGAAAATTCGTGAATGCCTGTCCTTCGCTTTCGGCTTGCCGTTGATTTACCTTGGGTATACATTGCTTTCAAAGGAATTTGAGTTTATCGGGTTTCAAGCGGTAACTCCTCACATTATTGATGAGAGTGTTTATTCCTACCAAGCGTTGCCGCCAGCGCCAGTGACAAGCAGTAGCGGAATTGCGAGGCGTATCGATCCAGACATGTTTTCCCGTACAGTAAATGCTCTCTTTGCGCACTATGACGAACTTAATTTTAGACACGCTAGTTGGATTTATTGGCATGCTATGTTTTCTCCAATGCATACACAGCCAGTTCAGTTTGGCGCAGGTATTGAGGCGCTCCAGAAAGCTTATAGAAAACTGAACAAATCTAAGTACAAAACCTGCCTCTTAGATAAAGAAAATGCAAAACAGTTGAAGGATGAATTTCTCAAAATCGTCGATGCCATGATTCTTGAAGATGCTGAAAAGACAGAATTACTAAAGAAGGCTTCGGAGTTGAATACCGCATCTTTACGTATACAGAGCGAGCGATTCTTTGCAAATTTGTCGCTTGAAATGGGAGAAAAAGAAAAGAACGCATGGCAAAGAAGAAACGACGCCGCGCATGGCAATGCAACTAAACCAGACTGTTCTATTGAACTGATGCGAGATATTCAATTACTTAAGAATACTTTCCATCGAATTGTTATCAGTATGACTGGAGCCAGTAGCCAATATATCGATTGTTACACACCAAGGTTTCCAGTTAGGCAGCTTAGAGAAACAGTTGATGCGAGCGATAGGATTTTCTTTGAGGAGTGATTGTACTCGCAATTAGTAAATCTCAATAAAGGGGTGACAGCCCACGCCGCATAAGCGCCTAATAAACGGTACAATACATTAAAATAGAACTTCCGATATTTTCCAATCAACTATGCTCCCCACCCTAGTCCGCTTCTCCATCCGTTTCTACGGCATCGTCATCGCGCTTGCGATATTAATCCTGCTCTACGGTAGTTACCGCTTCGCCACCGCTGGCCTGGATATTTTTCCTGAATTCTCCCCCAAGCAGGTCATCATCCAAACCGAATCGCCCGGCCTGTCTTCGGAACAGGTTGAGGTGCTGGTGACCCAGCAAATCGAAACCTCGATCAGCGGCTTGATCGGCATGAAGTCGGTGCGCTCGGAATCGATCCAGGGCCTGTCGATTATTACCGCGACTTTTGCCGAAGACAGCGATGTGTACCGCAACCGCCAGTTGATCAGCGAACGGCTGACAACTTTATCAACGCAGCTGCCGCTGGGCATTACGCCGGTTGCGATACCGCTGTCCTCGTCTTCGGCGACGGTTCTGACCATCGGCTTAAGCAAGGACGACCAAACCGATTTAATGGCTTTGCGCAGTCTGGTCGACTGGACGATAGTGCCGCGCTTGAAGGCTGTTCCGGGCGTCGCCGATGTCAACGTGTTCGGCGGGGACATTCAGCAATTGCAAATCCAGGTCGATCCGCTGCAACTGCATCGCTTTAGCCTGACGCTGGAGGATATTATTTTGGCCGCCTCAAAGGCCGGTAACATTCAGGGCGGCGGTTTTATCGAAAACAACAACCAGCGCTTCACCTTGCAGGTAACGGGACAACCCGCCACGCCGGAGCAATTCGCCAAGATTATCGTCAAGCGGGATCAGGGGCGCAACGTTACCTTGGGCGAAGTCACCACAATTGGCTATGCGCCGGAACCGCCGATCGGTGCGGCGCAAATTCTGGGCAAGTCCGGCATCGTGATGATGGTGATCGGCCAATACGGAGCCAATACTTTGTCGGTGTCCAGACAGGTTGAGCAGACGCTGCACGAGTTCGAGCCTATTTTCAACAAACAGGCGATTAACTTTTACTCGCACCTGTTCCGGCCTGCCGATTATATCGAACGCTCGCTGAGCAATTTGTCCGGGCATTTGCTGATCGGCGGCCTGTTCGTGCTGATTATCCTGTACCTGTTTTTGTTTAATTTCCGTACCGCGTTTATTTCCGCGCTGGCCATTCCTGTGTCTTTGATCGGCGCGGTGATCGTGCTGCTGGAAACTGGGATTAACCTCAACATCATGGTGCTCGGCGGCTTGGCTATCGCGCTGGGCGAGGTGGTTGACGATGCGATTATCGATACCGAAAACATTTTCCGGCGTTTGCGCGAGAATCGGTTGTTAGCCCGGCCGCTGCCGGTTGCAACCGTTGTCTATACTGCATCACTGGAAGTGCGAAGCTCGGTGGTTTACGCCAGCTTTATCGTCGCGCTGGTGTTTGTGCCGCTGTTGACCTTGAACGGTGTTGCCGGACGCTTGTTTGCGCCGCTGGGATATTCCTACATTCTGGCGATTTTAACGTCGCTGCTGGTGGCGCTGACCTTAACACCGGCGCTGTGCTATGCGTTGCTCGGCAATGCGGATTTCGTTAATGATGATCCGCCGTTGATCAGGCGTATCAAGCCGCTGTACAAGGATTTTCTGGGCATGGTTTCCAGGCATTTTAAACCGGTGCTTATCGGCAGTATTGTCGTTTGCCTGTCAGGCTTGCTGGCCTTTTTCAGCCTCGACAGCAAATTCCTGCCCGAATTGCGCGAAGGCCATTATATCGTCCACACCACCAGTATTCCCGGCACGTCGTTGCAGGAATCGATCAGAATCGGCAGCAAGCTGACCGAGCAGTTTATGGCGGTTACCGGCATACAGTCGGTATCGCAATGGGCGGGCAGGGCGGAGCGGGGCGCGGATACTTACGGCAGCCATTACAGCGAATATGAAGTGCGGCTTGAGCCGATGTCGGGAGCCGAACAACAACAGATCAAGGACAGGCTGCGGGCGATTCTGGTCGGTTTCCCCGGTATTTTGTTTGAAGCCAATACTTTTTTGACGGAACGGGTCGATGAAACCATTTCCGGCTACACCTCGCCGGTGGTGGTTAATATTTACGGCAATGACCTGAATAAGCTGGACGCCAAAGCGCAGGCGGTCGCGGGGATTATGCGGGACATTTCTGGCGCTACGGATGTGCAGTTGCGCTCGCCGCCCGGTACGCCGTTGCTGCAAATTGTGCTGAATCTCGACCAGATGGGCTTCTGGGGCGTATTGCCTGCCCAGATCGTTGATACTTTGCAGGCTGCTTACGAAACCCGGGTGGTCGGCAAGAACATTCAGGGCAATAAAATCTATAACGTCGCGGTGACCTTGACGCCGGAGCTGAGACAGCAGCCTGAATCGATAGCCAAGTTGCCGATCAGAACGCTGGACGGCACGATGATCACGCTGGAGCAGGTCGCGGAAATCAGGCATTCGGCCAGCCGTTACAATATTCTGCATCAAGGTTCGCAGCGGCGGCAAACCGTGACCGGCAATGTGGTCGACCGGGATCTGGACGATTTTGTCGCAGAACTTAAAACACGGGTGTTAAAAGAGATTCCGTTCTCTGAGGAAATTTATCCCGAGTTTACCGGTGCGGCGGTTGAGCAGGCGCAGGCGCGGAAAGAATTGATCCTGCACTCGCTGCTGGCCGGAGCCGGGGTGCTGATCTTTGTTTATATCGCGATCGGCAGCATACGGCATGTGTTGCTGACCCTTGCCAACCTGCCTTTTGCGCTGATCGGCGGGTTTGCGGCCGTGGTGCTGACCGGGGCTACCTTGTCGGTCGGGTCGGTCGTGGGTTTTGTTACTCTTTTCGGCATTACGGTGCGCAACAGTATTATGTTATTGTCGCATTATCGCCATCTGGTTGAAGTCGAAGGCAAAAGCTGGAACCTGGACACTGCAATACTGGGCGCGCAGGAGCGCTTGCCGTCGATCCTGATGACGGCGCTGGTCACAGCGTTAGCCATGTTCCCGATCGCGTTCAACAGCGATAATCCGGGGCGCGAGATCATGGGGCCAATGGCGGCGATCATCATCGGCGGCCTGGCCTCTTCAACGCTATTGAACTTATTATTGCTGCCCGTCATTTTGCTGCGCTATGGAAAATTTAACAGCCAAACTGAAACCGATAGATAAAGATTCGGAAGCCATTATTCTGCTGCACGGTCTGGCAAGAACCAGCCGCAGCATGAACAAAGCCGCCAAGCTATTGGCCGCCTATGGTTATCAAATCGTCAATGTCGATTATCCTTCACGTAGCGCAGACATTAGTCTTTTGGCGCAAAAATATCTCGCTCAGGCATTGAAGCAGTGCGACGTGAAAGGCGTTAAAAAAATTCATTTTTTGACGCATTCGATGGGCGGCATTTTGCTGCGCGGTTATTTGGCCAGCCGAAGTATCGATAAGCTGGGGCGAGTGGTGATGCTGGCTCCGCCCAACCAAGGCAGCGAAGTCGTGGATAAACTCGGTGGATGGAGGCTGTTTTACACTTTAAACGGCTCGGCCGGATTACAGTTGGGCACAGGTAAAGACAGCATGCCGAACCAGCTTGGGCCGGTAAACTTTCAGCTTGGGATAATTGCCGGGAGTAAATCCATCAACCCTCTATTATCAAGGCTGATTCCCGGCATCAATGACGGCAAGGTGTCGGTAAGCAGGGCGCAGGTGGCAGGCATGCAAGATTTCATCGTGATGCCTTATTCCCACCCGTTTATCATGCGACGGGTGGCGGTCATAGAGCAGGCGCTGCATTTTATTCAGCAGGGCTATTTTGCGAGATGAGTTGCGTCTTAAGTTGATGCGCAGGTGTTAGCCCTGCTTTCTGCTTTGGTTATTCGACATGAGTCCGGCTTGAAAAAGCTCATACATTTGTACTGCCGAATCACGTTCATTTTCGACTTTTTTAAGCGTATCTTTAGCCATTAAAACTTCAAATTCAAGTTTGATGGAGCGTCTGAGCCACTCATCGCCTGATGATTTAAGTGCTCTGTTTTTTTGTATTAGCTCAAAAATACGTTTGTTTGAATGGTTTAAATGGGCTGCTATAGCTTGAAGTTGAGCTTGTGTTGTACAAAGGGAGGCAGCGCAATTTTTTATACCTTCGCTCATTATAGATTGGGCTTTGCCAATTTGGTTTAATGCCTGTTTTTTTTGGTTTAGCTCGCCTTCAAGCCATTCGATTTTTTTTATCGCGGCGTTATATTTTTCGCTCACTCCGGCGTATTGTTCTTTCATATCAACCAGAGCGTTGTCATGTTTTTTAGTGAAATTGAACATAGGAGGCATTTATTTTTTACATAGACGAAAGTGAATTAACCTAAAAAGTTCGGTCGGTATTGTGCGGCTGTCTGTAGGATAGAGAGCTTAGCTTCTGTAATCAATAAGCGCGATTACCTAGGATGAAGTAGGGCAGAAAAGCATCGCCTCAGGTATATCGATTTAGGTCAACTAGGTGTAGGCAATAACCAAAAAATCTAACTCGAAACGGTTTCCTCATACTCCGGCACGGTGCTGGAGCGTCATTAACATTGATGTGGGAATAGGCGTATCGGTGTTTATCAGCCAAATCGGTGCTACCGTGTTCTGATTTTCTAACTGCTGAGCCGTTAGAAATAAAGTAAAATAACCGCTTTTTAAAATATTACTCCGTAGAAATACGCAGACAGCAAAGGTATACATGAAGAATTATAAAATCGCAGTGCTAGCCGGTGACGGTATCGGCCCGGAAATTACTCGGGAAGCCATCAAAGTTCTTAAGCTTGTTGAAGAGCGTAACGATGTTTCGTTTGAGCTGATGCCGGCCGCTTTCGGTGCCTGCGCCTATTTCGAATTTGGCGATGCCTTTCCGCAATCGACTATCGATATTTGCGACCAGGCCGATGCCATTCTTAAAGGCCCGATTGGTTTGAGCCATGAGCAATCCAAAACTATTCCTATTGATAAGCAGCCTGAACGCGGCGCGCTGCTGCCGCTGCGTCGTCGTTACAACACCTACGCAAACTTTCGGCCGGTTTTTTTGCCCAAAGCCCTGGCGCATTTTTCGCCGCTAAAGCCGGAAATTATCGGCGAGGGCATTGATATAATGATAGTTAGGGAGCTGGTCGGCGG
Organism: Candidatus Methylobacter titanis; assembly: GCA_029946125.1. Classification (GTDB taxonomy): domain Bacteria; phylum Pseudomonadota; class Gammaproteobacteria; order Methylococcales; family Methylomonadaceae; genus Methylobacter_A; species Methylobacter_A titanis. The sequence goes on from JAQSDX010000065.1 coordinate 9,501, forward strand.
TCTGTATTTTGGTAATAAGGAAACCGGCATTAACGAGCAGGGCTTACGTTATGTCAAAGAAACCCTGGAATACGATGAACAGCAAATCAGCCAAATCTTGCATCAGGCATTTAAACTCGCCCAAAAACGCAAGAAAGTGCTGCACAACATTCATAAAAGTAATGTGCTGAAATCCAGCGTCTTGTGGAATGAAATACTCGATGAAGTGGCTAAAGACTATCCTGAGGTGGAAGTGATTCATCAGCTGGTGGATTCTGCCGCGACCAATCTGTGTCTGAAGCCGACCCAGTATGACGTAATGGTCATGGAAAACATGTTTGGCGACATCCTCAGCGATCAGGGCGGCGGCCTGTTAGGTTCTCTGGGCTTGATGCCGTCTGCCTGTATTGGCGATGAAAAAGCCTACTATGAGCCGTCGCATGGCTCCGCACCGGACATCGCCGGAAAAAATATCGCCAATCCTTATTCGATGATCGGTTCGGTTGCGATGATGCTGGAAAACAGCTTCGATATGGCCGCAGAAGCCAAGAATGTCTGGGATGCGATGCAAGGCGTATTCGGCGACGGCTACTCAACCGCCGACCTGTCCAAGCCGGGTAGCGGGGTTACGATGATCAGCACCGAACAGTTCGGCGACAAGGTTGTTGAAAAGCTGAGACAGATGCCAAAAGTACTATAAGGCAGGTCAGGCAACGTATGCGTTCCCACGCGAGAGCGTCGCTGCCATTAAGTTCAACAGCACAATAGACCGTAGGAGCGGGCCATGCCCGCGACATTTGGGCAGCGATTGCAGAGATGTAGTCCTTCATCGCGGGCATGGGCCGCTCCTACAACGCTTAATGGCAGTGACACGCTGCGCCATGAGTTGGTATAAGGCAAGCTTGACTTATTCCTGCCTACAATCTACAGCGCTATGTAACCCACATAAGCCCGGTAAGCCGCAATAACGGATAGCATCAGAAAGATAGCTCCGCTGATCTTGTGCAGCAATATGAGCGGGACTTTTTTCAAAATAGTGCGGCCGGCCAGAATGCCCAAGGCGGAGGTTGAGGCCAGTGCGACTGTCGAACCGAACCATACGGCAATAGGCGCTGCGGTGCTGCTTAAGCCGACAACCGCCAGCTGGGTTTTGTCGCCGAATTCAGCCACGGTAATCAGTAAAAAAGTGGTAAAGAAAATACCGTGGCCGCTTTTTTCCTTAATCTCCTCATTTTCATCTTCCATTTCCAGGCGTAAGGAATGAATGCCGAACGCGGCAAACAGGACGGCGACGATAGTCGCGACGATATATTCCGGTAACCAATTGGCAATGGCGACGCCAAAAACAACGGCTAGGGTGTTTAAAAAGGCAAAAGCCGAAATAGCGCCCAGTAAAACCGGCATGGCTCTGTGCCGTGATGCTAGCGTCATGCATACCAATTGGCTTTTATCACCGATTTCGGCGGCTGCAATCAGCACAAAACTGGTCGCTGCTGTGGCTGAGATTTCGCCAAAGTTATCGGCGCTCAGCAATGATAAAACTTGGTGGAAGGAGTCTTGAAGGCTTTGAAAAATATTTGCTGTACTCAGTGCTGTTAGGAAATGTTGTACGTAGTTTTGAAGTTGATCCATTTTGTTTCCTGTGTCCGCCGTTAGTAAGGCACCTACAGAGCGCCTACAACGGCGTGGAAAGATAGGGTATTAGCCCAGCATGTTATCCAGGGCCATCATAATAATGAAGCCGATCATTAAGGCAAAGGTAGCATAACGCGAACGACCATTGGAATGGGTTTCGGGAATAATCTCTTCGCTGATCACAAAAAGCATGGCGCCGGCGGCAAAGCCCATGGCTATCGGCAGGATAGGTTCAAAGATAGTGACCATGGTGACGCCCAGCAGGCCGCCCACCGGTTCGACCAGACCGGTTAGCGTGGCAATACCCACTGCTCGCCACTTGTTGTAACCTAGTCCGACCAAAGGCAGGGCGACGGCCAAACCTTCGGGTATATTTTGCAGGGCTATCGCAATAGCCAGAACCACGCCGTTTTTCATTTCTCCGGATCCGAAACTAACGCCGACCGACATGCCTTCAGGAAAGTTATGGATGGTGATCGCAATGATGAACAGCCAGACTTTTTTTAGGGAACTCAGATGAACATCGGAAACGGAATCGAAATGCACATGTGGCAGTTGGCGGTCGGCGTAATGCAGAAACAGCGCGCCTATCATCATTCCTATGGAAACGATGTAAATGCCTTTGCCGGGCCAGATCAGATTGCCATAGGTCATGCCCGGAACCAGCAGGGAAAATGCGGTCGCTGCCAGCATCACGCCGGCGGCGGCACCGAGCATGCTGTTGAACAGGTTTTTGGAGATGTCTTTGAAAAACAGGGCTGGTAAGGCGCCAAGGCCGGTGGCCAGTCCGGCCAGAATACTGGCAAAAAAGCCGATAACCACAACCTTGCCAAAAATCACATACAAGCTGCCAAATACGATTAGTTGTGATAACAGGAACAACCCGGCCAATGTCGCCCAACGTTTTAGCGGCGGCATAGCCAGCAGTTTTTGATAGTTTTCGCTGGATTTTATCGCGGCTACTTGATTTTCAAAATAGCGTTGCCATTGATTTACAGTCTTTGTTGTTAAGGTCATAAGATTTACCTGTATCGGCTTTTGTTTTGGGATGTGCGCGAGGCATTATAACCAAATACACCATAACCTGGGTTTGTTTGTCGTGAGCCCAGAGGTTTAGTGACCATGCGGGGTGTTTGGGAATATTTCCTTTTATCGGCGGCTCTCTGGCGCGTGTGCGTTGGTTTGACTATGATGCGTTACAAAAATTAAAACTAACAAGGTAAATTTAAGGGTAACAATGAAAAAACTGACCTACACAATACTCGGACTGAGTCTGGCGGCGGCCAGCGCCGTATCGGCCAAAGATAAGCCGCAGGATTTGGGCATTATCGACGTAGTCGGCGTTACGCCGTTACAGGGCAGTGGAGTAGAGGCCAATAAAATACCGGCCAATATTCAAACTGTTACTGCCGAGCAGCTGGAAAAAGCCCAAAGCATCAGTTTGGCGGATTATATCAACCGCTATTTGGGCAGCGTGCATATTAACGAAGCGCAGAATAACCCGTTACAGCCGGACATTTCTTATCGCGGTTTTGTCGCTTCACCGCTGCTCGGTTTGCCGCAAGGCTTATCGACCTATGTTAACGGCGTCCGCTTTAACGAACCGTTCGGCGATACGGTTAATTGGGATTTGATCCCCGAAGGGGCGATTGAGTCGATGGCTTTATATCCGGGGTCTAATCCGGTTTACGGCCTGAACAGTTTGGGCGGAGCCATATCAATCAAGACTAAAACCGGGTTTTCGGCGCCCAAGCATCAGATCGAAGCTTACGGCGGTTCCTGGGGCAGACATTCCGAAGAATTAAGCAGCGGCTGGAATAACGGTACCTGGGGCTATTTTCTAGACCTGCATCACTTTGAGGAAGACGGCTGGCGGGATTTTTCGCCGACCAAGGCCGATCAGGCATTCGGTACCTTGAGCTGGCGCGGCGATAAGGGTTCGTTAGACCTAACCTTGGGCGGCAATGATAATAACATGCGCGGCAATGGCGCCGTACCTGTCCAGTTACAGCAACAAGACCGGGCGGCGGTATTCACCCACCCCGACCAGACCGTTACCCGGATGTTCTTTTCCGAATTGGCGGGCAGTTATGATCTGGCTGATGATATTGAAGTGAGCGGTAATGGCTATTTTAGGCAGAACCGCATCAGGACTTTTAATGGCGATAACAGCGATTTTGATGACTGCGAACTGTCTGGAAATACGGGATTCTTGTGCGAAAACTCGGGTGCTGATGATGAAGAAATTGCTGTCGATGTGAGCGGTAATAATGTGTTTGCCAGCGATGCGGTTGAAGGCGCAACCAACAACACCAGTCAAACTCAGATGCGCAGCCGTGGCGGCACCTTGCAGACAGTGTTTGCCCGGGATTTGTTCAAGCATAAGAACAACCTGACGGTGGGCACCAGTTACGATTATGCCGAGACCCATTTCGCTTCGGACACCGAGCTCGGTTCGCTGACCGATACCCGGGGTACCACGCAAAGCGGAATTCTTATCGACGAATCCAGGGTTCGTTTGCATACCAATACCTCAACGGTGGGCGTATTTCTGACCGACAGTTTTTCCATTACCGATGAGCTAACGGCGACTATCGCCGGGCGTTATAACTACAGTCATATCAATATGGAGGATAAGTATATAAAAGATCCTGCAAAAACCCTGGACGGTTCGCATACCTTTGACCGGCTTAATCCTTCTGCCGGATTGACTTATCAAATCAGGGATAATCTTAACGTGTACGGCAGCTACAGCGAGTCGGCCCGTGCGCCTTCGCCGATGGAATTAAGCTGTGCCGACCCGGCGGCTCCGTGTAAATTGCCCAACTCGTTTGTGGCCGATCCGCCGCTGGAACAGGTGGTTGCCAAAACCTGGGAAGGCGGGGTCAGGGGTGATCTGGATGAGCTGTTAGGCAACGGGGATTTGAAATGGAATCTGGGTTATTTCAACACGATCAATCACAATGATATTATTTTTCGCCGCGATGCCTCCAGCGGTCTTATCAGCCAGGGTTATTTCGATAATGTGGGCAAGACCCGCCGCTACGGCATAGAAGCGGGAACAATAGTCAACTATCCTCAGCTGTTCAGCAGCATTGATGACTGGCATTTTTCGACCAACTATACCTATTTGAATGCCCGGTTTATGGATGGTTTTGATATCCAGAACCCGCTGAATACTGACGAGGCTATTGCTGTTGGCAAGGGCGACAGAATTCCAGGCATCCCGGAGCATATCTATAAGGCTGCTGTGGGTGTCGATTTATGGCAGCGCGTATCGTTGGGTATCGACGGCATCTACAGCGGCAATAAGGTTTTTAGGGGGGACGAGGCCAATGTGACTGCGCCGCTGGCCGGTTACTGGGTATTTAATGCCAAGGCGGAATATAAAGTGACTAAGAATTTTGCGGTATTCGGCAAGGTCGATAATATTTTCGACAAGAACTATAACTCTTTTGGTGTTTATGGCGAGGCGGATGAGGTATTTCCGCAATTTGACAATAACCGCTTTGTGTCGCCCGGTGCGCCAAGGGCTGGCTGGATTGGGGTGCGCTTGAGTATGTAGCGACAAAGGCGCAAGGCAAAGGGCAAAGGGCAAAGGGCAAAAGATATTTTTCGTTCTTTGCCCTTTTTTGTTGGCTCGTAGCTTCGTGTCTGTTTTTTAGGCAATAAAAAGCCCGCATGAAGCGGGCGTGTTGAGTGCTGTTATTATTGTTATTTAGTTGTTGTTTTTACAACTCGACCCAAGCAGTGACACTTATTTTATTATTATTATCAGCTAGTCTACAAGACTAATTTCCCCCTCTTAGTCGGTAATTAAACCGCGCTCATTCCGTTAAGCTGCGGGCATTCTATTCAAATGCATCTTCTTTGTCTATTTAAAACTAATGTTTGTCGGGAAAAATATATTATTTTATAAAATACCCAATAAATACAGTTAATTATAGTATTTTAGATGATGCTGATGCGCGAAATCGCAGGCAGGTAGTACCTTTTTGTTCAGGTGGTATTCAGGTTTTTACTGGTTACGTCTGGCTTCTTCTTCCTGGTTAATAAAGAAGTTAAGGCGTTCATTAAGGATGGAGGAGAGTTGGAAATTAAGGCCTTTCGATTTTTGTGCCAGCTTTATTTGCAGGATCGCATCTTTGGTTTGCCCGGTCGCATAGTAGTATTCTGCAAGATAACGATGCGATTCGGCCGGTTGATTTAAATCGCTATAAACTTGGGCCAGCAGTTGCGAATAAATCGGTAGACGCTGGGTTTTAGACTGTAACTGAAATAAATTTTTCCGTGCCAATTCGGCATTACCGGCTTTGAGTAGAGCGGTAATGTATTCGAGTTTAATGGCTTCGTTATTGGGGAATTGCTCGGTCAGTTTTTTATATCGGGCAAGCGCTATGCTGTAGTTTTTGGAGTCCAGTGCTGTGTGGGCAAGTGCGGTTACGTATTGCGGTTGGTTGGGGTATTCTTTGCTCAGTTGCTGAAAAATGCTTTCTGCCGCATTAAATTTTTGCGACTTAAGTGCGCTCATCGCAAGTCCATAGCGAGTAACGGCGCGTTGTTCTGTCGTTCCTTGATTCAATCTGGATTGCAAATAGTTAAGCGTATCGGCATCGTCAGTGCTGGTTAACACCCGGATTTTTGCTTTGGTTAACTGATAGCCGAGTGAGTCGGGATATTGTTTGTAGGGATAGGTTTCGGCGCGTCCGCGGGTGTCGGAAATACGCGAGGCGGTAACCGGGTGAGTTCTTAAAAACTCAGGAATATTCTGGCCGTAATAGCGACTGGATTGCTGCAAGCGCTCGAAAAAAATGGGCATGCTACGCGGATCGAATTGCGAACCGGCCAAGGTTTGCATGCCGACTCGATCGGCCTCCGCCTCGTTTTCGCGAGTAAAATCAATTTGAAATTGAACGTTGCCGGCTTGAATCGCGATGATGGCTGCCTGACCTAGTGCAGGGGATTGAGTGCCCAATAAAATCGCGGCCAAGGTCGCTGCGGCGGTAGGGATCGATAAGCGACTGGCGGCCTCATAAGCACGATACAAATGGCGTTGGGTAACGTGAGCAATTTCGTGCGCCATCACTGAGGCTAATTCACTTTCGGCTTCGGTGATTAAAATTAATCCGGAATTTACGCCAATATAACCGCCCGGCCCCGCAAAAGCGTTAATGTTGTTCTCCATGACCACAAAAAAATGGAACGGGTTGCCCGGCGCGTCGCTATTGACGACCAGTCTTTCGCCAATCGTCTGAATGTATTGTTGGATTTCGGCATCCTGATTGATGGCGATCTGCGAGTGCAGGCTGCGGAAAAATGCTTCGCCGAATTCTTTTTCTTCGGCGGGTGAGATCAGGGTGCCGGAAGAATCGCCCATATCAGGCAATTCGATTTTGCTGATCGGGTCAGCCTGCTGCGGAGCAGGGAATAGAGCCAAACTTAAAGCCAGGGTAATAGCGGAGGATTTGAATTTCATGCAATAGGACTAAATTTATTAGCGGGTTTTCAAGCGGATTGTCGGTTGCTCAATGATCATATCGTCCGATTTATCAGATTGCACGTAAAACCCCTTCCTTCAGGAGGGGATGTAAGTGTGCTCTTGATTTTGCAGTGATAATTATTTACTATAAAAACAT
>JAQSDX010000066.1 GCA_029946125.1 Candidatus Methylobacter titanis
TGATTTATCTGGGTTCGTCTCAGTCAAGCTAAAAAAACTTGAACATCGAGTATTAGGCAATGGTGATACTGAGTGCCAGTTAAATTATAGGGCTTTATTTGACCGGCATATTCCAGAAGCAGGTTTAGAAGAAATCCGGGCGGCAACAAATAATGCCTGGGCTCTTGGGGATGATAGATTTAAGGAGCAGGTTGAAAAATTATCAAAACGTCAGGCTACACCCAAACCCCGAGGAGGAAACAGGCGAATTCAGGCACTTAAAGAAGTATAATTGGGGCCGCACGGCGGAGCAATGGTGTACGCCGTAACGCTGGGTGGATTCGCCGTTAGGCAATACACCCTGATCAATATGATCTAAACTGAGCCTCGCCTGGACTTTTTCAAGCGGGTTTTTTTATGTAAATAACAAAAGGTAAAAACAATGACCACTATTACTATTGACAATAAAGAATACGAACTTGAATCACTGTCCGAAGAAGCCAAGGCACAATTGGCGAGTCTTCAATTTGTGGATGCAGAGTTGCAACGCTTGAATGCACGGTCTGCTGTTCTGCAAACGGCTCGTATTGCCTACAGTAAAGCACTGAATGATGCTTTGGTTCAAGCACCGGGTACTGATGATTTGGTATTTGGCAGTACGCATTAAACCCAAAACCCATGGAACCCATGGGGTCAGGCTCGATTGAAAGTGTAAAGTACGCTATACTTTTCCCGTTTTAACGCAATGTCGGTAAATCCCCTTCCTTCAGGTTATCGCTATCCTGGCGCTTTCACGATCAAAAAACTTGCACAATCGAGATTTTTTTAATGCATTTTCGTAACATCCTATGGAACTTGGTAGGCTTAGGTCTGCCGTTGTTAATAGCGGCGTTGACCGTACCCAAACTGCTGACACTCATTGGCTCTGAACGCTTTGGGTTTTTAGCGCTTGCATGGGGTTTGATTGGTTATGCCGGTGCTTTGGATCTTGGCATTGGTCGGGCGATCACTCAGCGAATATCTGTCTTGCGCGGCGGCGCTGACAATGAGCAGATACCCGATGTGGTCGCCACCGCGATCAGGATTACTTTGGTCACTGGCGGTGTGGGTATGTTTTTGATTGTCATTGCCGCTTTGAGCGGAGCATACCGCCTCATTCACGCTGACACGGTACCTGCTGCAGAAATTGAGCTATCGATGCTGCTGCTCGGCTTGGCTTTGCCGATGCAGGCCATCAGTGCAAGCTATCGTGGGGTCAACGAAGCCTATCTTAATTTTAAGAGCATTAGCGTTCTGCGCATATTTTTAGGCGCTGCCAATTTCGGCGCGCCGTTTCTGGTTGCGTTATACACTAAAGAGGTGCATTGGTTAGTCGCAACTCTGGTGCTTTCGCGTTGCCTGGCTTTGGTGTTTTACCGGCGTTGTGCGCACCACTGTATGGCCAAGGAGGGGCATATCAGGCGTGGAAACTACGGCAGGCAGTTCGCCCAGAGTTTATTGCAGTTTGGCGGCTGGTTTACGATTAGTAGTGTAGTCAGTCCTTTTCTGGTGCAGGCCGACCGTTTTTTTGTGGGCGCTTTGATATCCGCTTCGGCTGTTACGCTCTACGTGATCCCTTATGAGGTGACGGTGCAGACATTACTGTTTGTTGGTGCAGTCACCACCGTAGCCTTCCCGGTGATTACCAACCTGATTCATAGTGCGCCGCAGCAAGCGGCCGCTACTTTCCATCTTTGGTTATATCGGGTAACGGGTTTAATGTTGGTCTTAATGACGGTGTTGGCGTTTGTCATGCCTTATCTTCTACGCTTATGGATCGGTCCGCAGGTGACAGAGGTATCGGTATGGGTAGGGCAAATTCTTTGTATCGGTGTGTTTTTTAATGCGATTGGCGCCATGTATTTTGCTTTATTGCATGCCTACGGCAAAACCAAGATGACGGCCATGCTTCATCTGGTGGAATTGCCTTTTTTTATTGCGGCTCTGTACGTCTTGATAAGCCATTATGGCGTGGTCGGAGCGGCTGTAGCCTGGGTACTGAGGATGGCTGTTGATACTCTGGCTCTTGTGGTGATGGCGAGAATAATAAAGGAACAAAAAATTATCGGGTTATCTGAGCCGGAATTGCGAGGTACGCATGAATGATTTCATCATCTATCTTAGCGTCGGCATGTGTCTGATCATGACGGTTGCTAATGGGCTTTTGTGGCGCGATATTAAAAGTCCGGCCGTTCTGCATTCTTTACTATGGCTCACCATTGTTTTGTTACATAGAGTTGTGCCTCATGGGATGGAGGTATTAAGCGTCGAAATATATTTTATTGTTTTTATCTCAATGTTTTTATTTTCTTGTGGCGCTGTACTCGGATTCAATTTGGCCGGAAAAAATCATCAGGCATCGAGATATATCACTGTTTTGCCGGATCAAAAAATAGTAAGCCTGTATTTTTATGTTGCGCTGCTTGGGCTTCCATTTTTGATACTGAGAGCTTTGGATTTAGCCAGCCATGGAACGACTGATAATTTTTTCGTTAACCTGAGATTGTCACTAATTGATGAGGAAAATCCGCAGGGGTATGGCGTTATTTCGTATTTTTTGCCGATTGCGTTTTCCTGTTTTTTCCTCTGTCTGCTGGAGAAAGATACCTCGCTTAAGTCACCAAAAATATGGTTGCCATTGGCGATTTGCCTCATCTATGCAGTCTTTAGTACGGGAAGAACGTTCTTGTTTTTATTGTTTATTCCGTCTTTGTTAATCTTGTCGCTGACGAGAATGGATTTTTTTACCTTAGGCAAGGCTTTAGTTTTTTTTGGCATACTATTGCTGGTATTTTTTGTTATTGGCAGTTTTCTGGGTAGATTCGATGCAGAGGCAGAAGACGTTTCCGCTTTTTGGCTATATTTGCTGGGTGGTATTACGGCTTTTCAAGAGATTTTTTCGACCAGCCATCCTTTGGAATATGGTGATAACACCTTTAGAACGATGTATGCAATACTTGCCGCACTTGGATTTGATGTTGAGGTAAAGGGGGTGCTTCAGGAATATGTTTATATTCCAAGCCCAACCAATGTTTATACTGTATTTCAACCTTATTTTAAGGATTTCGGCATTTATTTCGCGCTGTTTATGCAATTTTTATTTGGCCTGATGCATGCTGTTTTATATGGGTTTTCCAAACAAAAAAATCCGGTGGCAATACTGTTGTATTCCCTAAGCATGTACCCACTGTTTATGCAATGGTTTCAAGATCAGTATTTGTCTTTAATGTCCTTTTGGCTATTTTTTGCCATTCTATTATCGCTTCCCTTTTTTAATATGACGGTTTGGCTTCGGAAATCTGATTCCGATAGGTTTGGAGATAAAATTGAAAGTTGATGTTGTTATCGTAAACTGGAATGCCGGCGTTCAACTCCTTGAGTGTGTTGATTCGGTCATTCAGTATGGGCAAGCATTCGTCGGTCAGATTATTGTGGTCGATAACGGCTCAATTGACGGCTCAGAAACAACGGTTGAACATTTGCCTCATGTCACCCTGATTCGCGCCGGTGTGAATCTCGGCTTCGGCAAAGCCTGCAACCGGGGTGCGGCACACGCGAACAGTGAATTTATTTTGTTCCTGAATCCCGATGCGCGTTTATATCCTGATTCCTTGATCAAAGCGCTTGATTTTATGCAAAGCCCAGACAATGCAAAAGTTGGCATTTGCGGCGTGCAACTCATTGACGAAGAGGGGCATATCGCACGCAGTTGCGCCCGCTTCCCTTCAGCCTCCGGTTTTGTTGCCCATGCAATCGGTTTGGACCGGGTTATCCCGGCTCTTGGTCACTTTATGAGCGAGTGGGATCATGCGACTACTCGTCAGGTGGATCAGGTCATCGGTGCGTTTTTTCTGATTCGACACGGTGTCTTTGATGCAATCCAGGGCTTCGATGAACAATTTTTTGTTTATTTTGAAGAGGTCGATGTTGCCTATCGCGCAAAGCAATTGGGCTGGTCCAGTATTTTCTTTGCGGATGCGCAGGCGTTCCATGCGGGTGGCGGCACTTCTGATCAAGTGAAAGCGAAGCGGCTTTTTTACTCGCTCCGTAGTCGCATCCTCTACGCTTTCAAGCATTTCAAGCCGTTGGCGGCAACAGCGGTTTTGCTCGCCACCTTGTTCATTGAACCTCTGTCGCGGTCAGCGCTGGCCATTGGCCGCCGTTCCTGGACATCCTTGCAGGAAACCTGGATGGCTTACGGCATGTTGTTGCGTTGGTTGCCTGACTGGATTTTCAAGGGGAGCACGCGGTGAGGGTTCTTGCGCTGTCGCGCTACGGTCGGTTGGGTGCCAGCAGCCGGATGCGTATTTATCAGTATGTGCCGATATTGCAGACTATGGGCATTGACGTGGAAGTGTCGCCTTTACTGAGTGACGACTATATCAGACGGCTTTATGCCAAACAGGCGACCAACTGGCTTGACGTTTCTCGTGATTATTGGATGCAGGCTGTCAAACTACTGCAGGCGAAAAATTTTGATCTGCTCTGGATAGAAAAAGAGCTGTTTCCTAATTTGCCGGCATGGTTTGAACAAGCATTGTGTTCGTTAGGTATTCCTTATGTGGTGGATTACGATGACGCCATATTTCATAATTACGATCAAAATCCAGGTCTGGCTAAACGATTTTTAACCGACAAAATTGATAAGGTGATGCGGAATGCGGCGCTGGTCGTTGGCGGCAATGCCTACCTCGCTGAAAGGGCGCGTTCTGCGGGCGCGCACCATGTCGAGCTTCTTCCAACGGTGATTGATCTTGATCGTTATCAGGTGGTGAGTCCCATAGTGCGAGACCGCTTGGTCATCGGCTGGATGGGCTCTCCTTCCACGGCAAAATATCTTGATCTTGTGGTTCCCGCGCTCAAGGTGTTGGCAACGGAATTTCCCCTGCAGTTGCGTGTCATCGGTGCTCAGTTTGCTGGGTCCGGGCTCGACGTTGATTGCCGACTCTGGTCGGAAGAGTCCGAGGTCAGTGAAATTCAGGGTTTCGATATTGGCATCATGCCGCTGATCGATTCGCCGTGGGAACGGGGTAAATGCGGCTACAAACTGATTCAATACATGGCTTGTGGCAAGCCAGTGATCGCGTCGCCTGTGGGAGTGAACCAGGAAATCGTCGAGGATGATGTCAATGGTTATCTTGCCTCGACGGTTGATGATTGGGTTTATGCCTTTCGTGCCTTGTTTGTCAATGCGAAAAAACGGGCAGACATGGGCGTACAAGGGCGCAGATTCGTCGAGGAAAGATACTGTCTTCAGGTAACAGCGCCACGATTAGCGCAATTGTTTACTAACACGCAGCATAAAGCCCCGTCGTTCAGGGCGGGAATCTAAGGTGTACTTTTGAGTTTTTTTGACAGCGTGAGACATCCAAAAAAAATATATCGATTGGGCATCATAGCCAGTCAAGCTTTCTCTATCAGTAACTTTCGCGGGCCGTTAGTCGGTGAAATGGTAAGACGCGGTGTGATCGTTTATGCTTTAGCGCCAGATTATGACGATGCCAAACGTGCGGCTGTGGCGGCTCTGGGAGCAATCCCGATAGATTCTTCGATGTCACGCACCGGCATGAATCCTGTGCGTGATGCGCTGGATATGTGTCGACTGGCTGTGCAGTTACGCGGATTGAGGTTGGATGCTACGTTGGCTTATTTCATCAAGCCGGTCATTTATGGCACGCTGGCAGCGCGTTTGGCGGGTGTGCCCAAGCGGTTTGCCATGATTGAAGGCGCTGGTTATGTTTTTACCGATTCCGATAAAACCTCGCTGCGTCGTCATGTTTTACGCACCTTGGTAACGCAGCTTTATCGGCTAAGTTTGAGCCAGACGCAACGCGTTTTTATGCTAAATCGGGATGATGAAAAACTGTTTGTTGAGTCTGCCATGGTGGCTGCAACTAAGGTACGGTTAATAGATGGCATTGGCCTGGATTTAGATTATTATCACGTTGTACCCCCTGTTTTGCAGCCGTTCTGTTTCATTTTAGTGGCACGGCTGCTACGTGAAAAAGGCATCTACGATTATGTGGATGCAGCTCGCAGGGTGAAGGCTGTCCATCCCGATGCGCGTTTTTTACTGCTGGGCCATGTTGATCTTAATCCCGGCTCTATTCCCGAAGCAGAAGTGCAGGCGTGGGTCACTGAGGGGGTGGTGGAATGGCCGGGTCAGGTAGCTGATGTGCGTGATTGGATTGCTCAAGCGAGTGTTTTCGTTTTGCCGTCTTATCGAGAGGGGCTGCCACGCAGCACTCAGGAAGCGATGGCGATGGGGCGCCCCATTATTACGACTGACGTGCCCGGCTGTAGAGAAACTGTCATTGACGGTGTGAATGGCTTTATGGTGCCGGTACGCAATCCTGAAGTATTGGCGCAGGCGATGTTGCGCTTTATTGAACAGCCTTCGCTAATGCCTCCGATGGGCGCGGAAAGTCGTCGTATGACTGAAGAAAAATTCGATGTGCATAAGATCAATGCACAAATTTTAACGGCGATGGGGATTTGAAATTGCCCTATTCTATGTTGCATGGTAAATATATTGACTTTCTGGCACGACGTGCGGGTGATATTGCGGCCTGTTATGAAGTATCGTTGGCGTCAGAGCTTGAATCGGGTGGGATTGATGAGGTCTAAAATACTGGTAACAGGTGCCAACGGCTTTGTGGGTAGTGCGCTGTGTGAATCGCTGCTCAGGAAAGACATTAATGTGATTGCCGCAGTACGGACAAAGTCTCGTGATCATGAATTTCCAGTAGGCGATGTGTCGGCATCTACAGATTGGAGGCCTGCTCTTGTCGACTGTAAAGCCGTTATACATTTGGCGGCCCGTGTTCATGTGATGAATGAAAAGAGCAGCGATCCACTGGCGGATTTTCGAGCGGTGAATGTGGATGCGACCCTGAATTTGGCGCAGCAGGCAGTCATAACCGGCGTCAAGCGTTTTGTCTTTGTCAGCAGCGTCAAGGTGAACGGCGAAGAAACTACCAGCAAACCTTATTCCGCTTTCGATGTGCCTGCTCCACTCGATCCTTATGGGCAATCAAAGCTTGAAGCGGAAATTGCATTGCGGGAGTTGTCTCGCGATACGGGTCTTGAGGTCGTCATTATTCGCCCGCCCTTGGTGTATGGTCCAGGCGTGCGCGCAAACTTCCTGAAGTTAATGCAGTGGGTGAAAATGGGTGTGCCTTTACCTTTGGGGGCTGTCCATAATCGTAGAAGCATGGTGGCGCGGGCAAATCTGGTTGATTTGCTGATGACCTGCAGCCATCATCCGGCCGCAGCAGGACAGACGTTTATGGTGTCGGATGATCATGATGTGAGCATTGCAGAATTGCTGCGTATGCTTTCGGCTTCCATGGGAACGCGTTCTTTATTATTGCCTGTTCCTGTCAGGATAATCGCGGGTGCTGCTGCATTATTGGGTAAATCTGCAGTGGCGAGCCGGTTATTGGGCTCGTTGCAGGTTGATATTACGCATACCCAATCAACATTGGGCTGGCAGCCTGTTGTTACCCTGCAAGAGGGGCTTGATAAAACCGTCGCACATTTTCTTGCAAATCGTTGACCGGCGTGGATATGAAAAGATTATTCGATTTTAGTTTGGCTTTATTCGCACTGCTGATTTTATTGATACCACTTTGTTTGGTGGCGATACTGGTCAAGTTGACCTCTGCTGGTCCTATCGTCTATTGGTCTGACCGCGTAGGGCGACATAACAAGATTTTCAAAATGCCGAAATTTAGGACGATGCGGGTCGATACGCCTGCTGTAGCTACGCATCTTTTGTCTGATCCGGCGCAATTTTTGACGCCTGTCGGTTCTTTTTTGCGTAAATCGAGTCTGGATGAGCTGCCGCAGCTTTGGAGTATCTTCAAGGGTGACATGAGTTTTGTCGGTCCGAGGCCGGCTTTGTTTAATCAGGATGATCTGATTGCCTTGCGTACGCAATATGGCGTTGATGCAGCGCTGCCGGGGCTGACCGGGTGGGCACAGATCAACGGCAGGGATGAATTACCGATTCCCGTTAAGGTTAAATTGGATGTCGATTATGTGAATAATCAATCTTTTTGGCTGGATTTGAAAATCATTTTCCTGACTTTTCTTAAGGTGTTGGGTAGGGATGGCATTCAGCATTAAGGTGAATAAATGGCTGCTTTGCTGGTTTTGGCGGTTTTAGATTTGGGTTTGGAATCCCGGGCAATGGGTATTGAGGCAAAGTAATTGAAGGTAAATAATAATATGAGCAAATCTGAAAATGCAGCATTGGCGACTGGTAAAGATCAATTTGATGATCAGTATAACTTGCTTGATTTGGTAGCGTTTATTCGCCGGAATCTTGGTATCTTGCTGGGTGCTGCATTGATAGGTGGTGTTTTGGGATGGGCAATTGCCTTTGCCCTGCCTGCAAAATGGGAAGCGAATGCCTTGATTAGGGTTGGGCAGTTAGGGTTTGTAGGGATTATAGCGAATCCCATTGAGCCTCCTTTGCAGCTAGTCGATCGCATTAAAAACACCTCATTTCAAAATGATGTGTTGAGAAGCTTGGGGGTAGATACCGGCGAAGATGACTCTGACGCCAAGTTGTTCCGCGACACACTTAAAGTGAAATTGGAAAAATCGGAGTTGATAAATTTAACGTTGAGAGGCATGTCCCCTGATGAGGCCAAGCTAAATATGAGTGCGGTCGTCAATGAATTGAAAGCTATTCATCTAAGGATGTCAGTCCCTACTACCCATCGCTGGCATCAAGAGTTAGCGTTAATTGAATTGGAATTGAAACACGCCAAAACGGAAGCTGAGCAATTGGCCAAGTCGTTGGGCGCGGGAGCAGCTTTGTTAAATGATCGCAATTTTCCTCAGGCTGCTTTGTTAAGCAATATCCTTATTGCGCGTGAAGGGGAATTGCGTAGTTTTCGTGATCGCAAGCTCATGCTCGAAGAGCAGCTTAGTCCCGAGCGAACTTTTGCTACCGATGTTCTCGGACGGGTACAAGTTTCAACGGATCCGGTTTTCCCTAAAAAATCTCTTTTTGCTGTGGCTGGCTTGGTCATGGGTCTACTCTTGGGCGTGTTGTTGTCAATACTGAGGCCTGTTGCCTCCCGAGCATAGCTCTCTACACAACTTATTTGCCCCTACAGCTTTCGGACGAGATAGTGCGTCACATCAGACTCAGGTGATAAGGGCGACCGGCCGGATCGCCCTACAATTTAACTTGTGCGGATAGCTATGCCTCCCGAGGTGGCGCATCAATCAAATCAGATCTTGATTAGCAAGTTATTGCAGTCAATTCGTAATACACATCTCCCTTCCCCCCTTCACAATCGTTGGTTTCATCCCAACGCGATGTTTCCTTATTGCTCCGTATTTCACCCGCCCTGTGTTTTCTGGATTTCGGCAATCCTTGCCAATCAGGAGTGTAATGATTGAATCGAGTATAATAAAATCAGTTATTAATGACGGTTGCGATAGAACAACAAGGATAATTCATGAGATCACGATTAGCGCACTGGTTCATTGGTCTTCCTCGGAAGAAGAAAGCATTTATTCTCATCAGTGCTGATGTGCTTTTTGCCGTGCTTGCTCTTTGGGCGGCTTTTTCTTTGCGCCTGGGCGTACTGTATGCCCCTAAAGGCGATGAGTGGTATCTATTTGCCGTGGCACCTGTTCTCGCTGTACCTATTTTTGTCAAATTAGGTTTATATCGCGCGATTATTCGTTACATAGAGATTAGGGCGCTCTGGACCATTATTCAGGCGACTACGCTTTATGCGTTGGTTTTTGCGTTTGTCTTGTATGAGTCCGGTATCTATGGGGTTCCCCGGACGGTGTTGCCACTCAATTGGTTAAATATGATGGTACTGGTCGGCAGTAGTCGTCTTTTTGCGCGCTGGTGGTTGGGAGGGGGGGATTCTCGCTTCAGTGGTGGCCGAAGTGCAGCAGTGTGCTGCAAGAGAAATGTAGTGATTTATGGCGCTGGCAGTGCCGGGGTACAGCTGGCTTCGGCATTAGGGCACGGGCGTGAATTCAGGCCGATTGCTTTTATTGATGATGACTCAGCGTTACATAAGAGCAAGGTCAATGGGCTACGCATTTATCCGCTCAGTTCTTTAAGTTATTTGATAGAAAGATATCAGGCTTCAGATATTCTACTGGCTGTTCCCTCAGCCAGTAGAGCGCGCAGAAACGAAATTATCCGTTTGTTAGAGCCTTATTCCGTTCATGTTAGATCCATGCCGGGATTGTCTGATATTGCTCAAGGCAAGATTACTTTTGATGTCGTACAGGAGGTTGATGTTGCTGATCTCTTGGGGCGCGACTCGGTAGCGCCTGATCAATCTCTTCTTCATGCCAATATTGCCGGTAAGGTAGTGATGGTGACCGGGGCCGGCGGCTCTATCGGTTCAGAGCTTTGTCGGCAGATTATTCAGTTGCAGCCCAAGATGCTGATTTTATTTGAATTAAGTGAGTTCGCGCTTTATGCCATAGAAAAAGAGTTGAATTATCTTTTAACCAAAACAAAAGGTTCTAAAGAAATAGGCGTTATTTCTGTGCTGGGTTCTGTTGCGAACGGCGACCGTATCGAAAAGGTATGCAATACCTTTAAGGTGCAAACGATCTACCACGCAGCAGCTTATAAGCATGTGCCTATGGTGGAGAAAAACCCCGGCGAAGCCATCTGGAATAATGTCTTTGGAACGTTGCGCACGGCACAAGCGGCGATAAACGCAAAAGTTGAAACCTTTGTGCTTATTTCAACCGATAAAGCCGTCAGGCCAACCAATACCATGGGTGCAACTAAACGCTTTGCTGAGTTAATTTTACAAGCGTTAAGCCTGGATGCCGAAAATAAGTATTCAACCCGTTTTACTATGGTCAGGTTTGGCAATGTATTGGGTTCTTCGGGGTCTGTGGTGCCGTTGTTTAGAGAGCAGATCGCAAGAGGCGGGCCGGTAACGGTTACCGATGAAAGAATTATTCGCTATTTTATGACCATACCTGAAGCGTCTCAGCTGGTTATTCAGGCGGGAGCAATGGGGCAGGGCGGCGATGTGTTTGTGCTGGATATGGGAGAGCCCATTCGCATTCTTGATCTGGCAAAAAGAATGATTCACTTGAGCGGTCTGGAAATAAAAGATAACGATCATCCAGCGGGCGAGATCGAAATTAGTTTTACCGGTTTGAGACATGGGGAAAAACTGTATGAGGAGCTTTTGATTGGCGATAATGTTTCAGAAACCAGTCATAAAAGAATTATGCGGGCACAAGAGCATGTTATTGCTTGGTCTGAGCTGGAAAAGTTGCTGGCGACATTAGAGCAGGCAACAAATGACGATGATTTTGAGCGGATTAGGGCAGTTTTGGCCGATGTAGTTGTCGGTTTTGTACCGCAATGCGAGATTGAAGATGTGTTATGGAAAGAAAATAGGCGGATTGTAAATGGATAAATTAACCAGTATGACCGTTTTCGTTCGGGTCGCAAGAGCCGGAAGCTTTGCTGGCGGTGCGCGTGACCTGGATATTTCCAGGGCCATGGCAACCAAGCATATTATGCATCTTGAGGGGGTTCTGGGTACGCGATTATTTAACCGAACTACGCGCAGCTTAAGCCTGACCGACGTAGGCGCCTCCTATCTGGAACGCTGTCAGCAAGTGTTGCTGGAGGTTGAGGAGATGGAAGCCGCAGTAACGCATTTACAGACTGAACCCAGGGGGGTTTTACGCATTAGCGCTCCGCCGGTCATCGGCGCGACCCATATTGCTCACGCGGTGTCTGCATTTTTGAAATTGCATCCCGATTTAACTGTCGAGATGATTTTACAGAGCAGTCCCGGCGATTTGATCGATGAGGGGATTGATCTGGCTATATCCCTGGGTGCGTTGGATGATACCAGTATGTTCGCGCGGAAATTAGCCAGTTCGTCGTTGGTGGTTTGCGGGTCGCCGGACTATTTTGAACAATACGGTATGCCCGAGATGCCGGAAGATTTGGAAAATCACAGCTGCCTGGTTAATTGGGCTATCGCACCGAGAAATAAATGGTTGTTCAAAGGTGATGCCGGCTATACCGGGATAACGGTTTCCGGGCGGATACAGGCCAATGCGGCCGACCCGATACGCATCGCCGCCATTAACGGCTTGGGGCTGGTCATGCTGCCAACTTACATTGTCGGCAGAGATATTGAAAAGGGCAGGCTGAAAGTTGTTCTGGAAAATTACACCTCGCCACCCCTGGATGTCCATGCGGTCTATCCGCATCGAAAGTATTTGTCAGCCAAGGTCAGGGGGTTTATGGACTTTTTGCAGGAATGGCTGGAACATCGGGTCAGTCTGCCGGGAACGGAATAAGGCTACCCATTATCAACTTAAAGCGTGACAGATCAGGAATACAGGCTTTGCCTGTTTGCAAGCAGAGCTTGCACTCCGCATGTTATAGTTCCGTCTTAAGTTGGCAGCCGAATAAGAGGTTTGATTGTGCGTCTATTTTTGGCGGTCGCTGCCTGGAATTTTGTCGGTGGCGATTGATTAGGTGATGGCTTAGGCAAACCGGCAGAGGCTCAATAGCCATGCCCGCCAAGAAAAATTTCCCATTATGGTCGTACAGAATGCGGTTTTGATCCGATCGTCGAGAGTCGATTTCTTGACCGTGGCCTAGGGGATGCGATAATAGACAGTTCTAAACCGGATGGATTGCTGTTTTATCAGGCTTTTACCCAAGAAAAAGCAGAGCCGTAGGCTGTACTGACGACTGAAATTCTGTTTGTCGGCCAAAAGCGCACCCAGAGATTAACACGATGATAGAAAATTTAGATCCGCAACAGGCATGGGATTTGTTACAAAATAATGCCGATGCGGTATTGGTGGATGTAAGAACAAAAATTGAACATTCCTTTGTAGGACACCCTCCCGGTGCAATATCCATTCCCTGGAAGGAAGCGCCCGATTGGCAAGTTAACCCACAGTTTGTTGCCGATGTTAAGCACGTCGTAGTTGACCGTAATGCGCCGGTTTTATTGCTGTGTCGTAGCGGCCAGCGCTCACTGGATGCGGCAAAAGCGCTGGAAGAGGCCGGTTATCGGTTGTTAATCAATATTGTCGATGGTTTTGAAGGCGCCTTGGATGAGCATAAGCATCGCGGCAATCTTGGCGGCTGGCGCTTTCAGGGCTTGCCTTGGGAGCAAAGTTAAGCTTATCGCTAAATTGGACCAAGCCGTGTGCGTTCAACAAAATCATGTAGTGTAGGTAGCGCGTACCCTTTTTCAAATACCACCCCAGTTTAAAAGAGCATGCACAGCACGCTCTACATTTGTTTATTTAAACCCTTAGAGACCATAAAAGTGATCGAAAAATTAAGAAACATTGCAATTATTGCCCACGTTGACCACGGTAAAACAACTCTGGTTGATAAATTATTGCAACAGTCCGGCACCTTTGCCGCTCATACTAAAGTGACTGAGCGGATGATGGACTCCAACGATATCGAAAAAGAACGCGGTATCACCATTCTGGCCAAAAATACCGCACTGGATTGGAACGGCTATCATATCAATATCGTTGACACCCCAGGCCATGCCGACTTTGGCGGCGAAGTGGAGCGGGTATTATCGATGGTTGATTCGGTATTGTTGCTGGTTGATGCGGTCGACGGCCCTATGCCGCAAACCCGTTTTGTCACGCAAAAAGCCTTTGCTTTGGGTTTAAAGCCGATTGTCGTTATCAACAAAATTGACCGTCCAGGCGCTCGCCCTGATTGGGTTGTGGATCAAACGTTTGACTTGTTCGATCGTTTGGGCGCAACCGATGAACAACTGGATTTTCCTATTGTGTTTGCCTCGGCCATCAATGGTTATGCCGGTTTAGAGCACACGGTTACCGGTGGCGATATGACGCCATTATTTGAGACGATTGTTTCCAAAGTGAGTCCGCCACCGGTCGATATGGATGGCCCGTTCCAAATGCAGGTCTCCAGTCTGGATTACAACACTTACACTGGCGTCATCGGTATTGGTCGTATTCAGCGCGGCAGCATCAAGCCTAATATGCCTCTGGTTATTGTTAATAGAGACGGCGTTGAACGTAAAGGTCGTATGTTGCAGCTTTATGGCTTTCACGGTCTGGATCGCGTTGAAGTTCAGGAAGCGCGTGCCGGCGACATTATTGCTTTTGCCGGCATTGAAAAGCTGGAAATATCGGACACCATCTGCCATCCCGATACTGTAGAAGCCATGACGCCGTTATCGGTTGATGAGCCAACGGTATCGATGACTTTTCAGGTCAATAACTCACCGTTTGCAGGGAAAGAAGGTAAATTTGTCACGACCCGCCAAATTCGCGACCGCTTAGATAGAGAATTGCAACATAACGTCGCGCTAAAAGTTGAAGATACTGCAGATCCGGATAAATTCCAGGTATCGGGTCGTGGCGAGCTGCATTTATCGGTATTGATTGAAAACATGCGCCGCGAAGGCTTTGAAATGGGCGTATCGCGCCCTGAAGTTATCTTGAAAGAAATTGACGGCAAAAAGTGCGAGCCTTTTGAAATGGTCACCATTGAAGTGGAAGAAATCCACCAGGGTACGATCATGGAAAAACTGGGCGAGCGTAAAGGTGATTTAACCAATATGGTTCCAGACGGCAAGGGCCGTATTCGTCTGGAATACATGATGCCGTCACGCGGCCTGATTGGCTTTCAAACTGAGTTTATGACCGCCACTTCCGGCTCCGGTCTGCTGTACCATGTATTTGACCATTACGGCCCGATGAAACCCGGCGAAGTCGGTAATCGTTCGCGTGGTGTGCTGATTTCAATGGTTGCGGGCAAAGCCGTCACCTATTCACTGCATCCGTTACAAGAACGTGGCGAATTATTTTTGGTCAATGGCGATGAAGTCTACGAAGGCATGTTAGTGGGCTTACATTCACGCACCAATGATTTAACCGTCAACCCCTGCAAACCGAAACAATTAACCAATGTTCGCGCGTCAGGTACCGATGAAAGTTTGGTGTTAGCCAGAATTCAGAAAATGACTTTAGAGCAGGCACTGGAATTTATCTCTGAGGATGAGTTAGTTGAAGTCACGCCAAAATCGATACGCTTACGCAAGAAATACTTAACTGAAAATGAGCGTAAAAGATTCGCTAAGAAATAAGCTAAGGATTTAGTATTCATTGGCTTGCCTGAGCGGGCAAGCCAATAGTTAGCTCTTTAATGTTACTGTCAAACAGCAACATTAATGCAACAAAATTCACGCCCCTTACCTGTATTTATGCAGGGAAAATCATTTTAGTTATGGCTTGCATTTAGCGCCCATAAACGCATTCATTAGCTTTCGAAGCAGCTCTCAGCAGGTGTTTTTCAATGCTGTGCTCAATAAACGACCTACTGCAAATAAGTCTATAATTTTTCTGGGCTCATACACTTGAGGTTTTAATCATGAATCGATACCAGCAAGTTAACGATAAAAAATCCGGCCGATCCGTCATCCCGGTGGTCATTATTTTGATTACTTTGGCCGGTGTCGCGTGGTTCTATACTGAATATCAGCAACATAGCGCTGTATCAGGAGCTAAGACGCAAGCTCTGGAGCTGCCTTTAGTGACGGATGCAATTGATCCTCTTGCGAACAGTGCGTCGATAATAGATGAGATGACTACGACAGAAGCCGGGATTGATAATATTATAGAGCTGCAGCAGGATAACTTATTTGTTTTGCCCGATCTTGAGCACAGTGACGCCCTGTTACGACAGGAAATTGAGGGTATTTCTCCTGAGTTTTCCGAGTGGCTGAATGCTGATCAGCTGATCAGGAAATATGTTGTTATGGCTAACGATTTTTCGCAGGAATTGCGACTTGAAAAGCATTTGCGTTTTCTTAAGTTGGAGCAACCGTTTACAGTCGATCCGAATAATGAAAGTTCGTTTATTGCCATGAAAAGTTATCAGCGTTATGACCGGTTGGCAGCGGCAATCAATGGGATGGATGTACAGGCAACGCTGACGGTATATAAAAAATTCAGGCCGTTATTGTTACAGGTTTTTAGCGAATTTAGTTATCCGGTTGAGTACAGGTTGGACGATATTTTAACCAAAGCGGCGGCAATCATTCTTGCTGCACCTGTGATGGACGGGCAAATTGCAGTCGTCAAACATGCGGTAAATTATAAATTTGCCGATCCTCAGCTTGAGGCATTAAGCCCAATACATAAGCAAATGCTGCGTATGGGGCCTGAAAATACCCGTATTATTCAACATAAACTGCGCTCGCTGGTTGAAGCTTTGGTTAATCAAAGGGAACAGTAACCGAAAAACGCTTAGTGCGTGTTTTAAAAGTCAGTCGCAAAGTCGCCCTAACATTAAATTTATCA
>JAQSDX010000067.1 GCA_029946125.1 Candidatus Methylobacter titanis
ACAATCAATTCCCGTTCAAATTCAGCCAGCACTGCAAAAATCCCAAAGAACAATCTACCGTTTGAGGTGGTTGTATCGATTTGAGCTCCGGCGCCTGCCAATACTTTCAATCCAACGTTACGAGAACGTAGATCATCTAGGTTCTGTTGACGTTTCATCTTAACCATAAAAGTACCGATGAAAATGACAGCAGCCCCATGTAATTAATGGCTTTTTTCTCGTATCGAGTGGCAATTCTGCGGTAGTGCTTGAGCTTGCCAAACATACATTCGACCGCATGCCGCTCCTTATAATGCCAATAATCGCACTCAATTTCTTCTTTCCGATTCGATTTTGGCGGGATGACTGCTTTTATTCCCCGACATTCCAACCACTCCCTCAACTCGTTTGTGTCGTAAGCCTTGTCCGGCAAAATGGCTGAGGCGCTAACGTTTTTCAGCAAGGGTATCGCTTGCTTACATTCAGCCGCCTGTCCGCCTGTCAGGATGTACTTAAGCGGCATGCCCAAGGCATCACAGAGCGCGTGAACCTTACAGCCAAAACCACCTTTGGAACGCCCCAGTGCCTCATTATCGGCGGTGCTGTTTGCCGCCCCAGCCGCGCAGGCATGTGCTCTAATCACCGACCCATCCATTGAAACATCTTGTAAATCAGACATCTCAGAAAAATGACCGAAGAGGTTCTCCCATGCGCCATTAGCGCACCAGCGTGAAAAACGCTTAAATATACTATTCCACTTACAATGTGTTGGCGGCAAAACCCGCCACTGCGATCCCGAACGTAATATCCACAAGCAGGCACTAATAAATTGTCTGCAAGTGTCTGGCTGACCGACACGAATGCCTCTTAATTTCTTTAAGTTTGCCAATATACGCATCCACTCTTCATCGTTTAAAGTTATCCGGCTCATGTTACCAAAAATAACCAATTCTACCTGATTGGAGAAACGTCAACAGAACCTAGTGGCAGAAAAATCAGCACTCATTCTGAAATAAAAATGCTAAAATAAAGCCCAGGAAACGTATGGAGGCCGTTAAGATCAGAATAACCTGAGCTACAGTAGCTTCCTGATACCATCAACTCTACTAAGGCACTCGCTCTCTATCATAACTAAAGGTCCATCTAAATCCATAAGCATAAAAATCAACAAGTAACGGTTATCGATTTTGTATCATTGCTCTCATTCTCACGCTATACGCAGGAACCCGTTGTGATGCTGCATAAATATCCTAATTTTTGAATATTCGACGCTCCCCTGTACAATCTCACCTTAAATGGCGGATGCTCCGAAATACAACATAAGATTTACTTATGAGCGAATTATCACAAATCCCACGCACCCTCCTGTTGGTGGATGATGAAACCAATATCATTAATGCTCTTAAGCGTGCTTTGCGAGGTGATGGCTATATCATCCTGACCGCTAATAGCGGCGAAGAAGGTCTTGCCCTATTGGTACAGCACGAAGTAGGCATCATCATTTCCGATCAACGGATGCCGCATATGACTGGCGTCGAATTTCTCCGTAAAGTTAAAATGCTTTATCCCAAAACATTACGCATTGTATTGTCCGGTTATACCGAA
Source organism: Candidatus Methylobacter titanis (assembly GCA_029946125.1). Lineage (GTDB taxonomy): Bacteria > Pseudomonadota > Gammaproteobacteria > Methylococcales > Methylomonadaceae > Methylobacter_A > Methylobacter_A titanis. The sequence goes on from JAQSDX010000067.1 coordinate 1,585, forward strand.
CTTGAATCAATCACCAATATCATTAACGAAGGTGCAATTTGTAAGTTTTTAACCAAACCCTGGAATAACGACCTGCTTCGGGATAACATTCGCGAGGCATTTCAGCACTATGAAATGGAACAGGAAAATTTGCGTTTAAGCAAGGCACTTCAGACTGCCAACGACAAACTTTCCCTGCTCAATCAAAATCTTGAACAAAAGGTAGCCGATAAAACCCGTGAAATTATGCACAGCATTAATTTATTGCAAATTTCACAGGAAATTTTTGAACACTTGCCGATAGGAATTATGGGTATTGACGAGCAGAATATGATCGTGGCATCCAATCGACTCGCTGATGCGTTGTTTTGTCCAGCTCAGGGAGCTTGTTTGCTCGGTTCTATGGCAGGTGATATTTTACCCGAGGCGCTTTTGCAATTATTGCAAGCCTATTGTTCCGGTCAGTCTGTACAGCCTGATGGCAGTGTTTTGACCTTGCAAGTAGGTGTTTCCATACAGGTGGTAATGAGTACGATGGGAGGTAGCAGTCAGTCGAAAGGCGTTATTATGGTATTGTCACCGTTAAAGAGAAGTTGAAATGCACGCCTTAAAAAATAAATTTGCGTGTTTGGCAGATTTGCCATCAATGCCGGTGTTGCTTATGGAAACGTTACAACAGCTGGGTGTTAATCAAGATCCGATGGCCCTGGCCGATAAAATCGCTCAGGATACCTCAATGACCGTTCGCATTTTACGTATTGCCAATTCGCCTTTTTACGGGATGTCCAGAGAAATTGGTTCTTTGCGCGAAGCCATTGTATTACTGGGACTTAACCGAATAAGGGATATGCTGATGGGTATCTGTTTTTCCAAGATGCTACAAGTACGGCATAAGAATTTTAATTACAACCAATTTTGGCATCACAGCATAGCCGTTGCCGAATGTTCCAGGCAACTTAGCTATTGCACCGGTATAAGTCCCGATTTTGCGTATACTGCCGGGCTATTGCACGATATTGGACGCCTGGTAATTGTTTTGCTGTTCCCGGATGAATATAGTCAGATTATTAAAGCGTTTGAATCGCCCCAGGCGGAAACGGAACGACGCCTGTTAGGTTTTGATAATGTGGAAATTGGCGGTCAAGCCGCGCAATACTGGAATCTTCCCGTGGCGATCCAGGAGGCTATTGAGCAACATGAAACAACACCTAGGCCAATATCTGGATCAAATGCTGTCAGATCGCTCGGGTTGCTGGTTTATACCGCCAATTTTTTGATCACCCAGACAGAACGATCCGATCCACTTGTTATCGCCAGGGATGGTGTGTATGCCGCAAACCTGCCGGGAGCAGGTGCGGCATTCGACGATCACGAATCCATTCAGCCAGCACTTGCCATACTCAATGTTTCAATCGATCAGGCAATGCATTGTGCGAACAGTGGACGACAGTTTGCCGACCAAGTCGTTACTCTATTTTAAACGGCTCTATGTGATTCGTAGTGGGTAAGTACTATACCCGGCTTGTTAACCTATTATTTTTTTATTAACTTTATTAGCTTGCAATTGGATTTACCCACTGTATTTCACATAGAACCTTTTAATCAGAGAATTGCATGTCATTAAATGAAGCGCAACAATTACACTGGATTCATGATTTATACTGCTTAGGTCAATCTAATCTGTACCAAAATAGACCCGATGAGGTATTCGCATGCATTCTGCAGCATATTGTGCGTGGCTTTAATGCCGATACCGGTTCACTGGCCTTGTATCAGGCTAATGATGATAGCCGGTTAACTATTGTGGCCGCCATAGGGCTGCCGCCGGAATGCGTGGGTAGTGTTATAGCTGAAGGCTGCGGTATTATTGGCTGGGTAGTCGAAAGCGGACAACCTTTATTACTTGAAGGGAATGTGACCGATGATCCGCGTTTTCGCGCCCACATTCCCAAACAACAGACAACGGTTTCTTCATCGGCACTATGTTGGCCCTTGCAACTGGATAACAGGATTATTGGGGTGTTAAGTATTAATGATCTCAGTGGACGGGCAGGTTTTACTGAAGATGATCTGCAATCCGGTGGCGAATTAGTTCATTTGATTACCATGGTGATTGACAATGCCCGATTGCATCAAGAAAAGCAGCTACACATAGAACAAATACAAACCACGCTGGATAAACTTCAGGAAGTCCAACAACAACTGCTGCAATCGGAAAAAATGGCCTCTGTGGGGCAACTGGCGGCGGGAATAGCGCATGAAATCAATAATCCTATTGGCTATATAAATTCCAATTTAACGTCCTTAAAAAACTATATTGATAATTTGCTGGCACTGCTGGCCATTTATGAAAAAGCGGAAGCAACCTGCACCCATAGTGAACAACAGGCAGAAATTAACGCGTTCAAACAAAAAATCGATCTGGCATTTCTCAGGACGGATATACTGGATTTATTGAACGAATCTCATGAAGGCACCACGCGGGTAAAAAAGATTGTGCAGGATCTAAAGGACTTTTCACATCAGGGTGATGATGAGTGGCAATGGGCCTTGTTGCATAGCGGTCTGGAAACTACGCTGAATATTGTGAGCAGTGAAATCAAATACAAAGCAAGAATTGTCAAGGAATTTGGCGATCTGCCGAAAATAAAATGTTTACCGCATCAACTTAATCAGGTGTTTATGAATTTACTGGCCAATGCGGCGCATGCGATTGAAAGCGAGGGTATCATCACCTTGCGTACCGGAACAGAAAATGACCATGTGTGGGTAGAAATCAGCGATACCGGTAAAGGCATAGCGCCGGAACATCTCAGTAAAGTTTTTGATCCCTTTTTTACCACCAAGCCGGTCGGCAAAGGTACCGGTTTAGGGCTGTCGGTTTCTTACAGCATTATCAAAAAACATCAGGGAGAAATTCAACTGACCAGTCAGCCGGGTCAGGGAACGACATTTCGGATACTATTACCTGTTGCAGGTCCTATGATGGCGGATGCAGCGAATGCATAGCAGGATTGCAGGAAAGGGGGAGTGGTTATGTTGACTAATCAATCAGGCGTTACGGATGCCAAAACAGCCGCAATTTTATTTGTCGATGATGAAGCAAACGTACTGAAGGCATTAGGCCGTTTGTTCCATAATACAGGCTATATGACTTACTTTGCAGCCAGTGGCGCGGAGGGACTGGAGATATTGCAGCAAAATGCCGTTGATCTGATTATTTCCGATATGCGTATGCCGGAAATGGACGGGGCGGAATTTTTAACCCGTATTTTCATGCAATGGCCGGAGACCATCCGTATTTTGCTGACCGGCTATGCCGACTTTCAATCAACGATTGATGCGGTCAATAAGGGGCGTATCTACAATTATTGCAATAAACCCTGGAATGATCAGGAACTTAAATTACTGGTTCACAATGCCTTGGAACAAAAGCGTCTGCGCGAGGACCGGGATCGTTTATCCGGTATTGTTCACCAGCAAAATAAAGAATTAAAAGGACTCAACGAATACCTGTCGTTTTACGACCAACTCACCGGTCTGGCTAATCGACGGCTTCTCTATGATCGGATCAAGCAGGCATTAGCCTTAAGCGTACGTAGCGGTCGAATGGGCGCTTTATTGTTTATTGACCTGGATAATTTTAAAACGCTTAACGACACCATCGGTCATGATGTGGGTGACTTGCTGCTACAAAAAATTGCACAACGTCTTCAGTCCTGTGTGCGCGAAGGCGATACCATCGCTCGTCTGAGCGGTGATGAATTTGTCGTGATGCTGGAGAACCTGAGTAAACAAGACCTTGAGGCAGCAGCACAGGCCGAAGCCATTGGCAATAAAATTCTAAACATTATCAATCAGCCTTACCAGCTTACTTCACATGACTATCATTGTACTGCCAGTATCGGTATCGCTTTTTTTAACGACCATAATCAGTCCAAGGAAGAACTATTGAAACATGCTGATATTGCCAGGTATCAGGCTAAAACGGCCGGTCGCAATACCTTGTGTTTCTTCGATCCGCAGGTGCAAGCCAATCTCATTTTCCGCGTTGCACTGGAAATCGATTTACGTCTGGCATTGGCGGAAAACCAGTTCAAGCTATACTATCAGGCACAGGTTCACCAAAAAGACAAAATTATCGGCGCTGAGGTGTTGATTCGTTGGCATCACCCACAGCGTGGTGTGGTCTCCCCAATAGATTTCATCCCGCTGGCAGAGGAAACCGGATTGATATTGCTCATCGGGCACTGGGTTCTGGAAACGGCTTGCGCACAAATTAAAAAATGGGGAAATAATTGCCAAACTCAGCATTTACAGCTTGCCGTCAACGTGAGTGCCAAACAGTTTGGCCAAGCTAACTTTGTGGAGCAGGTGTGTCAAATTTTACGTCGTAGCGCGATCAATCCCGAAAGGCTTAAACTGGAATTGACAGAAAGCCTGGTACTCTATGATATCGATAACACGATCCTCAAGATGAAAGCACTCCGTGAAATAGGCGTACGCTTTTCCATGGATGATTTCGGCACCGGCTATTCGTCACTCGCCTATCTGACACAATTACCGCTCGACCAACTCAAGATTGATCAATCCTTCGTACGCAACATCAATGTAAAAACGTCTGATGCGGTGATAGTGCAAACCATCATCGGCATGGGCAATAATTTAGGCATAGAAGTTATTGCAGAGGGAGTGGAGACTGAAGGGCAACGATATTTTTTGGAACAAAATAACTGTTCGATCTATCAGGGTTATCTATTCAGCAAACCGGTACTAATTGAGCAGTTTGAATCGTTACTAAAACAGAAATAATTACTTTTAATGAGCAGCCATTAAGTTGATAAATAAACGTTTTGAAAATTTTATTCGGTTACATCCAAAATACCACCTTTTCATTTATCGTTCCGAATGGCACTGACCCGTTATATCACGCGGCGACCTTTTGGATTGTTTTAACTATTGCCGGAACCCCCCCTAACTCACTTTTTGTAAAGGGGATTTTCGTAAAATGGCAGTCATGCCCATTTAAATACAGCTGGAGTAATTATGCTGACTGAACTGGTTAGTGTTGCTAATAACCAACCTGCCGCGATATTGTTTGTCGATGATGAAGCGAATGTGCTTAAAGCCTTTCGCCGCTTATTTCATAATGAGCCTTATGTCACTTACTTTGCCTCAAGCGGCGCAGAAGGGCTGGAAATATTACGGCAAAATGCCGTTGATCTGATTATTTCCGATATGTGTATGCCGGAAATGAACGGTGCGGAATTTTTAACCCGGATTTTCATGCAATGGCCGGAGACCATTCGCATTTTACTGACCGGCTATGCCGACTTTCAATCAACGATTGATGCCGTCAATAAGGGGCGTATCTACAATTATTGCAATAAACCCTGGAATGATGAGGAACTTAAATTACTGGTTCGCAATGCCTTGGAACAAAAGCGTCTGCGCGAAGACCGGGATCGTTTATCCGGCATTGTTCTCCAGCAAAATAAAGAATTAAAAGAACTCAACGAACATCTGGAAGAAAAAGTCGAGCAACGTACCGAACAGCTCAAAAAAGCTATGCAGCACCTTGACTTAGCAAATAAGAGTCTAAAAAAGCAATATATTGATTCCATCAGGGCATTCTCACGTATTATTGAGATGCGCCCGGGCATTAAAAGCGGCCAGTCAAAATATATCGCCGAAAAAGCTTTGCTGGTTGCGCGTGAGCTGAGCATGAACACGGAAGAGAAAAAAGAACTATTTTATGCCGGATTGCTGATACAAATCGGTAAGATGAGCTTGCCGGATGCACTGCTGGCAGAGTCTTATTACTCAATACCGCTTATCGACAAACAGCGCTATTTAAAACATGCCGTGGAAGGTGAAGCTTTATTGAAAGATCTAACCCAGTTAAAAGGTGCTTCTATTTTAATCCGGCATCAATTCGAACGCTATGACGGCTCAGGCTTTCCCGACCACCTGGCTAAGCAAAACATCCCCCTGGGATCCCGTATTCTCAAAGTGGTCGCTGACTATATCGCCTATCTTGAGGGTTCAATGACCGGTGAAGCCATGACGGTCAACGCTGCAATCAGCCAATTAATGGCTGGGAAAGAAAGCCATTATGATCCTGATGTTATCGATGCTTTCGTTAAAGTGCTTAAAAAAGACCCAACCGTTGAAGTTGAAGAAGAACTCCCGGCGGTTAAAAAATCATGGAAGAATAGCCGACTAGCGAGTACATCGAAAAATGTTACTGTGGCTCGCCCAGAAATTGAAATTTCATGGCTGCAACTGAAACCCGGCATGGAACTGATAAGTGCCTATTGCGATGGTAAGCTTTATCTTAGAAATTGTATTGTCGATCAAAAAATAATTAGCAACATCGTCTCATTAAAAGAAAAAATCGGTATAAACCCCGTCATTCTAGTTCGCATGGGTGCGAAGTAATTTTCCGCCGCTTGGATCAAACGCGGCAATACTGCATCCGGGGTAATGCCATTATAAGGTAACGCGCAAAAAATAGCCCACCCATCATCCTCCTCCTTGAGGATGGATGGTCATACAGTATTTTGGCAACAAGAGATGCTGGTCAATTCTGTCGGCAGTGGCTTTAAATATCTTTTTAACCACTCGCACACCTTTTTGGTAAATGGTTCCCAGCAGTTTCACTACTGGATTCAGTCCCTTCCATGTCATGGACTTTGCCCATTCTAAGGTGGTTTCCACGGAGTTTAAAAGCGTTCCATTCCAATGGTTTTCAAGTATTCCCCAATTAGGCCGACCGTAAGGATTGCTGCTTAAATGCGTAAAGTAACGCTGAAGCCAGCGCCACACCTAGGTTTGTTGGATTTTTTAAATAAAACAGTCCGAAGCTACTAACGCAAAATGTTCGGTGTAGATTTAAAGCAACGAGTAATTGTAGCGGCCTGCAAACATAATTCATAAGACCTGCAAACATCCGTATTTACGGCCCGAATTATCTGCAAATATCCGACCCCTTCGACCCGAATTAATTGCCAATGGGCCCACATTATTTGCAAACAGCCTGCAAACATCGGACAAGACCCACATTAACTGCAAATAAGAAATCAGAGCGGAATCCCAATTGCCAAAAGGTTGTTTTGTAATTCCTGCGTCCGGGCTGGAGCCAGGTTACCATGCAAGAATGAACGTATTTCAGCGGGTTTGGTATCGAGTAATTCTGCCAACGCTTTGGCGTTATAGCCATGCCGGGTTAATCGTGGCTCTAACGCATTGATGTCTTTTGCCAGGATGGCATCAATGATTTCTGTTTCCACCGGCTTTTGTCCTATGCGGTAACCTTCTTCAAAGGCTAATCTCAGGTGCTGTCCAATTTGCAGGGGTGTCGACAATCTTTCTGCTAATTGTGCCAAGGCATCATCGGTAATCACATCCGTCCTTTTAATGCCTTTTTTCAAACATTTTTCAAATAGGGGTTAATTAACCTAAAGAACCATTTGTCCTGCGACTCCTCTTAAACCCTTGCTACATGCGGCTTACAGAGGAAATATTGATTTTAAAAACGTCGGTAAAATTCTTGATAACCTCTTGAAGGGGTCCTGTGGAAGAACCCCCAAAAGTGTTCGTTCTAAGCTATGTTGTTTAAATGCCCATATGTTTCGTGAAGCCATTACCTCTATATATGTTTAGGCATTACTCCTATTTCAACGTTTCGATACCGAAGGTACAAATACAACGTGGTTTTCGAGATTCCTAATTGTTCAGCAATTTTTTTCACAGGAATGCTCCCATTTTTGTAAAGGGCTTCAGCAATGGCTGCCTTTTCTATTGCCGCTTGAGTCATCCCTTTAGGCCGTCCGCCTTTTCGACCGCGGGCCCGGGCCGAATTCAACCCGGCCTGTGTTCGTTCACGAATTAATTCTCGCTCAAACTCAGCAAGAGAAGCAAAAATACCAAACACCATTCGCCCTTGTGCAGTCGATGTATCAATCGGATCGTTTAAACTGATTAACCCCACTTTTTTTTCAATTAATTTTGTGGTCAGGTGGATTAAATGAGCCAGGTTTCTGCCCAGCCTATCTATTTTCCAAATAATCAATGTGTCATCTTCCCGCAGGTTTCGCATAATTTCTTCAAGCACCGGTCTTGACGTTTTTGCACCACTGGCAATTTCTTCATGAATATGATCGCAACCGGCTTTTTTTAATGCATCAACTTGCATGGACAAAGATTGCTCTTTGGTTGAAACGCGTGCATACCCTATTTTCATGCGGATGAGTCCATTTTACTAACTGAAAAACGATATTCTGAACCAAGATTTACTGAACCGGTTTATATTACCAAAAACTGGCGTACAATGCGGGATTTTTTGACTGGGAAAGCAGTCCAGCCAAACCTCCGTTTTATCGAACCAGGAAAGCGTGCATTTAGATATCTGCCAAAATCGCCACAGATGTGAAAGAATCCTCTATTGAATAACGGTAACTTATAAGTTACTATTTGGAATGATTGAGCTTTATGAATATACAGACACGGACGGTCGCAGCCCTTTTGCGGATTGGTTTAATGATCTGGATGCACTGGCCGCCGCTAAAATTACGACTGCACTGATTCGAGTGGAACTGGGCAACTTTTCAAATGCGAAAGGAGTTGGCGCGGGAGTATTGGAATATCGCCTTGATTTTGGACCCGGTTACCGGGTTTATTTTGGTAAAGATGGCGAGCGGCTTGTGATCCTGCTGGCGGGTGGCACGAAGAAGCGACAACAGCGCGACATTGAGGCCGCACAAGCCAGATGGGACGATTACAAACAGAGAAAGCGCCATAGAGGTGGAAAATGACATTGACTCGTAGCTTCAAAGAAACCGTGATAGCCCGTATCGGGCGTGATACAGAGTTCCGCGATGCGTTACTACGCGAAGGGGTGGAATGCCTATTGTCCGGCGATGTGGATACCGGCAAAGCTGTTTTGCGCGATTATATCAATGCGACCATCGGTTTTGAAAATCTCAGTGAAGCCACCAATACCCCGCCTAAAAGCCTAATGCGTATGTTCAGCCAGCGAGGCAATCCGCAGGCTAAAAACCTGTTTGCGGTGATTTCGCATCTTCAAACCCAGAGCGGAATACATCTTGAAGTCAGAGCCGTGAGGTAAACTGTTCGCTCATTTTTGAACTGGGCACACCTTCGGTAACAACTGGCGTGCGACATACGTTTTATTATCAGTTAATGTGGTTCCTGGCGGATGTTTGCAGGCTGTTGGCAAATAATGTGGGCCCATTCGCATTTAATTCGGGCCCAAGATGCGTATGTTTGCAGGTCCTACGAATTATGTTTGCAGGCCGCTACACTTACCGTCCCCCTACACATAGTGGCATTATGCAATTTATGTGTACTACTGGTTGTGATCAACCACGGGAAATCCGGAAGAGCCAAAAAGCGAAGAGTCTGCTGATTTTTTGAATAGAGTGATTGGCAGCAATGATCCAGTTTGCAGTTGATGGTCTATTACTACTGTTTGGCCGCAACTGGCCGATTAGGTGAGGTCGCCAATGGCTGCTTTGTAGGCCTCAAGTTCGCAGAATATGGATTTGGCTGACAGGCGGGTTTACTATAAAAATAGGCGGCTTTTTGACTGGAATACCCAGTTTGCTAAAGATTGCCGGAATTTTCGGCGGTTTGGGCTTACACCCCCTAGCTCAGAACGAACACTTTGGGGGTTCTTCCACTGGACCCCAGATAAGGCCATTAAAACTTCGCACAACGGGTGTTATGTAAAAAAGAGAAGAGCGGTTAGTTTTTAATGTTTGCATTTTTAATGAAGAATATGCAAAATACACTAAATCCTAATTTGTTATTTTCGGAGATTGCCATGAGTAGAACAATAGATACGGCAATGGCACGGCGTATGGCTGAGGCATCGGCGATCCGTGGCGCATCGATTATTGGTCAGCCAGGCGGCTGGGGCGTGATGTTGAAGCTCGGTATGCAAGAAAAGCCCCTGGGTGTTCAGCGAACTGACAAACCGCGCTTGTGGCGCAGCTTGGATAGTTGCGTCGAGTTTCTGAAAACAGAGTTACTCATTGGGCATGTAGATTTGGATGCTACTAAATACAGTCATGTAGAGCCCGGCAAATCACGGCCAGACGCTTCTAAGCGTTTGTTGAACGCCTTTGAGGCAGCTGCTCATGATAAGTGGTTCAGGGAACAGGTTGAAATCGGGCTACTCGAGGCCGACGATCCGGCTACACAATGGGTGTCACAGGAAGAGTCGGAAGCAAGCTGGGCAACTAAACGAGCCGAATTGGTTAGTCGTGCGGGTGGTAGTGTAGTTTGATACTGCGCTGGCTCCCCAGGGCTATTGCCGACCGCGATGCGCAGCTGGATTTTATCGCACAGGACAACATTAGTGCTGCAATTGAGCAGGGCGACCGGATAGAAGCACATGTGATGCGACTGGTCGAACACCCAAAAATTGGCAGAGCTGGACGCAAGAAAGGAACGAGGGAATTAGTTGTAAGCAGGACGGCTTTTATCGTGGTCTATCGGATCGACGATGAAAACCAAATAATACAGATTTTGCGGTTACTGCACGGTGCGCAGCAGTGGCCACCGGAAAAAAACAGAAAAAGCGTATAATAGAAATAGAACGGTAGAAAAAGAGAACCCCTGGCACTATTGAAGTTGCAAATCACTTGGCGGTGACAAATTCAATAACACTCAGGGGTAGCAATTACGGGTTAATCATAGCACATATTATGACTATAGAAAAACAAAAAAAGTACACTGGCCGCCAAGAAGAAAGGCCATGTGTTCAATGATTTAAACAATTCTCAAGAATCAAGCGGTAATAAATGCGGACATCAACCCGATGCCCCACGTTATTTTATACCACCCGAAAAGCACGCTAAACGCCCGGAAATTCTGCGACGCGTTCAAGTTGCTATCCAGGAATATTTCAAAAACCCTAATATTTTGCCGTTGCTAAATGCCGCGAATTGCTCAGATCGTCAGCAGCGCAGCGAGCGCCGCGAGGCGTGTGTTGATATATTAGCGTGTATTTTGCATTACACCGACCTGGTAACGCTTCGCGTGGCTATTCCTCAAGCGGACGGCTCGACAGCTGGCCTAACAATGCCTTACCTGGCCACCTTGTCCGGACTCGGTGAGCGCCGAGCAGAGCGCGCAATTCATGATTTGAAAGCTGCCGGCATCATCACTGTTCACCCCATTTGCGTGAAACTCACCGATACTGCCTATAAAGGCCTGGCCGCGATCCGCACAGTTAGTAAGCATTTGTTTACTGTCTTGGGCTTCCATGACTGGCTAAAGCACGAACAACGCAAGGCGCAAGAGCGGCGAATGAGTAAAATCGAGAAAAAGCGCCGTAAAGCCTTGGCTAATGTCCAGATGGGGATCAATGCGGCCAACCTGAATACGCCGGAACGTGAACGTACCGGACATATGGCATCCGCAGCGGAGCATATCGCCTCAATCAAGGCCGGTCTAAAGCGCCGTCCACCACCAGACTAAATCCATGCTCCGCAGCACCTAAAAACGCGATCTTAAGCGCGTACAGCCTTCTATTGTCCTGTAAAAAGCAGCCCCCCCTTAAGCCCATTCAAACGGTTTTTCATCACTTAATAGTCATTCATCCCCCTAAAAACACTAAAAGCACAGCCAAAAAACGGCGGGTTTCGGCTCCAAGAACACACCCTGAAGTCGCATAAAAAATTAAGTGTCGGGAATCTGTGCATAAGTTAAAAGCCATAGAATTTAAGTGTCGGTTAACTACATCATTAAGTGTCGTAGCTTAATCATTCCTTTTTACAGAACCCTGAATAATGAGCTTCGCGTTTAGTTTTGATAAAAACAAAAGCATAAGGAGCTTCGCACTTTTTTGATAAAAACCTCGTACTGGAAACGATCTTATATCTAAGCGGGGCTGCTTCCCTGCCCCTTGCACTGTTAAATACATAGCCAAAGCGATTGATAGAGTGGTGAATGGCATTTCGTGATGTGGACGTTGGCTTATTTCATAAGAATTGCGCTTTGAACCATTACCACGCGTGGCATGGGCGCGATGCGCCACTATTTGACAAGTTAAATGGCCTGTGGCCAAGTTGCTTCCGCCGCGACGGCCTGCGGCCTGTCTGCGTTTGCAATGTTCACATTCTGGAATCGTCAAAAATGGCGGTGCTGTCCAACGTTAATAAACCGTGGCGTATGAACTATGGCGCAGAAAGCAGCAGTGAAAGACGTTCGTAGAAAATACCTTAATTACTTGTTTATGCGTTCATAGCGGCGATTTTAATGCTTGCGGCATATCTTGCTGTAACTGGTTAAAGAAAGCGCGGCTACGTCGATCTGCGTGGATTCTGTGGGAGTAGTTCATACGACACGGTAAAAAAATTAAAAAATCTGTTGTTGAGCCGTAAGAGCTGATTGTGGGCAGGCGGTGGCTTAGTGTGTAAAAGTTGGGGGAAACATGCTTGGCTATTTTTGCCCATCCCCTCGAATATGCTGAGCACAGCATATTCGAGGGGATGGGAATAAATAGCCTGCTTCTCGTTTTCCCTGGCTTTTGCACACGTCCCGCAGGGAATCCACGGGCTGTCCACATGAAGCAAGACAAGAAATTATTTTCAAAATAATATAATATTGTATTGTATTCTGTATAATATGAAATACTCAATACGAAATACGATATTTTACTTAACCGGAGAAATGAAATGGCTAGAACTGGAGTTACATTTGAACAAGTTGCCGCTGTCGCTGATGCTATCACCGGCGAGGGTAACCAACCAACGATCAACGCGGTTCGTGATCGGATCGGCACAGGTAGCCCGAACACAATACATAGGCATTTAACGGCATGGAGAGCCGCCCATCCACAGGCGGCGGCTGTAGCGCCGGAATTGCCGGCTAGCTTAACAACAGCAATAGCCAAGGAAATTGAAAGAGCAGCAGCCAGCGCCAGGGCAGAAGTCGAGAATAAATTAGTGCAGGCTCAGCAAGAAGCGGCCGAACTAGCGGCCGCTGGTGAGGCGTTGGAAACTGAGCGTGATGAACTAATTGAACAAGTTGCTGACCTGACGACTGAGCGTGACACATTGGCAGGAAAAGCGGCGCAGCAAGCTTCAGACATTGAAGCGCAAGCGGAACGGATTGAGCGCGAACAACAAGCCGCTGAAGCAGCACGGGTTGAGCTTGCCAAGGCGCAATTAAAAATTGAATCGGGCGCTGATAAGCTTAAAGATCAGGCAGCAGAAATTGATCGTCTACGCGCAACACTCGATACCGAAAGCAAAGCCCGGATTGTTGCCGAGCAACAAGCGGCGGTGCTGTCGGCCAAGCTTGAATCTATGACTGAACGAGTAACAAAAGCCGAAGCCAGGGTGGAGCAGGTAGAGAAGCAAAGTCAACAGAGTACCCAAGAACTTAACAGCACAAGAAATCAGGTGCAGTCTCAACAAATCGCTTTGGATGCTGCGGCCAGGGAAATTGAAGAAGTGCGAAAACAAATTAAAGATGTATGCGTCGAAGCCAAAAAATCAGGTGAAGAGGCGGCGGAACTTCGCGGAAAACTTGCTGTATCGATGCAGCAAAAACCAAAGGCTGAAACGAAAAAAACAACCACTAAAGATGAATAATATTATTAGCTATTTAGTTTGTAAATTTCAAAAAGTGGTACTATTATTATAGTACCAATATAACACCATAACAGCACTATTTAAGTGCTATTTTTATACCGACACGACACTACTTAGGTGCTACTATGATACTATTAATCGGAAGTCAAAAAGGTGGTTGTGGAAAGTCAACAACCTCAGTAAATATCAGCGCAGAATTAGCGAAGCAAGGATTTGATGTTGTCCTCGTCGATGCCGATCGACAATGTACTGCCGCAAACTGGGCAGAAGATCGGGCTGGTAATCCTGCATTGCCGGTTGTCCATTGCGTACAGAAATACGAAAACATCCGCGACACACTGTTAGATTTGGACAAGCGGTATCAGTACGTAATTGTTGATGCGGCTGGTCGTGACAGTCGCGAACTACGTACCGGCATGACAGCAGCGCACATTCTGATTGTCCCATTCAGACCATCACAGCCAGATTTGGACACGCTGGGTACAATGCAAGACATTATCACCCAGGCCAAAGACCTGAACCCAGAGCTTAAAGTTTACGGCCTGGTTACGATGGCACCGACCAACCCGGCTATTCAAGAAGAGGCTCAGGCACGGGAATATTTAACCGACTATCCAGAAATCCATCTACTCAATGTGATCATCAGGGATCGAAAGGTTTATCGGGATTGTATGAGTGATGGAATGGGCGTAGTTGAAATGAGCAACGACAAAGCTAAAGGCGAAATCCAGAGTTTGGTTAAAGAGGTATTGTGATATGGCCATTAAGAAAAGAGATCCTAAAAAACCGGCGGATAATGAATATGATATTGCCGAAAAAATAGAACGGTTTGCATCGGCGGCGGATGGCGCCGTTATAAGTAAAGTTAGCGACCCTTCGGCGTCACGCGATTATAAGGCTATCAGAGTGCCTTTTAACCAGTACGATTATGAACAGCTCGAAATTGGTGCAAAGCTTTCTGGACGATCAAAGCTTAATTTTATTCGATATGCTATGTTGAAAATGGCGAAAGAAGTACAGGAAGAACAGATTTAAGTTATTAGCTGATGTTACGCAGCCAGTAATTTTTGCAACTCTTCATAAGCTATCTGGTTCGCT
>JAQSDX010000068.1 GCA_029946125.1 Candidatus Methylobacter titanis
GATTTGGCAGGATTCTTAAAAATCAACAATTAAAAACTTGAACATCGAGTAATAGCTGATAAATTTGATGAGGCGTTATCAACGCGTTTTTCCTTCCTAGCGCATTACAATGATAACTGGACCAAGGATATTCTGCTGGATGCAGCACCATACCTGCACGCACCGGATTCAATTCAATATACCGGCTGCAGGTCAACAAATATTGAGCACTGTCAATCACCGTCGCCTTATAACGGCCTTCCCATAACGTACCCGTCCGCCGATATTGGTAGTTGAAATATTGAACATAATACCGCCCCAATGACTGCATGACCTCACTTATGCCCCGTTCTGAATGGGGCGTCATCAAAAAATGAACATGATTAGTCATCAATACATAGGCATGTAACTCACATTAATATTTCCGGCAGGCATCGCCTAGTTTTTCCAGATAAAACTGATAGTCCTCATCAGCTACAAAAATCACATCATGGTTATTACCACGCTGAATCACATGCTGTGGTTGACCGGGTATTACAAAACGAGGGAGGCGAGCCATAGTTTTTTCCAGAGTATGTTTGAATCAAGAGCATCCTTACATCGCCCACCTGAAGCAGGCGGCTATCTACACACGTTATCGCTCGTTTTCACCAGAGTGTCACCACCATTAAGTTGACGCCTGGACACAGTTGTGGGGGCGACGCGGAAGCGTGAGAACGCATAATTCAGAAAAACTTGTGTACATAGCGATGACCTGAAGGAAGGAGTTTTACGGACATTTTGTTAAACTTTCAATCGAGCCTGACCCCATTGGTTGCATTAAGCTATGTTATTTAAACGGCTTTTAACAAAAAAATAAGTGATATGCCCTATAGTTTTCGGTTGTCAAAGATTTTTTAGATAGCCCCGTCGTGATTTTTATTTAAGATCGTAAGTGAGAAAGTTTCATAAGTGTTTTAAATCATTAGTCAATATTAAAATTCCGCTACAGTATTTAAACGTTAAATAATCAGTTTTTGTTAATGGTATGTAACTTGCTTTATTTTGTGTCCATGTGCACAATAATTTAAACAAAGAAGGATATATGCTAAAAAAACGAGCATTCAATAAACGGTTGCTGACAGGATCAATCATCGCTGCCTCACTAGCCGTTTCACCCGCTTTTTCAGCGCCTCAAAAAAACAAATGGCAAATGCCGGATCCGGTTACCGATGCTGATTATCCGCCTCGTAATATAGCTAAGGATGAACTAGGAAAGTTGCTTTACTATGACAAAATATTATCTGGAAATAAAAATAATTCATGTGCTAGCTGTCATCATGCGTTAACAGACACAGGAGATGGTTTATCTTTGCCTGTTGGCGAGGGTGCGCAAGGACTTGGGATAACACGAAATACCGGGACTGGAGAGAATGCTGTTCATGAACGTGTGCCGCGTAACGCCCCGCATGTTTTTAACCTGGGCTCCTATGAATTTACCACCATGTTTCACGACGGCAGATTACAAAAAAGCGATCTTCACCCGACCGGTTATATGACTCCGGCTGGAGATGACTTTTTACCTGGACTGGATACTCCAGTTGCCGCTCAAGCAATGTTTCCGGTGACTTCCCCCACAGAAATGGCGGGACAGGCGGGAGAAAACGAAGTTGCTAATGCTGCTGTGGCAGGAAATGTTCGCGAAGTTTGGCGGTTGTTAACTAAGCGCGTGACCGATATTCCTGAATATCGGACCCTGTTATTTAATGCTTACCCGGAGTTGAACAGCGATGTTAATCATATTAATTTCGCTCACATCGCTAATGCGATTGGCGCCTATGAGGCAACCGCTTTCCGGGCGGATAACAGTCCATTCGACAATTATATCAGGGGTGATTGGAGCGCGATGAGTCCAAAAGCTGAACAAGGTTTTACGGTGTTTAATACCAGCGGACAATGTGTTTCTTGTCACAGCGGAAAATTTCAAACCGATGAGCAGTTTTATGCGTTGGGTGTTCCTCAAATCGGCCCAGGCAAAGGCGTTGGTTTAAACGGGCATGATGATTTTGGTCGGGAACTGGCGTCAGGTGACCCTGCAGACCGTTATCGTTTCCGTACGCCGTCATTGCGTAATGTCGCAATTACCGGACCTTGGGGACATGATGGGGCTTTTAATACATTGGAAGCTGTTGTGCGCCATCATATGAATGCGGTAAGCAGTTTGAATAACTATGATGACCAGCAAACGGTTTTACCATCCAGAAGCGATTTGGATGCAATCGATTTTCAAGTTCATAACGACTCTGGCAGTCGAGCTGCGCTTGCGAACAGTATCGAAATAGACCCTATTCAGTTGAGCGATCAAGAATTTACCAACTTGATGGCGTTTTTACATGCGCTGACTGACCCGGCTAGCGTTGATTTACGCGCTACCGTCCCAAGTAAGGTCCCAAGCGGATTACCATTATGGGATTAATCTATTTTTAGAGCAATTTGGAAACATCCCGTTGGGATGAAGCCGACCCAATGGGGTCAGACTCGATTGAACTAAACCAAAAAGGTCAATGCCATTCGAGTCTGACCCCATTGACCCTTCTAACAAATTAAGAAAAATAACATGAGTCCGCATGATTTAACATAAGCGCATTATGGGCATTTTCAATCGAAAATGACCCCCATGGGTTACTATTGGTTATATAATTTTCACCAACGTAGCAACTGCACCAATTGCAACAACCATTAGCCCACCCAGCTTTATCATCATTCGTTGTTCGAGTTGTAGCAAACGCGCATCCAGCCTTTCATTTAATCGGCCTTCCATTTGCTTTAAGCCTTCACGAGTGGCAACTTCTTTCAAATTTAGCTCAAAAACTTCTGCTAACGCTTCTGCTTCAGCAATCCGTGATTCAGCTCCAGCCGCTTTTAGTTTATTTGCATATTTCAAAGTATCAAATGTAATTGCCGCCATTCCATTTCTCCTCATTAGTCGGACTAAGAATTAAGTATAACGCAGCAAAAATGCCCCTAAAAATGGTCAATATTTTAATAACTGTGCCACCTTAAAACCCCATTTAACATAGCAGTCCTTATGCGCTGCGGAAGGAAGAGGTAAAAAAGGAGAAAAGAGGAAGAAAAAAGCGGGTTTCAATCGAGTCTGACCCCATGACCCCATTGACCTGTTATTCTTCCGATAATTTATAAACAGCAAACAACATCAAAGCAGCTATCAACACGGCAATACCAATAATCACAACCAAACCTATGTTCATAGTTATAACTCCTTAATCTCTTTTGTTCTCTGAGAAATTTTAATTATCAATAACAAAATAATGGTCAATAGAAACACCGCAAATAATGCGCCTAGCCAAAATATAGAATCTACATTTTTATCATCAAATCGCCTAATTATTCCACCAACTACAATGATCAACATACCAAATGACAAGCTCATTGCCACCCTTAATGTATTTAGAATTTCTTTAACCTCGTCTACTCCCATTGCACTCAAAAAACGTTCAATTTTTGAGGCCGACAATATCGATAAAACCAATGAATTACAAGGCATTGTCGATTTATAAGTTATACGTTTTCTCGGTCAGATGGGAGTAATTTACTCATGAATTCATCGTACATTGGTAAAATTTTATTGTCAATTTAACATAAGCGCCATTATATGCGCCGCCGGAGGACGAGGGAAAAAAGGAGAAAAGAGGAAGAAAAAAGCGGGGTTCAATCGAGTCCGACCCCCATTGGATTTTATCAATTCTAGTTTTTTAATATCAACAACAGCGTGTTGATTTTTAGAGCAATTTAACCAGTGCAGCAACGATCCCAATTGAAAAAGCCATTAAACCGCCTAGTTTAATGACCAGACGTTGCTCCATGTCGTACATGTCGCGGCGAAGCAACTCCACCTCATGCCTTAAGTCGTCCTTAGTAACCAACTCCTTAAGATTAACCTCCAGTACATCTGAAAGCGCCGTGGCCTCGGCTTCCGCTTGTGCGGGTGGAACACCGGCCTCTTTCAGGGTGTTGGCGAATTTCAATGTATCAAACGTAATCGTCGCCATTTCATTTCCCCTAACTCGTAAAAACAAAACCAAAGTATATCACAACAAAAAACCCCGCCCTTTATGTTGATGCGTATGAGGCAGAAAAGCGTTACCCACTCTGGCTAATTTAACATAAGCGCCATCATGCGCCGCCGGAGGACGAGGGAAAAAAGGAGAAAAGAGGAAGAAAACAGCGGGGTTCAATCGAGTCTGACCCCATTGACTATCATTGACTCGGCTATCTTGTTCCAAGAGGAACAGAATATTCGTAAAGCGTTTCAGGTGCAATGTCGATGTCGCCGGGCCAAGTAACCGTACCGTAATCGACATGAGCTAACGAAAAGAATCCAGGATTCTCCAGGCGACGAAATACCGGGTAGTGCAAATAGGGTCTCATATCAAAGCAACGTCGCTCACCGCCACTAAAAGTCAGAAGCAAGACAAAATCAGACATAATCTCAACAGAATTAACCTTAATCATCGCCAGTCTTCTCAGCGCAAAGGATCAATCGAGAATACAGGCTGACCGCTCACCGCCAGCGACCAATCCGCCATTAACTCATCTTCATGAATAGCGATCCACGCCTGCACCATGCGCAACTTTTTGGCGGGAATATCACCCTCCAGAAGATTTCCATCAGGAATGGAAATCACCGCTTGCACGCCCTGATACTCAATATGAAGATAGGGTAAGTGATGTTGCTGGGTATCCATAAACAGCATCCGGATAATGATCCCGTAAAACATACTAATGGTTGGCATGACCAAGAACCTCTAACAAAATAAGAGGATAAATTGTAGCTCAAATCAACGAAAAATAACATGAGCCTGCATGATTTAACATAAGCGCCATTATGGGTATTTTCAATCGAGTCTGACCCCATTGGTTTTCATTGGTTCTGCGGCTTACATGGCTTTTTTGCACCTCTTTGTTTTATTGTTAGCGCTATTAATAGCGCTAATTTGAGTGCTACAATGATTCCTTTTGATGAGGTGCTAGACATGTTAGTGATTACTGCTAATGACTTAAAGCGTAGTGGTGTTTCAAGTATTGAAAGGGCTATGACGGATAGTGATGAACACCAAGTTTTAATTGATGTTCGTGGAAAGACTAAATATATTGTTTTAGATATAGAGGAATTTAATCACTACAGAGAATATCAGTTAGAAAAAGCGATTCATGAAGCAGAGGAATGTCTTGTCAGTGGTCAGTACCGTGTTATTGATGATATAGATGATTTTGCCGAACAATTAAGACAAGAGATTGAGCATGGCGCTTAAGATTATCCGGCCCGATTCTTATAGTAAACGAGAAATAAAATTTTTTAAAAAGCATCCAGAGCTAATTAATCAATACGCTAAAGCGCTCAAGTTATTATCAATAGACCCTTCCCATCCATCTTTAAGGTTACATGCTATTAAGACAAAGCACTGCCATTCAATTTCTATTAATATACAGTATCGAGTATTGCTTACATTAAGACTAATGAATGATGGTAAGGTATTGTTGATTGATATTGGTAATCATGGTGTTTATTAGTCGCGTAACCCAACATTAATCTTCAAATGTGATGATGAGTTTTGGCAGTCTTGATGTCTCGTTCCCAAGCTCCAGCTTGGGAATGCCTAAGCTCTGCTTGGCATTTTAATTTAGCAAAACCATAGGCAACAAAGAGTCTTGCCCTGCATAAGCCCGCGCACTTGAATAACGCCAATGTTCTGGCAAGTCCACATAACCACGTTTGACAGGATTGTTATGAATATAGGCTAATCGCTGCATCAGCATCGTGTCATTATTCATTTCTTCTGGATGTGAGCCTTCTTGCCAGAATTGATAGTGGCTTTCGGTTTTGTGCTTGCGTTTGTAATAGGCAAAATAGTTAAGCAGCGTTGTTGCCTGGCGTTGTTCTAATAAATCGAGAATCTGTCTGGCGGTAAATGATTTGAATTGTTGTATGCGTTTACTGTGCTGGCTACCGCTCGCAATAAAATGCAGGTGGGAAGCCAAGATAACATAGGCATGGAGCCTGAAAATCGGCATTTTCTTGCAACCAAATGAAGCTATCGAACAGTAGTTGCACACTTTCCTGTCGGGTGAAAACAGGCTGCCAACCTGCAACCGTTAAGGTGTGGAAGTAAGGATAGGCTTCGTTCAGAATTTTATAGCGGCTACGTCCCATAGATTCAATTTGCCCAGAAAACAGGCGTTTGTCAAGCTGAGCTTGAGGGTAGGCATTCCCAAGCTGGAGCTTGGGAACGAGACAATCACTGTGAGCAGCGCGGTTTTGCCCACCAAAAGCCGGAATGACACCCATAAAAAAACCACCCAACCCGGTGACGGATTGGATGGTTTGTGTGGGGTGCGATTTGACAGCTTATGCGCTTAATCGCGTGGGCAGCTTAGCGTCGCCCTCCCCTGGCTTTAGCAGATAGATGCTGTTTTACATGTTCCTGATGGAACCCATGTTACTTTGCTATTAGCAAATGTAGGAGTCAATATATAAGTTTCTGAACTCAAGCCATTAGTAGCGGCGGCGATTGCAGTAATTATTCCATCTGCTGCCGCTATGCTGGTAATATTACCACTTGCCGTCACAGCTGCTGGCATAGAATTAGTACCTAGGGCATTGGTACTACAACCTGTTACCGTGCCCAAGTCTTGAGCGCAAATTTCAACTGCTGTTTTTATGGCTGACGTACCAATTACCACTTCAGAAAATTTCGCTTTTTTGGTGTAAGTCTGATAAGCAGGCAACGCAATAGACGCCAAAATACCAATAATCGCGACCACGATCATTAATTCGATTAAGGTAAAACCTTGTTGGGCTTTGTTCATGGGTAAT
This sequence comes from Candidatus Methylobacter titanis, assembly GCA_029946125.1. Taxonomy (GTDB): domain Bacteria; phylum Pseudomonadota; class Gammaproteobacteria; order Methylococcales; family Methylomonadaceae; genus Methylobacter_A; species Methylobacter_A titanis. Next base: position 6,854 of record JAQSDX010000068.1, read on the forward strand.
GTATTCATCAGTAAATCCTCTTTAAATTAAAAAATAAACGCTAACAACAAGATAAAAGCACAGGCCATGCCATATAGCGCGTAACCATGAGTTTTAATTGTTGGCAGGATTGATAATTACCCTTAAAACAAGTCATTAGCCTTTTTTGAGATAAAATATAACCAGGATTGTTAGCGATAAAATCGCTTATAACATTCAACTCAAGGTATTATTTTATTGAGACTTGCCATGAACCACATTATGCTCAGCAAAAAACTGCGCCAAAGTAGAAATGACCAGCAAAAAACCGTGTCACGATAGGAATGACCAGCAAAAACCGGCGTCACCCTGAAAATGACCAGCAAAAATCCGCGTCACGATGGAAATGACCAGCAAAAAACCGCGTCAAACGCATTACCTGCATCAACCAAAGGATAGAGCATGCCAAATATCAGTCTGCAAACCGCCGCCACCTTAACCGAATGGAGCTTGAGCACCCTAAGACGTCGCCTTGCCGATGGCACTTTACGGTGTGCCTCCCATCATCAGGATAAAAACAAAGCCATGATTTGTTTCGATTCGATCAAAAACGATATTTGTATGGCTCTTGAAGCCGATGAGATTGAGCTGATTCAACGTGCCGATACCGGTGATGCCAGCGCCCAAAATGATGTGGCGGTGCTTTTTTTAGCTTACGATAAGCCGCAAAATGCTGTTTATTGGCTGGAACTGGCGGCAAAGCAGAACTTTGCCGATGCGATGCAGCTGCTGGGGAATTGTTATTTAAAAGCTAAGGGTGTCGCCAAAGACGACAATCTGGCGATGATGTGGGTTGCCAAGGCGGCTTCTTTAGGCCATCCGATTGCGCTGGCGCAGATGAAATCAATACGCCTACTTCCTGATGAGGACTGTGCTTAACATCAGTTAATAAAGTCTGTTCTGGACGTAGCCAAAGGGCGTAACGCGAAGTGGCGTTTCCGCGACTTAAGGGGATTGGCTGACTATTTTGCTGATCCGATGCCACGTTGCAAGAAATAGCTCAGAGTTTTCTTATATTTTTTGCGTAAATAGCTATGCTGTTGGGGCGCCGTCGCGTGAATTGGGCTATCGCCGCCGATGGAAGTTAGCTATTCTTAGCGCATACAATACGCAACATTGACCCGAATGGAGATAAACAGTGAATAAAATCTGGACGATTAAGCAATCCGCCGAAACCTACGCGATAGACAGCTGGGGGCAGGGCTATTTTTCGATCAACGCCGACGGCCATGTTTCGGTAAAACCCAGTTCCGATCAGGACGTGGCGCTGGATTTATACGAAATCGCCCAATCGCTAAACGACAAACAGCTATCGTTGCCGGTGCTGGTGCGCTTTACCGACATTTTAAAAGACCGCGTCACCCAATTGTCCCGCGCCTTTGACAAAGCCTGTGTCAACAATGACTATCAAGGCCGCTACACGCCGGTTTATCCGATCAAGGTCAATCAGCAGCGCAAGGTGGTGGAAGGCATTTTGGCGGCCGACAATATCGGCCTGGAAGCGGGCAGCAAGCCGGAGTTGCTGGCGATTATGGCGCTGTCCAACCAAGGCGTGGTGGTCTGCAACGGCTACAAAGACCGCGCTTATATCCGTCTGGCGCTGATCGGCCTGAAAATGGGGCTGAATCTGTATCTGGTCATTGAAAAGCCGCTGGAGCTGGAATTGATTATCGAGGAGGCGGCGCGGCTTAACATTACGCCGCAACTGGGCGTCAGGGTCAGATTGTCCAGCATCAGCGCCGGAAAATGGCAAAACAGCGGCGGCGAGAAATCCAAATTCGGCCTTCATGCCCATGAACTGCTGCAATTAATCGGCCGTCTGAAACAAACCGGTTTGCTGGATACGTTAAAGCTGATGCACTTTCATATGGGTTCGCAAATTGCCAATATCCATGACATCAAAATAGCGCTGAAAGAGGCCGGGCAGTTTTATGTCGAGCTGCACCGTTTGGGCGCACACATCAAGGTCGTCGATGCCGGCGGCGGGCTGGGCGTGGATTACGACGGCAGCCATTCGCGGCGCGAATCGTCGATCAATTACAGCCTGGATGAATACGCCCAGAATATCGTGCGCAGTTTTGCCGATATTTGCGCGGAAAAACAGATTCCGCAACCGGACATCATCACCGAATCGGGCCGTGCGCTGACCGCTCATCATGCGGTGTTGATCACCAATGTGACCGATATTGAATCGGTTTATACCAATCACGCGGCGCTGCAAGCCCTGCCGGAACCGTATAATCTGGTCGAACATTATCATGATGCGCAATTCAATTTATCCGAAGCCAGAACTCAATTTACTCAGGATAAGCTGAGCCTGACCGGACTGGCCGAAGCCGAGAATAACTATGCGCTGTTGTGCCGCCAGCTTCAGGATAAGCTCAATCTCAACAATCAAAGCGAAGCCGCTATATTGAAGGAGTTGAACGAGAAACTGGCCGACAAGGTGTTTTGCAATTTCTCGCTGTTCCAGTCGATGCCCGACATCTGGGGTATCGACCAGATCTTCCCGATCATGCCCATTCACCGGCTGGACGAACAACCCACGCGCCGCGCCGTTATTCAGGATTTAACCTGTGATTCCGACGGGCGCATCGACCAGTATATTGACGGGCAGAACATCGAAAAAACCCTGCCGGTACATAAAATCGACAGCCAGCAGCCGTATCTGATCGGCTTTTTTATGGTTGGTGCCTATCAGGAAATATTGGGCGATATGCACAATTTGTTTGGTGATACCCATTCCATCAACATAAAACTTGACGATAAGGGTTACCATTTTTATGACCTGCATGAAGGCGAGCATGTCGATGACCTGCTGGATTATGTGCATATCAACAGCGAAGAGTTGAAAACCGCCTACCGGAAAAAACTGGCTAACAGCGATCTGAGCGAGCAGCAGCGGCAGGACTATGAGCGGGAGCTGATTGCCGGATTGACGTCTTATACGTATTTGGAGAAATAGCGCGGGGAAGTTGTAGGAGCGGGCCATGCCCGCGATGAAGGGGCTACAACTTTGCAATCGCTGCCCAAATATTGCGGGCGCGGCCCGCTCCTACGCTGTTCTTGTGCTGCTCTCAATGCTCACTTAGCCAGTAAAAATGATACGGTTGCAGTACCAATTGATTTTTAAATTTTGTCGGACTTTTGCCGGAATACAAATCCGTTAACTGCCCATACATGCTGAATCCCGATGTGCTCAGGGTTTGCAAATCGATATGCTGCGGGTGGTCGCTGAAATTACAAATCACTAAGACCCGTTCGGAAGGACGGCTATGATCAAAACGGATAAAGCCGAACAAATGTTCATTATCGATATCAAGCAAATACCGGTTATTAAAATCGGCAAACGCTGACGTTTCTTTGCGTATCGAGATCATTTTCTTTAATGCGTTAAACACGGTATGTTCGATAGTCCCCTGTTTATGTCTTAATTCCGCTCTTTCCCAATTAATGGTTGGGCGATGAATCCAGCGGCTATCGTTGAATTTATCGACCTGATCCAGATAACTATAATCGTTATAGGTGGCGATTTCATCGCCGTAGTAAAGCAAGGGAATGCCGCCAAAGGAAAAAATCAGGCTGTGCAGCAACAGAATTTTATCAACGGCCAGATCGATTTGCTCCTGATCGCCCCATTGACAGGCTTTTTCGAGTCCGACCAGCGACGCTAAAGAGCCGGCAATGCGCGCATCCCCGGTCTTTTCGTTGCGCATGAAAGGCACGCCGGTTGCCAGGGAACCCTCAAAATTTCCGGTGTAATAATCGACTAAAAACTTTCGGTGCGGGGCCGGTTCATAGCCGACTTTGCGCACATCGTTGTCATCAAACCCCAGGCCGATATCATCATGGCAACGCGCATAATTCAGCCAGGTTGCCCGCTCCAGTTTGTCGGGTAGGCTCTTTAAGCCCTGATAAAGCAATTTGCTGTTTCGGGTGGCGATGGTATCCCACAACAGCGCCATCAGCGTGGCGTTATAGGCGATTTCACATTCTTTGGCGATGATCGCATCTTCGCCGAAGTATTTAATGATTTCTACCGGCGCTACAATCGCTTCCGCGATAAACAACGCGCCCGGCGCGGTCACCTGACAGCAATCTTTCATCAGTTGGAGGATCAAATGCGCTTCCCGCTCGTTCTGGCAGGTTGTGCCTATTTTTTTCCATAAAAAAGCGACCGCATCCAGCCGGATGACATCGGCTCCCTGATTGATCCAAAACATAATCACGTCGAGCATTTCGATAAACACACTCGGATTGCTGTAATTCAGGTCCCATTGAAAGTCATTAAAAACCGTCATCACCCATTTTTCCATGTCCGCATTCCAGGTGAAATTTCCTGGCGCGGTTTCCGGAAAAATTTCCGGCATACTCTGCTCGAACATGTCGGGAATTTCACGGTTGTCGAAAATATAATAATAATCCTGATATTTTTTATTGCCGGCTATCGCCTGTTTGGCCCATTCATGCTCATTCGAGGTATGGTTAACGACGACATCCAGCACTAGCAAAATGCCGCGCTTTCTGAATTCTTCAGCGACTAAGTGCAAGTCTTCCCGTGTGCCAACCCGGTCGTCGACTTCACGAAAATTGCTGATCGCATAGCCGCCGTCGCTCTTACCGATAGGGCATTGCAGAATCGGCATGATATGCACAAAATTAATTCCAAGTTCTTGAAAATAAGCGGCTTTTTCGGCAACGCCGCGCAGGTCGCCAGCAAAGCCGGTGCTGTATAAAGCCATGCCGACTAAGTGTTGGCTCAAAAACCAGTTATGATCGTTTTCTCTGGCAATATCGAGGTTTTTCAAGGCCCTGGGTCGATTAATGTATTGCCGGGCCAGGGTCTCGACCAAACGCAGCATCTGTTCTTTAAAATCATCCCGCTGACCGTACAAATGATGAAAAAGATTATGAATGGCGTAAAAATTAGCGCCTAGGCGGGTATAAAAATGCCTTAAATCCTGTCTTCTGATTTCGGGTTTTAAATCATCGAGGATTTCGTTCAATAAAGAATGTGAAATTTGTTCGTACATGTTTTTTTCTTAGGGATGTTTTTAAAGGGGAAAGGTGTCGATTACGGCAACATCCAGGACTGGACAAAAGGCTGGTAAAACTCAATGTCCTGTACGGTCGCGCCGCGCCTGCCGACCAGAGCCGACGCAAAAGCTTGCGCCCGTTCCAGGGTCAACTGGAGCGGCCAACTCAGATTAATGCCCAACATCAATACTGACGCAAATGCATCGCCCGCGCCTACGGTATCGACTATCGCTACTGTTTGCGTCGGCGTGACTACGGCTAATTGTCCCTGCGCATTGATCGCCAGGGCACCGCGTTCGCCACGGGTGACAATCAGCCCTTCCAGCTTATGTGCGGTTAAAAACCGGTGCATTGCCGCTTCCAAGTCGGTCGACTCCGGTTGCAGCGCCTGCAACTCGTGATGATTGAGTTTGATCCAATCGGCATCGTCAACCAGAGCCAGAATGTCGGTTTTATGCCACCAGGGTTCGCGAAGATTGACATCCATAAACAGCTTGCCGCGATGCTGCTGTTTTAAAGCCGCCAGCGTCTGCTTTGAAACCTCATGCCGCAGCGCTAAACTGCCATGATAAAGCAAACCGTCAGGGTTTTTCAGCATCAATTCATTGGCGGCAATAAAGTCATAGGCCTGTTCCGGCACAATCACATAACTGGGTTCGCCCTGTTCGATAGAGACCTGCACCGTGCCGGTCGGATGCTGCTTATCCCGTTGCAAGCCGGATAAATCCATCTGCCAATCCTGCATGGCTGTTTGTACGGCATCGCCCATAGTATCAAGCCCTACCCGACTGATAAAACAAGGCTGTTGTCCGAAAGCCTGCAAATGCCAGGCGACATTGAACGGCGCGCCGCCCAGCACACTGCTGCCGTCGGGAAAATGATCGAACAGCACTTCGCCAAAAATAGAGATCGGGTTGTTATTCATCGAGTTTCATCCAGTGTCGAGTTTGCGGCAGATAATGGGCAACGCCCTCTAATAGTCCGGCACTGTAGTTGCCGTTCATCCCCATAAAACCGCCTTGAGCCAAATACAGCGCATTCTCGGTGTTATGCAACTTGGCCAATTGTTGGGCTTCCTGACTGACTGCGGCGCTGGCGTTGGCGACCAATACCGATTTGATGGCGCTGGTCATGACCGGCAGGTCATTACCGCTATCACCGGCAAAAATAGTATGATCCAGATCAATACCCAGCTGCTGCATTAAAAACTCGATCGCATGAAATTTGGTGGCGCGGGCAGGCAGCACATCCAATAAGCCGATATGCTCGGACTCATCGACGCTGTAAATCAACTCCGCGTTGATGGCATGCATCGCCAACAAGCCGCGCATCTTTGCCAGCAACTGCGTTAAATCAATCGCCAGCGGCAGATAATAACTGAGCTTGAAATGGTTTTGCTTGGCGCTTTCTTGCAGCGTTAATCCGGGTAACTGTGCGAATAATTCATGCAGCTCGGCATGATCTTTACCGGCCCAGTCCGGCGCAATTTCATCGGCCCATTGCGGCCATGGCTGCCAACCTTGCGCACTGACCGCATAGATAGTCGTGCCGACATCGCCAATGACAAAATCGGGCGTCGGCAAAGCGAATTCGGCTATCGCTTCCTCTATCAGCGCCTTATGCCTGCCCGAAACATAAGCCAGCGTAATTTCCGGCCGGGCGACTAACGCAGCAAACAACGGCCTCGCCTGAGCCGATTCGGGAGCGCTGCCGTTCGGCAATAAGGTGCGGTCAAGATCCGTGCAGATCAGTATGTGTTCGGTCATGCCGTTTAGTCCTTATTGAAAAAATCGTAATGCTCTATGGCTTCAATAATGCCCAACGCATACGGTTGTTCGGCAAAATAAATCCGCTCCGGTTCAGACAGCTGAGACAGTTCTTCTCTATGGCGGTTGGCAACGACGACCGCCAGGGTGTTGCCTTGCATCATATCTTCATCAGCCCCCGAACCACCGGCAACCAAGATGCGTTCCAAGGGAATATTCCATTGCCGGGCAAAATAGCGCAGGGCCAGCCCTTTGGACGCACGTATCGGCACAATATCGAAAAATTGTCCAAAGGCCTGATGGGCATTGACTGCCTGATCTTCCTGTCGCAACAGGGCATTGATTTCATCAGGGCTGGGCGCCCGTTCGGAATCGTAATGGTAGGAGATTTTGAAACGGCTTTGTTCGCTTTTCGGCTGTAAAACCAAGCCCGGAATTTCGGCTAAAATCCGGCGTATCGCTTTAGGATTCCAGTGGTGGTCGATATGCCGGGCCCAGGCGGTATCGGCGGTAATATGCGGGGCATAGTAAATTTCGGTACCCAGGCTGGTGATTAAGACATCCGGTGTCGGCAGGCCGTTTTTCTTCAGAAGGGCTAATGCCGTATCCAGCCTGCGTCCGGTCGCAATGCCGAAAAAAACATTTTTACGCTGAGCGCGCAGACACTGGGCAAATTTCTGCAATCCTTCGGCATTGCCGAGCAGACTCTGATCGATGTCGGTAAAAATAGCGCGGTTTTGATAACGCAACAAGTTGCGTTCGCGCTTTACTTTATGAATTGGCCTTTGCTGATCAAGCAAGGGCTTGATTTTTTTTAAATAACTCTTGGCATGGGCCTGCCAGGAATAAAATTTACTGACATTTTGCAAACCGTGTTGAGAAAAGCGCTGCCATTGTTCAGGATCTTTGAGTATGGTTAACAGTGCCTGAGCAATAGCCTCAATATCCAGGGGATCGACTAACAAACCGTTATGACAATTACCGATAATATCCACCGGTCCGCCATTTTCAGTGGCTATCAGCGGCACACCGCAGGCAGCAGCCTCCAGCAGCGTCAAGCCAAACGGCTCAGTCAATGCAGGATTAACAAACACGCCTTTTGACAGCGCCGCCAACCGGTAAATATCCGGCACTTCTTCCTGGTTATGGTGTTTGGGAATGGCGATGCATCCGTACAGATCATAGCAATCGGCCAATAACAGTATTTCGGTCAATACCGATTGTGCGCCCTCATCCATTTCGCGAATATCGTCGCGATTACCGGCAACGATGACCAGATTGGCCAAGGCCTGCAACTCGGTTGACTCTCCATAAGCCTGTACCAGCGACACGATATTCTTGCGCTCATCGGGCCGGGATAGCGCCAGTATCATTGGCTTTTTGGGATGTTTTAAAAAATGTTTCAGACAGCGTTTAAATGGAAAGGCATAGGCTTGGCCATCCGCCGGATGGAATTGTTCCAGATCGGTGCCCGGCGGCACCACCACCATGCGTTCAGGATGATAATAATCATACAGCTCATACTGCTCGGCGATTTCATTGCGGGTGCTGGTAATGACCAGATCCGCCGTGGCAAGCGTATCTTCTTCGGCATTAATGCGCCGAGAGATGTTATAGCGCTGTTCCAGCACCTCGCTATTAATTCCCATCGCCAATAAACGGCTGCGTTTGTCTCTGCCTAATGAATGTCCGGTAAAAACCAGCGGGATACCGGTAAGATGCGACAAGCGCATACCGACATAACCGGCATCGGCGTAATGGCTGTGCAAGATATCCGGCATTCGCGGTTGCTGATTTAACCAGTGCAGCAGATTATCGGTAAAAATATCCAGATAATCCCAAAGATCCTCTTTTTTGAGATAAGCCTCGGGTCCTGCAGCAATGCGAATAATACGGGCTTGTTCGTTGAGCTGTTCGCAAGGGTTGGCGTAATCGGTGTGGATTGCGGGATCGATAATCTCACGGGTCACCAAGTCAACGCGGGCGACCGCTTTTTGTTGCGCTAAAGCCTTGGCCAGGTCGACGACATATTTGGTTTGACCGCCAGTGTCGGCGTCACGACCCAGTTCCAGATCATGCCCGCGAATTAAGCCGTGAACACTAATCAGCAGTAAGTAAAGTGAATTTGTTTTACCTGTCATATCCATTCCATATCAGTAGAGAGCGAAAAGTTTTATGATTGCCGTGTTTTTATCATACCTAATTTTGACGGAAACTTCGTGTTCTCCGTGCTCTTCGTGGTGAATAACTGAAGTTACGCACGGTCTAGAACTGTCGTGAAAAAGATAGATCGCAGTCAGAAAATATCTTGTTTCGTGTCTGGAAATATCCCCCGTAGGGCGTGCCGTGCGCGCCTTGGGAGCTAAGGAACAGGCTTAAGCAATGTCCATAAAAGGCTGA
>JAQSDX010000069.1 GCA_029946125.1 Candidatus Methylobacter titanis
ATCGCAGTCAGAAAATATCTTGTTTCGTGTCTGGAAATATCCCCCGTAGGGCGTGCCGTGCGCGCCTTGGGAGCTAAGGAACAGGCTTAAGCAATGTCCATAAAAGGCTGAAGACTTCAATCCTTCATGGTTTAAAAAACCAGCTTGCGTTATTTCATACTCATTGATAAGGCGCGCACGGCACGCCCTACTCACTGTTGCCGGAGAGCAAGCAAAGCAGGCGGATTTTGACCTGAGCGGCTACCGGGGCTGATAGCTCATCGGTAATAGCGGGCTGCCAAATTATCGGGATCGGCACCGAAAAAATAACGCAGCCGTAGCCGCCACATCAGCAGGATGGTTGTGAAAATCCCCTGTTGCTGCCAGCGCCGCGCCGAGGTGACGACCTTGGCGTCAATGCAGCAAGGTCTGCCCAGCTTTTTCAGCCGTGTACTGATAGCGATATCCTCCATCAGTGCAATGTCCGGAAAACCGGCAACCGCCTGAAAAGCCTGACGGGTGATGAACAAAGCCTGATCGCCGGTGGCGATGCCGGTCAGCCGCGAACGCCGGTTCATCATAAAGGCGATCAGCCTGAATATCGGCTGCGGATTGTCGAAGCTGATATCGAATCGGCCCCAGTGGTAACCATCGCCCACTGCCTGCATGATCAGGTTTACAGCGTTATCCGGTAAACGGGTGTCGGCATGTAAAAACAACAGCACATCGGCTTGAGCCCTCGCCGCGCCGCAATTCATCTGCCGGGCTCGACCGCGAGGGCTGTGCAATACTTGATCGACCAGCGGCTTTGCAATTTCCGCGCTGCGGTCGTTGCTGCCGCCATCGACCAGCAGCAATTGACAACGGTTCCGCAGCGCTTGCAAGGCGTGCAGTTTGAGCGCAATTTGTCCGGCTTCGTTGACGACGGGGATGATAATGCTGAGTTGCGGCTGCACTTGTTATAAAGCGCCGCCGCAGCTGCTGCCTTGCCCTGCGGTGCAACCGTAGCAATGCGCGGCCGTAGCAATGGCCGAGCCGCTCAAGGTTTCCAGGCGTAAATCGCCGATATGCACACGCGGCTTTGTCGTTGCCCCCAGCGGCATGGACAGCATCTGGTTGAAGTCGCAATCGTAGACATAACCCTGCCAATCAATACTTATGGCATTAAGACACATCAGCTGGGTGAGATTGTCCGCGCGAAAATGGCGGCGCAATAAGTTTAGATAGGCGTCAAGCCGTCCCTGACTGACCAGCATGCTGCCGAAACGCTGGATCGGCATGTTGACGATGGCATAGAGACGGTTAAAGACGATGCCGTATTGTTCCTGCAAATGCTGTTTATAGGCCTGTTCCAGGGATTGTTGATCCGGCGGCAATACCGCATCTTGCGGGTTGTAAACCAGATTAAGCTGCAACGGGCTGTCCTGCCGACCATAACCTAGTCGATTCAGGCGCTGCAAAGCAGTCATGCTGTCCTTAAATACGCCTTTGCCGCGCTGTTTGTCGACATTTTCTTCCAGATAACAGGGCAGGGAAGCGGTGATTTCTACCTGCTGATTAGCCAGAAATTCTGCCAAGTCGAGATAACGCTCATCTTCCAGTATGGTCAGATTGCAGCGATCGATGACCTTAATTCCCAGGTCGCGGGCGGCCTTGACCAGATAACGAAAATGCGGGTGCATTTCCGGAGCGCCGCCGGTTAAATCCAGGGTATGAATATTGGCCGCCTGAGCCAACGCCAACACCTGATCCAGCGTTTCCAGGTTCATCATTTCGGTGCGCTTGGGCCCGGCGTTGACATGGCAATGCACGCAACTGAGGTTACAAAGATAGCCCAGATTGACTTGCAGGATTTCCAGCGGTTTGCGGGAAATGGCCGGAAAGTCGCTGTTGGCGAGTAGGGGTCGGGTATCGTGCATGATTAATCCTTGGAAAACCAAATGTCGCCGTAAAAGGCGGAAACCTGTCCGCCATTGTTATCCGTATCGGTCATCAGCGCCACCGCATCGATAGCACTTATGTTTTCACCGAACAGCTGTTGCCAGTCGGCTTTCACATTGCGCTTTTCCTTGTGCCAGACATTCAGCGTCGCTTCCTGACCGCGCAAAGCCAGCATCATCGCGTGATCACCGGCAAAGGCATTGGGCCAGACGCTATCCTTTGCGGTGTTGCCGGCCCAGACATAATTAAGCGCCTTGGTTTGCCAAAACGCCAGACCGCCCTTGACCACCACATAAATGCGGGCGGCGTAATCGTCCCCGGCCTTGCTTTGTTCATTAAGGCCGGTCAAGCGGTTGGCAATCCGCCACGACCAATTCAGAAACGGCGTTTGTTCAAGATCGATGCGCTGTTCCTTAAACAGTCCCGACGCTGCCGCTTGGCTGTCGGCCTTTAATGCCGCGCCGCCATCCAGAGTTTGCAACCGGTAACGGGTTTCGCCTTTAAAGCTTTTATGTTCCCAGCCATCGAGTCGGTTGCGGCTGAATTCACCGATCATCAGTTTAGGCTCGGCCGCCAGGTTCTGTGCGGCTAAAACCGTCAATAATGCGATAAACAGCGGTCTCATGACGGGGTTGACAGGCGCATGTTTAGCGCATCTTGCTGTGTTCATAATGAATGCTCTAAACCTAATGGATGAATGGTAGACTCGTCAATCATGACGCATACAACAAAGTCTTGCTAACCAATCAGTCGTGGACGATACGCATTCCTTACAAACATTTTGTGCAATGGAGCAGCAATCAATAAAGCTGTGCTGATCATTTTTTATCGCTCCAAGATGGGTTATGGGTCGATAGCCAAACAGAAAAGCTAACAAATCATCAGAAGGGTTCTTTTTTGCGCGTCAGGTTGTAAATCTTGAAGCACAGTATCGATGCGGCCAGCAGCAGTGTTATTGCGTTGGCTACGATAATCGCCTTATCGCCAAGATGAATGCCGTAAATAAGCCAACAGAATACGCCCAGGGTAAAGGTGCTGTACATGCCCAATGAAAGGGAGGCGGTATCCCGGGTTTTTATCGTCAATATTGCCTGAGGTACAAATGATGCGGTCGTCAGTGTCGCGGCTAAATAGCCAAAAATTTCGGGAGTTGTCATACGTATTTTCGCCTGGGGTCATTATTTTTCAGCAGCCGCTTTGTTGAGTTTTTTAAGGGCACTCTGCCCGACAGCGTTGACAAAATCATCGATATTTTCATAGTCCTGTTCCTGGGCAAAATTGACTATGGCCATGACTATCTTTTTAGTTGCTGCAATTTCAACGTGTGTTCGGCCGCAACCTTCACAGTGAGTTCCTTCGTAAGTACATTTATCAATACAGGGGCTGAATTTCATGGGATTTTCTCTCAGTGTCATCACTTTGTTGGTTTAGGGTTTTGCATAGACGGAAAAAACTAAAACAGAGGCAATTTCTTCTGTGGGAATTTTACCAGATTTGATCGTTGATTTTCATAAAGAAACCGGCAGCAAAGACCTTGCTTGATCGGCAGAGCCCTGGATGCACAGACTTCAAATTAGAAATGACCTCAGCGCGTACCCTTTTAAAAAAACAGCCAAATCTTGCTTGGCATAGTAAAATGCCACAAATCACTCAAATTACTGATGTCAACATGGATCAACGTACTGCGGAAGTCGAGCGAAATACGCTTGAAACTCAAATCAAAATCAAAATTAATCTGGATGGCTCCGGTAAATCCTCATTTTCAATCGGCGTGCCTTTTCTTGAACATATGCTTGATCAGATTGCCAGGCACGGCTTGATCGACATGGACATCACCGCCAAAGGCGATTTGGCCATTGATGATCACCACACCGTAGAAGACGTCGGCATTACCCTGGGTCAGGCGTTTGCCCAAGCCATGGCCGACAAAAAAGGCATTGTTCGCTACGGACATGCGTATGTGCCTTTGGATGAAGCCTTGTCGCGCGTGGTGATCGATTTTTCCGGGCGTCCCGGCTTGTTTTATGAGGTTAAATACCCCAAAGCCATGATCGGCCGTTTTGATGTCGATTTGTTTCGCGAATTCTTTCAGGGCTTTGTCAACCATGCCGGGGTAACCTTGCATATCGACAACTTGAAGGGCGCCAATGCCCATCACGTCGCCGAAACCATTTTTAAAGCCATGGGCAGAGCTATTCGTATGGCGATTACCGCCGATCCGCGTATGGCGGGCATCATGCCATCAACCAAAGGCAGCCTTTAGCCTTTTACCTCGCACCTTTAACCTGTTTTATTTATGTCTACTGTCGCTGTCATTGATTACGGAATGGGTAATTTGCATTCCATCGTAAAGGCGCTGCAACATGCAGCGCCTGAAGTGGATGTTGTTTGCGTGTCCGATGCGGATACCATCCTGGGTGCCGACCGGGTGGTTTTTCCCGGCGTCGGTGCGATACGGGATTGTATGCAGGCGCTCAAGCAATCGGGCTTAGATGCCGTTATCCAGCAAGTTGCCAACACCAAGCCTTTGCTGGGGATTTGCTTAGGGATGCAGGCCTTATTGACCGACAGCGAGGAAAACAACGGCATTCAATGTCTGGATGTTGTTGCCGGACATGTGGTGCATTTTGCCGAAGCGTTAACAGACGGCGATGGCAATGCGCTTAAAATTCCGCACATGGGCTGGAATCAAGTCCATCAGCTGCATCCACATCCGCTATGGGAAAATATTCCCCAGGATAGCCGCTTTTATTTTGTGCACAGTTATTATGCGCAGCCGGATGATGCCGCAGCTATCGCGGCAACGACGCAATACCCGAACGCATTTACCTGTGCGTTGGCGCAAGACAATGTTTTTGCCGTACAATTTCATCCTGAAAAGAGTCAGGCAGTCGGTTTACAGCTGCTGAACAATTTTTTGCATTGGGATGGACATGTTTAGTTACTATTGACTGATTACCCGCCGTTGAGGATTTTAGTGTTATGTTATTGATACCTGCAATCGATTTAAAAGAAGGGAAGTGTGTTCGTTTGCGTCAGGGACGCATGGACGACAATACGATTTTTTCCGATGATCCGGTTGCCGTAGCAGGCAAATGGGTTGCCGCCGGCGCCAAAAGAATCCACTTGGTTGACCTGGATGGCGCCTTTGCCGGAAAACCCAGGAATGCCGAGGTGATTCACGCCATAGTCGCCGCCTACCCGAATGTGCCGGTACAAATAGGCGGCGGCATTCGTGATGAAGATACTATCCAGGGGTATCTTGATGCCGGTGTCGAGTATGTGATTATCGGCACCAAGGCGGTCAACGAGCCGAATTTTGTCAGAAATATGGCGCTGGAATATCCGCGTCACATCATCGTCGGACTGGATGCCAAAGACGGCAAAGTGGCTATCGATGGCTGGTCGAAACTGTCCAAACATGATGTGATTGATCTGGCTAAACATTTTGAACAAGATGGCGTCGAAGCCATTATCTATACCGATATTTCCCGGGACGGCATGATGTCCGGCGTCAATGTTGAAGCCACCGCAAAATTGGCGCGCGCGATCCGGATTCCGGTTATTGCGTCCGGCGGTATTACCAATATGGATGACATCATCGCCTTGGGCGCTGTTGCCAGTGACGGCATTATGGGCGCCATTACCGGTCGGGCGATTTATGAAGGCACGCTGGATTTTGCAGCGGCTGAAAAACTAGCGGAATCGTTTCAATAAGATGAGCTTAGCCAAACGCATTATTCCCTGTCTGGATGTCGATAACGGCCGCGTCGTTAAAGGCGTAAAATTTGTCGATATCCGCGATGCCGGAGACCCGGTAGAAATCGCCCGGCGTTACGACCGCGAAGGCGCGGATGAAATCACCTTTCTGGATATTACCGCCACCCATGACAATCGCGACACCATCGTCCATGTGGTTGAACAGGTCGCTAGCGAAGTGTTTATTCCGCTGACGGTCGGCGGCGGCATCAGAACCCTGGACGATATTCGCCGGATGCTGAATGCCGGTGCCGATAAAGTCGGCATTAACAGCGCGGCGGTATTTAACCCGGATTTTGTCCGCGAAGCGGCGGAGCGTTTCGGCTCGCAATGTATCGTAGTGGCCATAGACGCAAAAAAAGTCAGCTCACTTGGTGAACCCGGCCGCTGGGAGATTTTCACCCACGGCGGCCGCAAGCCGACCGGCATTGATGCGATTGCCTGGGCAAAAAAAATGGTCGATTACGGTGCAGGCGAAATCCTGTTAACCAGCATGGACCGGGACGGCACCCGCGAAGGTTTCGATTTGCCGTTAACCCGCGCCATTAGCGAGGCGGTAACGGTACCGGTGATTGCCTCCGGCGGCGTCGGCAATCTTGACCATTTGGCTGACGGCGTCATTGAAGGCAAGGCCGATGCGGTGTTGGCGGCCAGTATTTTTCATTTTGCCGAATATACCATTGAACAAGCCAAGCAACATATGGCCTCACGCGGCATAGAGGTGCGTTTGTGAGCGTATCCTGGCAGGATGAAATACGCTGGACCGAAGACGGACTGGTACCGGTTATCGCGCAACAGGCGGAAACCGGAAAAGTGCTGATGTTCGCCTGGATGAACCGCGAGTCCTTAGCGTTAACCGTCGCCGAAGGTTATGCGGTGTACTGGTCAAGGTCACGCCAAAGATTATGGCGCAAAGGCGAGGAATCCGGGCACCGGCAAAAAATACTCGATATTTTCCTGGATTGCGATGAAGATGTTATTCTGCTAAAAATTGAACAAGAAGGCGGCATTGCCTGCCACACCGGCCGTGAAAGCTGCTTTTATCGCAGTCTGGTTGACCAGCAATGGCAGACCGTCGAGCCGATAGTGAAAGATCCTGCGACTATTTATAAAAAATTATGAGCGACGTATTGCAACAACTGGCGCAAATTCTGGAACAGCGTAAACTTGAACCGGCCGATAAATCTTACGTAGCCAGTCTGTATGCCAAAGGTCTGGACAGCATACTGAAAAAAATCGGCGAAGAAGCGACAGAAACCGTCATCGCCGCCAAGGACGGCGATAAAAAACAGATCATTTATGAAACCGCCGATTTGTGGTTTCATTGCATGGTGTTACTGGCCGATCAGGGACTGGGGCCGGACGATGTCTTGCAGGAATTGCAACGTCGTTTCGGCTTGTCCGGTCTGGAAGAAAAGGCGCAACGTAACAAGTAGAGACCTTGCATTGCAAGGTCTACAACAAAAAAGAAGCTGCATTCAACGTCTTTACTGGAGTTTAAAATGGGCCCTAGCGTTACTCAACTATTAGTTATATTGGTCATCGTCATTGTGGTTTTCGGCACCAAGCGTCTACGCAATATCGGCGCTGATCTGGGCGGAGCCATCAAAAGCTTCCGCACGTCGATGAAAGAAGGCGAAGGTAGCGACGATAAACCTGCGGAAGACAAGGGCGAAGCCATCGAAGGCGAAGTCACTTCCAAAAAAGCCGATAAAGATTAAGCCCCGATGTTTGATGTAGGATTTTCGGAGCTTTGCCTGATCGGACTGGTCAGCTTATTGGTCATAGGTCCTGAAAGATTGCCCAAGGTGGCCAGGCTTGCAGGGTTCTGGCTGGGCAAAACGCGAACCATGGTCGCCGCCGTCAAAGAAGAAATCAAACTGGAACTGCAAGCCGAAGAAATGCGTCAGATATTTAAAGAGCAGTCCGGGCTGGAAGACGTTCAGCAAATGCTCGATGAAACCTCCGCTACGCTTAAATCCGCAATTAAGCAGCCACCGGTAGATAACGCCAAGCACAATGAATCAAAATAATTTTAATGATGGCGAACAACCCTTTATCAGCCATCTGATTGAATTTCGTAACCGGCTGTTACGCATGGTTTTATGCGTATTGGTGGTATTTTTGGCGTTAGCTTCCTACGCCAATCAAATCTACAGCCTGTTGGCTGGCCCACTGATGAAGCACTTGCCGAAAAATAGCACGATGATTGCTATTGACGTAGCGTCCCCGTTTTTCACGCCGTTTAAACTGGCGCTGGTGTTATCGATTTTTATTTCCGTCCCTTATATTCTTTACCAATTCTGGGCATTTATTGCGCCGGGCTTGTATAAGCGGGAGCGGCGCATGATTTTTCCGCTGCTGGTTGCCAGCACCCTGCTGTTCTATTTAGGCGTAGCTTTTGCCTACTTCGTCGTGTTTCCGCTGGTTTTCGGCTTCCTGACCGCCGCCGCACCCGAAGGCGTAGCGGTAATGACCGATATTGCCAAGTATCTCGATTTTGTTTTGGCCCTGTTTTTTGCGTTCGGCGCTTGCTTTGAGGTGCCGATATTCACCATCGTATTGGTCTGGACCGGACTGGTAACCCCGGCCGGTCTGGCCGACAAACGCCCTTATGTGATCGTCGGCGCGTTTATCATCGGGGCCGTTTTAACCCCCCCTGATGCGATTTCGCAAACCTTATTAGCCGTGCCGATGTGGATACTTTTTGAGCTGGGCTTGTTATGTTCCAGAGCTTTTGTACCCAAACCTGACAGCGATTATCAAGCGCCCGATGATGCCGAAATGGAAGCCCGGCTGGATAAGATCGAACGGCAGGAAGACGAATAATGTCTGGCATTCAGCAGGCCGGAATAACGGCAGCCGCTGGCTCAGCTCAACAAATCGACCGATTAAGGCGTGTCCAGAGGTGAATATTTGAAGTCCGGCAGCCGGTTATCAAATCTACTGATGACAGCATCATAAAAAAAACAGTACAATACACCGCGTCAGAAAACAGATGTTGAGTTAAGGGATTCCTAAATTGTTAGGTTGTCCGGTTATCAATGTTGTAGTTCTGTGTTAACCGTAAGTTTTTATTTTAGGAGTTTCAAAATGGCAACAGGCACTGTAAAGTGGTTTAACAACACTAAAGGTTTTGGTTTTATCGCACCTGCTGATGGCGGCGAAGACGTTTTTGTTCATCATTCAGTTATTCAAGGCGATGGCTTTAAAACACTGACTGAAGGCGACACGGTCACTTTTGACATCGAATCAGGTCCAAAAGGCTTAACCGCTGCTAATGTTTATCCTAAATAAGGCATAAACAGAGTTAAAAAAAGCCCTTGTGAGTGATCACAAGGGCTTTTTTTTGTCTCCCCGTTTTTGCCTGATTATTTTAATGGGCGACCTTTAGCGTCTTTATTGATATGTCCGCCAGCCAGTAAAATGAATTCTACAAAAGGCCATAGCATCGCAAACCCGGGCAGTCCGGTTACGTAAAGTATCACGGTCAACGTTAGCTGAAAAACAGCCAGCGCATAAAAACCGAGATAAAACCGATGCGCCCCGGCAAAGCCTAAAAATAATGCCAGCGCAGTAGCCAGATATTTATATTTAACCGCTTTAGGCGGCTCTAAATACGCGCCCACCAAGTCAATGTTGCCGGCAATGCTTCCTTCGGCGTCAAAGTTAACGTCATCGCCTTCATCGGGCGGTACATCGGCCACCCAGGCATCCAAATCAAATGTATAAAGCGTGTCTTCACTTTTTATTACCCCGGATTGCCTATCGGGATCATAAGTTTCAATCTGTCCAATCATTTATCGTCTACCTTTTAAAAGTGGGCGTCTAGGCGCCCTTTAATCCCTGTGGACACGACAACGCCGCCACAACCTGGTTCAATCAAGATCAATCGTCATCGTGCAAGCGTACCGCTAAAACATCGCATTTCGCATGATGCAGCACGCCGTTTGCGGTCGAACCCAGCAACAGGGCGAACCCGTGCCGACCATGCGAGCCGACGATAATTAAATCGACCCTGTTTTCCTCAGCAACCCTGATTATTTCCAACTTAGGGCTGCCCGTTTCCATCCACTGACAGTCGTCAGCAATAGTGAGTTTTTCCGCCAGGTCGGCCAATCGCTTTTTTGCCGCCGCCATTAACTCCGCCGTTAAATCCAGATCGAAAGGAATCGTCGAGCCATAACCGGGATCGGTAATCAGCAAATTGTCCATCACATGCACAATACTCAGTTTTGCCTGATACTTGTCGGCCAGATCCTTCGCCCTCTCGGCAACGAGCTTGCCGTGTTCGGAAAAGTCTGCTGCCAGTAATATATGTTTGTAGCTTTCCATGTTGACTCCTAGTTAACACCGGCAACCTCAGGAAACAATAACGCTATCACCTGATAAGATCCCAGTATGAATAAAAACGCCAAGCCTAAACTAAAAGTCCAGGTTTGTCCCAGCGCATTGCGAATAATATGTCCGGCAACGACCCAATGCCAAATTATTAAGCCAACCGTTACCATAAAAGCCAGGAAAACGCCTTTTCCTGTCATCATCGAGGCCATTCCCGGCAAGGCGATAAAACCAATCAACGCATCGGTACCCAGCAAGGCGATAGTGGTTTGATAAAACCGCTGCCTCTTTCGACCGACATATAAAATAAGCCAGCTAAATCCGATAATCAGTAAAGCCGAGACCATAGCCTGTAACAGCGCCGTTAGCCAGTCCCTACTGAGGTTTGCCATGAGAAAACTGACCGTAACATCAACAACCAGCCCTATCCGCAACCACCAGACAGAGGGCGGTAAATTTTGCGGGCCTTTTTTAAGCAGGCAAATATCAAACAGCCGCTTTATGATTTCATACATGATTTTTCCCGTTAGCGGGCGACCGGCCGGTCGCCCCTACCTCTTATTTAGCCGCCTCGATCTTTTCCTCCGCTTCCATCCAGGCCGCTTCCGCATCATCCAGCGCCTTATCGACTTTGATTTTCCGCTCCATCAGCTGTTTTAACGACTCCTTTGCCGATTCCGCATAAATGGCAGGATCGGCCAGTTGATGTTCCAGTTGGCGCTGTTCATTATGATATTTTTCAACGGCAATTTCAGCTTTTTTCAGCGCATCGAATAAAGGCTTATGTTTTTGCCGGCGTTCCGCATCCAGTTTCCGCTGATCTTTGCGCGATACCGTCTGCGCACTATCGACAGCAACTTTTTCCTCGCCCTTTTTCTGTTCGGTCAGCCAGATTCGATAATCGTCAAGGTCGCCATCGAAAGGCTGCACCTTGCCGCCGGACACCAATAACAACTGATCGGTCACCGAGCGCAACAAGTGCCGGTCATGCGAGACCACCACTATCGCGCCTTCATAGTCCTGCAAAGCCACGCTCAAAGCATGACGCATTTCCAGATCCAGATGGTTGGTCGGCTCATCCAGCAGCAACAGATTGGGATTTTGATAAACCAGCAGCGCCAACACCAGACGCGCTTTTTCGCCGCCGGAAAACGGTTTTACCGCTTCCATCACCTTGTCGCCGCGAAAATCGAACCCCCCCAGAAAATTGCGCAAATCCTTCTCGGTCGCCTGCTTGTCCAGCTGCTGCAAGTGCCACAAAGGACTTTCATCGACGCGCAACTGTTCCAGCTGGTGCTGGGCAAAATAGCCGATTTTCAACGCTTCGGCTTCATTCCGTGTACCGGATAAGGGCGGCATATCGCCTGCCAGCACCTTGATCAGGCTGGATTTCCCCGCGCCATTCGGCCCCAGCAAACCGATACGGTCGCCCGGCGATATGGATAGCCCGGCCTGCTTGATCACGCAGCTTTGGCCGTAGCCAATATCGACCTTATCCAGCGTTAATAACGGATTAGGCATTTTTTCCGGCTTAGGAAAACTAAAATCAAACGGCGAGTCGACATGCGCCATCGCAATCAACTCCATGCGCTCCAGAGCTTTAATCCGGCTTTGCGCTTGTCTCGCTTTAGTGGCTTGCGCCTTAAAGCGGTCGACAAAGCTCTGCATATGGGCGATTTCCCGTTGCTGCTTCAGATAGGATGATTGTTGTTGCGCCAGCTTTTCGGCGCGCATCCGTTCAAAGGCCGAATAATTGCCGGTATAAATCTCGGCCTTGCCCTGCTCGATATGGACGATGTGATCGGTGATGGAATCCAGAAAATCCCGGTCATGAGAAATCAGCAACAAGGTGCCGGGATATTTGCACAGCCAGTCCTGCAGCCAGATGACCGCATCCAGATCCAGATGGTTGGTGGGCTCGTCAAGCAGCAACACATCGGAACGGCACATCAAGGCCTGAGCCAGATTCAGCCGCATCCGCCAGCCGCCGGAAAACGAATTGACCGGGTTGTTTTCCTGCTCGGCGCTAAAACCCAGGCCGTTCATTAAGCGCGAGGCTCTGGCCTGAGCGGTATAGCCGCCGATAGTGTCCAGGGCGGCATGCAATTCGGCCTGATGCAAACCGTCATCGGCCTGTTCGGCGGCCAGCAACTGCTGTTGCAAGCGCCGCAATTGCCGGTCGCCGTCAATGACGTAATCAATCGCGGAACGGGTCGTGGCCGCGCTTTCCTGGGCGACATGAGCGATTTCCAGCCCCGGCGGCATCGAAAAATCACCCTCATCCAAATGCAGCTCGTTTTTGACCAGCGCAAAAAAACTGGACTTGCCCGCGCCGTTTGCGCCGGTAAAGCCGACTTTCTGGCCTTTGTGAATAGTGAACGAAGAGTGGGCAAACAACACCCGCACGCCACGGCGCAGGGCTATATTTCTAAAATTTAGCATTAAATATCAAAGTGAAAGGGTGAAAAGCTGAAGGCGAAAGCTTACGCATGGCTCCCTTGCTTTAGCGGGGGGAGGATGTCAAAGACAAGTCTGTCGAAGCATTAGCCAACACTGAGCATTTTGTTAGCGTAGTCTTTACCTGACGTTGCCGGAGGCAAGAATTTACCGTCTTGTTGATATAGTTCAATGGTTTCCCCGACCAATTCGCACAGTTCTGCGAAAACCTGTTTTTCATCACTACCGTGACAACCGCCGTAAAAAAGCCCGGGGCAACTGCCAACAAAACATTGGTCTTCATCTGACCATTCAACTATTTTTACATAATGATATTTTTCATTCATTTCTTCACCTCATTTATGGCTGCTTCGACGGCTCTTTCTTGATATTTTTTGGCATCGTCCCCTGCTTTTCCGGAGATAACTACCGACTTAAGAATAACCCGATGTACAAAATTTCTATGACTTCCTTTTCCACCCCGGTTGATAAAACCCGCTTTTTCAAGCTCGCTGATTAATTCTCTAATTTTTTTGGGCATTGATATTATCTTTGTGCATTTTTAAAGCGCTTTTATATTACGCGAGTTCTCAAGCTCCAGCTTAGGAACTCGTATTCAGTCAACTTTATTCTGATGGTTAAGCAACTGGATGTGGGGGCGACTTCAGTCGCCACTGGGCGGCTAAAGCCGCCCCCACAGTTACAGGAACCCGTCATTTCTAAGTTGACTAAGTACTCGCTCAGCGTGAGTAATTCCGGCACCAACTCCCACACTTCTTTTTCCAGTTCGTCCAAGGTTTCCGCTTCGACTGTGTTACGGTAAAACCGTACAATTTCAGGCTTCCCATTTAAAGCCATAAGGAGTGCAAGCTCTGCTTGCGAACAGGCAAAGCCTGTACTCCGATTTGTCCTGTTTTAAGAGAGTATCTACATCCTGAAAATATCCCCCGTAGGGCGTGCCGTGCGCGCCTTGGGAGCCAAGCAACAGGCTTAAGCAATGACCATAAAAGGCTGAAGACTTCAAACCTTCATGGTTTAAAAACCAGCTCACGTTATTTCATCCGCATTGCTAAGGCGCGCACGGCACGCCCTACTCACTGGGCGGCTAAAGTATCTACATCCTGAAAATATCCCCCGCACGGCACGCCCTACTCGCATCCGTCGCGATCATTCAGTCAAACGTGAGTGTTGTCATTGTTTCGCCTTTCCCCTAATCTAAGCATACCGCTCAATCATCTTTTCCGCCTGCTCGGCAAACTGCTCCAGATTGCCTTTTTTTACCGTTTCTACCGGAATAACCAGCGCGGTACTCAAATTGATATAGATATAAACATAGCGCTTGCCGTATTCCACCCTGACCAAATCGGCCCAGGCCATTTTATGCTTGCCGCTGGGCGATTTTTCCAGCAAATAATTGGCATTGGCAGGATCGATGCTCAGCGTATAAGTGCCGAACATATTGACCTTTTCTTTAGCGGTATAATTTTTCAGTATCTGCCTGCGCAAATCCAGCATCATGATTTTTGGCGACAGCAACGCCCACAGGATAGCAATAACGACAATATATCCCGACGATTTCATATCGCCGTAATAAAAATAATAAAACGAACCGATAAGCCCCATGATACCCGGCACTATCCAGCGGTTTTTGCGGATATTGCTTTGTATGTCTTCATTTCTCAGGAACTGTATTTCATTAAAATGGATTAAATCTTCTTCGCGGAACTCGTATTCAATTTCAAACATGGTATTGATCTGTGTAAAGGTTATAAATAAAAAAACTACGCAGGCGTAGAGTGAAAAAACGTTAATGCATTTTTATTTTTGCATGAGCGCTGCGTCTGAACAGATTGGACAGCGTCAACATGGCCGTCCTGAAATAACCGTGTATCGCCACCTGATGCATTTTATACAGCGACAGATAAACCACTCGGGCGATAAAGCCGCCGACACTGACCGAACCCATCAGATTCCCCATCAAATTGCCGACCGTCGTGTATTTGCCCAGCGCAACCAGCGATCCGTAATCCCGATAAACATAGTTCACCGGCTTGCCGCCCTGCAAGCGCTTGACCAGCGATTGACTTAAGGTCGAAGCCTGCTGATGCGCCGCCTGCGCTCGCGGAGGCACATTGCCCTCGTGCCCCGGCCAGGGACAAGCCGCGCAATCGCCCAGCGCAAAAATGTCATCATCATTCGTCTTTAAAGTTGCGTCGACCACCAGCTGATTGATCCCGTTTACTTCCAATCCGTCCAAATCTTTCATCCAGTCCGGCGCTTTAATGCCCGCCGACCAGACTTTAAGATCCGCAGGCACCCAAGCGCCATCGTGGGTATGAACGCCCTCTTGGGTGACTTCAATGACCCGGCGACCCAGCTTAAGATCAATGCCCAGTTTGACCAGTTGTTGCTGCGTCGCCTCGGCCAAGCGGCTAGGCAATGCCGGCAGCAATTGAGTCGCGGCTTCGATGATCGTCAGCTTGACCTCGCCGGGTTCGCCCAAACCGTAAACCGCCAGCAGATCGGTCACCTCATGCAATTGCGCCGACAATTCGACGCCGGTTGCCCCCGCGCCGATAATCACGATAGACAAAGTCTTGTCGTCGGCATTGTCTTTGCCGACGTGACGCTTGATATACGTTTCAACCAGTTGTTTTTGAAACTTAAACGCCTGAGCGGTGGTGTCCAGAAATAAACAGTGTTCGGCCACGCCCTTAATCGCAAAAGTGTTGCTGATGCTGCCGACCGCCATCACCAGCGTATCGTAAGCGAACGTGCGTCTGGGGATTAATTCCTCGCCGCTGTCGTTCAGCGTGGGGCTGACATAAATTTCTTTTTTCTGTCTGTCCAGCGCTTCCATGCGTCCCAGCCGGTAGCGAAAATGATGGCGATGCGCCTGGGCCAGATATTCAATCTGTTCCGACTCGTCCAGGGTACCGGCGGCAACCTCGTGCAGCAACGGCTTCCAGATATGAATCGGCGACGCATCCAGCAGCATGACCTCGGCCAGGCCTTTTTTGCCTAATTTTTTACCCAGACGGGTCGCCAGCTCAAGTCCCGCCGCCCCGCCGCCAACAATCACTATCTTGTGTTTTTCATTATTGTTATCAGTCATTGCCATCCTCCTGTAAAACAGTAGTTTACTGCACACGGGTACTTAGTCAATTTAGAAATGGCGCGTGCCTTTGTGGGGGCGACTTTTGTGGGGGCGACTTCAGTCGCCCAGTGGCGTGCTTTTGTGGGGGCGGCTTTAGCCGCCCAGTGGCGACTGAAGTCGCCCCCACATCCAGTGGCTTAATCGTCAGAATATCTCGTTCCCAAGCTCCAGCTTGGGAACGAGACATGCCCTCTGTAGGAGCGGGCCGTGCCCGCGATATTTGCACAGCGATTGCAAAACTCTGT